>JAZQGN010000040.1:0-47966 GCA_045540095.1 Akkermansia sp.
AGCCCCCTGAATTCTCTCTGGGGGGGGGCCACCCCCCCCGCCCCCGCTTTTTTACCCCCCCCCCCGCATCATCCCCTGCCTCACATGCTCAAACGCACCATTCGCCCGGCTAACGCCCTGCTGTATGCCAGCTCTGTGCTGCTTATCATCGCCGCCACTATCTACTGCGCCGTATATAAAGAACTGCCCGCATGGCAGCTCTGGAGCGCCGTTGTACTGAGCATTGCAGGCGCGGTATGGGGATTATATTATGTGACGCTCTGCTACCACATCAGCGCGGAAGCTATCATCCGCCGCGTTTACCTGCACAGCACACACAAGCTCCCCATAGCAGACATTACCCAGGCCAGTCTGGAAGAAACGGACGCTAACGGCATCGCCTCCTGCCACCTCACCCTCGGCACCTCCTCCGGAATCACCCTGCGCCTCAGCAGTGATGTGCTGAATGAGGATGACGTTCAGGAACTGGCAGAGGATTTACGTACCCTTGGCCTTCTCCCTCCGGCTGAAAAGGATGAGAAGCCTGAGGAAATTACCCAAGAGAAATAGAAAGAGGATTAACGCCACTTTTCCCTCATCACCCTTAAAATGACACATTACGACAGAAATAATGCGTCATTTCATGACATTTTGCCCGAGAAAAGTGATTGAAAATCGGTAAATATTAAAAAAAATACAAAAAAAGTCTTTTCAAAAAGAAAGTTTTTTGCTATAGTCCGCGCGTCTGACCGCCAAGAGCAGACAAAAAGCCTGCAGAAGCGGAACCCAGACGTACCACATTTATATGTCTGACTATACAACACGAGTGCTGGAGCAGGTGCGCGCCAAAAACGCCGCCGAGCCCGAGTTCCTGCAGGCAGTGCAGGAGGTATTCTCCACCATTACCCCCGTACTTGCAGCGAATAAAAAATACGAGGATAATTGCATTCTCGAGCGTATCGTAGAGCCTGAGCGCACCATCATCTTCCGAGTGCCTTGGGCAGATGACAACGGCAAGATTCACGTGAACCGTGGCTACCGCGTGGAGTACAACAGCGCCATCGGCCCGTACAAGGGCGGCCTGCGCTTCCACCCCTCCGTAAACTTGGGTATCCTCAAGTTCCTCGGTTTCGAGCAAATTTTCAAGAACTCCCTCACCACCCTGCCCATGGGCGGTGGCAAGGGCGGCGCTGACTTTGACCCCAAGGGCAAGAGCAACGCTGAAGTAATGCGCTTCTGCCAGAGCTTCATGACGGAGCTGCAGCGCCACATCGGTCCGGATACGGACGTACCCGCCGGCGATATCGGCGTGGGTGCCCGCGAGATTGGTTACATGTTCGGCCAGTACAAGCGCCTGCGCAATGAGTTCACAGGCGTGCTCACCGGCAAGTCCCTGAACTGGGGCGGTTCCCTCATCCGTCCGGAAGCCACCGGTTACGGCACCGTATACTTCGCCCAGAACATGCTCGCCACCAAGGGGGACGACCTGCAGGGCAAGGTATGCGTGGTATCCGGCAGCGGCAACGTGGCCCAGTACCTCGTGGAGAAGCTCAACCAGCTCGGCGCCAAGCCCGTCACCATGAGTGACTCCAATGGCTACATCTTTGACTCCGAGGGTATCACCCTTGAGAAGCTCGAGTGGATTCAGGAGCTCAAGAATGTGCGCCGTGGCCGCATCAAGGAGTACGCTGACGCTTTCCCGAGCGCCCAGTACTTCGAAGGTCAGCGCCCCTGGAGCGTGCCCTGTGACTGTGCTTTCCCCTGCGCTACTCAGAACGAAATCAACGGCGCAGAAGCCGCCACTCTTATCAAGAACGGCTGTAAGCTCGTGGCTGAAGGTGCTAACATGCCCACCGACTTGGACGGCATCAACGCCTACCTTCAGGCCAAGATTCTCTACGGTCCGGCTAAGGCTGCCAACGCCGGCGGTGTAGCTACCTCCGGTCTGGAAATGAGCCAGAACAGCATGCGCCTCAAGTGGTCTGCTGAGGAGGTGGACGAGAAGCTCTTCGGCATCATGAAGAACATTCACGAGAATGCCTACAACCACGCCCGCGAGTACTCTCCGGACTCCACCGGCGACTTCACTAACTATGTGGCCGGTGCCAACATCGCAGGCTTCGTGAAGGTGGCTGACTCCATGATTGATCAGGGCCTCGTCTAAAAAACAGCCCCGGTTATCACCGAACCTTACTTATGGCCGCTGCGCTCACTGCGCAGCGGCTTTTTTACGCTCAAAACGAACTTCTCACACGCGGAGAAAAGCCCTGTGGCGGTACAGTGCCCACAGCAGCAGCCAGAGCAGAATCAGGCCCAGCAGAGCATGCACAAACTGCCCTTCCAACCACCCGGGCAAACCACCCACGCACTGCCACTGCAAAAACTTCAGAATAACAGCCGCACCGCCGCACAACAGTAACATATCAAACCCACGCAGCACATCTATGCTCACTATCCGCCCTGCCGATGATTTCACGCCTTGCCTCTCATTCATTGCCCTTATTTTTGTTTTCTGTTTAACGGATTTAGCTCAGCGTGTCGAGCATATTCCTCGTCTTTCGCGCTCGCGCTCGCGACTATTTACGCGCATGCGCGAAGCTTTTTCCTTATTTCACTTGCCTAATTGATAGAATTGTGTTACAATCTCCTCGTACCGTTTTAGCTCACATATGAGACACATATCAGCACTACTGCTTTCTGTAATGCTGCTGATGCTGTGCGGGTGTTCACAGCATCAGATGCAACAGAACGCATATACGCCGCGCTACCAGTACCGAGCAGGGTACACAGCGTACGTGCTGCGTAATGGTAGGGCCGTTGCACCCCGACATGCCCCGGCGCGCATCAAGCGCGTTATTGCCGCAGGTAACAGAATCATCAACAAACCGTATCGCCGCGGTGGCGGACACGGTCGCCACATCGACTCCGCATATGATTGCTCCGGCGCCACAGCCTTCGTGCTGCGCGAGGCCGGACTGCTCCACCGTGGTACAAACCCCACAAGCCACACCTTCCTCCACTGGGGCCGCCCCGGCAGAGGTAACTGGCTGACACTCTACACAAAACGAGGACACGTCTTCCTCATGGTGGCAGGCTTACGCTTTGACACCTCCGGCAGCGGCCGCGGAATAGGCCCGCGCTGGTACACTACCCCACGCCGATGCGGCGGCTTCTATGTACGCCACATTCCCGGCTATTAACCCCCTTCCGGTGCCGCAGCTCCCACGAGCGGCGGCACCGCCACATTAAACAAACCAATCCTTAAAGATGAACGAAGAAAACGAACGCAATCACGGCACTCAGCGCATTGACAGCATCATGCTGGCCTGGGGGCTGGAAAATCATGATTTGGTTACTGTCTCTCTGGAGCAGCTTACACACAAGCAAGTACAGAAAGCACGCCAAGGCCGCCAGCTCACGCTGAAAATGATGCAGAAGGTAGCCCGTGCTCTGAACGTCGCCATATGGGAACGCTTGGATGAAGAACAGCGCGAGCTGTACTACGAGTACATCCACCGTGACCTCTTCTCCTACGCCAAGGGCTATGACGCCGAGTGGCAGGACCCGAACTCCGCCCTTGTTCCCCGGGACTAACCCCCTCCCCATGCCCCTGAGCGTCTCAGAGCTGGTAACTCGCCTGAAATACGCCGTCGAAGGCCAGGTGGGAGAACAGCGTGTAATGGGAGAAATCGGCTCCTGCAAGGCCGCCGGTAGCGGCCACATATACTTCACCCTGAAGGACGCCACCGCGCAGCTGCAGTGCGTGCTGTACCGCTATCAGGCAGCATATTGCCGGGTACGCCTGCGCGATGGCCTTCAGGTGGAGCTGAATGGCCGAGCTACCGTATGGGAAGGGCGCGGCTCGCTTCAATTCATTGTGAGCAGCGTCAAGGAGGCCGGACTGGGAGACCTGCGCCGCCAGTTTGACGAGCTAAAGCTCAGGCTGGAAGCGGAAGGCCTCTTCTCACCGGCACGCAAAAAGCCCATACCGGCATTCCCGCAAAGCGTCGGGCTCATTACTTCCGCCACCGGTGCTGTCATACAAGATATGCGCCACCGGTTGGAAAACCGTGCACCTTGGCTGCAAGCCTATTTGCTGCCGGTGCAAGTGCAAGGCAAAGGCGCAGAGCGCGGCCTAGCTGAAGCCATACGCCGCTGGAACGAGCCAGAACTCCACGGACTGCCGGCAGTAGATTATCTCATCATCGCAAGAGGCGGCGGCTCATTGGAGGACCTCTGGTGTTTCAACGAAGAAGAGCTAGCCCGCGCCATTGCAGCCAGCCGTCTGCCCATCGTCAGCGCCGTGGGGCATGAGACAGACTTCACCATTGCCGACTTCGTGGCTGATTTACGCGCGCCCACTCCCACCGCCGCCATCGAACTAACCACACCGGATGGCCCCGCCCTCCGGCAGCGCCTGCACCAGCTAAGCAATACCCTGCAGCATAGCCTTAGCCGCGCCCTGCAGACCGCTCGGCTGCGACTGCGACTCATCACGCAGGGCCCGCTCGGCACCCCGCTACTCACACTGGCACCCTTCGCCCAGCGTCTGGACGATTTGGAAGACGCCCTGTATACCGCTACTTCCGAGAAAACCACTGCCGCACGTTCCCGGCTGGAAGTGCTCTCAGCCCAAATATCCCCCCGTACCCTCAGCACTCGCCTCGCAGCGGCTCATACCACCCTCACCGCGGTGCAGCAGCACATCACAAACACTGCAGCCACCCGCATCTCCACCGCACAAGCCGCTCTGCAAGTATACTGTGCGCGTCTGGATGCAGCAAGCCCGCAAAAGGCACTGGAGCGAGGCTTTGCCCTCGTCCACACGACTTCAGGCCGCCTTGCTCGCAGTACAGCCGAGCTTCCTCCCGGCAGCACGGCCACCCTGCAGCTAGCTGATGGCAGCGTACAAATTCAGAGCATACAGCCTTCTCACAGCTAAGCCAGCTGCCCAAGTTTACACCCCATTACCATGAAGAGAGATTATAAACTTCCCTCCTTAGGCCTTCCGGACGCCACGCCCGCTATGAGCTTATGCAATCTGATACAAGACAAGCACTTTTCCGAAAATGCTGCTTTCATGCCGCTGGCATTGGGGTATCTCAATCCAAGCACGCCGTACTTTTATCATTTGTGCAAGCAAGGAAATCTCGTCATTTCATCAGATAAACAAGAGGTAAAGTACAGGGCTCTACACAGCGCTCTACTCTCTCTACTCTGCAGCTATTCGCCTGATGAATTAATCCTTCTTCTTGCCGCTCCGGCAGACTCAGAGCTGCACCTCTACCAGCGCCTCCCGCACCTCATATGCCCAATAGTTGACAAAGCTTCTCAGCTTCTGTACTGGGTAAACCATGAGACTGAGCGGCGACATGAACTTTTCGCCTCCCGAAAGGTAAAAAACATTTCGGATTTCAATGCGACGGCGGCAGAAGATGAAAAGCTACCGCTCATTATCACCGTCATTGATGAGCGCCCCGACCTGTCAAAAGCAACGGCCCCGGAGCTCACCGAGACGCTCAAACGCCTCACAAACGAGGAACAATCACCGGGACAAGCCGGCGTCTACATCATCACCGGCACCAATTTCTGCCGAGGCCACCAGTTGTTCAAATCTCTGGGAGTAGCGAGCATTCTCACATGCAACCGCGATGAACAGTCAGGCGAGGACCACGCCCTGATGCTGACCATTATGTCAAGCCCCGGCCACGCTACCGCACTGCATTTACCCCGAGTCACCCGAGCAGACATCACCGCCACCGTGGAACACTGCGCCGCACAAGTGCCGGAGGAAGAGCTCATTTCACCTCCGGAACCGGAGCCGGCCCTCCTGAGCCCAGATGATGAAACGCTCTATGAAGAGTGCGTAAACCTCGTACGCAGTAAGAAAAAAGCCAGTACAGCCATGCTGCAAAAGCACTTATCCATTGGCTATGGTCGCGCCGCCAAAATGATGGATGTGATGGAGGAGCGTGGAATTATCGCTCCAGCCACGGGAGCCTCCTCTTCTTACCGGGCCATTCTTCCGCACGCAAAATAATCATACTCACCACCCCAGCAACAGCAGCCTTGTCCCCCCATTTTCTCACAGCTCTGGCCCCGATGCAGGACGTAACGGACCTAGCCTTCATGCGCACCCTTGCACGCATAGGCTCGCTGCCGGATTTATTCGTAACGGCCTATTTCCGCAGCACGCCCACCACCTGCGCCATTGCAGAGGCTAATCTGCGATGCATCCAAGAAAATGAGACCGGCGTCCCCATACTGGCACAACTGGCCGGCAGTGAATCCACCCCACTGATGAGAGATGCCGAGCGACTGCTTCAGCTGCCCGTAGCCGGCATTAACCTGAACGCGGGCTGCCCCTCGCCACTAGTGAACCGCCATGGCGCCGGAGCCGAACTTCTGCGAAATCTCACAGCCCTCCAAGACTGCCTTCAAGGACTGCGCCGCGTGGTACCGACAGGAATGTTCAGCGTAAAATGCCGCTCCGGCTGGGCTGATGCAGCAGAGTTCCCGGCCATTCTGAGCGAGATTTCAGCCGCCTCACCGGATATGGTGATGGTGCACGGGCGTACTCGTAAGGCACTGTACACAGCCAATAGCGTGAATACGGAGCCGGTACGCATGGCCGTAGAACACCTAAACTGCCCCGTATTGGGAAATGGTGATATCTGCACAGAAGCTCAGGCCCAAGAATGGATGAGCACCACCACCCCCGCCGGCGTGATGATAGGCAGAGGCGCCGTGCGAAACCCCTACATCTTCCGCAGCCTGCGCGGTGGAGCCCCGCCTTCCGCAGATGAAATGCGCTTTTACTTCCAAGTGCTCATCGAAGAGACAAACCGCATATTACATACAAAAAGAACTCCTGCTGGCCACTGCAACCGCATGAAAAAATATCTTGCTTTTTGTTATGAGGATTTTTCTCCAGAGCAGGAATACGCGCTGCGCCGCTGCACGGACATATCTGATATGCAGCGCATACTCTCCGGAGCAGGTGCTCCGCTGACTTAAATTTACTTAAAAAATCTTGACAATCGTACTGTTTGTGTGCATAAAGAAGCTTAAGTACATGAAAACGATGCCGGAACTACGGTAATAAATACTGATGAAGAAAAGACTAATCATAACCACTACAACAGCAATCGTTCTGAGCGCATGCTCCACTCAGAATGATCTGGCAGCCATGGCCACAGGCGGCTACGCTTTCCGCCCCGAACGCATCAAGATTGACCCCCTCACTGCAGTGGCACACGGCCACTGGGACCGCCCCGTCGGCTTGGAAGGCGAGCACCTGATTGTTATCGACACGCAGCTTCAACAAGCAAAATACTACATCGCTAACCAGTACGTAGGCAGCAGTACCATCTCTTCCGGGCGCGCCGGTCATGGCACCCCCGCCGGTACATTCCGAATCCTCAGCAAGGATGAAGATCACAAGTCCTCCACATACGGCAGCGTGGTAGATGCTCAGGGCAACACCCTCATTGCAGACTACACCGCCGGTCAGCCCATGCCCGAAGGCGGCATTTACCAGGGAGCTCCCATGAACTTTGGCATGCAAATTACCAACAACGGCATCTGGATGCATGAAGGATATGTCACCTCCGCACCGGAAAGCCATGGCTGCATCCGACTCCCGCGCGAAATGGCACGTATCTTCTTCGAAAACACCCCCGTAGGAACTCAGGTTATTATTAAATAAACCCACTACACTTTACCTCTCACTCGTATGAACACCATTAGAAAAACCCTTACTTGCTTGGCCGGGCTTATTGCCCTGAGCATTTTCAGCTCATGCAGCCAGCAAACTCAGGCTCCCGTAGCCCCGGTTGCTCCCCCGAAACCGGATAACTACGAGATTTTCGTGCGCTCTCACCCGAATTATCCGAAAATCATGGATATTTACCGGAATCCGGAGTTGATGAGTCAGGCATCACCGCAAAGCCCGATTTACATATGCCTCTCCGAGCAGCGTGGCCGACTGTATGTAAACGGCCGCGTGGCCGCAGACTGGCCTGTTTCCACGGGCACCGCTGGTCACGCCACTCCCACGGGCTCATTCCGTGTGCTTGAGAAAAAGCGCGAGTACAGCTCCCGCACCTGGGGCCGCATGCTGGACGCAGATGGACGCTGCGTGGACGCCAATGCCAATTCCGCTACTACACCTGTCCCCGAAGGCGGACGCTTCGTTGGCTCCCCCATGCCCAACTGGCAGCGCCTCACCGGTAACGGCATCGGCATGCACACCGGCAAAGTACGTGCCGGCCGCAGACTTTCCCATGGCTGCATCCGCACCCCCAATCGTATGGCGAGAGAGCTTTTCGACATCACTGCCACAGGTCGCACCCGCGTAACAGTATGTGATGAGCGCGAAAGCTGCTACCCCACCTTCGTGGGCTCCGGCCCGATTACAAACGAGGAAAAGCTCGCCTCTGGCCCCGCGACTGTTACCCCCACACCTGTAGCTCCCACGGTTTCCGCAGGGCAGCTACAGCCCACTGCAGCTCAACAAGCAGCCTACTCAACATCCGCCGCACAGCTGCAGCCCGCGCCCGAAGCTCAGCAGGAAGCTCCCGCGGCAGAATAAGGATAATCGGAAAGTATTTATCACACGCAGTTCCGGACTCCGGAGCTGCGTTTTTTTGCGCTTGCCAACAGATTTTTTACATGATATACTGGCGGCTCACCCGTTTTAAGAGATATGAACGCAATTCCTAACGTACTTGCAGGGCGCTATGCCTCCGATGCCATGAAGGCCATCTGGTCCGCTGAGGGCCGAATCGTACTCGAGCGTGAGTTCTGGATCGCCGTCATGAAAGCGCAGAAAGACCTTGGGCTGGACATTCCGCAAGAGGCCATTGATGCCTACGAGAGCGTGAAAGGCAGCGTGAATATCGAATCCATCAACAACCGCGAGCGCATTACCCGCCATGACGTGAAAGCCCGCATCGAGGAATTCTGCGATCTCGCCGGCCACCAGCACATCCACAAAGGCATGACTAGCCGTGACCTCACGGAAAATGTGGAACAGCTGCAGATTTGGCGCGGCATGCAGATAATCCGTGATAAAGCCGTGGCCGTGCTGGACCGCATGAGCAAACATGCCGCTGCATGGCGTGATGTGGTGTTTGCCGCTCGCACCCACAACGTAGCTGCGCAGGCCAGCACCATGGGTAAGCGTGTAGCCATGTTCGGCGAGGAACTCGTACACTGGACATGGGCTTGGGTAAGCATGATGGAGCGCTACCGTGTGCGTGGCCTGAAAGGTGCTGTTGGTACCCAGCTGGACCAGCTCTCCCTCTTCGCCAAGAACCCTGAGACCGTTCGCGAGCTTGAGAGCCGCATTTGCGCCCACCTCGGCATCTCCACCAAGTGGATGAACGTGGGTCAGGTATACCCCCGCTCGCTGGACTTTGAAATTATCTCCGGCCTTGTAGGCCTTTCCTGCGCCCCCAGCAGCTTCTGCAAAACCTGGCGCCTCATGGTGGGCCACGAGCTCTGCACGGAAGGCTTCGCCAAGGGCCAGACCGGCTCCAGCGCCATGCCCCACAAGCAGAACCCCCGCTCATGCGAGCGAGTAAACGGATTCCACGCCATTCTGAAAGGCCATCTGAGCATGATTGGCGGCATCGTGGGCGATCAGTGGAACGAAGGTGACGTTTCCTGCTCCGTAGTGCGCCGCTGCGTGCTGCCGGACGCCTTCATGGCTGCAGACGGCCTGTTCGAGACCTTCCTGACCGTAATGGACCAAATGGACATCTACCGCCCGGTTATCACCACCGAGCTGAACCGCTACCTGCCTTTTCTCATGCTCACCACCATCATGATGGCCGCTGTGAAGCGTGGCGTGGGCCGCGAAGAGGCTCACGAAGTCATCAAAGAGCATGCCGTTGCCGTATCGGACGACCTGCGCAAGGGCAGCATCGCCACGAACGACCTGCTAGACCGACTGGGCGCTGATGGCCGCCTGAAGCTTACCCGCGAGGAAATTCAGGAGATTTATGACGCCAATGCCGGTGACACCGGCATGGCCGCTGATCAAGTGGACGCCTTCTGCGACATGGTGACAGAACTCGCCGCCAAGTATCCCGCCGGTGTGGGTTACACCCCCGGTGCTATTCTGTAAAATACCCGCCACCCTCCATGCCGGCACCGAAAGAACAGGTACTGTTTGAAAACACAGCCTATCGTCTCACTGAGAAAGGCCTGCAGCAGCGCAATGGACTTTCGGCCCGGCTGGAAGGGCCGAACAAACTTATCATCACTCGCGAGGGGCATCCCACGCGGGAAATTACCATACCGACCCTGCCCGCCGGCAGCACCGGTATGCGCAGCAGCATTCCCATCCTCACGGCCATGTACAATCTCGCTGTGCACGAGCTCATGGCTAATGTACAGCAGGACGGCACCATGCTCGCCGGCGCCAACTGGAGCACCGTATGGACTCGGGATATCGCCTTCACGGCAGCCCTTGGCGCCACACTCACAGCACCTCAGGAAGTGCTGACAAGCCTAAAATCCCGAGTGAAAGATGGCATCATCATGCAGGATACCGGCACCGGTGGAGGATGGCCTATATCTACAGACCGCGTCTCTTGGGCCCTCGGGGCTTGGAACCTGTACCTCTCATTAGGAGACTGCGAATGGCTGAAAGAAAGCTGTAATATTCTGCGCGCCACCCTTGCTCAGGATGACGCCATTCTGCCTAAGCATACGCCTCTTCGCCCGGGTGAAACATCCTTTTTAGACTGGCGTGAACAGAGCTACCCTGACTGGATGACTCCGGCAGACATCGGCGCCTCATATGCTTTCAGTACCAATGTACTGTATTACATGGCACTGAATATCACCTCTCGCATGCTTTCTGAGCTAGAGCAGGAAGATGAAGCCGCCACCTACCGCATGAGGGCACAGGAGCTCGGCAAAACCATCAATCAGGCATTCTGGAACCGTGCCAATAACCAGTACAGCATGCTGCTCACACCGGATGGCTGCATGGATGAGCATACTGATGCTCTGGCCAATGCTCTGGCCGTCATCAGCGGTCTAGCCGGAGAACACGCTGAACACTCCATGAGCGCACTGCCCCGCAGCCCTTGGGGAACCCCGGCCTTCGCTCCGTACAAGCCCGGCAGCGCGAAGGCGTACCATAACCGCGCCATCTGGCCCTTCCAAGAGGCCTTCGTACTGCGTGCCCACGCCGAAATGAGAGATACCGCAGGTGCGGCCTTCAGTATGGCCTCCATTCTGCGCTCCGCCCTCGCTTTCGGCTCAAACAAGGAAAACTTCCACGCCGAAACCGGCGAAGCCTCCGACACCATCCAGAACTCGGACCGCCAGCTCTGGAGTGTAGCCGGCATGCTCGGCCTCTATTACTACGCCCTCTTCGGCATCAACTATGAGCATGACTCCATCGTGTTCACCCCCTGCGTACCGAAAGCCTTTGCAGGCAGCCACTGGCTCACAAATCTGCGCATACGTGACATGGTGCTGAACGTACGCATCAATGGTTACGGCACGGATATTTGTTCCGTGCTCATCAACGGGAAGCCGGCCACCCCCATTCTCCCGCAGGATACCGTAGGCAACCTTCAGATAGAAATCGAGCTTATGCCCGAGGATTCCGAAGAACCGGACAGACACTTCCCGGAAGCATACGAAAATCTACATGAACCCGAGTGGGATTCCCCCACACTCACCCACCTGAGATGGCTGCCCGTGGAGGGTGCCACCAGCTACTACGTCTTTGCTAACGGAACAGCCCTTGGCACCACCCCCGAGTGCAGCTTCCCCATATCCCGCCCGGCACCCTTCAGGAATGTGTACCGCGTCCAAGCCATCGGTCATGGCAACAGCAGCCGCCTGAGCCGCCCTGCCATATTCCACGCTGAAGGCTCCCTGCACGAGCTCACGCCTCTGAGCATAGGAGAAAATGCAGAATACCCCGTGGAGAACCACCAGGCATGGCTGGACACCAAGCCCTGCACCGCCCTGCTGGACTACGGCACCATAGCGCTTGCCGCCGGCACCTACGAGCTGAGCCTGCAGTACTGCAATGCCACAGCTTCACTGAGAGATGGTGACAGTTGTGCCCTGCGTGAGCTGCTCATAGACGGAGAGTCTGTAGGTATCATCCCCCTGCCTCACAACACCGAACCCGGAAACTGGGAGCAGTACACACACTCAGCCCCCATCTCTATTCCCCTTACCAGCGGGCGTCACCACTTCTCTCTGCGCTACAATCCTACAACCTGCAAGAATACCAATGGTGAGCTGAACCAGTGCATGGTACGCACGCTCACAATCTCACGCATCAGCTGATTTTCCACCGCTCGCGACCGGCACAGAACATTCACCATGGACCTCCTCCACATTAAGCGCATTCTCATCAGGGGCTCAGTTCTCGGGGCCGCTCTGTTGGCAGCCGGCTGCTATCCCCCCCCCGTGCAGTACCCCTACACCCCCACCATTACCACCCGCCGCAGCACACTCAGCGAGAATCTGCTTGCCCTGCTCCCAGAACAGCAGCGCAACCTCCCTACCGCCCGTGCTGAGGCTGAATGGCTCGCAGATACCGCATATAAGGCTTCTGCCGCCATCTCGCGAGTGAATGACTCCAACTTCCCCGGCTGGGCCGGTAACGCCCTTGTTAATGCCCACATTCAGGACCGCGGCCTCTGCTGGCACTACCAGCATGACATGTACCGCGAGCTGCGCCGCCGCAAGCTCTCCTACTTCCGCATCGGCTGCTGCGTGCGAGACCATACAGAGCTCACCGAGCACAACTGCGTCTACATCGCCGCGGCAGAAGGTGAATGGCCTAATGCTTGGGTACTGGACGCATGGATGTGGAATGGACGCCTGAAAGTGAACCATGCCGCCACTCTTGATAAGGATGACTGGAAGGATCTCCCGGAAATATGTACCATGCTCAGCATCACCTATACCGAGGAGCACACATACCCCATTGAACATTGGTTCAGCGTACGTTGTGATGATGGACGCTACCTCATTTCTTCCTCCAATAAGGCCAGAACCTCCAATCAATACCGCCGTATGTATGAAAACATACAGCAGGGAAACACCGAGCACCCGAACAGCCCCACGTCCTACTGACAAAAAACTCCGGAAAAACTGCCATACTTTCCGCTTGTATTCTCACGAACTTTGTGACAGAATGCCGCCTCTACACATGGCTCGTATTCTCTCCTACAATTTAGAATCTCACATCACAGCAGCTCTCGCGACGATTAGTCTCGCCTTTGCTGCTGCCGTGATGCTGCCTTCCTGCCAGCGGGCACCCCTGCCTGATTACGCTGAAACAGCCCCCGTGCTCCAGCAGCGCAGTGAACTGGCTACCACCCTTCTCGCGCTGTTGCCTGCCGGACAGCGCACCCAGCCTGAAGCAATCGCCGAAGCCGAATGGCTCGCAGATACCTCATACAAGGCCTCAGTCAGCATCTCCCGCATTAATAATCCCCTCCTTTGGCCGGCATGGATGAATAATCGCCTCGTAAACGCGCCCGGTAATATCCGTGAACGTGGACTCTGCTGGCACTACCAGCATGACCTTTACCGCGAACTACGCCGCAGAAAACTCACCTACTTCCGCCTCGGGTGCAACGTGCGAGACGCAGGCGAAGGCTCCGAGCACAACTGCGTCTACGTCTGTGCCGCTGACTCCGCATGGCCGGACGCCGTCACGCTTGACGCATGGCGTCGCAATGGCAGACTCTCCACCTACACCCGTAAAGATTTGGAAGGAGAAAACTGGGAAGACCGCCCCTCCACCACTGACCTCCTGAACTGGATTTACCCGGTAGGGCACACCTACCCGGTAGAACACTGGGCACTCGTTAAAAGCGGCAAAAAGTGGAACGATTACGTTCCCAGCTGGATAGACTCCGGCCGCAATACGCGCCAAGGCCGTATCATGTACAATAACATGTACTCCGGTCTTCAGCAGCGTGGAGGCAAGCCCACCGACTACTGATTGCTGAAAAAGGACATTTGCTTTAATACAAAAGCAGCAGCCCTGTCACTCAGGGCTGCAGGCGCTCGATACTCCAAGAGCCATCCTCCTGCAGAGTATACATGAAGCGGTCATGCACGCGGCCGGGGCCACCTTGCCAGAACTCCATGTGGTGAGGCACGATGCGGTACCCACCCCAGAAATCCGGCAGGGGCACCTGCCCCTCCGAGAACTTACGCTTAAGCTCCTGTAGTTTCATCATAAGAAGCTTACGGGTAGAAATTACCTGACTCTGGTGTGACACCCAGGCCCCCAGCTGGCTCTCTCTCGGGCGGGAAAGGAAGTACTTAAGAGTTTCCGCACGGGAAATTTTCTCAGCGCGGCCATACACAATAATCTGGCGTTCCAGCGTCACCCAAGGCAGGAGCATGCAAACTTCCGGATTGCTTTCCAGCTCACTTGCCTTGCGGCTAGTGTAGTTTGTAAAGAAAACGTAACCGCGGTCATCATAATACTTCAAGAGCACGGTACGCAGCGAAGGACGGCCGTCCGGCGTAGAAGTAGCGATGCTAACGGCATTCGGCTCCGGCACTTCAGCCTCCAAAGCCTGCTTGAACCATACGTCAAACTGCTTGAAAGGCGAATCCGCCAAGTCCCCGCGATGCAGGGTATCCTTCAGGTACTCCTCACGAAACGCTGATAAATCCATGTGCACACTATAGCACCTGCCCTTGCCTGTGGCAAGTCTATTCTGCGTTGCCTAAGCGCTTCCCTACTGAGGTTCACAACAACATCGAACCAACGCAGATTCCATCTACCGGCACACAAAAAAGCTCCGGGCTTTCACCTCGGAGCTTTTTCTTCACATCCCCACGCGGATTCGAACCGCGGTTCTATGACTGAGAATCATATGTCCTAACCCCTAGACGATGGGGACTTTTTGATGTGGTGTTGCGTAGCAACGAGGGAATACTACCACACTTCACCCGATTGTCAAGAGAAAATCGTAAAAAAAAGCAAAAAACGCAAAAAAATTGATAAAAATGGTCACGAAGCCATGATTGCAGTTTGCAGAGTGGGGGTATCTATGCTAAAGTGTAAGGCATGTTAAGCAGATGGACACTATGTGCGGGCGCGGCTCTGAGCCTAGTCTGGGCAGAGCCTCCGGCAGCCCCGGCAGGTAGCACATCCACGCAGCCTGCCACCACAGCAGAGCGTAGGGGCACAGCAGCCATACCGGGAGAAGAGGACGAGCACGTGGTGTCACAGTCCCGCATGTTCTCCGTGAGCGGCGGAGATTCCCTGCGCATGGGCGCCATTGCCACGAAAGCGGATGAAGTCCGTGGGGCCGTATGCCGTCTGCTTGGTGTGGACACCACGTGGAAATACGGCATATCCATCCGCCTCATCGGCCGCTCTACCGATCCTGCTGAGCCGAATCCCATCCGCACGCGCATCCGCATCATCGGCAATGAGCCAAACTTCCAGATTCGCATCTTCCCCGGCGGTGGTATTGATGTGGATCGCCTCACGAATGCCATCATCACCATGACCCTCTTCGAGCGAGCGCTGGCCCCTGAGCGTATCGAGGCCTTGCCGGAGAGCGTAAACATCCCGCAGTGGCTAATCACCGGCATCCAGCAAGCAGTGCTCTGGCGCAGTGGGAAGGCGGACCGCCGCCTGTACCGCAGCCTCTTTGAGCGCGCGCACGTTCTCACCCCAGAGGAAATCGTCTCTGCAGAAAACGTACATCAGCTGGATGCCACCTCACGGCAGGTATATGAGGTATCCTGCGGTGTGCTCATCATGTGCCTTGTGAACCAAGCAGGCGGCCCGGCACAGCTGCGCGAGCTCATCTCAGAGTCAGCCCTAGCGGATGGCTCACCGCGTGAAATCATCACAGCGCATTTCCATGAGCTGGGAATCAACGCCAACATGCTGAACCGCTGGTGGGCACTAGAGCTGGCCTCACTTTCCATTGCACCGGCCACGGAAAGGCTCACCCCCATGGAAACGGAAGAGCAGCTGGCAGAAGCCCTGAATATACTGCTGTACGACCCGGAAACCCTCGTACCTCGCACCATCAGCGCGGATGACGCCTACGCCCTCACCGCCCTGCCGGACTGGCGTATGAAAATTCGGCCCTGCGTGGAGCGCCTCATGCAGCTGAACTTGCAAGCGTTCCCCGGTTACCGCCCCATCATTGAAGAATATTGCCATGCCTTTAATGAGCTGATGCAAGGCAAAGGTCCTGATGAAGTGCAGAACATTCTTGGCCCGCTGAGAGAACTGCGAACGGCTTACATCACCACTTCCCTGCGTGGCCGTGATTACTTGGACTGGTACGAAATTACGCACTTGGGACAAGGCCGCCACCGCGAAGGCTTTCAAGCTTACTTGGAAACCATGAAGCTCCTGCGTGAAGAAAAACCAGGCCCGGATACTCCCATTAGCCAGTATCTACAGGACATCGAAGCACTTTACAACCTCCCCTCCGGCGGAGAGTTCCCCGAAAGCCTCCGCCGCCGTGTGAAGGAAGCCAGCCGAGCAGCCCGAGAAGCCCGCAGACTCGAGGCAGAAAACCGCACCACCCAGCCCACTCAGCAGCCATGAGAACGAAACAGGTATTTACCATCCCGGACGCACCGGATATGAGCGCCGAGGCCGCGGCTTACGCGGAAGGGCGCACCTGCGTGTGCGGTATAGATGAGGCCGGCCGCGGCCCGCTGGCCGGCCCGGTAGTAGCTGCGGCTGTAGTACTGCCTATGGGCTATGTACTCCCCGAGCTGAATGACTCTAAAAAACTCACAGCTAAGCGCCGAGAAGCCCTATTTGAAGAGCTCATGGCAGATGAGCAGGTTCTGAAATGCATCGCCACAGCTAGCGTGCAGGAAATTGATGAGCTGAATATCCTGCGTGCCACACATCTGGCCATGGCACGCGCAGCCCAAGGGCTGCCACAAGCCGCAGACTTCTGCCTTATTGACGGGCTAGCCGTCCCCAGCTTCCCCCTGCCTTCTGCAAACCTTGTGAAAGGTGACGCCCGCTGCCTGAGCATAGCCGCAGCCAGTGTGCTGGCAAAAGTCACGCGTGATCGCTACATGATTCAGCTCGGCACCGAATACCCGCAGTACGGTTTTGAGCGCCATGCCGGTTACGGCACAAAAGCCCACCTTCAGGCCATCCGTGAATATGGAATTACTCCGCACCATCGCCGCTCGTTTGCGCCTGTTGCACAAATGGAGCTGCCCTTGGGCTTCTGACGCACCGCCGGAGCGCTCCTATCTGGGCGCCTATGGTGAGTATGTGGCAGCCTCTTACTTGCGCTCTCTGGGCTACAAGGTACTCATGCAGAATTTCCGCTATGGAGGAAGCGGCGAGATAGACATCATGTGCCGCGATGGTAACACCCTCGTGGCCTGTGAGGTAAAAAGCACAGCCTCACCGGAAAGCGGCGCCCCCATGCGAGCGGTGGACCGCACCAAGCGCCGGCTCCTGCGGCGCGGCATGGCCCGCTGGCTTCACCTGCTTAAGCGGGATGATATTCCCACACGGTTTGACATCGTAGAGGTGTGCCTCATCGGCGGACAGAAACCCACCATCCACCACCACCAAGCCGCCTTCGGCATGCACGAAGGCACCCGCAGATGGTAAAGTGGGCCGGTGCTGGGGCTGTGTCATATTAACTAGCTCGGCCTACCTCCGCATTCAGGTGCTTGACTTAGCTTTGCTTATATGGTAGAACAAGTAGCCCGCACAGGGTAGCATGTCAATGAATAACACGGCACTTTTCAGGGAATTGGAACATCGGCTGCAGCGTGAACCCGGCTTCTGCACCAGTGAAGGCGTACTCATCCGCAATGCCATAGCTGAGGCCGCCATGGAGCTGCGCCCTGAGCTACTGCGCCTGCTGCTTGGGCATGAGGAGCTGCGCGCCTTCTTCTTTACTGAGGTGGAAGGCGTCATGGTATTTGACAAAGTAAAGTTCCTGCGCTTCGTCTCCAACAAGAACTTCCTGCCGGACAGCTTCACAGCGTACCGAAACCGCATCGGCTTAGCTGACGGCACGGGTGACATGCTCGCAGAGCGGCGCCAAGTGGTGCTCAGCTGGCCATACAAAGACTGCCTGCTGGAAGGCGGCCAGACCCGAGAAGAAGCCCGCAGGGAAGAAATCTTCTGGAATGAAACTCTCGCGCCGGATGAAATCAACCGCCTCACCGAGCCGAAAGCACTCAGCCACTTCCACCGAGTCACAGCAGAGGGAGAACAACCTGTCACCCACCTGAATGGAGAGGAGGACTACATCATCCGAGGGAATAACCTACTGGCACTCTACAGCCTCCGCAAGTGCTATGCCGGAAAGGTGCGCATGATATATATAGATCCACCCTACAACACAGGCGGTGACAGTTTCGGCTATAATGACACCTTCAATCACAGCACATGGCTCACCTTCATGCGCAACCGCTTGGAGGTAGCGCGTGACCTCCTCACACCGGATGGCAGCATCTACGTGCAGCTGGACTGGAATGAGGCGCACTATTGCAAGGTGCTCATGGATGAAATTTTCGGGCGGGACTGCTTCCGCAATGAAATCATCTGGTGCTACACAGGTCCCGGCTCCCCGGGCATGAAGCAACTGAACCGCAAACATGATACCATCCTCTGGTACTCCCGAAGCCCTTCCGAGTGGGTATTCAATGGAAATGATATCCGCCTAAAATCCGAGGTACACGCCGGCGGCTTCAAGGGAGAAATGAACGCGGATATGAGCAGCGGTTACGCAGAAAAAGGCAAGATTCCTGAGGACTGGTGGGAGCTCTTCCACACCCCCGAGGATTTGGCGGATGAACTTCGCCGCCTCAGCGAGGAGCAGAAAAACATCAACAGTGATGACTGGTTCAAGGCTGCCGTCGCCGCACGCATTCGCGTGGACGGCGTACAACGCACCGGTTACCTCACAGAAAAACCCTACAAGCTCATGGAGCGCCTCATCCGCCAAGCCACAAAGGAAGGTGACCTCGTGCTGGATTTCTTTGCCGGCAGCGGCACCACCGGCTATGTAGCGGGCTACCTGAAGCGCCGTTTCATCCTCGTGGAGCAGCTGGAGGACACCGTGGCCATCATGCACCGCCGCTTCAGGGATAACTCTCCCGTGTACTGCGACCTCGCCGCTGCTAACAGCCGGTTTCTGGACGCCATCAGCGCTGCCGCCACACCAGAAGAGCTGGCAGATATCCTCATACAGTTGACCACCCGTGGCCACCTGAACTGGAAGGCGGATGTGGACACACTGAAAGCCACCGCAGCAGAGTTCACCGCCCTCCCCCTCGAGCAGCAGAAAGACATCCTGCGCGAAAGCTTGGACAAGAACATGCTCTACGTCCCCCTCAGCGAGCTCAACAGCAGCGAGTTCACCCTCAGTGAGACTGACCGCCGCCTTAACCGCGACTTCTACGAGCAGAAATGAGCAGCCCCCTCACAGAGACTGAGCCACTGCCTGCCACCATCACCGCGGGCCTGAACCCCGCCCTGCAGCTGCGCCCGTACCAGCAGGAATGCTTCCGCTCTTTCCTGAAGTACTGGGAACGCTACGGGAATAACCCAAGCGCTCTGCACCACCTGCTCTTTCACATGGCCACCGGCAGCGGCAAGACGCTCATCATGGCCGGACTCATGCTGCACCTTTATTCGCAGGGATACAGGAATTTCCTGTTCTTTGTGAACTCCACGAACATCATCGAGAAAACCCGCGAAAACTTCCTCAACCCGGCCTCCGCCAAATACCTCTTTGCCCCCGCTATCACCCAAAACGGCAAGCAGATACCCATCCGCGCCGTAAGCCACTTCCGTGATGCTCAGCCGAACGCCATCAACCTCTGCCTTACCACCATCCAAAAACTACATGGTGACCTAAATACTGCCCGCGAGGGTGCCCTGAGCTTTGATGATTTCTCAGGACAAAGCATCGTCCTTATCTCCGATGAAGCGCACCACATGAATGCAGCCACCCGGAAGAACCGGAACCTGCACGGTCTCTCCCTGCGGCAGCTGGAACTCGCCTTCGAGGCACCGGATTTCGAGCCCAGTTATGAGAACACCGCGCTGCGACTCTTCAATACCGGCACCGGCTCAGAACTTCCAAACGTCCTGCTGGAGTTTTCCGCCACTGTGGATTTTGATGATGAAAACATCGCGGAAAAATACAGGAATAAGATACTCTTTGATTACTCCCTACGCTGCTTCCGACAGGATGGATACTCCAAGAACATCTGCGTGCAGCAAAGCGCACAGTCTGCAATGGACCGCGCGCTGCTAGCTACCCTTCTCAGCCAATACAAGCGCAAGCTCTTCGCCTCCATCGGCCTAGAGTGCAAGCCCGTCATCCTCTTCAAATCCCGCCTCATCAAGGAAAACGCCTCCTTCCACCGTGACTTCATCAGTTGCATCCGCAGTCTGAGCCCGGAAGACATCAAGCGCCTGCGCCGCGAGGCAGAGAATGACACAGCCGCTATTTTCTCCCACCTGGAAGCCACCGGCTACTCCACAGAAAACCTCATCAGTGAACTGAGAGAGGACTTCTCTGAGGAAAAACTCCTGCTGGTGGATAATACCGAAATTTCGGCTGAAAAGCAACTTCTGCTCAACAGCTTGGAATCACCGGAAAACAAGATTCGTGCTATCTTTGCTGTAGATATGCTGAACGAGGGTTGGGACGTGCTGAACCTCTGCGACATCGTGCGTCTTTACGACACCCGCGCCACCGCTGGTGGAAAAATCGGCCACAAAACCGTGTCAGAGGCTCAGCTTATCGGCCGCGGCGCCCGCTACTACCCCTTCACGGATTGCAACAATCCGGAAGCCCCACGCGCCCGCCGCAAGTATGACCGTGATGCCGGCAACCCACTTCGCCTGCTTGAAACACTACACTACCACAGCCCCTCCAACAGCCGCTACGTACAGGAGCTCAACTCTGCCATGGTACAAAGTGGCCTCGTGGCAAGAAGCAGTATCACGGTGCAGATGAATCTGAAAGAAAGCTTCCGCAAGAGTGATTTCTTCACCACCGGCCGCCTGTACTTCAACCGGCGCGTAGAACTCCCACCCGCTGAGGAATGCCCGCTGGCAGAAAGGCTCCACACGCACCTCTCCGCCTCCCTGCGTCTCCGCAAAGGTAACTGCCGCCTGCCGCTTTCCACACTTGGCCTCCATACACTGCGGGCCGCGCTGAACCGCTTCGAATGCTACAAACTGGACCACCTCCAGCGCATTTTCCCCACTCTGAGCTCCATCCGAGAGTTCATCGAAAGCCCATTATTCCTCAGCGGCATCTGTGTACAGGTGGAAGGTTGTACCACAAAAACTCCGCTCACCCCGCAGCATAAGCTACACATCGCACTAAGCGCCCTGCAGCAGCTGGAGCCTCAACTCCCCCGCCCCGGCGCACGTTACCGCGGCAGACAGCAGCTCTCCTCACGGTCCACAGCCGAGCTACTGCATGACTTAAGTCTCCGCTTGGACTACGATGATGAAACCAGCGTGGATGGCTCAACCTTCGCCGCTGAAGAGTGGTATACCCATAGTACCTGTTACCCCACCCGGGAAGAGACGTTCCTGCTCCAGGCCCTTCACGAAGCCGCCCCACAGCTGCGCAGGAAGTACCGTAGCATGTGGATTATCCCGAATCCCGGCACCGTGCGCCTGTATGATTTTGCCACCGGCACTCCCTTTTCACCCAGCTTCATCCTTTGCCTTACCCCGGCTGCTTCACAGCCAGTGCAACAGATTTTTGTGGACTGCCGCCCGGAGCATCTCCGAGAGCTCTACCGCCACCGCGTCCACACTCTGAGCTCCCTTCAGGAAGCAGCGGAGGTTACCTTTGCAGGCTCCCTCTTTACCCGCCCCATCATTACAGGCCGTGCCCTGTTCTGTGAGGATGAAGTTCACCAATTCATCCGCGAACTGCTGGAAGAAAGCTGACTCCTCTCCAGCAGTTATCAAACGCTGAACAAACAGCGAATGTCTCACTGAACAACCATGAGACATATCATCCCTACCGCTCTGATAGCTGCCACGGCTTTTACTGCCGCTGCGCAGCAGGACTCACCCTACCTGGACACAGCCTTTGGCCGCCGCCCCTATCACATGGAGCACCGCCACACCGGTAGCCTGCGTCATGTACTCCCGGCCCATGAGCAGCAACCCGCTCGCCACCCGGGTATCTATACCCTGCCGGAAGTAATAGAACGCTCCATCTCCCGTGCTGAAAAAGAGTTCGTCAGTGGCTGGGAGTTCTTCCCCTCCACGCCGCAGCATTTCGCACCGTATCTGGACTCCCTTTTTGTGCCGGGCAACACCTGTATCCAGCCGAGCGATATCATCATGCAAGACCCGCTCTCCACCACGGCCCAGCTCATTAAAACCCGCATGTCCCGCATCGGCCTCCAGTACAATCTGACACTAAGCGCGAATTACACCGGAATACACCCCCGCTCCCGCGGTGGCAAGAATGATTTTGCTTCCACGAATAATTCCTTCTCCGGCACTTGGTTCCTGCTTCGGAAAAGGGATGGAAGCCAAGGCCTCTTCCTGAGCATGGAGGCTGACTGGGGACACGGCTTCAACTTCAACGAAAACCACAGCAGTGCCCAATCCACCATCGGTAGCCTCAGCAACCCACAGGGCAGCCTCCGCGGCGGCAACGGTGTCTACATACCCCACCTAGCACTTGGTTACAGCGCGTTTGACGGCAAATGGGTGGGCATGATTGGCACCATTGACACCTCATCCTATCTGGATCAGAACATCTATTCTGCAAGCTGGAACGGCAACCTCACCAACTCCGCCTTTGGCTCCAATCCCTGCCTGCCGCTGGAATGGGCGAACTGGGGGTACCTGACGGCCTGGCAACCCTGTAAGAACTTTTACGCTATCTATGCCACCACCGGCTGCAACAACGAAATCAACCATAACCCTTTCAAAAAAATATCCAGCAACGCTTGGGTACATCTCGCAGAAATCGGTTACATTTCGGATGACTTTCTCGGGCTCGGCGAAGGCACTTACCGCTTACAGTACACCATCACCCGCAACGAAGGTGAAACAGGTTGCGGCGCCGCAATCAACATCCAACAACAGCTCGGCCATGGCTCTCCACTGGGCTTCTTTACCCGCTGCGGCGTGATGGATACAGATGCAGCTACCGTCAGCTCCGTACGAGCAGCAGCAACTGCGGGCCTTGTGTTGCAAGCACCCTTCAGCAGCAGTGGCTGGGGAAGTCACGCCAACAATGACCAGATTGCTCTGGGCTTCCTCTGGGAACGTGCTGCACTCTCCCCTCATCAGCATAAAGATGAATACGGGTTGGAACTCAGTGCCGTGGTGCAGATTACCCCCACCTTCTTCCTTCAGCCGGACGTGCAATACATCATCAACCCCGTCCACCAAACTGACCGCAGCAGTGAGTTCATCTTTCAGCTGCAAGGAGTATTCCACTTCTGATACTATATAACCTCACCTTTTCTATCAGCCACGCAGCCAGCACCCTGCGTGGCTGAACTGTATTTCAGGAGGCTAATACACATACTCGCATTTTTACTCGGCTATCATATCCACGGCAAGCTCTGCTGCACTCGTTATTACACGGCTTTGGCTTGACAGCAAGGCGGCCTGCAGGCAAAATGTGATGCATAAATATAATGCCGTCTGAGGGATTCGCTTCGTTCGGATTGTAACTATTTCACTGGTCTCCTCACCATGTCCTCCACACCTCAACCATCCATTCGCCTTTCAGAAAGCAAGCCCGGACTCCTACTGGGTATCATCCTTGCCATCGTCTGGATTGCATCCATGTCCGCAGCAGATGTAAATGCATGCACGATTACCCCCTTCCTTTGGGTGATTATGGGAGTTCTTCTCATAACTGTTTTCTGTATTCTCAAAGGCTATAAAACGGTGCAGTTACCGCTACTGGTCTGGTTCAGTCTTCTGGCAGGCATCTACTATCTGGTGCGCGCCTTCTCCGGTTTTTCAGTAACGGACAACTGGCTGGACATCGGCCTCATTCTCTGCGCTTTTGTCTTTTATCTAGTCGGCGTCTTCACCGGGCAGCAGCAGAGCACGCGAGGCTGCACAATAGTCCTATCCGCAGCTCTCCTGCTGAACATTATTTACTTTTTCGTCATGCAGAATGATGACATCAGCCTGCATTGGCTGGGACGCACTGACACCAGCCTACTGGGTCCCAACACTCGCAACACAACACTTTTCGTATATAAAAACTTTGCAGGTCTGTTCCTATCCCTGAGTGGAAGCCTGCTCATATGGCGAGCAATCTGGATACACGAACGCAAGACGGGGGACTGGTTTTCCATCCTCATCGGCATAGCAGGGATAGTCATATCATTCTATTGTTCTACACGTACACCATGGTTCATCATGCCCCTCATGCTGGCAGGGGGATGGATTCTGTGGTTCACGCTGTGTCTCTTTACGGAAAAAAAAACAGGCTGGTTCATTATCGGCGGCGGCATCCTCATCTTTGTAGCAGGAGTGATTGCCGTATATGATTTCATTTTCGGCAATACCGTGGCGGCAGCCATATT
This sequence comes from Akkermansia sp., assembly GCA_045540095.1. Taxonomy (GTDB): domain Bacteria; phylum Verrucomicrobiota; class Verrucomicrobiia; order Verrucomicrobiales; family Akkermansiaceae; genus Akkermansia. Next base: position 24,562 of record JAZQGN010000040.1, read on the forward strand.
GAATATTGACTCACATCTGCGATACCTGATGTGGGAAAATATCAACAACTCAGCTATTGACGCCCCCCTCTGGGGATATGGCCCGGCAGGCTCAGTCTGGACAATTGTACCAACTTACAACGAATGGCATTTACCCAACTTCGCCCACAATGAGTATATGCAGCTCTGGGCGGATTATGGAATTATCGGGCTTGCACTTGCCTCCGTAATATTGATTCTCCATATCGTAAAAGGCTTCCTGTGCCTTGCGGCTGACGGAGTATCACCGGGCCGCCGCATCAAAGTCGCGCTCACACTGCTCTGCTTAGCTGGGCTCTGTGGTTCCGCCATCGCGGACTACACTTGGCACAGCCACGGCCTTATCATCATGACAGCGTTTGCATGTGGCACCCTTGCGAGCCCCTATTCCAAGCGTACATCTGGCCTTTTCGCCCGGCGGAACTGGGCTCCGGGCCATTCCCCCTCCCTTCGCCCGCTGAAAGCCGAAGGCCTCTGTGGCAGAGTAATCATCAGCGCTCTTGCTCTCGCCTTAACTACTACAATGGGTAAACTCAGCAATACCTTAGCCCCTACTTGGCTCAGGCAATGGCAGTTTGACTCCATGGTTTCCAGACAAGCCCCAGCAGATGAGCAGCGCAATTTCCTCGCAGATACTATCACGGCTTACCCTCACTCACGCATCGCAGACTATTACATGGCACTTGCGCCTGAGGTCCAACCGGACTGGACTGCCTATGAAAAATTAACCCGTACCGTCATTGATGCAAATCCCCGCCAATTATTCATGGTGACTCTGCTCGCCCAAATTCTGGGCAAACAGGAGCGTTACAGAGATGCCGAAGAGCTATTCCGCCAATACTATCCCGGAGACGGCCCTGATAACACCCGTCTTTCTTGTTGGGCCACCTTCTACGCGGCAAATCTGCAAAAATGGGCACAACAGGAACTCAACAACAATAATAATCTCGGCCAGGCTCTTTCCATGCATAATTATGCAACCAACATCACACAAGGGCGTGGTTTTATCCCCGGGGCCCTATACCGTAGTGGCATAAAAACATGGACGCAGGGCGGCACGCCGGAACAAAAGGCCTTCCAAAGAGCTTGCCGTTCTGATTTAGCCCTGCTCAGAGCTATCAATCCACCCCAAGACCACTCTTGGCAGCTCCCTCTCACCCCGGGAGGCAAGCCCGCACTCTATATACGCCGCCAACCATCACAACAATAACTTTTCACCACCGCAATCGTACAAATTGCAAAAAAATGCAACATCTCAACGTTTTCAGCTTGCAATAATAAAAAAAAAGTGCATTATAAAGGAAATCCGCAATGCGGTTATAGACTTTACTGACTGATATGAGCACACCTCCTCCGCCCCCTTCACCTGTCCGCCCGGTTCCTCCCACCGCGCCGGTTCCGCCTACCGTGGCACGCCCTGCAGCACCTACTGTGGGAGCTACGCGTCCCATGCCGCCCAGACCCGCCAGTGCTCCCGTGGCTCCTGTGCCTCCCTCTCGCCCTGTAGCTAACACGGTTCCCTTGAGTGCTCCTGTACCACCCACCCGCCCCGGCGCCCCCGTGCCTCCCACGGTTGTGCCCGGTCGTCCTGCGGCTCCCGTGCCTCCCACAGCTCCGACTGCTCCCGTACCTCCCACGGCTCGCCCGGCTGCTCCCGGCGCCCCCATACCTCCCACGGCCCCGCCCCGTCCGGCTGCTCCTGGTGCTCCCGTACCTCCCACAGCCCCGCCGCGTCCTGCTGCCCCCGGCGCCCCTGTGCCTCCCACAGCTCCGGCCCGTCCGGCTGCTCCCACAGCCACAATACCGCTTTCCGCTCCGGCCAAGCCTGCCTCCCCCGGTGCCCCCAAGCCTGCAGCCCCTGCAGCCAAACCCTCCGGCACGGCTGCTATGCCCGCCGCTACGGCCCCGCTCTCCAAGCCCACCGGCTTCACTAAGCCCACTGGCTTTAATAAGCCCACCGGCTTCAACAAGAATCAGGCAGAGGAGGAAGAGGACGATGAGCCCAAGAAAGACAGCCCGGTTCTCGTTGTGCTCGCAGCCCTCAGCATCGTTGTCATGCTGCTCATGTGCTTCGTACAGTACCAGACTGACCAGGTACCCGGCCGCGTAACCGTAGCAGATGCAGTCTTCGGCGATCCCACCGCTAATGGTGGTGCTGCTGACGAGGGCTCCTACGATGACGGCGCAGCAGAAGAGGAGGATTACTCTGACGAAGAGTAACGACTACTGAACGAGACTGATTGAGATCGCATCACAACAACTAATCTCAACAACTATTATGGCATTACAGATTACTGAAAGCAACTTCGAGACAGAAGTCATCAATTCACCCATTCCGGTGCTTATCGACTTCTGGGCCACTTGGTGCGGCCCCTGCCGCATGATTTCCCCCATCGTTGATCAGGTCGCCACAGAGATGGCCGGTGTAGCAAAGGTGGGCAAAATCAACGTGGACGAGGCAGGAGCCCTCGCTGTGCGCTACGGCGTGAAAAACATCCCCACGCTTATCTTCATCAAGAACGGCGAGGAAGTAGACCGCATCCAGGGCGCGACCTCAAAGGATAATATCATTGCCAAGCTGAAGAGCTGTCTCTGATTTCCTTCACATTCTTCAAAGAACGGGCAAGCTACTTTGTAGCTTGCCCGTTTTTCCTTTAGAAAACTAACAGTTGTGCCTCGTACCGCACACACACACAATTTCAGATTGACTTAGCAGGAGTTAGAGCATAGAATAGGGGGCGTACGGAGAGAAGCAACAAATACCATCTTACATCTTAAGATAAGGGCTGTTACTCGCCGTTATTCATTCATATTTAACAAAAATACATTATGCAAACCCCTGAAAACATTCCCGTATCAGAGCAGCAAAACACGGGAAATCCTTACAGTCGGTTCGACATTATCTATGTAGACGCATGCACTTGGATGGCCGAGGAAATAGAGAGCTACCTTCTGCAAAACGCCTATCTTCTTAATGCCGCGAACAAAAAACTCACCATGACTGCAAGCGTGTTGCAGGAACTGGAAAACTGCTCCATGCTAAAGTACGCTGCACAGACCGCACTGAAAATCAAAGAACGTTATGCTCACCTTATCAACGTAGAAGAAGGTGAAGTAAGCCCTGGAACAGCAGACGGCGAGTTTGTCCGTCTCTTCTTCTTTAACCACCGCAAGCGCAACCAGCTTCTCATCACTCATGACCAGCAGCTCGCAACCGACATCAAGAACTGCTGTTCGGATACCACAGATGACGCTACCGGCAGCACAGCGGTTATGACCCTCTGGCCGGATGGTGAGCTCATCACCTTCCCCGAAATGGTAAACCGCAAGGACAGCATCGCCCGTAACCGCCTTGCTGAAATGGTGGGAAACAGTCCCATTTACTTGGACAGCTCTTCCCTGATTCACGAAAACCTCACCCTCTTTTTAGAACACATTACGGCACCTATGCAGGTTCAGGAAAAGAAGGTGCAAATTGTGAACAACTCCCTTACACCTGAGCTCAGAGAAGCGCTCTCCACCATTCTTGCAGAGCACGCAGACCTGCTGCAGCAGGTACAAACAGATCCCACCCTCACTGAAACAGATGCGCTGTTGGGCGAGCTTTATCTGAACCCGGCCAACATGGGCACAGGGCGCCTGATTCTCGTCACGGATGACGTTACCCGAGCCAATGAACTACGAAACCGCCGCCCCAAGTGCGACCGCTTCCCGTTCATTGACTTCATGACCATCAATAAATACGGCTACCTGAGCTACCTGAAGCTCTCCGAGCCTACGCTCGCAGCCCCACGCCCCCGTTATACATCACCGGTGCGAGAATACAGCCAGCGCAGCACTCCCACGGACCGAGGCTACTCCGCACAGCAGGAGCGCAAACCCTCCGCTTATGTACCACAGCTCATCGGAGCCATTAAGAGTGAGGACATCGAATCCATGTGTGCCTATATAGCCAAAGGCGCAAACCTGCGCAACGGCATCATCACCTCCCTCTGTCAGAACAAAGACGTATGCCTGCGCGTGCTACTGGAAACCGCAGCACCGGGTATCGATGCCAGCTGCTTCGAATGGTGGGTCACAAGCTTTTACTCGTTTGCAGAGCCCATGTACCTCGCAGAAAACGCTGAGCATTTTGCCCTCTTGAAGCTCCTCGTGGAGAAATCTGCCTCCATGGAGCAACTCACCGGCGCCATGACTACCCTCGCAGAGCGCGTAAGCGCCCCAGAGGCAGCTCACGAGCAGCTCTGGACCATCATCCGCATGGCACTGAAGAACGGAGCTCCTGCAGCCGTTTATTCCCATGCTACGGGCGAAACTCTTCCGGAGATTGCAGCCCGTCAGAGAAATACTGAGATGCTCGCATTCCTGCAGTCGCGTTAAGCCACTGCTCAGTTTATCACGATAATAAAAACGCCCTGCCTCAGATAAGGCAGGGCGTTTTTCATTCAAATTGAATTAATCAGCCATCAGCTTATGCCTCCTTCTTGGGAAGGAGGAAGAGGATGATGCCGCAAAGCATCATGAGGATGCCTGCCAAGCTCAGCACGGAGGACAGAGGAGTACCAGCGTCCTTAAGCATACCACCCAGCCAGGAAACGAGCGCACCCGCACCCACGGAGGTAAGGTTGAGCAGGCCATACCCCGTGGCAGCAAAGCGCTCATCAATCGTGCTGCGCAGCACGGGCATGAGGGTGGCATCCATCGCACCCTGAGCCACGCCCTGCATGGACACCAGAGCCAGCACGGCCACCAAACCCACCTGAGCACCGAACATCATGGCCAACAGCACACAGGGGCCGGCGATGCAGAAGGCGATGCCGGGCACATAGGCGCGGGCGTTCTTGTTGCGGAGATACCAGCGGTCGGCAATCACGGCGCAGGCCAGCACGGAGATGTACTTGGCAATGTTAATCCACTGCGTGGCAGCGGGACCGGCATCGGCCTCGGAGATTTCGAACATATCCTGCAGCAGGCGCGGATACCAGCCCAGCAGGAACCAGTTGGCGAAGCCGGCAAAGGAAATCATGAGCAGCAGCAGGTACATGCCGCGGCCGGTGAAGATGCTCTTAAGCATCTGGCCCAGGGTGAACTGGGGAGCAGAGGGAGCAGCAGCTTCCTCTGCAGCAGCGGTGGCAGGAGCTTCCTCGGCCTTCGGGTCACGCAGGAAGAAGAGCACGATGAGACCGTATGCCACACCGATGAAACCGAACACCTCGAAGGTGAGGCGCCAGCCCATCTGGCAGGGGTCACCAGCCATCATGGCGCCGTAACCAGCCATCACCTGGCCGGCATAGATACCGCTCATGTGCAGACCGGTTGCCAGCGAGCGGGTGCTGCCACGGTGGTAGTCTGTAATAAGGGCAAGAGCCGCGGGAATATAGAAAGCCTCACTCACGCCCATCATAGCACGCCAGAAGATAAGTTCTTCGTAGGTCTCAGACTTACCGGTCATCCATGTCACAATGGACCACACCACCAGTGAGCACATAATAATGAAAGAGCGGCTGAAGCGGTCAGCCAGATAACCACCCACCGGAGAAAGTGCAGCATACACAATCAAGAAAGCGGAGGTCACAATACCGAACTGAGCCTGGGTCATCTCGATGCAGCCCGGGCCTTCGGTCATGGACTTATTGAGCACCGCAAGCAGCTGGCGGTCGAAGTAGTTCAGCATCACCACCACCCAAAGCACAGCCACAGCAATCCATGCCCACTTACCGGGCTTGGTCACAGGAGCATTCTGAGGAATGGAGGGCTTGGCGAGGCCTTTCTTGCAAGCTGCCATGATAGCAAGCACAGCAATACCGATGGCTACCCAGGGGGTGAGATCGGCAAGGAACGTCAGGATTGGATTTGGTTCAGACATAGTATTTTGCTGGTTTATTTAGTAAGTATAATATTGGAAATAAGAGGAGTACGAATACCGGGATGAGTCTCACCTGAAATGATGTAGATGCTGTCACCCCACTGTACAGCCGGGCAGGTAGCCACGCCAGTGGCATTGCGACCTTCGTTCGTCCAGCAAGCGGCAGCCGGCGCAAAGGAATACACCGTGTAATTCTGGCCGGGGTGCTCTGCGGGAGCCTTACCTGTGAGAGATGCACGATAGAAGTTACCGGGGTCACCGGCCACCACATAAAGCTTCCCCTGATAAGAAGGCAGCGGGTTTGCCGCGCCCACGAGAGGTTCGGGCATGGGGGAAGGCATGGTGCTCCATGTATCCGTTGCTGGGTCATAGCACATAACGCTGTGCAGATAGGTACGCTCAGCAGCACCCTTGGCATCCGGATGCAAAGAGCAGCCCCCCATCACATAGATACGACCATCCACCACGCCGGCAGCAGCCAGCATACGTGCCTCAGGCATACGAGAAATCTCCTTCCACCCCTCGCTAGGAGCAGCCATATCCAGCATGAAACAACGGGAAAGCGTCGTCACGCTGTCAGCCTTTTCCTGTCCTCCCATCACATAAAGCTTGCTGCCTACCACAGCGAAAGCCGGGTATGCCATGGTGATGGGAAGCTCCGGCCAAATGGACGTGACAGCCTCACCATTCTTCAGCTCAGTGCAGGTCACAGTAGACACGTGACCACTATCATTACAGCCACCAGCAATGACCATGCTGTTACCATAAGCGGTAAAGGCAGCATAACCGATGGGGGCAGGCAGCTGCCCTACAGCCACAGCCTGTGGCGTGGTGCAGCCTTGCCCGAGATTCATGAAGGTGACATCAGCATAATATGCCTTTGCCCCACGCTCGGCGGGCGTTTTAGCACCGGGAAGGGCATTCGGGAAGTTGGCACCACCAGTCATGATGATTCCGCCCTGCTGCTCCAGCAGCACAGCAGCCATACCGGCTCGGCCCACGCTGTCACTAATCTTCAGCCCTGAATCGGACGCCACGGAGCTGACTTCAGCTTGGGCGGACAGGGACAGCACCAACAACGCAAAAAGTGTTCGTTTCATAGTGTTCAAAAAAAGATTAACCCATGCATGCCCCCCACACCTGATTGGAGCGCTTGCCGGGACGCTGTTCACCGTTCACGATGACAGCCAAGCCATTCCACTCTGCGCAGGGCAGCACGGCACGGGCCACAGCCATCTCACCGGCGGGGGCCCACTCATTGCACCCCGGGCAGTAGCAGAGGGTGAAATTATGGAAGCCGGGGTGATTCTGCGGAGTAAAGCCCTTCACCGTGGCATCATCACCACCCAGCAGGTAAATACGGCCGTTAATCACAGGGGCAGGAGTCGGGCCGGCAGCACAGAAGTGGGGCAAATCAGCCAGCGGTGCCCAGCCTGTAGCCTCCGTGTAACTCCAAGCCTCCGTAAGCATATCACGCACCTTGCGACCATCCTCACCATCCTTAAGGCCGATACCACCGAGCACATAGACAGTGTCACCCACAGTGGCCATTTGCTGCAGGAAACGTCCACGAGCCGGCATAGCGGGCCCCTCCGTCCAAGCATCAGCAGCCGGGTCATAAATCCAGAGACGGCTTTCGGCATCCTGCTCGCCGGGAGCAATGCTACCACCCTGCACATAAACCTTACCACCCATCACAGTAGCAGCATGCCCAGTCAGCGTAACAGGCAGAGGAGCCACCGGTTTGCAGCTCACAGCAGAGCCATCCCAGCTAAGCATATAGCAATCAGCCACAGCACCTTCAGCATTGCTACCGCCAATGAACATCACGCCTTCAGGCAGAGATGCCGTAGCACCATAACCCAGAGGCTTGGGAAGCGGCGTACCTTCCTGCCATGCACCATCCACGGAGGTAAGCACAAAAACGCGCTCCGTCCAGCGCTTGGGGCCACCTTCCCAAAGGGGTTTCTCAGGGAAGTTTGCACCACCGGCCACAATGAGGGCACCATTCGTCACACCGGCATACATACCGGCCCAGCCTTCAGCATCCGGCAGGTCAGCCAGTTGCTTCCAATCAAGAGAGAGTTCAGACATATCCATCACACATAGTATTTACAACAAAACTGTGGCTTCTGCAAGCTAAAAGTGCAGCGGCGTCCGTTCCGTGCACTTTTCCAGTCGCGCGCACCACACGTGCGCGAAATATTGCGCTTGCCAAAGTGGCGCTCATCTGCTACACTATCGCGCACGTTTTACCATGGCAGAGATTTCTCCATACCTGAACCCCAGCTGGCCGGATGCCGTGTGGGATGTATCGGGCGCGTTCGTGAATGACCGTGAACTGATAGCATTCCATGACTTCTGTACCCAGCTTCTGGGCTTCACCCCGTTCAGCATCGTTCACGGTGCCCCGCTCTGCGCATGGAACAGCGGCCGCGTGCTTAAGCATCTCCTGAGGGATACGGAAGAAATTCGCACTGCCGGCCTCGAGTACGAGAGGCGAAATATTTCCCTGTACCTTACCTTCACCAATCTACTCCTCGGAAAAGAGCACCTTTCTGATGGGCTCGGCAATGCCCTGCTTACCTTTGCCTCCAATCATAACCCTACCGGCAAAAACGCCGTCATCCTTGCCTCTGATGACCTCCGTGAGCACATAAAGACAAACTTCCCCAAGCTACGCACGGTTTCCAGCATCCTCAAAATCACCAATGGAGGAGGTAAAGGTAAAATTGACACCTACAAGCGTCTGGCCGAACAGTACGATGAGGTCATGGTACACCCGGATGACGTTCTGGATGCCAAGCTTCTGGAAAAACTGGAAGACAAAGAGCGCTACATTCTACTGGTGAATGAATACTGCATCCGCCACTGTCCTCTGCGCCCTTACCATTACAGCGAACTCTCCAAGCTGGCGCTGAACTTCTTCAGCCACAACACGCAGGAGTTTGAACAAAAGCAGAAAACAAACGGCTGCCAAGACCTCGCCACCCTACTTACCCATGAAAAGCACGGCGTCCTGGCACTGAATACACCGGAAATCGCCCATCTGCGTGAACTCGGCTTCCGACACTTCAAACTTCAGGGACGTGGGCATACCAATGCCTCTGGAATCCTCTTCGACCTGCTGCGCCTCGTGCTGCGTAATGATGACCGGGATGAAAATGCCATGCACGGCCTCGGTCAGCGCTTCTGGGAATCCATCTTACCACACCATAACACATGAGCTCCATCATCAGACCGGTCAAAGCCGCGAAACTGAACTTCCTTCTGGAGTCCCACCTGCCGGAAGCAGTTTGGACTTTCGGCGGAGCTCTGCGTTTCGACGAAACCCTTCACATAGTTACAGCCCAGCTGAACAGCGTCCTTCCTCAGCGCAAACCCATCCGCGTGGCAGGATGCCCGGCTTGTAACTGGTCTTTAGACTGGTACAGAGAGCGCCGCCCCATGCCGCTGCACGTGTATGCCGATTGGCTGGAAAAATACGCGGCGAATAACATCGGAGTACTGCTGACCTTTGATAATCCCTGCATCAGCGAGGATATGCTGGATGACAGTTATGCCAGCGCCCTGCTGAATGAGCTGGTTAAGCGAGACCGCGTACACCGCAATGCCGTCTGCGTAGCGAGTGACCTGCTAGCGGCTCACATCCGCAGCCGTTACCGCAAGCTCCCCCTCATCTGCCACCCGAACCGCCTCATCATGGAGCAAAGCCGCCGCGCTCCTGCTCTGTATGATAAACTGACAGAGCAGTATGACCGAGTGTGCCTCCACCCGGCAGATGCCTCACGCCCCTCCATTTTCACCGCCATCACCCACCCGGAGCGCTTCGATATCATCATTAACGATTCTCTCCCGCGCAACAGCGCTCTGCGCCGCGAGCACCTCAGAGTTCTTGCTGACATCCGCAAGGCCCCCTATGATATGGATTTATGCCGCCGCCGCACTGCTCTTGCAGAACGCGATAACTGGCATACCGTAACTAAAGATACCCTGCGCCAAAAAGTTTCCTGTAACCTCACCCGTACTGAAAGTGCAGCTCTTTACGCCGCAGGTTATCGCTCATTTATCATTCAGGCAAGCCAGTTCCGCAATGAAATGACCCTCCTTTGGGACATCTTCACCTGCATCCTCGATTCCAGACCGGACATCTCCAACAAGACTGCCCTCATCGCCTCATCTATCATGTCCGCCATGGGCGCACCAAAAGGAGAGCTCCCCAGCGGCCTGAAGAGCTTTTCCTTCACCAATTACGAATAACAATTTTATGAACAGACTCCATATATTCAGCTCAGAATCCGTAGGCGAAGGCCATCCCGACAAAGTAGCAGACCTCATCTCTGATACCGTAGTGGACGCATGCCTCACTCAGGATCCCGCCAGCCGCGTAGCCTGTGAAACACTGGTGAAAGACGGCCACGTCATTCTTGCCGGTGAGATTACCACACAGGCAAAGATTGATTATGAAGCTCTTGTACGTGAAACCGTGCGCAGCATCGGATATGCAACTCCGGCGGATGATGCGGTCTTCAACGCTGAAACCCTCACCGTAACAAACCTACTCTCCACGCAGAGCCCGGATATTGCTCAGGGCGTGGACGCCCGCGAGGCTGAAGGCAAAGAAGGCGCGGAACAAGGCGCGGGTGACCAAGGCATCATGTTCGGCTATGCCGCTAATGAAACCCCCGAGCTCATGCCGGCACCCATCATGTTTGCCCACCGCATCATGATTGAGCTTGCACGAGTACGCCACAGCGGTGAAGTATCATGGCTGCGCCCGGACAGTAAGAGCCAGGTGGCTGTGGAATATGGTGAGGATGGCAAACCCGCCCGCATCCTGAACGTCGTACTCAGCACCCAGCACACGGAAGAGGTGGATATCACCACCATCCGCAGCTTCTGCACCGAGCTCATCCGCCGCGTACTCCCCACTGAACTCGTTACCCCTGAAACCGAGTTCTTCATCAATCCCACAGGCCGTTTCGTTATCGGTGGCCCCCACGGAGACTCCGGTCTCACCGGCCGCAAAATTATCGTGGACACCTACGGCGGCATGGGCCGTCACGGTGGTGGCGCCTTCTCCGGCAAAGATTGCAGTAAAGTGGACCGCTCCGGTGCCTACATGTGCCGCTGGGTGGCCAAACACATTGTCGCCGCCGGCCTCGCAGAGCGCTGCGAGCTGCAAGTAGCCTATGCCATCGGTAAAGCCAGCCCCGTCTCCATCATGGTGGATGTGGACAGCTTCGGCACTGCCACCGTTGATGAAGACACCATCATCGAGCGCGTTCTTAAGGCATTCTCCTTCAAACCTGCAGACATGGAGAGAGTACTCGGCCTCCGTAATCCCATTTTCGCTCGCTCCACGAACTACGGTCACTTCACGAAGGAGGACCTCCCCTGGGAGCAGCTTGATTCCGCACGCCTCGCCATCCTCAAGGGCGAATAACCCCGTTCTGTATGCCCTGGGTCGGCTTGGATTGAGCGGCTCAGGGCAACCTCAAATATATGTTAGATATCTGCCTGCTAGGAACCGGCGGCACCCAGCCCCTGAATAATCGTTGGCTCACCTCACTAATGGTGCGGTATAAGGGGCATTCTGTTCTGGTGGATTGCGGTGAAGGCACTCAGATAGCCGCTCAGGATGCCGGCCTGAGCCTCAAACCCGTGGATAAAATCCTCATCACTCACCTGCATGCAGACCATATCAGCGGCCTTCCCGGCCTTCTACTCACCATGGGTAACATGGGGCGCACCGAGCCCGTCTCCATCATTGGCCCGGTAGGAACGGAGCGTGCAGTAAACGGCCTGCGAATCATTGCGGCCAGTCTTCCTTTTGAAGTACAGGTCAGTGAGCTGGGCTATGATGATGAGCTGATGTACTTCATGGAGTGTGACATCCGCGCCTTTGCCGTGCAGCACGGTATGCCCTGTTATGGGTACAGCTTCACTCTGCCCCGTGGTGGTAAGTTTGACGCTGCACGAGCTAAGGAGCAGAATATTCCGCTGGAATACTGGAAACGCCTCCAAAAAGGTGAAACCATTGAGCACGAAGGGAAAACTTTCACACCCGATATGGTGCTCGGCCCGCCCCGCCGTGGTCTCAAACTCACCTACTGTACGGATTCCCGCCCCGTGCCTGCCATAGCTGCCGCCGCTGCGGACTCTGATCTCTTCATCTGCGAAGGCATGTACGGAGAAGATGAAAATCTGCCCAAGGCAAAGGAAAACAAGCACATGCTCTTCTCCGAGGCAGCCACTCTCGCGGTTCAAGCCGGCGGTGTAAAAGAGCTCTGGCTTACGCACTACAGCCCATCCCTCCCCAATCCCAAAGCCTTTCGGGATGTAGCTCGCGCCATCTTCCCGAATACTCATACTCCCCGTGATGGCTGGCAAAAGAGCCTCACTTTCGAGGAAAAATAATTTTTCTACAATTTTATTCAACACTAAGAGCCGTTCCTGCGTCACTATATACGACAGCCCACGAGGTTGATTGCCAGCCTCGGCTTTTGGACTGCCATCTTCATGTATAAAACGGAAGACGGAAAAACAAGGTAACCACACCTCTCCATCACTCGTTGATGACGGTTACCCCACAGCGTAAGCTTATTTTCCGCAGGCTGAAAAACAGGTATCCACCAGCCATCAGCCCATTCTGCCGGAGGTTCACTTTTGAACCGAATTACGGAGAAAACCACCCGCTCCTTCATGTCGGCATACTTGAAGTAATAATTATTACATTAACTAATCTAACAATCACTAATTATGCTAGACATTTGCTTATTAGGTACTGGCGGCACTCTGCCGCAAACAGACAGGTGGCTCACCTCTCTGATGGTTCGCTGCAACGGTCACGCCGCACTCATTGACTGCGGTGAAGGCACTCAGATAGCCCTTCAGAAAGCAGGCCAAAATCTTAGCCCCATAGACATCATCCTCATCACCCACATCCACGCGGACCACATCAGCGGTCTCCCCGGCCTTCTGCTCACCATGGGCAAAATGGGCCGCACAGAGCCCGTCAGCATCATCGGTCCCGTGGGTACTGAGCACATCGTCAACAGCCTCCGCTGCATCGCGCCCTTCCTCACCTTTGAGCTAACCGTTCGCGAGCTGGAGGCGGAGGAAACCCTTCTCAGCTTCCAGAACTGCGAGCTGAAGGCCTTTGCCGTAGAGCACGATTTGCCCTGCCTTGGCTACAGCTTCAGCCTGCCCCGTGCAGGTAAGTTTGATGCCGCCCGGGCTAAAGAGCTGGGCGTACCCATGCCTCTCTGGAAGCGTCTTCAGAAGGGTGAAACCATCGAGCAGGACGGCCGCACCTACACACCGGACATGGTGATGGGCGCACCCCGCCGTGGCTTGAAGGTTACCTACTGTACGGATTCTCGCCCCCTTCCTTCCATTGCAGCAGCTGCAGCAGGCTCTGACCTCTTCATCTGCGAAGGCATGTACGGAGATGACGAGAAGCTGGACAAGGCTGTGCAAAACAAGCACATGCTCTTCTCCGAGGCCGCACAGATGGCTGCACAGGCCGGTGGTGTGAAAGAGCTCTGGCTCACTCACTACAGCCCCTCCATGCCTAATCCCGAGGATTATCTTGACGTGGCAAGAGCAATCTTCCCGAACACTCACACACCTAAGGACGGCTGGAGCAAGACCCTCGTATTTGACGAAGCCTAACTTACCCGCCAGTAAAAGCGGAATGCCACACTTGGCATTCCGCTTTTTTATACCCACAGCATCGTTATTCCGACTTTTCTGGCATGAAATACCTTTTTACGATTGACATACGAGGCATATATGCTAGCATGGGGATGTCATGAAACACACACTCCTTCTTTTTGCCCTGCTACTGGGCATCAGCAGCTGGGCCGCTCCGGAGGCTGCAGCAGCTAATGAAGCTACGGCCACCCGCCAGACGAGCCGCACCGCTCGTACAGGTGCTCGTCAGGCCACCCGCCAGAGTGCTACTCGTCAGAGTACCACCCGTCAGAATACTCGCCGGGGCGAACGCAGCACAGCCGCTCAGGATGAAGCTCCCGCACAAGAGCTTTCCGTTGTGGCCACAGCCCTGAAGAATGCTCAATACCTCACAAGCGCCCGTCCGAATCTGAACGCCAAGTTCTTCATCATCCTCCGTTCTGCCAGCTGGTGCGGCCCCTGCCGCAATGAGATGCCCCGCATCGCCGCTGAATATGCCAATATTCGTCGCAGCGGCCAGGTGGAGCTCATTCTCCACAGTCAGGACAACACTGCCGAACAGGCCGTGCAGTTCGTGACCAGCAATAACGGTAACTTCCCCATCATCGCCAAGGATAAGATGCCTCAGCTGCCGAATATGCCTCAGACGCCCGGCATCCCTTGGGCCATATTCATGGATGCTGACGGCAACGTGGTGACCAGCCAGCATGGCTCATCCGTCATGCAGTGGAGAAACTACACCATCAAGGACGCCCCGGATGTAGAAATCCCGGGGAATGATGAAGGCGACAACGCAGAGCCGGAGACTCCCACTGTAGCAGAGGCCCTTAGCGAGGTAGACTTCATCAGTGGCCGCCCCGCAAAAAATGCTCGCTACTACATCTTCCTGCACTCTGCCAGCTGGTGTGGCCCCTGCCGCGCCCTCATGCCGCAGATTGTAGCAGAGTACCGCAAGCTGCGCCGCAAAAAGGTGGAGATTATTCTTGTCTCCGGAGACCGCTCGGAAGCAGATGCCAAGAACTATGTCCGCGAGCATCAGGTACGCTTCCCCGCTGCCATGCCCTCAGCTGTAGCAAATGTTCCCGGCTATCAGCCCCCCAGTGCCTACCCCTCTGCTATCATTGTGGATAACCAAGGCAAAGTCATCCAGCAGGGTCATGGCCGCATCATTCTGGAGTGGCAGGAAATCCTCCGCGAGCATGAGCAGGCCAACCGCGCTAACCGCTCTTCCAGACAGAACTGATTCACTTTTCCACTATATTTTCATGCCGGGCAGCACCACTGCCCGGCTTTTTTTATCCGTAAATATAGAAAAGAAGGCAAATTTAAGACTTGCCAAACGCTCGTTTTTAGACTAAACTCCAGCCGATGCATCAGATCGTATTCAATGAAATCAGCGCGAGCGAAGTCTCGGCCATTCCTACCCTGGAGCAGCTGGAGCTAATCTCCGGTTTCCGGGTTGATGAGGATTTTCTCACCGGTAAGAAGGAAGACCCCGCCTTTGGTGTCGTCGAGCGTGACGGCCGCCGCATCTTCCGCTATCGTTCAAAGGATTATCGTATCTACTTCACCATCGAGAACGCTTCAGTCATCGTGCAGCGAGTACTGCACGCAGATTCTCTGAAGGACTTCATGTTCCGCGCGAACATGGGTGGCAATGAAGACCACGCCCTCGGAGCCAGCCGTTCTTTCTGGAACCTGATTGAGGCCGGAGAAAGCGCCCCTCGTAAATAACTCAAGCCCACAGAAACGCCATGGCCGAAGCCCAGAGCAGCCTGGTACGAACGCCCGCTCGCGTAGCCGCAGTAGCGGGCGTCACGTTTACCCAATTGGTACGCATGCGCCTCTTTCTGGTGCTGGCGGTATTCGGCATCGGTTTCATGGCTCTGCAGTTCCTCCCATATCAAGGAAAGCTCGGCGTTGAGTTCCGAGGTATAGAACAACTGCAGCTTATCAAAGATGTAGCCATAGGCTGCATGCAAATTTTCGGTCTCATCTTCTGTGTGGGAGCCACTGCCCTGCTTATTCCACGAGACACGGAAGATCGCATACTCTACACCATTCTTTGCAAACCGGTACCCCGCTTTGATTATCTGGCCGGCAAGGCAGCCGGAGTCATGCTGCTCCTGCTGGTAATGCTGCTGGTAATGGATGGCCTGATGAGTGCAGTATTATGGCTACGTGAAGGCACCCTCATGGAAGAGATGCGCATTTTACTGCAGCACAAGGGAATACCGGCCTCCGAAATGGGGCCGTATCTGGAACAAATCCACGCCGCCGGCAACACTTGGGATACCCAGAGGGCTATCATTGCCATGTTTCTTGGCTATGGGGTGCTGACCACCATTACCCTGCTCTTTTCCTGCTTTACCAGCGGTACTATCGTGAGTATGATTTTCGGCCTTGGCGCCTACTTCATCGGCATGTTTCAGGGACAGCTCTTCAGCGTCATCAGCGCAGCCGGTACTGAAGGCACCAGCCCGGTCATGCAGCACACACAGCAGATTGTAAGCCTGCTGCTGCCTGATTTCAGCTTATTCTCCGTGGCTGATACGGCCACCTCCGGAGCGACTCTCAGCTGGGCCATGACTGGCAGCCTTGCACTCATTGCACTGGCATACATGCTGATGCACCTCCTGATTTCCGCTTGGATTTTCGCGCACAAGGAATTCTAAATTCACCCGAATACTCGACATGAGCTGGGAACACATTATCGCCGCCGCCGGCACCCTTTTTCTCGTACTGGATCCCGCCGGCACCGCCCCGATGGTACAGAGCCTCCTGCTTCAGCTGCCTGAAAAACGCCGCAAACACGTTTTGCTCCGTGAACTGTTTTTCGTACTGATATTTCTGCTCTTTTTCTTCTTTCTGGGCAAAGTGATATTGGGATGGATGGGTATCTCCACCAGTTCGCTAAACCTCAGTGGCGGTATCATGCTCTTCATCATCGCTATCGACATGGTGTTTCCCACCAAGAGGAGCCCGCACTTAAACCTGAGCAGCACGGAAATTTTCATCGTGCCGGTCACAGTACCGCTCATTGTAGGGCCGGCCGCCATATCCGTTGTAATGATGCAGGCTGCCATGTGCACAACCCCTCTGGAGAAGATGGAAGGCATTATCTCCATTCTGTTGGCATGGTTCATGACGGCCGCCCTGCTCTGCCTTTCCGGGAAAATATTGACCCTGCTTGGTGAAAAAGGCACCACAGCCCTCACCCGCCTCATGGGCACCATCCTCGTGCTGCTCTCCGTGCAGATGATTCTCAACGGTATCACCGAATATATCAAAACTCTCCCTAACCTTCTTCCCACCCCCTGACCGGAGTCTTCCGCATGTCACACGAAGCCCCTATCAGCCCTGCTGACTGTATCCAGCAAGCCAAACGCCTCATGCGAGGCCGCGGCTGCGCGCGGGATTATGAAGCTGCGGTGGCCCTCTTTGACCAAGCCGCCCGCTGCGGTGCTCCGGATGCCCTCTACCAGCTCGGCAAATGTTACCTGAAGGGCATAGGCTGCAGAAAAGACCCCTCCGGCGCTGTATCCTGCCTAGAGCGGGCAGCCCTCTGCGGACACTCCGCTGCCACCTACCGCCTCGGCGAATGTTTTGAGCAGGGCGTCGGCGCCCCGCGCAGTGCTGAACTGGCCGCTTATTGGTACCGGAAAGCAGCCGCGCTCAATCACCCTGAGGCTTACCGCGCCCTCCTGCGCCTCGCTAGAAAATAAGCGACTGGGCTCATTTAACATCATGGCAGAGAACAAACTTGCCAACCCCGCTGAGCTATAGTACTATGCGGGGCATGAAGAAGTTGCTGCAGTTCATACTACTCCTTACCTCCATAAGCCTCGCTCAGGCATGGCAGCAGGTGAATGAAAATGCACCGGAGCCGCCCCGTGAGTTCCGAGCCGTATGGGTTTCCACCGTGTACAATCTGGACTGGCCATCCCGCGCCGGCCTCTCCGCAGCCCAGCAGAAACAAGAGCTTCTCACCATCCTGAATAAGGCTGTTCAGCTGAAGCTGAACGCTATCATCCTGCAAGTTCGCCCGAACGGTGATGCCTTCTATCGCTCCAACCTAGAGCCTTGGAGTGCTTGGCTGAGCGGCCCCGGTGTCAACCCCGGCTATGACCCCCTCGCCTTCGCTATCACTGAGGCCCATAAGCGAGGGCTGGAACTGCACGCTTGGTTCAACCCCTTCCGTGCCACCATCAGCGGACGCCCCGTTGGCCGGAACCACATCTCCCGCAAGAATCCTAGCCTGCTTATGCAGGCTGGCTCCACCACTATTCTGAATCCCTCCAGCAACGCCGCCCAGCAGCACGTGCTGAACGTCATCATGGACGTCGTTCGCCGTTATGACATCGACGGCGTGCATCTGGATGACTACTTCTACCCCTATCCCCCCCATCATAACGTGCGTGATGGCCGCAGCCCAGCTCAGCGTCGCGCTGCTATTGATGCTTTCGTTCAGCGCCTTTACTCCGGCGTAAAGCAGCTCAAACCCTGGGTACGCGTGGGTATCAGCCCCTTCGGCATCTGGCAGCCCGGCTACCCCTCCGGTGTCCAAGCCGGGGTAAATGCATATGAGCACCTCGCCTGTGACGCCCGCAAGTGGCTCTCCCGTGGATGGGTAGATTACCTCGCACCGCAGCTGTATTGGCGTATTGACAGTGAGCAAAGCTTCACTGCACTCATGCGCTGGTGGGCCAGTATCAATCCCGGCCGCCCCGTTTGGCCGGGCATCGCCTCCGCTCGTATCAACAGCCGTGAGGACCCCGGTCGTCCCGCCTCGGAAATTGATGCCCAGATAGACTATTCCCGCCGTCTTGCACGCCAGAGTGCCGGCCAGCTCTTCTGGAGCTGGCGCTCCATCGGTAATAATGCCGGAGGCATCCAGAATTACCTTGCACGCCGCTACACCACGTACGCCGTCCCCCCGGCCATGCCTTGGTGCGGTAATGTACGTCCCGGCCGTCCCTCCGCTCAGGCCCAGAATCGTGGCAACACCATCCGCCTCGCATGGGCTCCTGCGGACACAGCTGCCCGCAAATGGGTCATTCAGGCTGGTAACGGCCGCTCATGGTACACAGTATGCATCCTCCCCGGAGGTCAGAACAAGGTCACCCTTCCGGCAAGCCTCATTGGTTCAGCTGATCGTATAGCCATTCGTCCCATTTCTGCCTGCGGTAACAGCGGTATCCCCGCTGTACTTGCCCGATAATCATCCACCTCCACAAAACAACTTATGCAAGACACAATTTCTCCACGCAGCCGTACGGCCACCCTCCTGCTCTCTTTCTTTATTCTTTTCGGCTTATGCGGTCTGCACCGCTTCTACGCCGGAAAATGGTTTACAGGCATCCTGCAGCTTATCACAGCCGGCTGCTTCGGCATCTGGCAAGTGATAGACATTATCCGTATCATCTTTGGAGCGTTCACGGATTCCGAAGGCCGCGTTATCATCCGCTAATAACCAGCAAACATTTTCCAGAAAAAAATAGGAGCCGGGCAGTAGTTCTGCCCGGCTCTTGTTTTTTAGTTAAGAGAATCAACGCGCCATTAAGCCTCAAGCTCCTTCAGCACGGGGTTAATCTTGGCCATCGTCTCGATGATACGGTCGTTCACGCTGTTGCGCACCATGCTGGCAGCCATGCGGCAGGCATTCAGAATAGCAGTAGCATTAGCGGAACCGTGCGCAATGATGGACACACCGTTCACACCCATGAGCGGACATCCTCCGATGGCATCAGCGCTCATGCGGCTCTTGAGAGTCTTAAACACGGAGCGCATGCAGAGAGCGCCCAGCTTAGCCATCGTGCTGGCCATAATACCGGACTTAATCCAATTCGTGTAAGCATGAGCCGTAGCCTCCACGCTCTTCAGCAAGATATTTCCGGTGAAGCCATCCGTCACAGCCACGTCCAGCTCCGTCTCAAAGAGGTCATGCCCCTCGCAGTTACCTGTGAAATTAAAGGGCAGCATACCACGGTCAGAAAGAGCCTTTAGCAGAGCAAAAGTCTTCAGAGAGAACTCACTGCCCTTGCAATCCTCCGTGCCATTGCTCATCACGCCCACATTCGGCATCTCACGGTTATACACATAACGAGCCATCATAGCGGACATCACGGCATAACCCACCAAGTGGCGGGGCTTTGCATCAGGATTAGCACCGGTGTCGCTTACCAGCACATATCCGTGAATGCTCGGCAGGGGAGAGACGATACCGGCGCGTTCTACACCATCAAGCAAACGCAGCTTAATCGTGCTGGCGGCCACGGCGGCACCTGTATTACCGGCGGAAAGCACGGCATCAGCCTCACCCTTCTTTACCAAATCCACGGAAATACTCATGGAGGAGTTCTTCTTCTGGCGTACGGCAGCAAGGCCGCTCTCATCCATACCCACCACCTCGGGAGCATGAACAATCTCCAGCTTGCTGTTTGAGCTGATTCCGGCGGCGTCACACTGAGCCTTCAGAACGCTCTCATCACCAACAAGATACAACTTCTTAAGAAAATCCATATGGGACAGTGCCTGCACAGCACCATCCACATTCACACCGGGTGCAGCATCGCCACCCATCGCATCAATCGCTAATTTCATACGCGTGTTCGTAGAATGTTCGTCCGTACTCTAACACCATTTTCATATGATGTCAACACAAAAACCGCCCTACAGTCACAACTGCAGGGCGATTGAAGTTTTTTATTTAAGCAGGGGTTCTTATCGCGAGCGGACAAATTAGTCCACAAGCTTCACGATAACCTCAGCCCCACTCTGGGTCTTGTAGGTACCGCACTGGCCACAGGCAGTGTGACCGGGAACGGCTGCACCGCACTTGGGGCACTTGCCGAGTTTGGGGGCCTTCCAGGCCTGAGCGGCCAGGCGGGAGCGCTGCTTCATCTTGGACGTTCTGCGTTTCGGAGCTGCCATAGTTCTATATTCTGGTTAAGATTTACTGTGAGTGAGAGTGGGGCCAGTGCGTCACTTTTGAGGAAAATCATCTAAGGCATCCCAGACGCTCTTGCCACTCGGGGTGGCCGAGTTTACACCCGATTGGGGGTCTTTGTCCAGCCTAAAATCACAAAATGTGTCATTTATTTCACATTCAAGGCCTGAAATCTCACATTTTGGGTATCCGGGGAGCTCTAGAAGGACCTCTTCGCGCAGTTCTTCAGTCACATCCGCCTCAACTTTACCCTTCACATCACATGAAATGGTCAGCTCATCAATCTGCACAGTATATTCAAATTCACGCAGGCAGCGGTCACAGCGGAGGAGGAACGGGGCAGAGATGCTTCCTCGCACCACCAGCTCCGTCTCGTACAGCTGAGCTTCCAGGCTGTAGGACAGAGGGCCCACGCTCGGAGCGCCGGTTTCTTCCGTACCGAAGAGAGAGCCATCAGCCTCACCCTCCAGCACCAATCCTTCCTCCGGGAACTCCTCCAGCGGTATTATCACACGTGACTTCATGCCGCTATTGTGCCTGTTCAGCAGCCTACTGTCAAGCGGAATATCGCAGATTACATTTGTCAACCGTGCCTCAATGCGCTATAATAAGCTCCATGCAGAAGTCAAACAGGCAGGTTATAACGCGCCGCAACTTCCTAAAGGGATTAGGGGCTCTCGCTCTGACAGCCCTGCCTGCGTGCAGAAGAGCGCAGCAATATGCCATTGAGCCGGAATCCTGCCCGGAATGGCAGCTGCCCGGCGAGGCCACCTGTTTTGCCACATCCATGCCATGGGCAGGCGGAGCAATCCCCATGCTGGCCGTCTGCCACGACGGCCTACCGACCATGCTGCAGCCCAACCCACATTATGCCGCCCAACACCCCGGCCTACCCGCTTTCGCGCAAGCCACTCTGACGGATTTATACAGCCCCGCGCGCACCACTCCCACCTTCAACGGCACACCTTACCCCGCTCAGGGTATGCAAGGAGCCTTCCGCGCATGGGGAACAGCCCTACGCAATGGCCGAAAAGTCGCCTTCCTCTTCCCGGCCGGATACAGCGCTCTGCGAGCCGCTCAGGAAGAAGGGCTCAAGCAGTTCAGCGGCGCCGCCTTTTACGAATATGACCCCATAGCCGAGCCGCGCCACTCTACCTTCCCAGAGCTGGACGCCCTCATTACCCGCGCCCTCGGCCCTGCCCTGCGCTATCCTACCGGCCACGGAACGCTCACCGAGCTCACCGCCGCACTCCCGGAGTTGGACGTGCTCTTCATCTTCACCCCGGCGGACCCCGCCGCACTGCACCCGGAGTTTGCAGAAGCCCTGCGCCATTGCCGGGCGGAAACGATACGCTTCTGCGCCGCGGCACCGGATACCACTGCCGGCCTGTGCCGCTACACGGTACCACAAACGCACTTTCTGGAAGAATGGGGAGCCGAGGCGGATGCTTATGGTAACCTCTGCCTGCGCCAGCCCGTCACCCTGCCACTAGTACCTGCGGTATCTGAGGCTGAAGCGCTGCACAGCCTGCTGCACAGAACGGAGCTCCCCCTCATCGGGCGAGCTGATCGTTCCCCCATTCGTGAAGTTCTTCTGAACCTCATCCCGGATGCCGAGCCCCTGCTCCGACGCGGCTTTGCCGCAGAGCGCGCGCCCAAGCCTGAGGCAATCCCCTCAGCAGAGCCCGCGGCTGATGCCCCGGCGCTGTACCTGCACCCCTTCTTTGCCGATGGCCGATTCTCGCATAACCCATGGCTGAGAGAAACCTGCTTCCCGCTTAGCGGCTTCACCGGAACAGCGGAAGCCTTCATCCCCGCGCCCGCAGACACCGCCTGTAGTCTCCAAGTGAACGGGCACACCCTGCCCGCCTGCGGTATACCAGACCTGAAGAGAATCAGCCTCCCCCTCAGCGCTGCCACGGTAGGAGCCATTCCCACCCAAGTGGGACTCGAACCCACACTTCCTCACAGCCCGGCTTCGCCTCTCCCCCCGCGCTGCGTAGAAGCGCCCCCCAAACCAACGGACACATCCGTGCCGCAGTGGGCCCTTATCATTGATACCGCCCTCTGTGACGGCTGCGGCGCCTGCACTCTCGCCTGTCGGGCTGAAAACAACATCCCCACTGTGGGGCAGGAAGAAATCGCCAACCTCCGCGACTTGCAATGGCTGAACATCAAGCGCTATCGAAGCAGCGACGGCAGCCTGCACTACCTACCATCCGCCTGCCGCCAGTGTGAGAACGCCCCCTGTGAAGCCGTCTGCCCCGTACATGCCACCGTGCATACAGATGAAGGCCTGAATGCCATGGTATACCCGCGTTGCTGGGGCACGCGCTATTGCTCTGCAGCTTGCCCTTACGAGGCCCGCCACTTTAATTACCGGGACTACTCCCGTCAAGCACAGGCTTCCACCCGCACCCCCACCAACCCGCAGGTGAGCGTACGCTCCCGCGGCGTCATGGAAAAATGCACCTACTGCGTCCAGCGACTGAATGCGCACCGCCGCAACAAAAGCGCAGAGCTCCCGCAAACCGCCTGCCAGCAAGCCTGCCCACGTGGAGCCATCCACCTCATCGACCTCCGCCACCACGCCCCGGCAGAAGTCAACACCGCCTTTGACGCTCCGGGCACACGCCCCCGCACGCTATATATCTAAAGCATCGGAAATAGCAGAAAGCGCCGCAGCCGGCCAAGTCGGAGGCCAAGCGGTCTTAGGAAGACAAGTCCAAACAGCAACTCCTTGGCTCACAGAACGACATGGCTACGATCCGACTTCCCGGCAGAAGTCAACACCGCCTTTGACGCTCCGGGCACACGCCCCCGCACGCTATATATCTAAAGCATCGGAAATAGCAGAACGCGCCGCAGCCGGCC
>JAZQGN010000041.1:0-106790 GCA_045540095.1 Akkermansia sp.
GTTAACGTCCAAACGAAATTGCCGCGGATACTATCCCCGCAATGAGCTACAGTATCGGCATATAGATGCCCGGCAACGTCAATCTTGCGGGTTGTGTCTATAATGGGTATGGATTGCTTCAATGCGCTGATAGTTTGCTTATTGGCTTTATGAATCTCATCCACTTTGCAATCACGCAACACCCTGTCCAGAGTGGCAGGTGATACACTCAGGATACGTCCTTGAGACTCCTCGTCTATTTTGTATCGTTTTGAGTAGGCCTGCAGCCACGTTGGCAGCATGGGATGGAGCCGCTTACCGCAAGGCTGGTCGGATTTCAACCAAATTGACTTTATAAGCTCGATGTCGCAGGGTTGCAATTTGGGCAGACGCCCTCTCTTCTCCTCTCGCTTGCGTTTTCGAGCGCTCGAATAGTACCTAATAATGCTTTTAGACGACTTGTAACCAGTTAGTTCCATTGGTTGCTTCAGAAGTTCGCCCTTAGCTTTACGGGAGCGTGTCTTTCGATACTTTACTGCGTTAGAATTCAGTAACTCTATTATTGCTTGTTTGCTCATTATGAGTGACATGTGTATATGTTAGTGCCTGATTTATGAGGCATCCAGCTTTTCGCGTGTCAGCCAAACTCATGAGAAGTGTCAGTTCGGTGACTGGATTTTTGAGGCAATGCGCAGCAATTTTATTTGTATATAGGCATGAAATACGTTTGACTTACGGTTTCCTAATGGGTACACTACGTGCTGTAGACTCCGTACAAACATGAAACTTCACATTCCAGTTCGTCTTTTTCGTATCGTCATCACTTTAATGGCGGCAGTTCCCTGCTCTCTGTATGCAAAATACACAGCACCCACGGAAATTGGTATCCCGGCTCGATACGAGACCCATATTGAAGTAGATGACATTGGCGATATTATTGATGCATCCAAATCTAGCGCCAATGTCGCCTTTCGTGTTGTTGAGAATTTATATGCTAGCGACTTAAACAACTTCCAGGTAGGCTCTGGTTCCGGTTCTTTCTACTTTACCAGCCATACCCCGGAATCTCTCAAATCCATTAGCGTCTCGGATAATACTAACAGACCCTTCTATGTAAGCAATGATCAATTTCTTGAATTCACTGCGCTCCAACATGTCAGCATTAACAGCAACACGCTTCTCACTTCTTCTGACTCTTACGGCGGCGCAATTTATGGAGATACTCTTAGCTCCATCACTTTGAGTTACAACGAGACGGTTAACTTCAGTAAAAATACCGTTAGTACCAATTACTCAAAAGGATACTGCTACGGCGGTGCCATTTATGCGAAGGAATGTTACTCCATCACTATAAGAAATAACGGGGCGGTTACCTTCAGCGAGAATACAGCAAATCCCAGTAAAATCTACTACAGCTGCGGCGGCGCAATTTATGCGGAGGATTGTTCAATCCATCTGAAAGACAACGACACAATTACCTTCAATGGAAATACAGCGTCTCAAGGTGGGGCGATTTATGTGGGAAGTAGTACCAACATCTTTCTGAGCGGAAACGGAGTGGTCACCTTCAATGAAAATACGGCTTCATCTTCAGGAAGCGCGATTTATGGCGGTACCGATAGTACCATCAGTTTGAGCGATAACGGCGAGCTCTCCTTCATTGGAAACACCGGCCGCGCAATTGATGCGGGATTAAGAAGTAACCTAAGTCTGAGCGATAATGGCACGGTCACATTCACAGGGAATTCTGGCGGCGCGATATCTGGGGCCGACCGTAGTTACATCATATTGAGTAATAACGGCACAGTATCCTTCAGCGAGAACACGGCGGACATGGGTGGCGCAATTTTTGGTGAGTATAGAATCGACCTGACCGACAATGAAAAGGTTACTTTCAGTGGAAATTCCGCAACTAACGGTACTAATACCAAAAGTGGTGGCGGCGCGATTTGGGGAATGGCAGGTGTACAAATAAAAAACAATAGCGAGGTCGCATTCAGCGGGAACTCGACTAAAGGTTTGGGTGGTGCGATCTGGGTACAGGGTTACATTCAGCTACTTGATAACGAATATGTAACATTCAGCAACAATTCTGCTTCCAAAGGTGGCGGTGCAATTGGCGTATCGGGTTCCCCCATCACACTGAGTAATAATGGAGTAGTCACATTTAGCGGGAATGCGGCTACTAACAACGGTGGTGCGATTTACGCGGCTACTAAGGTCATAACGATAAGCGATAACAAACATATTAGCTTCTATAAGAACTTTGTGACTTATACAGGAACTAATGACCTTTACGGTGGTGGTGGCGCGATTCGTGCGGGGAATACCCTTGCGTTGAGAAATAATGAAACGGTTACTTTTAGCGAAAATACTGCTACTCTCAACGGCGGTGCAATTTGTGGTGATTACTACGTCTCTTTGTATGATAACGGCACGGTCACATTCAGCGGAAACTTAGCTAAAAACGGTGGCGCAATTTATGCCGATTTGGATTTGGCTATTAGGAATAACGACTCCGTTCTGTTTGCGGGAAATGTGGAGAAATCTGGCTCCAATTATCTACTGAGAAGTATTTATGCTACAAGCAATGTCACGCTTTCTGCTGCGGAGGGTAAGAGTATCACCTTCCGGGATACCATGTATATTGACAGCGGCGCCACGGTTTCCTTCAATGCAGATTATGTGGACGCAGAGGGAGTAACCCACAAACAAAAGGGTGATATTCTCTTTACCGGAGCTACCACGCAAGCAGATTTACTGGCGGTGAAAGGTAGTGCCGGAACGGTTGCAGAAATCCGCAATTCGCGCACCACAATGGTGAATAATTTGACAAATTTATACGGCGGACGTTTGCGTGTGGAAGATGGAGCCGTATACCAAGGCAGTGGCATTATGGTGCACGAAGGCTCAGGAGCTACAGTGCTGGTGAAAGATGCCACGCTGAGCCATGAGGGATACAGCCTAGAGTTCAAAACCGGAACCGAGCTGAATATTGCGGGAGACAGCACCATCAGCGGCAATCTGCAGCTAATGGAGGGCAGCTTGTTCACCATGCAATCCGGCTCCGTTCTGACGCTGTGCACTGGCTCATTCGCTAGCCTGAACGGTACAGTAAACATGGCTGAGGACGCCAGAATTAACTTGGAGAAGGAAGTCAACGTCAAACTCGGAGCCCTCACCATCAGCGGCGACGGAGCCCAAATAAAAATTAAGCCCGGAAATATCACAGAAACCAAAAATGCCGACATCTCGGTAAGCTCCGCCACAGCCGTGACGCTTGAAGGGCAGCTCAGCAACAGTTCGGTGGAAAATAATGGCAGCGGCACACTGTTACTCACCAATGCCGACAACTCCTTGGTGAATGTTGCAGCAATGGGCGGCGATATTGAGGTGCAGAATCAAGAACAACTTTGCCTGACCTCACTCACAGTAGGCGATAACAAAACATTTGCGGCCTATCTCACCGAGCAAGCTAGCCCTGAGAACGAAGCTATGGTGCTGATAAGTGGCACGGCGAGTTTCGGAGAGGGTTCCCGGTTAAATGCAGACCTGCATATGCTGGACGGCTCGACTCTGGCTCTTAAAAATACGCTTACTATGGGGAGCGACCTGCACTTGGACGGCAATATTACCCTCAACGGAGAGTTACTTTCGACGATACTCGGGGCAAATGATAAGGATATCATCACCCTGATTACCGGTATCGATACGCTTTATATCGGGGGGAATGCTATCGACAGTCTCACGCTCAACGATGGGTTGCAGGCCTCGAACTACTTCTCTAATCTCGGTGATGAAAATAGTAGCTACTACTACTATCTCGTCTATGATAACAGTACCCCGGGTGAGGGCACACTGAAGGTTGCGGTAAGCGCTCAGGCTATTCCTGAGCCGACCACGGCCACGCTGAGCCTGCTGGCTCTGGCAGGACTGGCAGCAAGAAGGAGAAGAATGAAGTAAATAGACGTAAATAGCTCGCTTTCTGCGGATTATGAATGTCTAAACGAGGTGGAATAGTTACCTGTTTTCCGCACTTTTTAGGCTTGCCTTCCGCACCTAAAATTTGTATAAAAGCCCTGTCCGCTACGGTGGTCAGGGCTTTTGTCATTATCAGCTCTGCCCCCTCAGGAACAGATAACCGATAACTCACAGACAAGACTATGGCTACTGCGCGATACGATAACGCTTATCAGGGCTGGATACTAGAATACACAGACGAGAGCCGCAAGGGGAGCGGTCAGAATGCTTACCGTAAGAAAAAGGTAAGGGATAAGGAATACCCTAAGCTACCAGCGCGTCAGAAAAAAAATAAAAGAGGCTGAGATGTTAGCTAAGGCGGTAGAGATAGAAGAGGCTACTAAAAAGGGGAGGCTCTGCGTAAAAGCCTCTAATGTCTTGTTGAGTTAGTTCTTTATAATAAGGTATATATCTGCCATAATGGGGGTCGTGTGTTCTGGCTCTTCGTTATAAAGTGTGGGCATGTTCCATTCCCGCAGTAGAAAACGGAGGCGCTTTTGGCATAAGAGAGCGCAAAAAATACTCAATAGTCCAATAAAAGAATTGAGCATGGAGGACAAAAGTCCTACCATGCCCTATATGCTATTAAGGAACTTCAGAGTACAACAAACGCGTCCCACAAGCCAAGGTCAAACTTCGTATTGCGAATATTTTGCGCTCGCGCCAGATTCGCATGCGCCGCGCCCCCCGGACACCGGTTGATTCCTCATTACGGAGCGGTGATTCTCACAGATACTTGGAAACGAAGTTCCGCATCGCATTAGACATGGCTTGCGCGATTTTCTGATGGATTAACTCCATTATGGAGTTAATCGGTGTGAATGCTGAAGTAAGTTATGAGTAATCCCAGAGTTTATCAATCTTTACTTCATTGATCTCTATGTCTTCAATCACTATTTCTTTTCTTCTTTTGGGCGCTTTTAGTTCTGCCTCAGCGGCTTTTTTAAGCCACTCCTTGCCTTTTTGCCGTCCTTCTGACTGGTCTATGTCTCTGTCTTCAGCGTATCCATTTAAGTAGCAATCTGACAGGTGTTGCATACTATTGTAGTCCTTATGCCAAGTTGCCAGTTTTTCATGAGCCCAGAAATTACCGAAATAGGCAGCTAATTTGAGCCATTTGCGCGATTCGTCATCGTTTTTATACTCGGCCTCCTCATAATAGAACTTGCCCAAGTTGAACATGCCCCAGTGGTAGCCCCGGTCAGCGGCTGCTTTGTACCATTGGTAGGCCCATGCTGAAGATTTGGGAACGCTCTTCCCCTCGTAGTAAAGGTCTCCTAAGGTATTCATTGCAAGTACGTCGCCCTCATCTGCGTCTGCTTGTAGCTTGTCGAAATCACGCTCGGCAGAGGGAGCCGCGCCATGCTCTTTATGGATTTTTTCAGCGAACTGAAGGAGCACATTGTGGAGTTTATCCTGTACCGGTGCTATGTTTTTCTGGTAATCGGTATCAAAGCCCGCGGGATTGGTGGCAGCGATATCCTCAGGAGAAATGAACAGGCTTGCTCTTTCCTCGCAGCCAAGGGCAGAGTAATAATCCCGGAACTTAAAGTCATTCGTATCAGGCTGCTTGTCCCCAAATTTCAATCGGCGGTTGGGGATTCCGTATGAGTCTGCCACGATGAGCCCATGCAGTGAGGAGGCTATGATGGCCGAGCAGGAACATATCTCCCGTACCGCAAATGGTGCTTCACATTTTGGATTGATGATTTTGTAGCGGGGATTGTTCCGGTAAACATCAAGCCGGGGTGAAGCATAATCCTTCCAGTGGGGGAGTATGCCGATAGGCTTTTCTGTCGAGGCAACGTCCGCCGGCATCGGTAGCACTTTGGACACAAGTAAGGCCGGATCTCCCAAGGGAATATCCTTCGTAATCCCAAGGCATTTTTTAGTAAGCTCTCCACGCAAAGCCAGCGTTCTCTCCTCGGGGAAAGTCTTAGTTTCCTCACACAGCAGGCCGGCACCGAGAATGTCAAAATTGTGATGATTCCAGAACGAATTGAGAACGGAGCCTACAATGACAAGATTTACCTTTGAACCGTCGCTACGGTCTGCCTCCGCGTATTCGATAAGCCCATAGGCATTCAATAACAGCGGTGTAATCAAATCACCAAAATTATACACGGCCTCTTTGCAAGGCTCACTCCACCAGAAACATTTCAATGGCTTATTCATTATATACGTGTCAGTAAAGATTATCAGACATTCCCCCCGGCCTGTGTCTCTCGCATAAATGCATCGTGCTCGCCCATTTTATTCGCCATGCTGCTGGAACCGTTTCGGGAAGTTCTTGCAACCCCATCCGGAGAGGGACAATAGGCTTGGGCGATTTTTACGCTGCAAATCTAGCATGTTCCACACTCAAAAGCAAGCAGATTATATGTTTTTGAGGGGGGCGGGGGGTGATTGCTCGCATACACGCGCTCGGCCCACTTTGTCTCGGCGTAGCCAGTGAAGCAGGCGAAGACGGATCCCCCTACGGGGTCGTGTGTTCGAATCCCGCAGGGTGTGGAAAAAGTGAAAGGCTCAGCAGCGGTGATTACCATTGCTGAGCCTTTTCTGTATCGGGCAAGCGGGATTCGAACCCACGACCCCTTGCACCCCATGCAAGTGCGCTACCAGACTGCGCTACTGCCCGATGTTTGGGATATTTGTTTGTCTTGCGCTCGGGAGCGTGTCGACAAGGGGAGTATACATGAATTTTTACAGTTGTCAACACATTTTTTTCATGATATACTCATTTTTGTCATGAAAAAGGTAAAAATTGCCGTTGTTGGGGCCAGTGGATACACGGGTCAGGAGCTTTTGCGCATCCTTTTGCGCCATCCGGGTGTAGAATTGGTATGTGCCACGTCACGTCAGTATGCGGGTCAGGAGTTGTGTGATTTGTTCCCGCGTTTTCGTAATGTGCCGGGTGCTGACCTGAAGTTTACGGATTCGGATGTGGAGGCTATAGCTGCGACGGGCGCCGAGGCAGCGTTCTTGGCGCTGCCGCATGGTGTTTCCGTGAGCTATGGCCGCGGGCTGGTGGAAGCCGGTATTCGCGTGATTGATTTGTCCGCCGATTTTCGTCTGAATGATCCTGCGGTGTATGAGGAGTTCTACGGGAAGCCGCATGCGGATGTGGAGCTGATGCAGGAGGCTGTGTACGGTATGCCTGAGTGGCACCGTGATGAAATTAAGAAGGCCCGCATCGTAGGTTCTCCGGGGTGTTATCCCACCAGCATCATACTTCCGCTGGTTCCGCTTTTCCGCGCGGGGCTGCTGAAAGTGGAGGATATTGTAGTGAACAGCGGCAGCGGTGTGTCCGGCGCCGGCCGTAGGGCTGATGTGAGCTTGCTGTACTGCGAGTGTAATGAGAGTATGCGCGCGTATGGCGTGCCCCGCCACCGCCACCTTTCCGAAATTGAGCAGGAGCTTTCCCTCGCAGCAGGGCAGAAGGTTACCATCACCTTCACTCCGCATCTCATGCCTGTGAACACCGGTATTATTACCACCACTGTGGCTAAGCTGGCTGACGGCGTCACCCTGCAGGATATCACGGATTGCATGGAGAAGGCTTATGCCGGTGCTCCGTTTGTGCGCCTGCTTGGCGCCGGTAAGCCTGCTGATACGAAGAATGTCACGCGCACGAACTTTGTGGACATCGGCTGGGCGGTGGACGCCCGCACGAACCGCGTGGTGCTCATGAGTGCCGAGGATAATGTGATTAAGGGTGCCGGTGGTCAGGGGGTGCATGCCTTCAACATCATGTTCGGTTTTGATGAAGCCGAGGGTCTCTGGCTCATCTAATAAAATATTATCCGGAGAAAGGTGAGCCCTATGTTACCGGTGCTGTTGATAGTGGATGATGAAAAATCCACGCGAGATGCCCTCCGCTTAGCGCTGGAGGACGACTATGAGGTGTATGCTGTTTCTAACGGCAAGGCAGCTTGCAGCCTCATGGACAGTGAGCCGGTGGATATTCTGCTTACCGATCTCCGCTTGGGTGGCGAGAGCGGCATGACCCTTATCGATTATGCTCAGGGCCTGCCGAACCCGCCGACCTGTATCATGATGACCGCCTATGGCAGCGCTGACACCGCTGCCGAGGCGCGTCGGCATGGTGCCTATTACTTCCTGACTAAGCCGCTCAATCTGGATGAGGTGGAGCTGTTGCTGCGCCGCGCGGCGCATACGCGCTCACTGGAGGCTCGCAATGAAGAGCTGACTTCCCGCCTGAATCCTTCCGGCGGGCTAGACTCCATGCTGGGAGACAGCCCGCAGATGCAGCCCATTTTCAACCGCATTCGCCAAGTGGCGCCCACTACGGCCACTGTGCTTATTCAGGGCGAGACCGGCACTGGTAAGGAGCTTGTGGCCCGTGCCATTCACAGCCTTTCTCCCCGCAGTAAGGCGCGTTTTGTGGCTGTGAACTGCGCGGCGCTTTCTCCTCAGCTGATGGAAAGTGAGCTTTTCGGCCATGAGAAAGGCTCGTTCACCGGAGCCATGCAGCGCAGGATAGGCCGTTTTGAAGAGGCGGATGGCGGCACCATCTTTTTGGATGAAATCGGTGAAATTGATATCCCGACTCAGGTGAAACTGCTGCGCGTGCTGGCGGAGCGCAGCATCGAGCGCGTGGGCAGCAACACGGCTATTCCAGTGAATGTGCGTGTGGTGGCTGCCTCGAATCGGAACCTGGAGGAGATGGTGAAGCAGGGGACTTTCCGGCTGGATCTTTACCAGCGTCTCAACGTCATCTCCCTGCGATTGCCCCCCTTGCGCGAGCGCGCGGGCGATGTTGTTCTAATGGCAAACGCTTTTGTGCAGGAGCTCTGCCGTGAAAATAATAAGCCCGTAAAAACATTATCCCGACCGGCGCTGGATTTGTTGCGCCACTTCTCTTGGCCCGGCAACGTGCGCCAGCTGCGCACGGCTGTGGAGCACGGGGTGGTGATGAGTGATAGCGCTTTTATTACGCCGGAAGATTTGCCGGAATATCTGCAGAATTCCCCGGAGTTACCTAAGGATGACAGCCAAGTGTCTTCGCAAAGTCATCCGCGTACGGAATTTGGGCTTGATTTTACCCCCTCATTTAATTTACAATACGTCGAGCGGCAGACTATTCTGCGAGCTTTGCAGCATACCGGGGGTAACAGAACCGCGGCCGCTGAGCTTCTCGGTATAAACCGCCGCACTCTGCAGCGCAAGATGTCAGAGGCCAAAGAGGTGTTCAAACCTTATTTATAAATATACTAACGTGTTCAAAACGAGAATATGGCAAGCATAATACGTGAAGGAAGTTCGAAGACAATTGTGGTATTGCGCCTAGTTGTGGCGGCACTGCTTGCGTTCATGTGTTTATTCAAGCTTCATATTACTTATCGTGGGCTGGATCAGCCTGCTGCAATGGAGCAGGCTCAGATTGCCCGTTCTTTGGCTCGTGGTGACGGTTTTGAAACCCGTGTGCTGCGCCCCATCAACCTAGTGCAGGTGTATGAGCAGGGCTTGCAGGATGGACACGCCTCCGCTGACTTGAGCAAGTTGAGAGATACGACATATGCTCCGCTGAATATTGTGGCCTTGGCTGTTGCTCTGGATATTACGGGGTATGATGACTTTTCCGGCAACCGAATGACGGATGGTTACGTGTATGATGCTGACAGAGTGATTTCTGCTACTACGGCTTTCTTTTTCATCATAGCCATCGTTTTGGCCTACATGCTTTTTGTGCGTCTGTTTGATGAGGTTGTGGCATGTGCTTCTTCTTGCTTCCTGATTTTCAGTGATTTGCTCCTGAATTATTCGGTAAGTGGCCTTCCGCAGCCGCTGATGCTTTGCTTTATGCTGGCCGGCATGCACATGCTGCTTTCCGCATTCAGGTGTTATGAAGCGAGTGAGCCATACTGGACGCTTTTCTATGTGACGCTTACCTTCATTTGCTTGGGCCTGATGGTACTGACATCATGGATGGGGCTTTGGGTGGTAGCCGGTCTTCTGCTTTTCATTTGCATGAAGTTCCGCCCCATGGGGTCATATGCAGCAGTAGCCGGTTTGATTATGCTGCTTTTCCTTTCTTACACGGCTGTTCAGAATTATCTGTATACCGGCAGCATTTTCGGTAATGCTCTTCTGGGCCTTTATAACAGCTTCGGCGGTGGTGAGGAGTTTGCTATGCGCTCCGCTAACCTGAATAATATGCCCTTGCAGAGCCAGAGCTTTGTGCTGAGATTTATCGGCCACACCTTCGCCCAGCTTCGCGGGCTTTATGTGAACATGGGCTCCATTCTGGTGGTGCCTTTCTTCTTCCTCGCTATTTTTAACCGCTACAAGCGTAATGATGTGCAGGATATGAAGTGGGCCGTATTTAGCATGTGGGCCATTTCCTGCGTGGGTATGGCGCTTTTCGGTATTGATACCCCGGAGAATCCTTCTCAGCTGGCCTTCCTTTTTGCTCCCCTTTTCGTGGCATACGGTGTATCACTGGTCTTTAACTTCTTGGCCAGAATTAACTTGGAAGGCACCACCTTCAATCAGCTTCGCGGACTTACCATGTTCCTGATGGTGGCGGTGTCTGCCGGTCCCTTCATCACGACTCTGCCTGAAAATATTTACAAGGGTATTTGGCTTGGTGACCGAGGTCGTCCTCATTTCCCTCCCTACTATCCTCCGGCAATTAACGGGCCGCTGGTTGATATCACGTCTCCTGACCACGTTATCGTGACGGATCAGCCTTGGGCCGTGGCTTGGTATGCCGACAGAAGGGCCCTGTGGATTCCCACATCTGTAGATGATTTGGTTACCTTTGTGGAACCTGCGCTGAAAGCGAGCGGGGTAGAGCTGCAGGGAATTCTTATCACGCCTTCATCTCATACGACGGTGGAGAACGGCATGCCCGGCATTATTGCTCACATGGGTGATTTTGCACCTCTTGCGATGGAGGGTAAAATTCTGCAGATGGTGCCGCGCCACAATGTCGCCTTGGCGGATTACTTCTTGGAAAGCGTCAGTGCGAATACCCGAGCGATGACACTGGGGCAGCTTGCTTCTTCGCAAGGCCGCTTCTCTAACCGTGTCCCGCTGCTGGGTGCAGAGATGATTTACTACAGCAAGCCCGAGGCCCGCAATTAATTTTCACGTTTTACCTATGTCCGCCGGAGGCAAAAAAGAAAAAGCGCTCAGTTTTGAGCTGTCCATGGAGCGCTTGGAGGCGATAGCCGCCAGGCTCGAAAACCCTGAGACGGGGCTGGAGGAGACGATAGCACTCGTTGAGGAAGGACGTCGCTTGGTAGTGAGCTGCCGAAAATTACTGGAAAAGGCAGAGCTGCGTATAAAGACTCTGGATAATCCGGCAACAGCCTCCGCTGCTGCCACACTCCCGAAAGATGAAGAAGATGGATTCAGCCTCGTTTGAGTTACCTCCTCTCCTCTCCGGCATCCATTCGCCGGAAGATGTGAAAAATCTCAGTCCGGAACAGCTCCCTGAACTGGCTGCTGAGATTCGTAATGTACTGGTGAATACCCTCTCAGTTACCGGTGGACATCTGGCACCGAATCTTGGCGTGGTGGAGTTGAGCATTGCCTTGCACCGAGTGTTCTCGACCCCCCGTGATAAGATTCTCTTTGACGTATCCCACCAGTGCTATGTGCATAAGATGCTCACCGGGCGCTGTGACGAGTTGAATACCATTCGTCAGTTTGGTGGTATTTCCGGGTTCTGCAAGAGGAGTGAGTCTGAGCATGATGCTTACGGCGCCGGTCATGCCGGAACGGCACTCTCTGCGGGTGTGGGCATGGCCGCTGCCCGTGATTTAGCCGGGGACGATTTCAATGTTATCTCAGTGGTGGGTGATGGCGCTTTTACTTGCGGTACTACACTGGAAGGCCTTAACAGCATTTCTACCAATACGAAGAAGTTCATTCTCATTCTGAATGATAATGAATGGAGTATTGATAAGAATGTGGGCGCTCTTTCACGCTATTTTTCCTCACTTCAGGAGACGGATACATATACTTGGCTGAGAGACCGGGCTAAGAGTTTCATTGAGCGTTTGGGTGGAAAAGAGATAAAGGACCAGGCCTCTAAAATTTTTAACACTGCCCGTGGTCTTATTACTCCGCTGAGTTTCTTCGGGCAGCTTGGGCTTACCTATTATGGCCCTATTGACGGACATGATATTGCCCGGCTGGAGCGAGTGCTGCGTATCGCTTCCCGTAGGGATGAGCATGTTATCCTGCATGTTATCACAAAGAAGGGTATGGGGTATGAGCCCGCTGCTCAGAACCCTACGAAATTCCACGGAGTGGGGCAGTATGATGTGCAGGACGGCAGCACAGCAAAGGCGCCGGTCATCACGTATTCTGAAGCCTTCGGCCGCTGCGTGACCCGCTTAGCGGAGGGGGATTCTTCTATTACGGCCATTACCGCGGCCATGCCGAGTGGTACCCGTTTGGATATTTTCCGGGAAAAGTTCCCTGAGCGGTTCTTTGATGTGGGCATTGCAGAGGAGCATGCGTCCATCTTTGCCTGTGGTATGGCGACGCAGGGGCTTAAGCCGTATCTGGCCATTTATTCCACCTTCATGCAGCGCTGTGTGGATATGATTCAGCATGACGCCGCGCTGCAGAAATTGCCGGTCCGCTTCTGCATGGATCGCGCAGGACTTTCTCCTGATGACGGGCCTACCCATCATGGCCTTTTTGATATCAGCATGATGCGCTGCATTCCGAATGTCGTCATGATGCAACCGCGTGATGAAGCTGAGCTTTGCCACATGCTGGCTACCATGCAGCAGATTAATGATTGCCCGAGCATTATACGCTATCCGCGTGGAGCGGGTGAGGGTGTGCCTATGCCGGGTGAGCCGCAGCCTCTCCCCATCGGTAAAGCTGAGATTATTGCCCCGGAGGGTGAAGTAGCTCTGCTGGCATTGGGCAATATGAACCGTGTGGCGGTGGCCGTGCGGGAGCTGATGGAAAAGAAGGGGGTGGCATGTGCGCATATCAATGCTCGCTTTATTAAACCCTTGGATGAAGAGTGCCTGAAGCATTTTGCTGAACAGTGCCGCTTGATTGTGACTCTGGAGGACCATGTGGTTACCGGCGGCTTTGGAAGCGCTGTTCAGGAAGCGTTGAATACGGCCGGTGCTGAGACGCCTGTACTGCGCATTGGCTGGGGGGATGTATTTGTGGAGCATGGAAGCCTGAGTCAGCTGCGTGAGAAGCACGGCTTGACTCCTGAAGCTATTGCAGAGAAAATTTCAACATATCTTAATATATGATAAAAATAGCACGTCAATCATATCTGTGGGCCGCAAGTGCCGGCATTTTTATGTTTTGTCTTACTGCTCAGGCTGATTTGCCTACAGGAGGTTTGCCAACCACTCCCGCGCAGCAGAACCCGGAAGCTGAGGAAGAAGATGAAACTATTCCTGAATGGGTGCGAGAGCTTTCTAACCTGCCTGCTGAGAGCAGAAGTGAATATACCGCGGCCTTTAAGGCTGCCAAGAGTTCATATGCTGCCGGCCGCATGGTAGAGTGCGAGGCTCACCTGAACACCTGCGAGATGTACACCAGAACGAATCCTAATGTGTGGAATCTTCGCGCGAGTGCACTGATTTCTCAGGGGCGCTATGAGGAGGCTCAGCAGCATCTGGATAAGGTGCTGAGTCTGGATTCTCAGGATTCTGTGGCACGCCTTTCTCTCTCCCTACTTCAGCTGGGAATGCACCGATATGAAGACTGCATTGCCACGACGGATGAGCTGCTGGATATGATTCGTTACAAGGAAATGGATCAGCTCACGTACAGTCTCACATTCCGCAAACTGCTTTGCCTCGTTATGCTGGAGCGTTTGGATGAAGCCCGTGCACTGGTGGCGGATTACTCTCCCATGCTGGACGCTCCGCTGTACTATTACAGCCAGGCTGTATTCTTGTATGTAGAAGGTGATCGCAAGGCTGCTTTGCGTGAGCTGAGCGCAGCAGATAGTATTTTCCGCGGTACCGGTTATCTCAGCGGTTACAGACAGGCTCTCAATGTTTCCGGCTTAACGGACCGTAACGCACAGGAGTAACTCCCGGCATGAAGCTGCGCGATGAGGGGTGCATACTCAAGCTCAGCCCGCTGGGAGATTACGGGCTGATTGTGACTTGGTGCACCCGCAGCGCGGGAGTGGTGCGTACCGCTGCCCGGAATGCGCGCAAGCCCGGAAGTGATTTTACAGGGCGGCTCGACCTCTTTCATGAGTGCGAGCTGCTTTTTTCTGAGCCGGCGCGTGGTGATTTAGCCACGCTTCACAGTGTGGAGCTGCTGAACCCGCGCCTGCCGCTGCGGCGGAGTCTGCTTCATTTGCGGCTCTGCGGCTATATGGCTAACTTACTGCTGGCCACAGTAGAAACGTTCACTCCCGGCGGTGAGTGGCATACGCTCATGGCCGGGGCTTTGGATTATGTGGCCGAGGCCCGCTTGCGCCCGGCTCTGCTTACACATTTTGAGAAACGCCTTGCCACGCTGCACGGTATTTATACAGCTGCTCTGCCTGCCCATGTGAGCCTTCAGCAGCATTTCCAGCATTTGCCAAGCGGGCGTTCAGAGCTGCTGGCTGCCCTCGCATAAGGGGGAATAAAAAAAGCCTGCCGCACCAAGTGTGGCAGGCTGAGAAAGGGAAGGTGAGGGGGGATTAGAAGTTTACACGGACGGCCGTAGAGAACTCCCAGCCGTTGTAGCAGTCCGCGCCGTCTTTGCGGGCGGTGGTGTACTCCGCACCGAACATCAGCTTGGCGGCATGGCGGTTGTACGGGGAGGCGTAGAGGTCCACACCCATGTAGAAGGTGTGGATGCTGTCCACCCAGCTGGCGGCAGTTGTCTGAGTGCAGATGTAGCGGTCACCACCCAGCTTGCAGGCGCCATCACCGGTCATGCCCACATAGCGGAACACGAGGTCCACCTGAGGAGTCAGGGCGTATACGGGCTGAAGCTGCAGGCCTACGTTGTTAGTACCATTGCCGTTTTGCTGCTCAAAGGCGGCCACCAAGTTTGCCGTGAAGGTGAGGCGGTCAAACTTGTATTCGTAGCCCAGAGAGACGGCATCCATGAACCCGGGGCCGTAGTTATTAGCACCCGGACGCTTGCCGTGGTAGGCATCATTGAAGTCATGCATGTATTCCAGAGAGAGGGCGTGGTAGCCGTGCTCCGTTACATTGAACTTGTGCGTGCCGCCGAGGATGAGGAAGCACTCGTCTTCCCAGCCGAACTCGCCTTTCAGGCCACGGCCATCACGGTAACAGTCACTGTGGGAGAGACTCTTGCTGGCGGAGGCTCGGTCATTAGCGAAAAGCTGAACGAAGACCACATCATTGCGGGTGGGCTTGTATTCCAGCTCAATACCCCAGTTCGTATCCAGCCCGAACTGGTTGCTGATGAGGGAACGCTCAATGGCCTCAATCTCGGCATTGGATTCACGAAGATCCAGCGTGAACTTGTGGGCAAACTTACCGGCACGCAGCGTCAGACCGTCCACACCGGGAATCTCCTGACGGATGTAAATATCATACAGGTCCGTGTAGGAGAAGTTGCGCTTGGTGCGGCCACCGGCATACGTCTCGCGGATGGGAAGACCGCCGATTCGGGCATAGGCATGGAAGCGGGTGCCGGTGCGGGTATCCACATTCACACCAATCCAGTTGCGGCGGAACTCGCAGTTATACGGGCTGGCGGCGTCTCTCAGGTGGAGGCCGTTGCTGCCATTGGGCTGCACGACGGCCATCTGCCACTGCTGGCGGAAGGCGAAGCTTACCTTTTGGACGAAAGTGTCCGGGTTATCATACACCACGAGTGCGCGGCGAACGGCGTCCGTCCAGTCTCTGTCCACGGGGGCTGCTTGTACGGCAGTGGCTGCAGTAGTACCTGCAAAAGCGGGCATGGCCGCGAGCGCGGCCATGGTGATAGTGAGAGTTTTCATTATGTGTTTAGCGGAGTTTTTCAAACAGGGTGGCCTGATCAAGTACGCTCATGTACTCGGTGTGGTCAATTCCCATGTCAATGATGTAGAGCGTGAGCAGCTTCTTCACCACATGGAGAAGCTTCTCCTGCTGCCATGGCTTTTCAATGTAATTATCGATGTGGCCGTCATTGATGGCGTTAATCGTGTCTGCATGAGTAGCCTGACCGGTGAGAAGCACCTTGCGGGTTTTGGTAAAGCGGCGGTCAGAAGCCACCTTGGCCAGAAGCTCGGTGCCGTTAGCGCCCGGCATGACCTGATCAGAGATGACGAGGCCCACGAAGTCGCCGTCATCATCAATCTGCTCCATCAGGCTCAGGCAGTCCTCCACGCCGGAGGCCTCCTCCAGCCGGATGAGCGGGGTGAGAGGGCGGAGGTCTCTCATGACGGAATCCAGCACTTCCTGCTGGTCATCTACGCAAATAATGTTAATCGTTTCCATGAAGTTGAGTGGTTGGAAGGTTAATAGAGAAGGTTGTTTCTGTTTCGTTACTGACGAGCTCGATGGTGCCGTTATAACTGTCTACCAGACGGCGGACAATGGAAAGGCCCAAGCCGAGCCCGAAATCCAGCCCGAGTTTCTTAGTGGTGAAGTTCGGGTTGAAAATTTTCTCGTGAATCTCCTCCGGAATGGCCGGGCCATTGTTGGAGATGGACACGCGCACGTATTCCGTGGGCAGCAAATTGTGGCCTTCCGTGTGGAAGGATTCCGTGCGGATGCGCACGGTGGGTTCAGGCGTCTGAGCCTGCTGCATGGCATCATACGCATTGTTGATGATATTTGTCCATATCTGAACCAGCTCCGTGAGATCTGCCGTGAGCAGGGGGCAGGCATCCAGCTGCGTTTCCACGCGGATGTGCTTGAGCTTGTTGGTGAGCAGGTTCATGGCATCATTCACGCTTTCGCGTACGTCTACGGCCTCTTGGCGGGTGGAGTTTCCTCCGCCCAGCAGTTTTACGGCGCGGACGATGCCGGTGGCGT
Organism: Akkermansia sp.; assembly: GCA_045540095.1. Taxonomy (GTDB): domain Bacteria; phylum Verrucomicrobiota; class Verrucomicrobiia; order Verrucomicrobiales; family Akkermansiaceae; genus Akkermansia. The sequence continues at coordinate 16,962 of JAZQGN010000041.1, forward strand.
GCTTAGCCGCCACCTGAAGGTCTCTCATATCATGCCCGAGCTCCCAGAAGCTGTAGTTGTTGCGCACGTGTTTTACAAACTCCGGGCCGAACTTCACGAGTGTTTCGGTATCCGGGATGATGTGTGCGAGTACCTTGGCGGCGGGCTGGGGCATGTTCAGCTCTCTTTCCCACTTGCGGGCAATGGCTCGCAGGGAGCTGGCGGCAGAGTATGATGTATCATCATAGCCGTAGCGGAAGAGCTGAGAATTGTATTTGTTATCCTCTGCAAGGAATTTCTCCAGATGTTCTGCCACGAACTCGGTGCGGCGGGTAATGACACCCACAGCATTATTCAGCTCATGGGCGATACCTGCGGAAAGCTGGCCGAGAGTGGCTGCCATTTCAGCACGGTGCAGGAGGCGCTGGGCTTCTTCTTTAGCGGAGGCATGCACGAAGATGCGCATGTTACGTGCGGCTAGCTCATGTACCAGCACCGGGATGAACTGGTGCTCGAAGCTGCCATACCGCTCCGGCTCCACGGCCTCTGTTGTGTCATCCACATAGGCCAAGCGGCAGTCTTCCAGTGCCACAATTTCATTAGAGCTCCGGAAGGCTCGGGAGAAAAATGCCTGTACGCATACGTATGAGCCGGGGCCGGCACGGAATACCTCGTGCTTGCGTGTGGCTACTTCAACCGGTATCTCGGTTCCGGGGACGAACTCAGCCTGTCGGTAGGCCACGAGCTCGCCCTCCAGCACGAGGTACAAGCGCCGGCATTCCTCATCCTGCTGCACCACCATATCACCTTTGGAGAATTCCACGGTTCGGCCAGCGTCACTGAAGTAGACGTTGTTGAGCCTCTCCAGTGGTTCCAGAATGTGTTCAGGCAGTGGCAGCAGGACGCTCATGTGAGGAATGTGTGTTGTGTATGTATCAGAGTTAACCGAAGAAGCCGATGGCGCCGAGACCCACCATCATGAAGATGGTGATAGCCAGGCCCAGCAGGCAGAGGATGGTGCCGGAAATGGCCATGCCCTTCTGCTCTACGTGGCCGGTGGCGTAGGCCATGGCGTTCGGGGGGGTGGAGATGGGCAGAGCCATACCAAGGGAGGAGGCGAAGGCCACCGTTACCAGCAGGGCCACAGCTCCGGCATTGTCCATGGAGCTGGCCTTTATCATAGCGCCGGCAACACCGCCCAGAATGGGCACCAGCAGAGCGGCCGTAGCCGTGTGGCTCATGAAGGTAGCCATGAAGAGGCAGATGCAGCTTGCACCAATGAGGAGCACGGTGGAGTTCCACTCGCCGAAGGGAATGGCGTTAATCATGTCCTTGGCAAGGTTGGTCTCACTGAGAGCCACACCGAGGGCGAAACCACCGGCTACGAGCCAGAGCACGTCCCAAGCCATGCCTCGCAGGTCCTTCTTGGTGATAACACCGGTCACGGAGAATACCACGATGGGGATGATGGCCACGGAGTTGGCATCAAGACCATGGTAGTCCTTGGGAATGACCCAGAGGAGGATGGTGATGATGAAGGTGGCGTATACCACGATAGCCTTGGGCGTGGTAAGGAACTTACCCTTGAGCTCCTTGGAGAGATCCAGAGTCTTCTGGCCGATGGGGAACATCTTCAGCAGTACCAGCCAGCCCACGAGAAGCATGATAAGAACGAAGGGAATGCCGAACATCATCCACTTACCGAAGGTAACATCCAGGCCGAGGTCCTGCATGTACTTCAGGGCGATAGCGTTGGGGGGCGTGCCGATGGGAGTACCGATACCACCCACATTAGCACCCACGGGAATGCAGAGGGCGAAGGCGGCGCGACCACGGTCTTCCGGCTTGAAGAGAGCCAGCACCGGGGTGAGCAGAGCGAGCATCATGGCGGCGGTGGCCGTGTTGCTCATGAACATGGAGAATATGGCGGTAACGCTCATGAGACCCAGCAGTACGAACTTGGGATTCGTGCCGAAGGGCTTCAGCAGCACGCGGGCCAGGTTGATATCCAAGCGGAACTTGGTGGCAGCGTCAGCAAGGAAGAAACCACCGAGGAAGAGGATGATGATGGGGTCAGCAAAGGTGCCGAAGATGCTCTTCTGCTTGGCAACGCTGACGAGCTTCAAATTGTCAATCTGCTCGCTCACGGGGCCGCTGTAAAGACGGCCTGCGGCGGCAAGGAGGGCGGGCTTGGCGTTAGCGGCAGCGGCGGCTTTTGCGGCAGCGGCATCAGCAGCCATCCTGGCTTCGGTAGCGGCATTGTTTGCCTGCTCAACGGCGGCCAGAGCGTCCTTGGTCTCGTTGGACTGAGCTGCAGTAACGGCGAGGGCAGCGGCAGCAGCAGCGGCATCGGCCTTAGCTACGGCTTCAGCGGCAGCGGCAGTAGCGCTGGCTTCTTTAGCTACAGCGGCAGCGGCGGCGTTTGCAGCTGCTTCAGCGGCAGCGGCAGCAGTGTCAGCTGCAGCCTTTTTCGCCGTTGCAATGTTGGCAGCGTTTACGGCGCTGTTGGCGAAGGTCTCAGCGGTGGCGTCTGCCTGTTCGGCGGCCTTGCGGGCATCCTCAGCAGCGGTGAAAGCGGCATCACGGGCGGCAGTGGCGCGAGCGGCAGCTTCGCGGGCAGCTACAGCCAGCTGTTCAGCAGCGGCGGGTTCAGCGGCTTTTGTGGCAGCGGCGTCAGAAAGGTTTGTAGCAGCGGCGGCGAGCTCTACGTTGCTGCCATCTTCAGCAACTGCGGCTCTCTTAGCCTCAGCGGCCTTCAGAGCCAACTCGGCTTCAGCAGCGAGGGCTGCGGCGGTAGCGGCTTGTTCCTGTGCGGTATTATCTGCGATGGTGGCTGCGTGTGCAGCGGCCTGAGCATTGCTGGCAGCGGCGTTAGCAGTAGCAGTAGCGGAGGCAGCGGCAGCACGTGCTACCTCAGCTTGTGCGGCTGCGCCTTCAGCTATGGCAACTGCTTTGCCGGCCTCAGCGGCGGCGAGGGCATACTGCTCAGCAGCGGCATCCTTCTGAGCTGTAGCAACAGCTGTGGCTGCCGCGGCTTCCGTAGCGGCGGCCTGAGCTGCTTCAGCAGCAGCGGCTGCGGCGGCCTGCTCAGCGGCGGCATTTTCTACGGCACAAATAGCTTCTGTTGCAAGGCTTGCAGCTGCTGTTCTGTCCTCAGCGATGGCTACAGCGGCAGCTGCTGTAGCAGCGGCGGCCTGGGCTGCTTCATTCTCAGCCTGAGCAGCCTTTTCTACTTCGCCGTTCACCACGGGAGCAAGAATGGCGTTGTTGATGGAGGTGCGAACAACGGCAGGAGAAAGGGAAGTCTGCTTTTTCAATTCAGCGATGACTGTGGCCTGTGTTGCGGCCACGGTTGCGGCGTCTGCCTCAGGGCCGTATGCCTCTGCAATGATGGCTTCCACTGCTTTGCTGTCAAAACGATCCACCTGCATAAAGTTCAGGGACTGGTTTGACATGCACAGGAGCGTGAGGGTGATAACGAGCACAGAGGTGGTCCAAATCGGAATAACTTCCAGAATCCACATCAGAGCAGCGAATACGAAAAGGGCAATCACGCGGCTCTGTACGGTATTAATCGGGACACCCCATTCTTCAAATGGTAGCATAAGCATGCTGCCGCTGAGCAGCAGCACGATAAGCAACTTTATCAGAGTGATTTTAGCTGATTTAGTCATGGCTTGTTTTGGTTAGCATCTGTGCACAACTCGGCTTGCGCACACGCGTGCGCTAACGCACGCGATGCACTCGCTGAGCTTGTGCTAAGCTGTAGCATACTATATTCTGCCCGTTTTGGCAAGTTTTACTTCCTTTTCTTCCGGAAAAAAACAGCAAAAGGCCCGCAGAAGTACTGAGGTACTCAGCGGGCCGGAAGATGTGATGGTGAAAAATGAACTTCAGCTCATCTGTACGAGTAGTTGCGCCAGAATAGTCATGAAGATGAGGGCCACCGGGTATGCCGTAGAGTAGGCGATAACGGGATCTTGGCTATCCGTTTGTGCGGTGATGGCCCCCAATGCCGGGGTGGAGGTCTGTGAACCGCATATACAGCCGAGAGTTTCAGCTATTTCCATTTTCAGGAACTTGCGGGCCACAAAGTAGCCGATGAAGAGCGGCAGCATAGTGATGACAGCTCCGACGAAGAACATGGACAAGCCGTTTTCGCTGAGGGTTTCTACGAGCTTTTCGCCGCCGCGCACACCGGCACCTGCCAAGAACAACATCAGTCCCAGCTCCATCACCAGTAATCTTGTGGGGCGGGGTATGTAACCCACGATGGGACCCAACCGCCCGAAATGACCCAGTATCAGCGCTACAACCAGCGGGCCTCCGGCCATGCCTAGGGAGAAACCGTCTCCATTACCGAAGCTGAATTGCAGCTTGCCCAGCAGGATGCCAAGCATCAGCCCGCCCATCAGGGAGAGTGCGTCAGCTGTGTTCATGGCTGTATCACGGTGGCCGCATTCAGCCTTGAAGGTGGCGATGGCATCCGGTGAGCCGACGACGCGCAGCACATCATTGCGGATGAGTTCTGTATCCGCCGTGGGCACGAAGGTGTTTCCCAAGCGGGTAATGCGAGAGATGGTGATGCCGTAGTTTCGGAGTGTATCAAGTTCGCTCATGGTCTTGTTACTCATTGCGGCAGAGAGGAGGATGAGCTCGGCGGACTCATTCTGCGGCAGCCTCAGGGTGCTCTGTTCGCTTGAGAGGTGGCCGAGAAGGCCGGAGTCGCGCTCCAGTTTTTCGAGTTCGCCCACCATGAGGAGCTCGTCATTTTCCTGAAGTGTATCAGTGGTGGTGATGGGCCGGAGCTCTCCATCACGCAGGATGCGGGTGATACGGCAGCTCATGTGCCATTGCTGAGCTAGCTCGGCCGGGCTTTTGTGCAGCGCTTCGGGGTTCGTGACACGTACTCTGCGGGTAATGATGGAGTGCGGGTCCGGTGTGCCGTTATCCTGATTGTTGCTAAGGTTTTTACGCAGGATTCTGGGGAGAAGCTGCACGAAAAGAACGATGCCGATGACGCCGAAGGGGTAGGCCACGCCATAGCCGATATTGATGATGGACTCGTTCAGCCCGGCTGCCTTGGCGGCATCCAGCGCGGCAGCCAGAGCGGGGGTGCTAGTGCAGGCTCCGGCAAACAGGCCGGCACCCACGCTCAGCTCGATGCCCAGCAGCGCGCACATTCCCCATGCCGTGAACCAGCCTGTCAGCACGATGATGAGCGCCAGAATGATGAGATTCTTGCCACGGCTGCGCAGCGAGGAGAAGAAGCGGTTACCCACACCGAGGCCCACGCAGTAAACGAAGAGGGCGGTACCCATGTCTGACACACCGGCGGGGATGGCCAGCTTGTAATGCCCGGCCAACATGGCTACGAAAAGCACGCCTGAGCTGCCCAACGCTATGCCCTTGATGGAGAGGTTTCCCAGCGCCAGACCAAAGAACAGGATAGCGAAGAGTACGAATGTGGGATTTTGCAAGATTGTTTGCATGGTTGTAGCTGCGCTTACATGTTCATGGCATCCGGGTTATCCAACAGCCCGGATTTTTCAAGGTAATAATCATAACCGCCGGCATAGGGCGTGACGGTGCCGTGAGCGATGTGCAGCGTCTTCTCCGCAAGGGCGCGGATGAAGTGCACGTCGTGCGAGATGAAGACGAGCGTGCCTTCATAGCGCTTAAGTGCCTGTGAGAGAGCCTCCACACTCATGATGTCCAAGTGTGTGGTCGGTTCGTCCATCAGCAGAAGGTTCGGCGGGTTCACGAGGAACTTCACCAAGCTCAGGCGTGATTTTTCACCACCGCTGAGCACTTCCACGCGCTTCTCGCAGTCCAGCTTGCGGAACATGAAGGAGCCCAGCACGGCGCGGGCCTCTTCTTCACGCAGCTCGGGGTCTGCATTCATGATTTCCTCCAGCACGGTGAAGTTCGGTGTGAGGTTTTCGGAGCGCATCTGGGAGAAGTAGCCGATGCGGGTTGTAGTGCCCAGCGTGCGCTTGCCTTCATCAATGGGGATGACGCCGGCGAGAATCTTGAGCAGGGTGGATTTGCCGGCGCCGTTCGGGCCCACCAGTACGATGCGGTCGCCGCGTTCAATGAGCAAATCGAGATTTTTGTAAATGCGCTTGTCGCCGTAGCTCTGCCCCACTTTTTCCAGCTCCATCACACGCTGCATGGCGCGGGGCGGCTGCGGGAAGATGAACTTGAACACGCGGCGAGCCTGACGCGGCTTCTCGATGCGGCGGATTTTCTCCAGCTGCTTAATGCGGCTCTGTACCTGAGCGGCCTTGGAGGCCACAGAGCGGAAGCGCTCGATGAAGAACTCCATGTGGGCAATTTCGCGCTGCTGGTTGCGCCATGCGGCAAGCAGGATTTCGTAGCGCTGCTCTTTCAGTTCCAGGAATTTGCTGTAATTGCCGGTATAGCGTACGAGCTCCTGATTTTCAATGTCGTATACGGTCTCCACCAGCTCGTCCATGAAGTCGCGGTCGTGCGAAATCATGAAGATGGCACCCGGGTAGTTCATGAGGTAGCGGCGCAGCCACAGCAAGCTCATGAGATCCAAGTGGTTGGTGGGCTCGTCCAGCATCAGCAGGTCGGGTTCTGCCACGAGCAGCTGTGCCAAGTGGGCACGCATAACCCAGCCACCGCTCATCTCGCGGGCGGGACGGTGAAAATCCTCATCCTTGAAGGCCAGACCTTTCAGGATTCGCTTGGCCTTGGGCTCAATCTGGTAGCCATTGTTGGCAATGAACACGTCCATGGCGTGGGCGTAGTCATCGCTGGTGTTATCGCCCTTGGCATCGCACTCGCGCAGGGTGCGTATGGCCTTGCCCATTTCGGGCGTTATGCTCATGGCAATCTCGAGCACCGTGCGGTCGCTCGGGTCACCGGCTTCCTGCGGCAGGTAGCCCACCACGCCGTATTCATCCATCACAATCTGACCTTCATCCGGCGTATCTTCGCCCAAAATCATGCGGAACAGAGTGGACTTGCCCGCACCGTTCGGACCTACCAGTGCTATGCGCTCGCCCCAGTTTACGATGAGTTCCGTCTCATAGAACAGGGTGCGCCCTGCGTGTGCCTTCGTCAGTTTTTTGATGGTAAGCATGCGCGGGTAGTATACACCATAATCTCAGAAATGCAATCTTTTTAGCATTTTCCGCTTAAATAGTCACTGCTAGCATGTTCTCAATTAACAGCACCGAGCGTGCAGATTTCTCAATCTTGGGAAACTGAACCGAGCCTAGCCCCTCACCGGGGCTTATGAATTAGGCGGGCATTCGCCCGCGGAATGCATAGCTTATATGCCATTGTTAACCGGCTTGCGTCGCGTTTACCGGGCGGCGCTAGCCGCGGAATTTTTCAATTTGCCCATCGAAAGTTGTAACTCATCTTTCAGCAAATGGGAGTTCATCGAGCAATACCCTAAAAAAGCCCCCACGCCAATCGGCTATGGGGGCTTTACCACACTTACATTGTGAAGCTTTATTTGCGTCTGCGGCGGGCGGCAAGGGCCGCCAGTGCCAGCAGGGAAAGCGTTGCTGCTTGTCTCGGCGTAGGGCGTAAGCCCGGAGACGGACCTGTCACGGCGTAGGCTTGCCGAAGCCGGATGGTGGGCTCCCGTCTTCGAGTCAGCCCTAGCGGGCTGCTTTCTACGCCGAGGCAGGACGCCCACTTAGCGAGGGGTTATTTGCGTCTACGGCGCATAGCCAGAGCAGCCAGTGCAAGTAAGCTCAAAGTCGCCGTAGTGGGCTCGGGAACAACGTTGTTAACCCCTTGCAGGTAGACCACGTCGGCGGTGCTGTCGTAGGTCAGCGTGGTGCTGTCGTTAATCCACTCGCCCGTGAAGTAGTCGCCGGCATTCACGGTGTATACGATTCCGTCACCGGATACGGCAAAGAGGTCGTCCATGAACAGGTAGACAGCGCCGACATTGCTGAAGAGCACCACCTGAGAATCCGGGGTGTAGTTGGCACCCAGTGTCAGCACCAGATTGATTTTTTGCTCCTCGTAGTTTTCGATGGTCAACTCGGCGCCGTTCATGTCGATATGCGCTCCGTTTGCTATCAACGTGGAACCGGCAAACATGTTCAGGCTGTTGGTTTCCAGCACGGCCCCTACTGCGGTATGCACGGCCACATTCGGGTCGTAGCCCTCCACTGCTGCGATGGTGTATACTGCCATCTCTCCGGCGCTCATCAGGCTGTTCAGCTCCACAGCGGCACACACATCGCCTATGCTCAGGGTAGCCCCCTCCTGAATGTTGATGGAGGTGGCTTTCACCGTGGCTTCATCGCTCACGGCCAACTGTCCGCCTTCTTCAAGGGTAATGCCGCCTCTGGTTTCGAGTGTGAGCTTTCCGCCCTGTACTGCTACCATACCGCTTCCTTTATAACCACCTTTCCTCAGAGTAAGCTCGGCATTGCTGCCTTCCACGCTCAGGCTGCCTTTGTAAGTACCGGTATCGCTGAAGCTCACGCTGCTATCCTTAACCCGCAAGCTGCCGCTACCGGTAAGGGTGCCTGCTGTAGCATTAACCTCGTTAAGGCTGAGAGTTCCGTCTACAGTATTGCGTGATGCTGTGTAATAGCCTCCAATCATTTCCATTGAGGCACCTTCTGCGATATCTACAGTTCCGGTAATGCTGGAAGAAGCGAGCCCAGATATACTCAAACTACCATTGACTGTGGTTGTTCCCGAGAGTTTGGCGTCTGTCTGGTCGCTTAAAATAAGGCTGCCGTTCACAGTGCTGTTGCTTACTGCATAGTTGCCACCCTTCATCACCAAGGCGGCACCTTCGTCGATTTCAACCGCACCGGCGATGTCATTACCCTCCGCGGCCAGCACTACCTGACTGCCGTTTTCCACGGTTATGGTCGTACCTTCTGCGGCAATGAGAGCAGCTTGCCCCTCTGCCGTGGCACCCAGTGCCGTGCTGTGCTGTATATTGAGTGTACCCTCCAGCAGTTCTGTATCACCGGTATGGGCATTGGCTGTAGCCAAGGTCAGCTTACCAGCACCCAATTTGGTGATACCGGTGCTTCCCACCAGTCGGCCGCCTCCTTCTGCCGCCGTAAACAGATAGTCAACGCTGTTATTGACGTTGATACTAGTCGGTGCAATATCGCCGGAAAGTTGCACGGTTCCGGCTCCTCGGTCGAAGAAGAGAACATCTTGACCGTTGCGGAATACTGAACCGCTGTTCCAGTTGGCATCTTCACTGCTCCACACACCGCTACCGCTTGCATTGCTCCACAGGGGGCTGGCTACGTAATAGAGCACACCGTCTTGCCACAGCAAATCGCCAAAGCTCGCCCCCTCAGCAGCGCCGCTGCCTTGGAAGGTGATGTTGCCGGAGGTCCAACCGCTTACATCATACTTCGAAGAATCCGTAAGAGAAATGATTTGGTACATACCTTTAGCATGCTCGGTTTCCACATTCAGATTGAGGTTCAGTGCTCCCCTAATGTTCAGGTTTCCGCTCAGGTTCAGGGCTGCCTGTTGCCAGTTGGTGTCAGTCAGCGTTGCTGTCAGGGTGGCACCGGCATTCAGGGTAAGTGAAGAGGTCGTAAGACTGTTACTGCCTTGCAGTTCCAGCTCGGTTCCGGTGGCGAAAGTAAGACTGAAGCCGGTATGGCTCATATAGCTATCGCGCATCAGTAGCTTGGCTTCGCCGCTGACCTGTAATCCAGCGCCGTTTAGCCGGGCCCCGTCTACTACCTGCAAGGAGCCATTTTGCAAATATATGGTGCCCTCAAATTTACTCGTTTGCGAGTTCTGAACTTCTTCAGCCGTAGCCATGCGGTTCTCATTATTAGCAGCCAGAATTTCATTCAGATGCTGCTCGGCATATTTGCCGCTGAAGATGATGTCACCACCGGCGCTTTGTGTGTTGCCTTCCGCATCGGTGTAATCGCTGTTGAAATATGAAGTGCCTCTTATGTATACGGAATCATAGAAGGTGATGTTCCCGCCGGTCTTGGCGGAAAGCGTCATGCCTCCTTCACTATAAATACTGCGCAGGCGGTATACCCCACTACTATTTTCGTAGTTCTTTTCAAATAAGACACTATCATTACCTTGGATAGTCACGCCCCAAGCATAGATAGCGCCACCCAAGGGGTCGTTGTCGGAGGAGTTGTAGGAGGATGCTGAGTTGCCTGAGAAAGAAACATCGCCATTATGGCTGATGGTCACGGCTCCGCTATAAGCACAGATAGCGCCGCCATAGGAGGAGGCGTTGGATCTGATCTCTAAAGAGCCGGTGGAGGAGGCTGAGTTACCGGCAAAAGAAACATTGTCATTATGGCTGATGGTCACGTTGCCGTTGGAAGCATAAATAGCGCCGCCATGGGCAGCGGAGAGTGCGACCATGAAGGCGGAGTCGGCGGATGAGTAGACTGAGTTACCGGCGAAAGAAACATCGCCATTATTGCTGATGGTCACAGTGGAAGCACAGATAGCGCCGCCATAGGAGTAGTACTCATCGTATATAATTTCACGCGCTACCGGAGCATAGATAACACTACGGCGACCTGACCCAGAGTTCCTACTGAAAGAAACATCGCCATTATTGCTGATGGTCACGTTGCCGTTGGAAGCATAGATAGCGCCACCATAGGAGTAGGTGGAGCCGGTTGATGAGTTGCCGGTGAAAAAAACATTGCCATTGTCGCTGATGGTCACGTTGCCTTCGTTAGCACAGATAGCGCCACCACTGGAGCCACTGCCGGAGGCTGAGTTGCCTGAGAAAGAAACATCGCCATTATGGCTGATGGTTAAGCCGTTGTAAGCATAGATAGCGCCGCCGTAGGTGGAGGTATTCTTTATATCTTTAAACAGTACGTCCACAGTGTCACTTTGGCCATCATTAACATTGGTGATGGTTAAAGTGCCGCTGTTTACTACACGGATGGCAGCACCGTTTCCCGTTATCGTCGAGAACGTCAGGTTGCTCAAGGTATCGAAAGTTAAAGCGCTTTGGTCGTAGAAAGCCGGGCCGTATCCGTCTTTGAAACTCAGGGCAACGGGGGAGTCTGAATTGTAGGAGCCAAAGAATACATTACCACCGCTGACGAGAGGAGTGGATGAGGTCCAGTAGTCAGCATCGGTGGGCGTGATTTCCTGAGACCTACGCAGAATAAATGCGATGTATTCTTCTGCCGTAAGCTCTGAATACGTTTCCAGAGTACCGGGGCTATTCAGGTAAGTGGTAGTGTAACTTTCCGGGGCGTCTACAGCTTGGGCAGGCAGGGCGATAAAAGTTGCTAGAACGGCAGTTAACAGAGTGAGTGGTAGGTGTAATTTCATAATGGGAAATGAAAAACTTCTTACACTCTACGCTTTTCAAATCCGCACTTTAGAATAGCTAAAAACTTTACGCTCTGGCAATATCAAAGGTGCAACTTCCTTTTATTTGAGACGTCGCGGCGAAGCTGTATTCTTTTTGCATTAATACCTGCTTTATGCTTGACTTGCGGATTTGAAAGGCGAGTTATCATGACCATTACTAAAATAACAGAAGAAGAGCTGGCGGCGTTGGCTGTGTTGAAGCAAACGGGAGTGAATGTACTGGAAGCCGCGCAGGTGGCGGGAGCTGCACTGCGGGCGGGACGCGGTAGGGTAAGACGTGCGCTGCGGTGTATAGCGGCGGGCGAGGAAGAACTGCGGCGGCAGGAGAAAACGGTGAGCTTTGAAAAAGCTGTGGCGGCGGCGCTGGAGGCAAGGCGCGAGCGGAGGAGCCGTACGCAGACGGATTTCCGCTATTTTACCCGGCGCTTTATGAAACGCTGCAAGGGATTAGCCGCGCGGCGCGTGCGTGCTATCACCGCAGAAGAATGCGCCCGGTACATCGAGCAAGCCTTCGATACCCCGCGCCAGCGGCAGAAGGCGCGCTTGATACTCAGCGGCGTATTCAGTACCGCCCTCAAACGCGGCTGGTGCAGCGAAAACCCCGTGGCTCAGGTGGAAGTCGTGAAGGTGCGCGAAGAACGCATCGAGATATTAAGCCCGCAGGAAATCAAAGCCTTACTAAGCGCCGCGAAGAAATATCGCGGCGGTATATGCCTGGCAGCCGTGGGGATGATGCTCTATGCCGGTATACGCCCGCACGAAGTGGCGCGCCTGAGCCGCGAGCACATCAACCTGCAAGAGCGAACCATCAGCATATTACCCCAACACAGCAAAACCGGCGGTGCCAGACTCGTCACCATCCATCCGCCGCTGGCCCAACTTCTGCGCACCCATTGTCCCGTGGGACGCATCTGCCCGCCGCAATGGGCGCGCCACTGGCGTGCGCTGCGCCGCCTAGCCGGCTTTCGCCGCTGGGTACCGGATGTACTGCGACACACCTTTGCCGGGTACCACCTGCGGCACTTCCGCAGCTACAGCGAACTACAATACGAAATGGGGCACCGCGACAGCAATCTACTGCGCACGCGCTATGTGAGCATGGGGCGGGTGGGGGACGCCGCGGCCTTTTGGCGGGCGGCGGGGTGGCTTGAAAAGAAAAAGCCCTGCGGTTGCAGGGCTTTTCAGCGCGGAGCGGGGGGGATTCGAACCCCCGGTACTGTTTAAAGCAGTACGTCCATTTAGCAAACGGGTGCTTTCAGCCACTCAGCCACCGCTCCGTGTGCGGCAGGAGTATAGCGGAACTTTGGGCGTTCGTCAACTCGAAAATGATAAAAATGCCAAAAAAAGTGTGTATGCGGGCTTAATTGGCGGGGTTCAGGCCCGCATGGATGAGGAAATCACGCGTTTCTTGTGCGCCGGGTGCGTTAGGGTTCACCATGTGGAGGGCATTGAGGGTGGGATCCGGCTTCTCATCGTAAAGGGATGCACGGGAGCAGGCGTGGATATCCGCGCCGCCATCCATGAGTGCCTGAAGGGTGGGGATGGAGTTGGAGCGTGCGGCGAGAATGAAGGGCGTGCGGCCGAACATGTCCTGCGCCTCGATGGCAGAGCCGGCAGCCAAGAGCAGGGGAATGCACTCGGCGCTACCGGTCAGCGCGGCGATGTGTAATTCTGTGCACCCAGCGCGGTCATAATCCAGTAGGGCCCCGCCGCAGCTGGTCATGGGGACGTTGACAAGGGCGCCGCGGCTGAGCAGAAGGCGCACCACTTCCGTGCGGTTTTCTCGTACAGCCCAACTGAGCGCCGTCAGGCCGCTGGCATCCCGCTTGTTGACATCAGCGCCGGCTTCCAAGAGAAGCTCTATGGTGGGGATGTCACCGCTGCGGGCCGCCTGCATGAGCGGGGTGATGAGTGAGTAACCGGAGCCTTCGTTCACATCTGCACCTGCTGCAAGCGCCAGCTGAACAAGGCTGGCTTGCTCCGGGTAAGCTTCCACCGCGTAGGCGGCGCCACCCCAGCCGGAGCATTCGCCCAAGCGCGGTTTTCCGCAGAGCGCATATAGCACGGTGCAGCGTGCGTAGGGCTTGCCGTTCACGCAGTCTCCCTGCCTGAGCAGTTCTTCAGCCAGCGCGAGGCGGTCAAAGTCAATTGCAATGAATAGCGCCAGGGCTCTGTCAGCTCCCGCGGCCAGAAGGCGTTCCAACTCCGCGCGGTTATCCGAGGTGATGGCTTGGTGCAGCGTGCGGTAAGCAGCCCAGTATTCCTGCCCGGCATCTGCGTATCGCAGTGGTTGCGGTACGGGGGGAAGGGGCGTGGTGGCTGCGGTGTCTGCGCTGCAGAGGGCGGCAAGGGTGCTCAGGGCGATGGTGGTGGCTGCTGTGCTTTTCATGGCGATTCGGCGGTGGTATATATCATGAATACGCGCTTTTTGTTCTTATTCTTTCATATTCCTGATAAAAAGCGTAAAAAAAATCTCCGCCGGCCATGTTTTGGCGGGCGGAGATGAAAAACTTCCGGAAAAATCAGTTTTCAGGCAGCGGGCTGAGCTCGATGCGAGTCTGCGTGACACGGCGTCCGTCCGTGCCGGTGACGGTGAAGAGATAATCGCGTATGCGAATCTGTTCGTTGAGCTCGGGCAGGTGGCCGAGGCAGTCCGTAATATGGCCACCGATGGTGGAGATGCCACTGTCACTTTCTATCTCGCCAAGTTGGGGCAGGGCTTCCTCCAAATCAAAGAGGGCCATGGCGCCGCTGGCGATGTATTGATTGGGGCCCACGGCCAAGAAGTCTCTGGGTTCTTCCTGCTCGAACTCGTCCTTAATGTCGTTACCCACGATTTCTTCAATGACGTCATCAAGGTACACGAGGCCGGTCACGATTCCGTGCTCGTCCACCACGAGGGCAGAGTGAGTTTTCTCCGTGGTGAAGAAGTTCAGCAGGTTGTCCAGCTTCATCGTCTCAGGCACCACTTTGATGGTGCGCTTCACGCTCATGATATCCTTGCTGCCGCTGCGCAGTAGTCTCATGATATCTTTTACGTGCACCCATCCCTTCACGTCATCCAGATGTCCATCCACGAGCGTGAAGCGGCTGTGGCGGCTGTTCGTGACGATGTCCACATTTTCCTCGAAGCTGTCATTGATATCCAGTACCTCCACTTCATTACGCGGCACGAGGATATCACGCACGGCGCGGTCATTCAACTCCAGTGCGTTTGTGGAAATCTCCGCTTCCGTGGCGGTTACCTCATGGCTGCGGCCACTTTCCTCCACGATGTGGGCAATCTCCTCTGCGCTGTGGTGGGATTCAGGAGAGTAGTTCGGATCCACTCCGAAGATGTGGTGAGCGATACCGTTTGCCGTGTTGTTGAAAAGCTTAATGATAAGGGAGGTCCACTTGGCGAAGCGGGTCATCCATACAGATGTGCCCATGGCGACTTCCAGAGGCTTGCGGATGGCGAGGCTCTTGGGTACCAGCTCACCGAGCACGACGTGTGCAAAGGTGAAGAGCGCGTAGGCCAGAGTGTAGGAAATGACGCTTACCACTTCCGGGCGCAGGTGCAGATGGAAGCTGAGCACCGGGGCGATGAGGCTGTAAATGAAGGGCTCACCCAAGGCACCGAGTGCAAGGGAAGCAAGGGTGATACCTACCTGATTGGCAGAGAGGTAGGAGTCTAGATGGTTGACGATGTTGAGCGCCTTGGCTCGCTTGTTGGCCTGCGATTTGGTGTCTGCATGGCTTTCTCTGAGCTGGCTGGGGCGCACACGGGCGCTGGCGAACTCATTCGCTACGAAGAACGCGTTCAGGAAAAGGAAGAATCCAATGCCCAGCAGGAAGAGGAAGATGGAAAGGAAACTCGGGTATTCCCATTGCAGGGCCTTTACTTCATCAGGGGTAAGGAAGAAGAAATTATATATCTGGTCTATCATTTTCGGGGTAAGAAGTGGGCCGGTCAAAGTTTTTCAAAGACGCCGTGGTCACGCTTTTGCATGACGGTGAAACCGGCTTTCTTGGCGTCTGATATAGAGAGGGGGGCAAGAATCTTGGGCACGTTTACCTTGCCGATTTTTTTTCTCACCGGGTTCTTGCAGTACAGGCAGTGAGTGAGCGGTGCACGATCCACCGGGCGCATCAGTTCAAAACCGTTGCGGCAAAACCGACAGGATTTTTGAGGGTCCTCCGGATTTTCAGATATGTACTCGTATATCGGCATAGACAAGCGCAGGCTATCCGTAGAATAGCCTGCGCTTTAAAGATTGTCAAGTTCAAACCGTGGCTTACCAGCTGGACTTGGTAACACCGGGAATCATGCCGGCGTTGGCAAGCTCGCGGAAAGCGATACGGGAGAGGTGGAAGCGACGCAGGAATGCGTGGCGACGACCGGTGAGCTCGCAGCGATTCACGAGGCGAACGGGGGAAGCATTACGGGGGAGCATCGTCAGACCGATGTAATCGCCCTCAGCCTTCAGCTTGGCGCGGAGGTCTGCATAGCGAGCCGCGACAGCTGCCTTCTTCTTGTTTCTTTCAATCCAGCTTTTCTTAGCCATAACTTTGTGAGCGCGGATTTTACACGACTAAATATTTTTGTCAAGCAGAATTTGTGAAATTTGCATAATTTGTCATTGAAAATGCAAATATACCAGATATGCAACGCCTCTGAATGCGAAAGAGTCTATGGCTTGGTATGGATACGAATTCTGAAACGAGCTCCTGCACAGAAGGGGGATTGCGCCCTTCGGTCAGTGAGGAATCTGTGACATTTCCGCTCAATCGCCTCTTCTCTCTTTATTACGAAAGTACGGGCTCTGCCTCTGTAACCGAGTTGCCCCGTACACTCCTCACTTCGTCTGAACCTGATGAAGATTAGCTCTATGAACAAGACAACACCAACTGACGGAACGCCCCGCCGCACGGCTTCATCAGCCACGCTGGGCGTATTCACTCTGGCCATGATAAACGTGGCCGCTATCGTGAGTCTGCGCGGGCTTCCTGCGGAGAGTACCTACGGGCTCAGTTCAGCATTCTATTATCTATTTGCCGCAGTATTCTTTCTTGTGCCGGTTTCGCTCGTAGCGGCGGAGCTGACCACGGGGTGGCCACAGAAGGGCGGTGTATTCCGCTGGGTGGGGGAAGCCTTTGGTACACGGCTGGGGTTCCTAGCTATCTGGCTGCAGTGGATTCAGACGACTATCTGGTTTCCCACTGTGCTGACATTTGCAGCGGTGAGTATAGCTTTTATCGGGCCGAATCAGAGCTGGGACTCCGTACTGGCTGCCAATAGCCACTATGTGCTTATCATCGTGCTGCTGGTGTATTGGCTGGCGACTTTGCTCAACCTTCGCGGAATGAGCACGAGTGGCGCCATTACTAAGTGGGGCGGTTTGCTCGGTACTGTGGTGCCGGCGGCTCTACTGGTACTGATGGGGATGGTATACTGGGGAATGGGAAATCCCATTGATATCAGCATGCAGCCCCGCGACTTCATGCCGGACCTGAGTAAGTTCAGTAATATCGTGCTGGCTGCAAGTATTTTCCTTTTTTATGCCGGTATGGAGATGAGTGCCGTGCATGTGAAGGATGTGCGCAATCCCGGCCGGGATTACCCCATGGCCATTGCTGTGGCTGCCGTGCTTACGGTGTGCATCTTCGTGTTCGGTACGCTGGCTATCGGCTTCATTATTCCTGCCAAGGATATTAACTTGGTACAGAGCCTGCTGGTGGCATTTGACCGCTTGTTTAATTACTTTGAGATTCCGTGGATGGGGAATGTGCTGGCGGTGTTTCTTGCTTTTGGTGTGCTGGCTCAGGTGGTGGCCTGGGTGGGCGGTCCGTCCAAGGGCTTGCTGCAGGTGGGTAAGGCCGGTTATCTGCCGCGCTTCATGCAGAACACGAACCGGAATGGCGTGCAGGTGGGTATTCTGCTGCTGCAGGGCGCTATAGTGACTCTGCTTTCCATCCTCTTCGTGGTGCTGCCCAGTGTGCAGACTGCTTATCAGGTCATCTCTCAGCTCACGATAATTCTCTACCTCATCATGTACATCCTCATGTTCGCTGCGGCGATTTATCTTCGCCACCGTGAGCCGGATACTCCCCGAGCCTTCCGTGTGCCGGGTGGTAATTTTGGCATGTGGGTGGTAGCGGGGCTGGGCCTGCTGAGCAGTGTACTGGCCTTGGTTTTCAGCTTCATTCCACCTTCTCAGATTCCGGTGGGCAGCCCTGCTGTGTACGTGGGAATTCTGATAGTCGGTACCATCATCTTTGTGGGAATACCGATGCTGATATATGCTATGCGTAAGCCCTCATGGGCTGAGCCTGAATCCCTCGCGGAGTTTGAGCCCTTCGGCTGGGAGAAGAAAAATCGTGATTAATACTTCCTATTTTCACATACGCGCGCGATAAGCGCGCATGAAAAAAGCTCGGTACAGAAATGTGCCGGGCTTTTTTTTATCATTTTTCTTGACTAAAGCTAAAGAGGCTGATAAGGTCGGCTCACGGACTGAGACGCCGAAACGTGTATTTTTAATATTATGTCAACAGAACTTCCCAGCAAATCTATGGCGCTGCGTAGTGCAGCGAGGGTCGCTATTGTAGCCGCAACCTATAATGAAAAGTACACTTCAGCTCTGCTGGAGAACTGTCTGACGGAACTCAGCGAGAGTGATGACCGAGTCACGGTTGATGTGGTTCGTGTTCCCGGTGCCTTTGAGGTGCCGATGATGGTGAAGCACGCTATTGTTAAGGCTGATGTTGCAAAGCGCCCGGATGTGGTTATCGCTCTGGGGGTGATTCTGAGAGGTAGCACAGCTCATGCAGATTTGGTTGGTACTGCTGTAACGAATCAGCTGCTTTCCATTTCCTGCGAGGAAATGACTCCCGTTATTCATGAAGTTCTGCTGCTGGATAATGAGCAGCAGGCATTTGCTCGCTGCATTGCTTCCTCGCTTAACCGCGGGCGTGAGGCTGCTCGCGCTGCAATGGCCATGCTTCACATGCTGGAGAATGAGGGTGAGCTGCAGAGTATGGTGCGCCGCGCCTCATCTGTGAGCCGTACGGCTTCTATTATGCACTGATGTGTTAACCTTGTTATTTTATTGTCGGTTATGGTTAATAAAAGTAAAGTTCGCCAGTCTGCTCTGAATCTCATCTATGCCGTGGAGGAGAATGGCGGTGAATTGAATAATTTTGACCTGAATCTCTTCTGGCGTATATCTCAGGAGAAGGAAACGGACCATTACCGTGTGGCCCTGTGCAAGGCCATTGCTCATGTGGCAAGAGCCTCTGCTGATTCTGCCCGCCTGCTGACCACGCGCGTGGAAGCTGCTGTGGAGGCCATGCATGGAGATTTGACAGCCGGCCGTCTGGTGGCTGATATTGAGCGTGTGCAGAAGCGTTCATCTGAGTTTGAGTCTGCTCTGGCAGCCATGCGCTACTGCGCTAAGGATAAGCGCCAGGATACTACAGACCAGCTTGAACTCTGCTGTAAGGATGTGCTGAATCTCGCTGTGGCCGTGGAAGGTCTGGGGCATGATTTGCTGCCCACCCTGCCTGATTTTCCCACGTATCGTTCCGTACTGGAGCCGCTTAAGAGCGCTGTGTTGCGCCGTGCTCGTCTTATGGCTGCGGTGGGAGCTCTGAGTAATCCTCTGAAACTGGAGGGGCAGCAGGAGTTTGTGGGCTTGGTGCGCTGCGTGCGTCTGCTGCAGGAGCTGCGCCCCGAGGCGGAAAAACTCGCTATGGCTATTCTCGAGCGCAAGCCTTTGCTGGATGCTCGCCTTGCGGCTCTGCTGCAGAACTATTCCACAGCTCGTCTGGATGTGGTGGACCGCTGCATTCTCTACATCGCACTCTATGAGCTGGAGGTGAATAAGCTTGATACGCCCATCGTTGTTTCTGAGGCGAATGCTCTTGCTGATGCCTATTCCGGTGGTAAGAGCGCACCGTTCATCCACGGTATCATCTCCGCTGCTGCAAAATCCTGAATTCCCCCTTGTGACGCATGGCAAACTTTTTCACTAAATTAATTGATAAGTTCCTCGGTGAGCCTGAGATTGATTGGGATGAGCTGGAGGCTGACCTGATTTCGGCTGACATCGGCGCTAAGCGCGTCATTCCCATGGTGGAGGAGCTTCGTGATCGTAATGAGCAGGATGCTTGCGATATCGTGGATTTCATTAAGAGCCAGCTGCGTGCTGCTTTCCCGGCTCCTCTTCCCGCTCTGCCTGAGCCTCAGGATGGTAAGCCCTGTGTTATCATGATGGTGGGAGTGAATGGTGCCGGTAAAACGACAACCAGTGCCAAGCTTGCCTACCGCCTCCAGAAGCAGGGTAAAAAGGTGCTGCTGGCCGCGGCTGATACTTTCCGTGCTGCCGCCGTGGAGCAGTTGCAGAGCTGGGCAGAGCGCCTGAATGTACCGCTTTACAAAGGGAATCCGAATCAGGATCCCGCTTCCGTGTGTTATGAGGCTCACACCCGCGCGTTGAGCTCCGGCGTGGATTATCTTATCTGTGATACTGCCGGCCGCCTCCACACCCGCCATAACCTTATGGAGGAGCTTTCCAAGATTCGCCGTTCCATTAGCAAGCAGGATGCTTCTGCTCCTCACGCCTGTTATCTGGTGGTGGATG
Source organism: Akkermansia sp. (assembly GCA_045540095.1). GTDB lineage: Bacteria > Verrucomicrobiota > Verrucomicrobiia > Verrucomicrobiales > Akkermansiaceae > Akkermansia. The sequence continues at coordinate 36,920 of JAZQGN010000041.1, forward strand.
CTACGACCGGTGGCAATGCCCTCATGCAGGCCCGCGAGTTCCACAAAGCTACCCCGCTGGATGCCGTTGTCGTCACCAAGATGGATGGCTCAGGCAAGGGTGGCGTGGCTGTGGCCATTCGTGATGAGCTGAACATTTCCCCCATCATGCTCGGTGTGGGGGAGGGAAAGGACGATTTGCTTTCCTTTGATGTGAAGGACTACGTGGATAAACTCATGTAAGGCTTGGTATGGAGAAGTCTTGTCTGCTTGGATATACTCGTGAAGCTCTGGTGCAGCTCATGGCTGAGCTGGGGCAGAAGCCTTTCCGCGCAGCTCAGCTGCAGGAGTGGGTGTGGAAGCACCGCGCTACCTCGTTCGAGCAGATGAGTAATCTCCCGCCCGCTCTCAGGGCGCAGCTGGAAGAGCTTTACTGCCTCCGCCCGCTCACGGTCCAAGAGGTGAGCCAGAGTTCTACCGGCGGCACGCGCAAGTTCCTTTCCCGCATGATGGACGGTCATTTGGTGGAGTCCGTCATTATCCCCGCAGCTGTGGGGCAGGGTGGCGCTCACAGTGACCGTATCACGCTTTGTGTTTCATCTCAGGTGGGCTGTGCCTTTGGCTGCAAGTTCTGTGCTAGTGGCTTGCTGGGGCTCACGCGTAATCTGACGGCCTCCGAGATTTTGGGGCAGATTCTGGCTGCAGAGGAAATCAGCGGCACGCGTGTGGATAACCTGGTGTTCATGGGGATGGGTGAACCCCTTGCCAACATGGACAACTTGCTGGTGGCGCTTACGCTGATAATGGATCCGCACGGCCTGAACATCGGCGCGCGCCATATCACCATTTCCACCTCCGGCAATGTGCCGGGGCTGCGCCGCTTGGCTGAGTTCGGTAAGCCTCTGCGCTTGGCTGTATCTCTGCACGGTGCCAGCGATGACGTGCGTTCTCAGGTGATGCCGGTGAACCGCAAGTGGCCTCTCGGCCAGCTTCTGCCGGCGCTGGAGGAGTGGACTCGTACCAGCAAGCACAAGATTACCTTTGAGTATATTCTCATTGAGGGCGTTAATGCCATGCTGCCCGAGGCTTCTAAGTTGGCGCATATTTGCAAGCGCCTTAATGCTAAGGTGAACCTTATTCCTTATAACACCGTGGAGGGCCTGCCGTGGGTGCGCCCGTCCGAGCAGCATTGTCGCGCGTTCTGCAAGGCGCTTATCTCTGCCGGTATTCCTGTTACCATGCGCTACGAGAAGGGGCATGATATTAATGCCGCCTGCGGGCAGCTGAGGTTGCGCCGTAAAATCGCAGAAGAACAGGAATGAGAGTTTAAGAATTTTCCCATACTCACGAACTATGAAAAAATACATACTTCCGGCCATTTTGCTTGTTCTGTTGTTACCCATTGCTGTCATGTTGTTACGCGGGGATGCGGGGCACTTCTGCTGGGCTCGGAAGTTTTATGGCTGCAGCGGGGAGGTTCCGGTGCAGCAGAGGTGGGAGGTGATGGAAATCGGCCGAAATTCTCCTTCTTTTGGAATGGTCTATGATACTGAGTATTGTGAGCCGGTACTTTGTTCGCTGTCTTTTGAGGTACCAAGATATGCCGATGAACGCGAGATTGTAGTACGCATGTTTGCCGAACAATATGCTGAGGGAGCCATTATTCTGAACGATAAAAACTTTTATGAGGATTATGTGGCCAGTGGCCTTTCGCCTCGTGAATGGGCTGAATCTGCCGGATTGAAGTGGTTGGGTGGCGGGCCCCGCGCAGAACTGGTACTCCCCATGGAAAAAGATATGATTCAGGTTGCTCTGGTATATCGGGCTACGCTGTCTGAAACTGCTCCTCCACATACTCAGCCGTATGTGCTGGTTCATTTGTGCATATTCAACAAGGAAGCTTTGCTGAAAAAGAGAGGCTCGAAGATTGCAAGAATCTTCGAGCTCACTGAGCAAGATTTTTTGTCGGTGGAATGATTAATGTATCAACCGCCGGACTTGCTTTTTTATTCCCAATCAATCACAATCTCGGCGCGAAGCTCGCCCTCACTCATGACGCTGTGCTGTGTTTGTTTACCGGCTGGGCGGTGCTCAATGCTGATGGCGGAATCGATGGATGGGACTTTAGTGCCAGAGGAAACGACACGGTGTGGCAGCTTTTCAAACTCTTCCACCGTATAAGGTGCCGGTTGGTAATTCCTGCATGATAATTGCGTGCGGTTTTGTTTGTTGATGGTTCTGATGGCACTCTGCTCCAGAGGAAAATACAGGTAGGTGATTTCGTATGCGCTGAGAATAGCGGCGGTGAAGAGTTTTTGCTTGTAAAATCAACAATTTGCGTTATAATCTGGGTTAGTCATGGGAGAATATACACCACCCTTTACCGTAAGCGCGAAAGCCATTCGATTGGTGGCGGAGATATCCGCACTTGTTGAACGTTTTGCTATTCGATTGGAAAAAGCGGATGGGCTTCGGTTGAGGAAGGCGAACCGTATCAAAACGATTCGCAGCTCACTGGCTATCGAAGGTAATGAGTTGAGCGAAGATGATGTGCGAACTCTGCTGGAGGGTAAGACCGTAATAGCCCCGAAACAGCAACTGCAGGAGGTTCAGAATGCTATCCGTACCTACGATGAAAGTCCGAGGTGGGATGCCTTTTCCATGGATGATATGCTGCGTGCGCATGGCTGCATGATGCAGGGGCTCTGCCCTGAACCGGGGAAATTCCGCCGCGGTGGCGTGGGGGTATTTGCCGGAGACAGGCTTATTCACATGGCTCCGCCGCCGCACCTAGTGCCCACACTTATGCACCAGCTTTTCAACTGGCTGGAACATGCGGAAGATCACCTGTTGATACGCAGCTGCGTATTTCACTACGAATTCGAGTTTATCCACCCCTTCAGCGACGGCAATGGACGAATCGGGCGTTTGTGGCAATCACTTATCCTCAGCAAGCTGCACCCCGGTTTTCCGCATTTGCCGGTTGAGAATATGGTATTCGCTGCTCAGGATGACTATTACCGCGCCATTCAGCAAAGCAGCGACATGGCCGATTGTGGCCCTTTCATTGATTTCATGCTCGGGGAAATTAGAAATACCCTGAGACGAGCCACCGCCGACAGCAGGGCAGAACTGACAGATGCCGAGCAGTTCATTATCTCCTGCATTCGAGAACACCCGGGTATTTCTGCCCGGGCGATGGCTGAAAAGCGTGGAATCTCTCCTCGCCAGATAGAAAAACACCTCAGTGAAATGAAATTGAGGGGTATTTTGTTGCGCGAAGGGGCCCGCCGAAACGGCATCTGGAAAGTTTGCGGGGAATAAAGTTCGGAATAAAGTTCGGAATAACGCGCCGCGGTGTGGAGTTGAATTCGGCGGTGGGCGCATGAAAAAAGACGGAGCAAATAACGCTCCGTCCTGTTTCTTAGTTTGGCTGTGTTGGCCCTTGGGGGCGGTTTATTCCGCCTGCCAGTCGATGACGATTTCGGCGCGGAGCTCACCCCCGCTGATGATGCTGTGCTGTGTCTGCATGCCGGCGAGCCGGTGCTCGATGGTGATGGGCGCACCGGCGAAGGTTTCGCGCTTGAAGTTGATGCGGATTCGGCGGGGCGCCGGGCCGGGTTCCATGCCTTCCGGCAGCGTTTCGAGAGCCCAGATGAGGTAGGAGCCGTTGTTGATGTGGCCATTGAAGTCCACATCGCGGCGGGGGGCTATCATCTCTACTGTTTCCGTGCGTTCAAATTCTTTTGCGACCTCCAGCGGGGTGGAGATGAGGGCCGGGCACTCATCCGGCATCTGTGCCATGGCTCGCTTCAGGGGGATGGGGCGGCGGCTGTTGACATCGATAAGCACCCACATCAAATCAGCGCGGGCGATGACGTTGCCCTCCTTATCACTCATCTCCACAAAGCGGCGAGCCTGCAGAGCGCTGGCCTTGCCGGTGTTGGAGCGCAGGGTGACCTCTTCCTTCCAAGACGGGCGTCGTACAAACTCGAAATCGCCCTGAACTTCCACCCAAATCATCCCGTTACTGATGCTCCATTCGTAGCCCAAGTTGTTGCCGGAGGCGTGGGTTTCCGCCACTTCCTGACAGAAGTGCATGAAGCTGGCCGGCTTGAGCAAGTGGTCTGCTCCGCATTCGTAACTGGTGACGCTGTGCTGAAGGTTGATGTCTTCCATAGAGTTAACTCTATCATTTAGGCGTGCTTCCGTCAAGTATAACATTTTGAATGCACTTGACTTTCTTTCGGGGGCGTATATCATGATGACTGATGAAGTTGTTTGTCTCATTGATATTAGCCCTGTTGTGCAGCTCATGTGTGAGCCGCCTCTGTGTACCGGTCCGGGCACTGGGCGAGAGTGGTGCGGGTGTGGTGAGTCGGGCTGAGCTGGAGCGCAATCCGTTTGCCCCTGTTCAGATAAGTCGTGTGCCTGATTTGCGGCTCATGCGTGTGGGGCAGCACTATTATTTGGAGGGTGTGCGGACGAAATTTTACAGGAGTTATGTTTTTCCTTATGCCAGCATGGCGGGGCTTGGGTTCAGCGACAAGCCTGATTATGAGCCCGTCAGCGGGGCTGAACGTGTAAGCGTGTGGCGCCGGGTGGCGGTGCGCAATGGGTGCTATGCCGGAGTGGTGAGTGGCTGCGGTTGGGAGGAATCCCTCCCTGCCGGGGCTGCGCCGGTGATGGTAGCGGGGTATGGTGATGTCCTTTGTGACCGGAACTTGTGCGAACATGGCCCACAGCATACGGATTGGCATGCGGTGTATGCCTACCCTTTGGCCGCCGCTACTGCCGTAGGTGTGGATTTGCCCTGCACGATTCTGGGGAGTGCGATGATAGGAGTGGCCGTTGTTTGGCTGGAAATTCGGGATTGTCTCGGGCTATCAAAGCGGCATCATCTGAAATCAGCTCCGCAAATTGATGCTGCAAGCGGAGCTGATTAATGGCCCGACTTTAATCTTGCGATACGGCAAACGATAATCCGCGCAGCGTAGCCTGTTCCATCTGCAGCCCGCGTACCAGAGCCCGCAACAGGGCTAGGGAGCCGGCGGCATCGTAGAGGGCATCGTGCCAGATTTTCCCGGGAACAAGGGCGGATACTTCGGGCGTAATGCCTAGGGCGTCACACACGGTGCCGAGTGAGTGGTCCTGCAAGGTGGGCAGGGCTTTGCGTGCTAGTGCCAGAGTGTCCAGCCAAGGGCCGAAGCCGTGGCCGGGGAAGGCGCCTAGGAAGCGCTGCTCGGTGGAGGGATTATGCCCCAGCACCACACAGCCGGAAAGTAGGCGGCGCAGGTCGCGCCACAGTTCGGTGAAGTGCGGTGCATCTTGCAGCATGGCGGTTGTGATGCCGTGAACTTTTGCCGCGCTCCAGCGTACGGGGCGGTTGCAGGCTATGTAGGAGGTGAAGATTTCCTCCTCACCGAACAGGCTGTTCACCCGCACAATGCCTACCTGCACGGGCTGATCCGTCTCGCCTGGGGCCGCCCCGGCGGACTCAAAATCAATGGCGGCTATGGGCAGCTGCGCCAGTGGGCAATCCATCAGCTGCGAACCCATGCGCGTGCTTTCTGGATTTCGGCATACAGGGCATCGTAATCGCAGGTGAGGAACTTGCCATCTCGGTAAAGCTCCTTGCCGTCCACTACGGTGAGTTTATTCTCCGCGCCGGTGGCGGCGTACACGATATTGGACACGATATTGTGCACGGGCTGCATGTTGGGGGCGTTGAGGTCCAGAGCGATGAAGTCCGCCTTCATGCCGGGCTCCAGCGTGCCGATATGCGGGTCATGCAGGGCTGCGGAGCCGCCGCGGGTGGCGAGGTCCAGTGCCATTTGTGCGGGGCAGGCCGTGGGGGAGAGGGTATGTACTTTGTGGAGAAGACTGGCCACGTACATTTCACGCAGCATATTCTGGGCGTTGTTGCTGGCGGGGCCATCGGTACCCAGAGCTACGGGGATATGGTAGTTCTGCAGTTTTTCAACGGGAGCCACGCCGCTGGCCAGTTTCATGTTGGATGAGGGGTTGTGTACCACGGTGCAGTGGCCCTCTGCCAGTAGCTCCATGTCCGTCTCATCTGCGTGTACAACATGGAAGAATGTGCTGCCGGGCTGAAGCAGGCCCAAGCTCTGGCAGTAGGGGATGGGGCGCATGCCGAACTCCTTCAGGCAGGTCTGGGTTTCAGCCTCTGTTTCTGCAAGGTGCATGCCGAAGAGTGCCCCGTTTTCTTCAGCGAGAGCGTAGCATTCCTTCAATAGCTCAGGATTTGTGGTATAGGGGGCATGAGGCACGATGGCCTGACGGATGCGGGGGTGATTGCGCCAGGCGTCTGCCTGAGCGCGAACGAGGTCGAAGTAGGCTTCCTTGTCCTTGCAGGAAAGGCTGGGGAAGAACTGAGTGGTGCTTTCACCCAGCACAGCTCGCATGCCCATGGAGTCTGCCGCGCGGAAGACGGAATCCTCAATCATGTACATGTCGTAGAAGGCTGTGGTGCCGCTGCGTATCATTTCAGCCAAGCTGAAGCGGGCACCCAGCTCCACGAGTTCGGGCGTGAGTTTGGCTTCCTGAGGGAAGATATCCTGAGTGAGCCAGTCCATGAGTGCCTTATCATCCGAGTAGCCCCGCAGGAGACTCATGGGGATATGCGTGTGGGCATTGATGAGACCGGGCATGATGACGGCATTACCCAAGTCCACACGGCGGGCGTCCGGATACAGAATTTCCAGTATATCAGCGTGGCCTACGCAGATGATACGGTTGCCGCTTACAGCGATAGCGCCGTTTTCAATGATGTCGCGGGCGTCATTCTGGGTGACGACCCAAGCCGCCGTATAAAGAGAATCACAGGAGTTGCTGCTGTTCATGGCAGATGGATACTATGAAAATCAGAACCAGAAGAGGATGGCACATGTGGTGACCGTCACGCCGTAAATAAGCCCGAACACATTGCTGTACTTGTAAAGCGCAGGCTTGGTTACATAATAGGTAGCCCAGTCACGGAAGAGGTAGGGCTTACCTACCCAGAACATGGCTACCGTAAGTACCGGATACCACCAGATGGGAATGAGCAGGCGCGTGACGGGCGCTTTCAGGAAGGCCGCTGTAAGGGGGACTATAGCTGCCATCAGCAGGAAAAAGCCCAGCGCCCTCGGGAAAAGAAGGTTTTTCTTCTGCCCGTACAAGATGAACCAGACAATGGGGCAAAGAATGATGAGGATGCTGCGGAATGCATTGAAGTCAAACAAATTCATGCGCAACGGATTCCAGCTTACATCCAGCAGGAGCAGGAAAAGCCAGATGAAGTCCACTGTAATGAGTACTTTGCCGGCTTTATCATTCTCGGCAGCTTGGCTCAGAGCTTTTTTAGTGGCTTCCGGTTTCAGAAGAGCATATGCATGCAGGGCTATGAGGATAAGCCCCATGATGAGCCCGGTCCAGCCGAGCGGCAGCTTTTCGTAGGCGTGTAATACTTTGTCGTACATCATGTCCGCCTTCCATACTATACATTTCGCGCGCGTAAGGCAAGCGCAATCTCAGCCATCAGGGCGGCAAATATCAATTCGCGTTCTGCTGCAGGAACTCTTCGATGCCGTAGGTGGGATAACGCAGGGTATTGTGGCGGAAGAGGCGCAGCTGGCGGATGGCTCGTTCTTTGGTATGGAAAAGTTGCTCCACGTTCAGCCTTTCGGCAGTGGGCAGATTGAGTTTGTTTTGCAGCACAAAGATGAGTGTGCGGACCGCCGGTACATGGTTCTGCGGGTCTGCGAAAAGCTCACGGCCCAGCGCCAGTGCTTCCTTTTCCTTCCCCTTGACTCGGCACAGATTATAGAAGCACATGCGCTTATATATAGTGGGGGCTCCCAGTTCCACGGCTCGGGCGTAGGCCTCTGCTGCCTTAGCAAACTCCGGGCGGCGGTAAAGGTCGCTGTAGAAATCTCCCAGTCTGGCGTAGAGCAGGGGGCTATCCGGGTTATTGGCGATGCCTTGCAGCAGAAAGTTTTCTCCGCTTTTGATGTAATGGTGCACTAGTACAGCCTGTTCATGGCCGTCCATGCGTTCATCGCTCAGGTAATCACCGGCTGCGTTTGTGGACATTTCTCGGGAGGCTGCAGCCCAGTAATTCTCACGGCGGGGCGCCAATGTGGTGATGGTGTTCCAGAGGGATTCGGCTTGTGGCCAGTCACGTTTGAGCCAAGCTCGGGTGGCCTCCAGAGTGGTGATTTCGGCCGCAAGGGAGCGCAACCCACCCAGAATGAAGAAGGCGAGCTGCTGGGAGAGCGCGTCTCTGCGAGATATGGCTGGAGGAGGGAGTTTGAGTCCTTGCCTATGCTGGGCCGCACTAACGGCTCCGGTGATGGGCTGAAGTATCAGGTCGCCCAGCAGCAGGAGTGCCGTGGCTGTCAATATTCTGCCGCTCGTGCGGAAAAAAGGCTGTTTGAGGATGGAGAGCATGTGCGGGTATCAGGCTTGACGGGGGTAACGTTTTTTCAGCCGGGCCTGGATATCGGCACACAGGCGCTCCCATTCCGGTACCTTGGCTCCCGCTTCTCTGGCCCGTGCCAGCGGGGTGCCCCAGATGGCATCATATTCTACCGGGCGGTGGCGGTTGTAATCTACTGCACTGCTGGGAATGAAGTCGCCCATTCTGGAGGTCTGCTCCATTTGTCGTGTGATGATTTCCTGCGGCAGGGGGAAGCCTCTCTGCTCTGCGGTGTGGCAGACTTCATTCATGATGGCGCGAGCTCGTTCGGACTCACCGGGCATGCTGAAGAGCTGGCGTATGCTGATGCCACCGTGGGCTAAGCAGAGTCCGTTAAAGGGGATGTTCCAAGAAAGCTTGGTCCAGAGAATCTGCTCCGCATGCATGGCTGCCCGGGTTTCTACAGGGGTGCCGTCGAAAAGCCCCGCCAGCTCTTCTGCCTGTGCTAGCCCGTCATCAGATGGCTGAAGCGGCGCAAACTGGATAGCCCCACCCTCCAAGTGGGTAATGATGCCGGGCGTATCCATCATGGCGCACACAAAGCAGAGGCCTATAAAGACCCGCTCCGGAGCTATAATTTCTGAGATGGTCTCCGCATTGCCCATGCCGTTCTGGAAGGTGAGTACGCGAGTGTTCTCCTTCAGCAGCGGGGGGAGTGCTGCAGAAAGTAGAGAGTTGCATGTGGTTTTCCAGCTGACGATAACCAGATCAACCGGGCCGCATTCTTCCGGGGTGCGGAAGATGCTGGGTGTCTGCAGGCGTATGTCACCATACACGCTGTTTACCTGTAGGCCGTTTTTACGTACCGGCTCGTAGGCTGAGCGCAGGATAAAGTTGACATCGTGCCCAGCTTCTGCCAGCCGCGCTCCATAGTAACATCCGAGTGCTCCGGCACCTAATATGGCTATCTTCATGCCCGGAATTGTAGCATTCCGTGCTTATTTTTGCAATAAAATTTGCATTTTATGGCAGGCACACACACTTTAGCCTTGCCAACTCGTGCGGAAAGCGTTATTAATTAGCGCGTATCTCATCAATATCGGGCAGGCCTACTGCCCTACAAACACAAACCAGAACCATGGGTCAACAGCACCGTAAGGAAACGAAGCGCCGCCGTCGCAGCGCCTACATCAAGCGCCAGAAGGAAATCGCCAAGAATAGCAAGAACACTGCTCCCGTGCAGCTTGCTACCAAGGTAGTTAAGGCAGAGGATGCCGCCAAAGCCTAATGCGTGGCTTGATTTTGTCTCTCACGAGAACATCTTAATTGAAAAACCCGACGTCGCGATTGCGTGACGCCGGGTTTTTTGTGCCTATTTTGGACATGGAATATTTCGAAGGTGAAAAGAAATAATGAAAAATAATTGTTGAAAAGTGTTGACAAAATAAAAAAAAGTAGATACAAGGTGCGCCGTTGACATGAACCACCAAAAATTAGTCGCACTCAAACTGATGAAAAGTCTTTCTGTCATTACGCTAACGTTGGTAACCCTGATTGTTTCGGGGTTTTCTTCCTGTACTCAGATATCTCCTCAGCTTCGCGCTCAGATTAACACGGCTGAAGCTGCGCTGGAGGCAGCTCCTGCTCCTGAGGCCCTTCCTTACGTTTCCGGTTCTTACGAACACTTTATCTGCAGCAATGGTTATCCCACGACCATGGAGATTTACCGCAATGAGGAACTGTTGAAACGTGCAAATCGTAACAGCAGGGTTCATATCTGTCTTGCTCAGCAGCGAGGCCGCTTGTATGTGAATGGTCAGGTGGCTGCGGATTGGCCTGTTTCTACCGGAGCCAATGGTCATGAGACTCCCACAGGCTCTTATGAGGTGATTGAAATGCGCCGTGACCATGCTTCCAGCCTCTATGGTAATATTCGTGATGCCAGTGGCCGTATGGTGAAGCGCAATGCTGATTCCACTCGCGATGAGGTCCCTGAAGGTGGAACCTTTGAGGGGTCTCCTATGCCCAATTGGATGCGCCTGACTTGGGACGGTCTCGGCATTCATACCGGCAAGGTGAGAGCCGGTCAGCGCCTGTCTCATGGCTGTATCCGCACGCCTAATTCCATGGCAAGTGAGCTTTTTGGTATTGCCGGAATGGGTACCAAGGTGGAAGTGGCCGATGAGGTGGAGAACTGCTTCCCTATGCCCCACATTCTTGTCTTCAGCGCCGAGTATCAGTCTATTCTTAAGACTCATACGGATGCTCAGGATAACCTGAATAAATTGCGTTTGCAGGCTCAGGCCGAGCTCGCTGCACGCAGAAATGGCACCTTCCAAGAGGAAAATTCGGCTAGTTAAGCAAAATTCTAGTTGAAAATCAACTAATTGGATTGACATATCGCTTTGATAATGGTACAGTTTCGCAGAGAAACTGTACCATTATCCTTTTCTGATTTTCATGGATAAAGTATGCTTCAGTGTGTGTCTGCTTGCTGTGATGACGTTGTCGTCATGCGGACGATTCTTTTCTCCTCGTCTGATGCCTGAAGATGAGCGGAAAATATCAGCACTGGAGGCTCGCATCGAAGCTATTCCATCCGGGCCAGATTATGGTGATTATCCGGAGAATACCTACGAGTTTTTCGTAAGTCACCGCTATTATCTGGACACCATGGTGGTGTATAAGGACTCCGCGTTGCTCGAGAAGGCGGATGCGTCTTGTCCAATTTATATCTGTTTGGGGCAGCAGCGTGGGCGAATCTATGTGGACGGCCGTGTCGCTATGGATTGGCCGGTTTCAACCGGTACGGAATCAACTCCGACTTCGCGCGGTCGCTTCGTGGTATTGGAGAAAAAGCGCGAACATTGTTCCGGCCGTTTTGGTGTTATTTACTCTGCTGATGGTACAGTGCTGGAGGAAGAAGCAGATTCCCGGAAGCATACAGTGCCGCCCGGCGGCCGCTGGGAGGGCTCATCCATGCCGAACTGGATGCGCCTGACAGATTCCGGCATAGGAATGCATACAGGCATGGTGGTGCCTGGGCAGCGCTTGTCGCATGGGTGTATCCGCATGCCGCATCAGGTTGCATCTTGGATTTTTGATATTGTAAGTCTTGGCAGTCCCGTGTATGTATCGGAGGCGGTTGAGGATGTTTTCCCCTGTCCGGAAGCCTTGAACACTGGTGAGGCTATCCGACAGAGTGCCAAGGCTCGTACTATACTGACCGAACAGTTGGACGCTTTGCGTCTTGAGGCTGAAGAACGTGCGGTGGTTTATGCAGATGCAATTCGCCGCGATGAGGCTGCCGCTCGCGAGGCAGAGCGAGCTGAACGCGCTCGCCGCCGCGCTGAAGAGGAGGCCGCTGAGGAAGCCGCTGAACGAGCTGAGGCTGCGGAGCGTGCCCGAGTACGTGCTGAGCGTGAAGCTGCCCGCGAGGCAGAGCGAGCTGAACGCGCCCGCCGCCGTGCAGAGGAAAAGGCCGCAGAGGAAGCTGCTGAGCGTGCTGAAGCCGAGGAACGCGCCCGAGTACGTGCTGAGCGAGAAGCTGCCCGCGAGGCAGAGCGAGCTGAACGCGCCCGCCGCCGTGCAGAGGAAAAGGCTGCTGAGGAAGCTGCTGAGCGTGCTGAGGCTGAGGAGCGTGCCCGAGTACGTGCTGAGCGTGAAGCCGCCCGCGAGGCAGAGCGAGCTGAACGCGCTCGCCGCCGCGCAGAGGAAAAGGCCGCCGAGGAAGCTGCTGAGCGTGCTGAAGCTGAGGAACGCGCCCGAGTACGCGCTGAGCGTGAAGCCGCTCGCGAGGCAGAGCGGGCTGAACGCGCCCGCCGTCGCGCAGAGGAAAAGGCTGCCGAGGAAGCTGCTGAGCGTGCTGAAGCCGAGGAGCGTGCCCGTGTTCGCGCTGAGCGTGAAGCCGCCCGTGAGGCAGCGAGAGCTGAACGTGCCCGCCGTCGTGCTGAAGAGGAGGCTGCCGAGGAAGCCGCTGAACGAGCTGAGGCTGAGGAGCGCGCCCGAGTACGCGCTGAGCGTGAAGCCGCCCGCGAGGCAGCGCGAGCTGAACGAGCTCGTCGCCGCGCTGAGGAAAAGGCCGCCGAGGAAGCTGCTGAGCGTGCTGAAGCCGAGGAACGCGCCCGAGTACGTGCTGAGCGTGAAGCCGCCCGTGAGGCAGAGCGAGCTGAACGAGCTCGTCGCCGCGCTGAGGAAAAGGCCGCCGAGGAAGCCGCTGAACGAGCTGAGGCTGAGGAGCGCGCCAGAGTGCGTGCAGAACGCGCTCGTCGTCGTGAGGAGGAAAGATTAGCTGAAGAAGCCGCTGAGCGTGCTGAAGCTGAGGAACGCTCCCGCCGTCGAGCTGCGCGTCAGGCTGCCAGGGCGGCAGCGCGTGCAGAGCGTGCTCGCCGTCGTGCTGCAGAAAAGGCTGCAGAGGAAGCGGCAGAGCGAGCCGAGAATGAAGCCCGAGCTCGGGCTGAAGCTAATGGTCAGAGTAGTCCTCGGCGTGGATTCTGGTCTCGCGTTCTCAGAAGCGTGGGACTCTGAAGCTTTGCCGGGGAAAGATAAGAGCCGGCGTTATAAAAGGTGAGCCCCACTGATCTTCACCGAAGAAGCGCAGCTCCATATTGATGGGCGGTCTGGTGAACTCCTGACAGCCGCTGTAGGAAAAGACGTCTCCTTGCTTCAGAATGGGATCCTGATTGAAAACGTGTGCGGCCTCAATGATGCGCCTTTCTCCCGTGTTATCTTGCAGCAGCCATTTACGACCGCGGAGACGCAGACTGAAATCGCCTGCGTTGTACATACGCAGGCGAAAGAAAACGTGATAAAGAGGCGAGGGACGGCGTGTGACACGCAGCCCCGCCAGAGATATGCCCATATCTAGCACATCTCGCACCGGCAACGTGAGCCGTTCAGTGCTCATAGCCACTGCCCACAGTCAGAGTGGAAAGCTGCCCAACCTTGGCCAGCAGCTGCTGTACTTTTTCTGCTGTAGGTTGCTCGCCTTCATTCAGGGTCATAATCTCAGCAATTTCCTTGAGCATATTTATCATTTGCTGAGCATGAATGCGCCTAGCCGTGCGGGGCGCCAGCCCTTCCAGAATTTCGCTGAAGTATTCCGGTGCCTCCGGGTAGAAAATAGCCGTGGCTTTGCCGGCGTCAAAACGCTCGTTGAGGGCCGCGGCTGCAGATTCCAGAGCTCGCACCCATCCGCCCAAGGCAATGAGATGTGAGAGGTCCGGATCACGGAGGGAAGTGAGCTCAGCATTTACGTCGCTCTGGGTGGAGGACAGCGCGCGCTTAAACTCGTCCAGCTGCCCTTTTTCTGCGTACTCCAGAAGGCAGGCTGAGTGTGAGTTCATCTGATTACCGACGCCCAGAGCATTGCCATAACGAGTCAGTTCCATTGCGATGGGCTTAATGTCATTCATGTGCCCGCTTCGCACGGCGATGAAGCCATCAGCCAGAAGGTATCCCATCTCCAGTGCAAGCGCTCCGGCGTGAGTAGGAAGTTTTTCAGGATGATTGCGCAGAACATACTCCTCCGGGATGGCAGGTAGGTTGTCTAACTGATTGAAAATCTTGGTGATGGAGGGAGCAGTGTACACGTTGATGCCCAGCTCCTGATTGGAACGGTTTTCATCCAGCATGGAATCATCACGGAACATGGCCGGCACTTCGCCATGACGGCGCTCCGGCTCTTCATCGCTCATGTAATCAGGTGTGCCGTCCTGTACCGTGTCGACCTCTCCCATGGAAACGTTGATTGCTTCCTGAGCGTTTATTGCCGGCGTAATGAGCATGGCTGCCGGCACCATCAGACGGTAAAGTGAAATTTTCATAACGTTCGGAAAACTCCGTTGTATATATTGATGTTTTAGACTTGACTCCTGCTCAAATATACATTACTATTTTCGCGCGTCAAGATGTAATCTTTACCGCTGACGTAAAAAACGGAGGCGGCTAAGGTAAGTTTTGTACGAGCACACATCCGAAAAATTCTGCTATGATGTCTCCTGAAACGATAGAAACGGTTAAGTACTGGTTTAACTTTATTTGGCTGATTGCTTATTTCTTGGTACTTATCGGTATGTCCGGTTACGGTTTCCATCGTTTAATCATGGTGTTTCTGTACTTGGTGCACCGTAAGCATGTTCCCCAGCCGAAGGGGCAGTGGGAGGAGTGGCCGCTCGTTACCATTCAGCTGCCGATGTTTAACGAAAAGTTTGTGGTGGAGGGGCTTCTGAAGAAAGTTACGGCCATTGATTATCCCAAGGATAAGCTCGAAATTCAGATTCTGGATGACTCTACGGATGATACATGGGATCTTTGTAAGCAGCAGGTAGAGTATTACAAGGCTCAGGGGTTTGACATTAAATGCCTTCACCGAGTGGATCGTACCGGTTTCAAGGCCGGTGCTCTTGAGGCGGCTGACGCTGTGGCCAAGGGTGAGTTCCTGCTTATTCTGGATGCTGACTTCCGCCCTGAGCCTGATATTCTGAAGGTGACCATGCCCTACTTCACTGATCCGGAGATTGCTCTGGTTCAGACTCGTTGGGGCCATATCAATCGCCATAAGAATATGCTGACCCGCCTGCAAAGTATTTTCCTTGATGGCCACTTCGCGCTCGAACAGACAGTGCGTAACCGCTCCGGCCGCTTCTTTACCTTCAACGGTACCGCCGGTGTGTGGCGTAAGTGCGCTATTACGGATGCCGGTGGCTGGGAGCATGATACTATCACGGAGGATATGGACCTCTCCTACCGTGTGCAGATGAAGGGATGGCGCTTTGTTTACCTGAATGACTACGTGACCCCCGCTGAGCTGCCTGAGGATATGGATGGCTTTAAGGCTCAGCAGCACCGCTGGACTAAAGGCTGTATTCAGGTGTGCCAGAAGATGCTTTGGACCATCTGGCGCTCTAGTGCTCCGCTGAAGGCTAAGATGGAGGCAACTACTCACCTTACGTGTAACTACTCCTACTTGGCGCTTATTCTCCTTTGCCTGCTGGTGATGCCCATTTGCACGAATCTGGTTTCGCCCACAGGCGAGTGGCACTGGCAGTCTCCGCGCATGATGCTGCTGACATTCACTCTGTTCTTCTTTGCCACGGTGTCTGTGTGCATGTTCTACGTGACAGCTGAGGCGATTGTGCGCCCCAAGCGCTGGTGGATGGTGTTCTTCATGCTGATTCCGCTTCTGGCTCTGGGTGTGGGTATGGCTGTGAATAACGCCAAGGCTGTGCTGGAAGCTATGTTTGGTAAGCCCAGTGAGTTCGTGCGTACTCCTAAGTTCGGTGAGTCCAATCAGGGGCAGCTTTCCATTGAGAAGCGAGCTAAGGGATATAAGGCGCTTAAGTCTGTATTGGTGCCCACCATTGAGCTGATGTTCGGTATCTTCTTCGGCGCACTTGAAGTTGTGTATTTGATAGCTGTTTTCACCGGTTATCCCGGCATGCTGCTTAATGTGCTTCTCATGAGCCCGTTCTTGGGATTCTTCTACACGAGTTTCTGCTCCTTCGGGCGCATCATTGATGGTGCACGCCAGCGCAGAGCTTCTGCTCAGAAGGCCGCTTAATTTTCTTCCTCCCTTTTACATATCACCTCAACTCAATTAAATGATTAAAACCAGCAGACTACTCCTTCCGCTTTTGTTGGCGGCGGCGTCGCTACAGGTAGCCTGTAAGAGCAGACCTTCAGGTATTGCTGATTATACAGCAGTGCCGGACAGCCCTCCGAGAGCTGTCGTTCGGGATGGCGTGGCCATCACTCTCCGAGATCAGAAACTGACTGTTTTTCGTAATGGAAGAAGAGTCCGGGATTATGATATAAGTACTTCAAAGTTCGGAATTGGAGCCGCTCCCGGCAGCCGCCGCACTCCCACGGGAATTCACGCCGTATCTGATATGGTCGGTGGTAATCAGCCCCGTGGCATGGTGTTCAAGGGGTGCCGCCCGACGGGTGAGGTCGTGGGTGTGGATGCACCCGGGCGTGACCCCATCGTGACGCGCATTATCCAGCTTCATGGTTTAGAGGATGGAAATCGTAATTCTCACAGCCGCCGTATTTACATTCATGGTACGCCGGAAGAGCGAAACATCGGTAGACCTGCTTCCTATGGTTGTATCCGTATGCGCAGCACGGACGTGATGGACCTCTATCCTCTGGTGTACCGTGGTATGCCGGTGGCAATTGAGCGCTGTTCTCAGTCCATGTATATGCGAGCTGTACAGCAGGCTAGTACTCCCCGCATCCGTATACCGGATAGCGTGGTGGCCACTCTGCCGAAGGATCAGGTAAGCCCCAGAAGGCGCAGTTATCGTGCCCGCCGTCATGCTGTGCGTGGCTCCCGCCGGGCTATTGCTAGCCGTGGTCGTAGTGCATCCACCCGTCGCAGCAGCAGCGGCCGCCGACTGGCGCGCCGTACAACCCGCCGCCGCAGGTAATCTTGTCACACTGTAAATAAAAATTGTCTAAGCACCCCGCTTGCTAATTGAGTGAGCGGGGTGCTTTTTTCTGCGTAATTCACGGGTGATGAGGCGGGTACATATTGTTGTACGCGGCGTAGTCTCTGAGAAGTATTGCTAGCCTGAATGTATAGTATTATAAGGGTGACATGTGTAAACCCTTTCGTGATTACCTCAACCTGCTGCGTGACTATACCCGGGAGATAGTTACTTTTGGTGGATTATGTCTCATGTGTTTCGTATATAGCGACTTCAGGCGCCTTGCCTGTGAGCAGTCCACTACAGCTGCGCATACCGTAGATGTGCTTCGCAGTATGGATTCCCGCCTGTCAAACATAGAACACGCAACCTCTATTGTTCGCGCTCATGAAAAATGATATAGCGAGTATTCAGCGCCGTATAGGTGTTTGCCCGGATGGTATAATCGGCCCGCTTACTATAAATGCGTTGAAGAAAACACTCGGTATCTCTGCTGAGTCGTTTCCGGTGTGGCCCACACAGGCGGAGGTGCGTGGCGGTAAGAGTGTATTTGGTGCTCCGGGCTGTGAGAATGAGCTTGTTAGCCTCTCTCCTCCATATCCCTTGTTATATGAGGGAAAACAGGTGAAAAACATTCGTGTGCACAGGCTCATTGCGCGCCATGTGAAAGATGCACTCAGTGAGGTTTTGTTGTGCTATGGGGCTGATGAAATTCAACGCCTTGGGCTTAATCTATACGGTGGTTCTTATAATTACCGCAACACGAGCGGAGGAAGTTCCCTCTCGATGCATGCTTGGGGAATCGCTCTGGATTTCTCGCCTGCTGCCAATTCATATACTGCGCGCGCTCCACGAGCCTCTCTCAGTCACAAAGACTGTGAGCGCTGGTGGGAAATATGGGAAAGCCATGGTGCTGTGTCACTCGGGCGCAGTTGTAACCGAGACTGGATGCATCTTCAATTTGCCCGCCTGTGATATGCAGGCGGCTTTTTTTGTGCGGTGAAGACTGCTCAACGTGGCGAAAATGGACGTGTGAGCGCCCAGTATGGCTATGTAATAAGGAGCGCCGTTGATATTTTTTGTTTTTTTTTATTAAACAAATCAGGTGGAGAGTAAGTCTGAATATTCAGAGGCCGTATCATGGGAGATTTCTTCCCAAGTGGGGTATCTGATTTGAATCTTCCTGTTTCAGACTTTTAACTGGGATGGGAAAATATCTATAAGAAATATATACTAAAAATCCAACGTATGAATAATAAAACATGCACAGGCGATGACTATTCTGCCTCGTCCGCTTATAATCTCGATAAATGGGGAAACCTGAATCTCATTCCTGCAAAGTATATCAGGAAGGGCGTGATGTCATCCATCATGCTTATCTCTCTGGTTGGAGGTGCCGCGGTTGCCTCAACGGGCGGCTCTACTCAGCTGAACTCGGCAAGACCGGTTTCTTCAGCTCCGTTTCTGTCCGCTGAGCCAAGTAATGCTCAGGCATATACATCCGGTATGGTGGTTAAAGTATGGCCCGCCTCAGGGATAGATTCAACTCATAGCTGCCCCCGTCATTCAGATGGATTCAGCGCAGCTGCCATTGATAATAGCACCGGAGTTCTCAATCTGGAAACAGTTAGCCGTCATCCGGAACTCGGTCAAACTATCAAATCTGAGGATATGTACTGTGTTGAGTGGAGCGGGTATATTTATGTGCCAGCAGACGGTGAATACACGCTGCGGGTTAAAGCTCTCGCTACACGTGCTTCGTACCGAATGAACCTTTCTCTGGATGGCGAATCTCTCCTCTCTGCTCCGTGGCGTAGGTACCGTGAGGAGAATGTGCGAACCGGCACCACTCGCCTGACAGCGGGTTACCATGCCGTTTCTTTCATGATGATTGCGGATGATGAATGTGATGCCGGCAAGATTGAGCTTGCCATGCGTGAGCCCGGCAATATGGAGTTTACTCCTTTGAGCCCGGCGAAGATGTACTACGATTCAACGTTAAACGAATCTGCAGCGATTTCCACGGAAACTCCTGATAATACTCACGAACATGTACCCGGTATGGTGGTTAAGGTTTGGCCGCGTTCCGGAATCAATTTGAGTGATAACTGCCCGAGTAATCCCTCCGCTTTCAGCGCCTCGGTTGTGGATAACTCTTCATCTCCCATTAAGCTTGAAAATATAGCCCGTCACCCTGAACTTGGTCAGACTATCAAATCTGAAGACTCGTATTGCGCGGAGTGGAGCGGGGTTATTTATGTGCCTGAATCCGGCGAGTATACAGTGCGAGTTTCATCTCTAGCTACTAAAGCCTCCTACAGAATGAATCTTTCACTTGATGGTGAAGCTCTTCTTTCATGCCCGTGGAGGAGATATCGCCGTGAAAACGTGCGTGTTGGTACAAGACATCTAGAAGCCGGCTTTCATCCCATATCCTTTATGATGATTGCGGATGATGAGTGCGATGCGGGCAAGATTGAGATTGGCCTTCGAAGGGCGGGAAGCTTGGAGTTTACTCCCCTTACTCCGGCAAGCATGTACTACGCTCCTGTTTCAGCCGCCCCGTCCGTTACGGCGCCTCCTGCGGTAGCAGGTGAGTATACCTCAGGTATGGTGGTTAAAGTATGGCCCCGCTCCGGGATTGATATGGGGAATAACTGTCCCCGTGATATTGACGGTTTCAGCGCCGCTGCTGTTGATAGTGGTTCCGGTACAATCAGGCTTGAAAATATATCTCGCCATCCTGAGCTTGGACAGACAACTCGCTCGGAAGGTACATACTGCGTGGAGTGGAGCGGCTATATCTATGTGCCGGAGGATGGTGAATATGCTATTCGTGTGAATACGTTGGCTACCAGAGCTTCATACAGAATGAGCCTTGCTCTTGACGGTGAGACGCTTTTGTCTTGCCCTTGGCGCAGATACCGCCTCACAAACGTGCGCTCCGGTGCTACATACCTTACCGCCGGTTATCATCCTGTATCACTTCTGCTGATAGCTGATAAACCATGCGATTCCGGTAAGATTGAAATCGGTATTCGCCAGGCGAATAGCTTGGAGTTTACCCCGCTTACTCCCGCGAATTTCTTTCACCGGTAATTAGGCCGCTGCTTCATATCTCAATCATAACAAGTGATATTTACGCCGCCACCATGTGTTGTAAGCATGGTGGCGGTTCTGCATTAAAGAATCCGCCCCCTGAGCCTTAAATCGGCTGAGGGGGCGGATTGAGAATGGTCTGTGAGTCGGGCGTCAGAGTGTGATGCCCAGCTGCTCCGGCAGGGCTATGCGGGGGCGCTCGGTCAAAATCTCGCCGCCATGGGAGCCTACTGCCACCATGTGTTCGAAGTGGGCTGCCCATGAGCCGTCTGCCGTAACTGCGGTCCAGTCATCCTCCAGCACCTTCACTCGGAAGCTGCCCAGAGTAATCATGGGCTCGATGGCCAGAATCATACCGCGCTTGAGGCGGGGAAGGGGGTATTTAGGGCGGTAATTCGGAATCTGCGGCTCTTCATGGAGCTTGCGGCCTACGCCGTGCCCCACATAATCACGCACGATGCCGAAGCCGTGCGGCTTCACAAAGTCTTCAATAGCACCGCATACTTCCGCCAGAGAATTGCCTTGCTTTGCTTCCGCAATGCCGCGGAACAGGCACTCCTCCGTCACTGCCAGCAGGCGGCGGACATCCTCGCTCACATTACCTACGGCCACAGTCATGGCATTGTCGCCGTACCAGCCATCCACGATGGCGCCGGCGTCCAGTGAGACGATGTCGCCGTCCTGTATCACGCGCGGACCTCCTATGCCATGCACTATCTCTTCATTCACGGAGATACACAGCTGGCCGGGGTACCCGCAGTAGCCAAAGAAGGCATTGCCGCATTTTTCCCGCTTGAATAGTTCTGCAGCGTAATCATCTATTTCCTTAGTAGTGATGCCCGGGCGAATAATGGGCATGAGGTCCATGAGAATGCGGGCCGATACTTCACCGGCTTTGCGCAGTTTGCTGATTTCGTTCGGATTGCGTACGGGGATGCGTTCTGCCATGTTAATCTGGTGTCTGTTTGCAACAGTATAGCACATGGGGGCGAAAATGCAAGCCCTGATGAGGTGTCTCTGTTACACAGTTGTAACACTCCGCCTTCATTTTCTGCTCGATTTGCCCCGGGCATTATGCTAGACTGTGTCCGTAAAAGAAATTTTAACCCGAATTATAAACATATGGCACTACATATTCAAATGAGTGAAGAGGCTGAGGCCCAGCTGCGTAAGGAGGCGCTTAAGAATAAGCTCTCCTCCATTCTGGCCTGTGCGCTCTTCCTTGGCCTGGGCGGCTTGATGCTTTATGTATCAACCGTGCTTATCATGGGTGATACCCCGGTATCCTTCCTGTCTTATACACCTCCTCAGGAAGATGGCCCTCCCACCAACAATCCCACTCCGCGTGAGCTGGTCTCCCGTTCCTCCGCTTCTTCTTCCTCCGTGGCTCCCTCCGTTATCGTGGCAACAAGTGCTTCCACGATGGCCATGGCTCCGGTGGAGATTGATATGAGCGATGGTATCTCTCTGGACAGCTCATTTGATATCGGCATGGGCTCTTCCGACCTGGGTGAAGGTCTGGGTGATGGCGGTAGCGGCCTTGGCAGTGGTCAGGCCGGCGGTTCCGCTCTGACCGGTACTTTCTATGATCTGAAGCAGACCGGTGCTCGTAACTCTCGCCGAGTATCTCCTCTCGCTCAGCGTGACGGCAATGGTGTACTGAAGATTAACCGTAATCAGTACTATGAGACGCTTGCCAAGTTCCTTAACAGTGGCTGGAGTACCGCTCATCTGAGCCGTTATTATGAGTCTCCTCAGAAGCTGTACGCTTCCAACTTCTATGTGCCCGTGGCTTTGGCTCGTTACGCTCCCATCGCCTATCAGGTGGGTGACCCCAACAAGCCTGAGACTCAGTGGGTGTGCCAGCCTTCCGGTTGGTGCGTGGTGTACCGTGGCCGCGTTCGCGCACCCAAGACCGGTAAGTTCCGCTTCATCGGCATGGGTGACGACTGCATCGCCGTGCGTTTCAATCGTCGTTTGGTGCTGGAGGGTGGCTATCGTCTGATTTCCGCTTTCGATCCTGCTCAGAATGGTGGTCCTAAGTTCCAGCTTTCTACCCCTGCCGGTCGAGAGGCATTCCTTGCGGATGTTCGTAATGGCCGTGACCGCGACCACAAGGGCTATGAGCTCATTAACACGATTCAGGGCCTCGGCGTGTGGGGCCGTGAGCTTGGCGGCCTGATGGCCGGTGCAGAGTTCGAGGTAAAGGAAGGTCAGGTATATCCCATTGAAATTCTGGTGGCGGAAGAAGGTGGTAAGTTCGGTTTCGTGCTGTTCATTGAGGATATCACGGACGGTAAGAACTCCCGCGCTACGCAGTACGATATTTTCCGTACGAACTTCTCTGCACCTTCCGCTGATGAGGTTAATGCTATGCTTCGCGAAGCTAAGTCCAATGACCCCGGCAACGTGATTAGCATTCCGTACAACGAAGATTCTCCCATCTGGACAGCAGTTCCGTAAGCTGTTTGCTGATTGCAGATGACACAACAGAAGAGCCGCGGTATTTGCCGCGGCTCTTTTGTTGTCTGGAAAGGTGTCGGAAAAAGATTATTTGCCGGATGCTATTGTTTTTTGCGGTCAGCGTGGGTACCTGTTTGTCCCGCTTCACGCTCGAGAGCCCGCTGTTTCCAGAGGGGGAGTGAGCTTTTTCTGGCTTTGGCCTTTCGCTTACGTTCACGGCGTTCGGCAGCGCGCGCTTGTTCCTCAGCAATCTTTTGCTCTTTTTCTCGCGCGAGTCGTGCTTCTTCTATGCGTTTCTGAATGCGGGATGAGTGCTCGTTGCCGGCTGAGGTGATAGTCCAGGGGCAGCGGGGATCTGTGCCGGATTCCGTGATAGGCAGGCAGACCATATCCGGGTCTATAAAGCGGATTTGGCGGTAAAGAAGGTCTTTTATTGTAGCTAGCAGGCTTTTGGGCGGGAAGAGGCCGGTACGGGCCAGTTCAATGGTGAAGGCTATTCTGATGTGCTTGGCCTGTAGGCTCATGCGTGCGATGTCTCTCAGGGAAATGCCTTCCGCCGGTTCTTCTTCCGGTGCGCAGAGAGCTGCTGCACGGAGCAGGAAGAGGCAGTCCTTCACTTTGCGGCAAAGCTTTTCCACGAGGTCACGCACTTTGGGGCGGGCGTTGAAGCGGTAGTCCTTCACTTCAATGAGCCAGAGCTCCTTCTTGCCGGGATGGTACAGCACGAAGTCCATCTCCTTGCAGCTGTTGCAGAAGTTCTGGGCATGGTGAGAGTAGAAGGGGGAGCACTCAAAACGGCACACGTAATAGCCCGCTTCAAAGTTGAAGCGGTAAGCCCTTCTACACAACTGGTACCGGCCTGAAACACGATTATGCCGGCTCTGAGGGTTCGAAGTTCATATTCAGGTAGCGGTCTGCTTGTTCCATTTCGGCTTCCAAGCTGTCGATGTGGTCTATCTCATCCAGCGCTTGGCCGGAGGACGTGCGCACGCCGCGCTGATTATCCTGAGGCGGTTGAAGGCCGAAGAAACGGCGGCTGAGTTTTTCGTTAAGTTTTTCGGAAAGCTGGATGACGAGTTCTCTCAGCAGGAAGAGGCTGTGCGTGGTAAGCATTATTTGTACTCCCGCCCGGCAAAGCCCGAGTATGATGCTGACCAGTAGGGGCAGGTGAGAGGTGTTCAGGTTCATTTCCGGCTCATCCCAGAAAAGTGAGGTGCCGCTGCGCACGGTGCCGTTGCCGATGAGTAGCCCAAGTGTGCCGATGCGTTTGAATCCCTCTGCCACGAGGTTCAGTTCCAGCGGTTCTTGTCCCGGGCGCTTGAGGTAGAAGCGGCCATTGATGCGTTGAAGCTTGCCGGAGAGCAGTTTCTCAATCTGGAGGATGACGTAGCGAAGGGCCTCGGGCACGGGCGCCGAGGTTGGCTCTTCTTCCAGTGCACGGCAGAGTTCCCAGCTCGCGGAGTCCAGCAGCTCAGGATAGCGCTTGCCCGCCTGCATGTAGCAGGGGTAGATGGAAAGCACTTCTCGCGGGGAAATAAATACGGCATTCTCGCTTAGAAATCGCTGCGGTAGTTTCTTTATGTGCAGCCCCTCTTCTTCGTGCTCGGCGGTGAAGTGGAAATCCAGCTCGGCTGCTCCCGGCGGCACTTTCAGCCCTTCTAGTGAGGCATGAAGGTGAGCTATGCCATTGCCGCGGTTCCGCGCTGTGAGGGAGGTGAGGTTCTGAGTGCCGAAAACTCGCAGTAAGTCACGCCTCAGCCGCTTTTCTTCTGCCCACACTTCAGGCAGCTCGCGGCGTGTGCCTCCACATCCCCATTTTGTGATGGCGTAACACAGCTTCATGAGATGGCTTTTCCCGGAATCATTGCCGCCCACGATGATGTTTACACCTGGTACAAAGGTGAACATCTCGCGCTGCGGAAATACCGTAACACCCTCCACTGAAAGCTTTCTTATCATACCTGATATTCTATCCTATTATGCGGTGTTTGACAATAAAGAAATCCCTTCGGTAGCTAAAAGTTTCAGTTGTTGCCCTTTTATTTATTTTTCTGAAGTGGTGGACAGAAATCGGGTTCTGCTGCGGTATGACTTTTCGCCAGCTTGTCATGGGGCCGCTACGTGTGATATGATGAAGTCATGACCGATCAGGACAAAATGAAAAAAGTGATGGGGTATCTCATCGGCTATCGTCTTGGTAGCCAGATGCTGCCCCAGATGCTGCCCGGTATCGAGGCTGATGACGTAGTGGCTGATATGCTCGCCAAGGGTGTAAAGGATGGCATCTCCGGTGATGCTGATATGAGCATTATTGATGAGAAGGTGGAAGAGTATCAGAGCGCCTTCGTCAGCATGCTGCAGGAACGTGGCAAGAAGGCAGGTGAGGCTAACTTGGAAAAGGGCCGCCTTTACATGCAGGAAAATGGCAAGCGCGCTGAGGTGACCACTACTGAAAGCGGCATGCAGTATGAGGTGCTCGTGCCCGGTGGCAGCGAGAAGTATGACGCTGCTGTGCATGGTGAAGCTCCCACCGCTGAGGTGATGTACAAGGGCACGCTTGTGGATGGTACCGTGTTTGACCAGTCTCGCCAGCCTGTTAAGTTTAATATCCGTCAGGTAATCCCCGGTTTCACCGAGGCTCTGAAGCTTATGCCCGTGGGCGCCAAGTGGAAGGTAACCATCCCGGCCAACCTTGCTTACGGTGCTAATGGCCCCGGCAGCATTGGCCCGAACTCCACTCTTATCTTTGAGATGGAACTCATCTCTCTGGCTAAGTAATCCTTATCCTTTTTCATGCCGGCGGGGGACGCCCGCCGGCTCTTCCCTTCCCCAGTTACCATGCGTACAAGAACCGGTAAGTTTATTCGCAGCGGCCTTTTCATGGCACTCGGCGTATTCTTTTTGCTCTACGCGCTCGGCATGCCTGCCAGCGGGTATCAGACTGCCTTTTATGCCTTTGCCGGCCTGGATATCATCTGGGCTGTGTGTCTGATGGTGTCCGCTATCCGTAATCGCTGATTATCTGTCATTACATGTATGTGCTCCGCTGTCATGAATCGGTGGCAGCGGATTTTTTTGAAGTTTTTTATTTTTTTCTTGAACGGAATCATATTTCATAGTGTCCTACTTGGTGATGAAGAATAGTCTGAGCATAATTGTAATAATTCTGCTGTCATTGGCAGGCATTGTTTTCATGCAGTCCCGGACTGTTGCATACGGTGAGCTGACATGGACACGTATAGGCTTTTATCCACTTGCGAAAAAGAGCATCCACGTGGTGAAGTATGAAGATAAAACTCTTTGCGCGGAGGTGTTGGATGAAGTGGAGTCCCCGTGGGTCAGAGCGAATGCTGACCAGACGCTTTCAGTATCCTACGGGCGTATTGGTAGTGAGACCACAGTGAACTACTCCGTGCTGGAGAATGAGTTTGTGCCAGCACGTCCCCACGAGGTGTATGGGTATGATTTTAGCTTCACCACGCTGTTGAATGAGCGGGCTGATATGTATCTTGGCCCTGAGATTGAGGCTTTCCGTGAGCGCTTAGCGGCATGGGCTCGTGCGAAATCAGAATTGACAAATGGCTGAAATATGGTAGTCTGAGCGCATGGCCGTTCAGTTTGCAATAGTTTCTCTCGGTTGTGCGAAAAATTTGGTGGATTCAGAGGTGATGGCAGATCGCCTTCTGGCAGCCGGTTATGAAAAGACAGAGCCGGAGAATGCTGCTCTGCTTATCGTTAATACCTGCGCTTTTATTGATCCTGCCAAGCAGGAGGCTATTGATACGATATTTGCCGCGGTGCGTGCCCGTGAGGCCGGAGAGGCTCCTGCTGAACAGCGAATCATGGTGGCGGGCTGTCTTTCTCAGCGCTACGCTCACGACCTCGTCAAGCTGATGCCGGAGGTGGATTGCTTTATCGGCGTGGATAAAGTGTGCGAGGTAGCAGAAATTGCGGAGGCTTGCCTGGCCGGTACGGCGGAGAAGGTCTATACTACGAAGGTTTCCACGCTTGTGCCTGATTTTGGGGATACCCGCTATCGCCTTACCGCTCGCCACACTGCCTATGTGAAAATAGCTGAGGGCTGCAATCATGCATGCGCATACTGCGTGATTCCTCGCATCCGTGGTGGGCACCGTAGCCGTCCTCAGGCCAATATTCTCCGGGAAGTTCGCGCTCTGGTGGAGCAGGGGGTGAAGGAGGTGAATCTCATCGCTCAGGATACTACGTACTACGGCATGGATAAATGGGAAAAGCGCGCTGAGAAAACCAGCGGTGTGGATTCTTCTCGCGGTGAGTCTCTGGCCTCACTCCTGCGGGAGATTAATGCTATTCCCGGGGATTTTTGGGTACGCGTGTTGTACACTCACCCCGCGCACTGGAGCCGTGAGCTGATAGATGTTTTTGCTACCTGCGAGAAGGTGGTGAAGTATGTGGATATTCCCTTGCAGCACATTGCCGCCCATATTCTTGCTGAGCAGCGGCGCAAGACGGATGGTGACTATATCCGCACGCTGATTCGTGATTTGCGTGCGGCCGTGCCCGGAATTGGCCTGCGCACCACTTTTATCAGCGGTTTGCCGGGTGAGACTGAGGAGGACCATGCGGAGCTGCGTGACTTTATCCGAGAGTTCCGTTTTGAGCGCGCTGGCGTCTTCCCGTATTCCCGAGAGGAAGGCTCACTGGCGGCAAAAATGAAGGGTCAGGTGCACCATGCCACTCGAAAGCGCCGTGCGAATGAGCTTTCCATGATAATGGCCGGTATAGCGGATGAAATCGGCCAGAACTGTGTGGGGCAGACTATACGTGTGCTGGTGGATGAGCCCGGGCTGGCTCGTGGTCCGTGGGACGCTCCGGATGTGGATGGCACCATCCACGTGGATCCCGCGCTGCCCGTAGGTGAGTTCGCTGAGGTGGAAATTGTGGATTCCATTGCATACGAGCTGTTCGCTGAAGGGGCGGAAGACGCGATTGAGCCGGATGAAGATATGGCATAAGACGTAAATGCCAAAAAAAAAGCGCGCTGTACATAGAACTTCCGCACTAATAGCTTGCGGCGCAGTGGGGAAATGTGGTAGAATGCCCCTGTACATGCGTAAATATGTTATCAGGCGCCTGCTTTTGATGCCCGTCACTTTGATAGGCATCACCTTCGTGGTGTTCTGCCTCACTCGCATGGTACCCGGTGGCCCTGTGGATAGAATTCTTCAGGAGCAGGCTATCGGCGCGTTATGTGGCGAGCATTCTTCCGGCCCAGGCTATGCCATGGTCAGTGAGCCGGACATTGAACGCTTGGAGGAAATTTTTAATCTGCAGGAACCCGTGTGGCTGGCCTACCTGCAGTGGCTAGGGATTCGTCGCCGCGAGGTGGAAATTGCTAAGGCTGAGTTTGGAGATGATGATATAGCCGAGCTGGTAGTGACCTCGCTCAGCGGGAACTCCTCTGTTATAGAAGTACACCGAGAGGGTAATACAGTATACTACGCTTCTGAGCCTTGGTTTGCGGAGGAAGGGTGGCGTATACGCTTGGAGGACCCCATGCGCCGCGCAGAGCGTCGCGCTCACCGCCTTGGTGTGACAGATTCTGCCGCCATCAGTGAGATGGCAAAGAGCCCTGCATGTTCCCGCTGGAGAGTTGTGGCATACAGAAAGGCCTATGATGGCTTGCTGCAGGGCTGCCTTGGCCGTTCATACAAGTATAATGAGCCTGTGGCGGATATGATGCTGGAGCGTTTGCCTGTATCCCTCTACCTGGGGATATTGGGCGTGCTGATTGCCTACCTTGTGAGTATTCCGTTGGGGGTGTGTAAGGCATTGAACCATAATGGTATTTTTGATGGTATATCCAGTCTTTTCATTTTTGTGGGGTATGCTGTGCCGGGGTTTGCGCTGGGTGCCGTGCTTCTGGTGTATTTGGGGGCACGTCTGGAGTGGTTCCCCTTATATGGGCTTACAAGCCCGGATTTCTCCACAATGAGCTGGGCTGATAAGATTAAGGATTTGGGCAGCCATACCGTACTGCCTCTCAGCTGTTACGTAGTATCTTCCTTTGCCATGATTACCATGATGATGAAGAATAATCTCATGGGGCATATCTCGGCTGATTATGTACGCACTGCTGTGGCTAAGGGAGTGCCTTTCCGCCGTGCTGTGTGGCGGCATGCATTCCGCAATTCCATTATTCCGCTGGCGTCCACGTTAGGAACGACGCTTTGCGGTGTGGTGGTCGGCTCTCTCCTCATTGAACGAGTATTTGATATTCAGGGCTTTGGAATGCTGAGTTTCCAAGCACTGATGGATAAGGATTACTCTCTTATCATGGGAACCCTGCTGCTGAACTCTGTGTTAATTGTGGTGGGTAACCTGCTGTCTGACATTTTGGTAGCTTTCATAGACCCCCGCATACGCTTCGACTGATGAACCGTAAGAATATCATAGGTTTGTTGCTCATATTGGCAGCCGTGCTTGGCTGTGTGGCGGAGCTGTGTGGATGGCTAATCCCCACCATTTCATGGCCCTTTACCGTGAGTCGCGAAATGAAGCTGCTCTCAGCTCCCGGTGATTGGCTGCCGCTACTGGAGGTAAATGGGCGTTTTCACTGGTTTGGCTGGGTAAGTATGCTGATGTTAGCCGGGGCGGGGCTTTACTTACTGATGCGCCGGTATGGAAGCATGCGGGTTGCTCCTGCGATTGCCCGCCGCTGGGCTAAGTTCCGCAGCTTCAAACGAGGGTACTGGTCCCTGATACTGCTCATGCTGCTCATGCTGCTGGCTGCGCTGGACCAGAGCGTGGTGGGCAAGCGAGCCTTGCTTGTACTCCATGAGGACTCCATTTATCTGCCGGCTTTTAGCCGTGATATTTATACCGGAGCAGACTTTGGGCTCACCGGCAATGAGGCGCTGGCGGAGGCTGATTACTGTAAGCTGAAGGCGGAGGCAGGTAAACCCGGCATGCCCTCCCTCGTCATCATGCCGCTTATTCCTTATGATGCCACGATGGACGTTGTGCCTTTCCCCACGGAGCGCCTTCCCATGAATGGTGGCCGTGTGTATACACAGGATGGCATGAATCTTTATAATGGACAGGCCTGCCGCTTGTATCCGAACGGTCGCACGCATTTGAGACTGCGTTTCCGCCAAGGCGTGCCTGATGGTCATGCCCAGGGCTGGTCCAAGGACGGTCGCGAAGTGTTTACCGCCACGTATCGTGCGGGCGAGGTAGCTGAGAGTTATTACTGGGGTGAGGGGAATCAGCAGGATTTCCTCGCTCAGACTAGCCCGGATGAAGTATGCCGCGTGTATTATCATCCTGCGCCTCCGCTCACAGGCGGACATCTGCTGGGTACCAACAGCCAAGGCGCTGATATCGCAGCTTATTTGTATGGCGGCCTACAGGTAAATATAAAAGCAGCTCTTTTTTATATACCTGCCATTTACATTATCGGGTTGACTCTGGGGATGATCATGGGGTATTTTGGCGGTGCAACGGATTTGCTTACCCAGCGCGTTATTGAGGTGTTCTCTCAGTTGCCTTTCCTGTTTGTTGTGATGATTCTTGCGGACTTCGTGCCGCATGAGCTGCGCGGTATGTTTCTTATATTAAGCCTTCTGGCTGCTTTTGGGTGGATTCATATTACCTATTTGGTGCGAACTGCCACCATGAAGGAGAAAACGCGTGATTATGTGGCTGCCGCCCGTGTAATGGGGGCGGGACCTTGCCATATCCTCATCCGCCACATTCTGCCGAATCTTACCGGAATCATTGTTACCCTGCTGCCTTTCAGTCTGGCTGCGGTGGTGCTTTCTCTCGCCTCCTTGGATTATATGGGCTTTGGCTTGCCTGACACGTATGCCAGTTGGGGACGCCTGCTGAATGATGGACTTTCCAAATTGTCCTGTCCTTGGGTGGTATCTTCAGCTTTCTTCTCGCTGGTCATTGTGCTGGTTCTCGTCACATTTGTGGGGGAAGCCGTGAGAGAATCCGTAGATCCGCGCCGCCACACCTATTACGAATGAAGACTCCTGATGCCAGATTGTTTCATAGCATAAACCGATGGATGATACTCGCCGGTTTGGGGGTGGCTACTTTGCTGTGTTGCAGCAGCTGTGACGGTGAGGGCGCGGCAGATGGACCGGCTTGGACGCCGCCGCCGGATTACACCATGCCGGATGCTTTCGCGGCAGGGGAGGATGTGCCGACCTATGCTCGCCTCTGGACGATGCCCAAGGGCTTTCAAGGCTTTACCGAGCGCTGGAACAGGCGTAATGCTGCTCACGTGCAGCAGGCGCTCGAGGGCCGCAGAGAAGAGTGCGTGAATGCTTTCGCTCGCCGCCTGAGTGCTTGTCC
This sequence comes from Akkermansia sp., assembly GCA_045540095.1. Taxonomy (GTDB): domain Bacteria; phylum Verrucomicrobiota; class Verrucomicrobiia; order Verrucomicrobiales; family Akkermansiaceae; genus Akkermansia. The sequence continues at coordinate 67,651 of JAZQGN010000041.1, forward strand.
CGGTACTCGTGAGGCCGGCAGTGCCACTATCAGCACCCGCTCCGCCTTGCGCACGGCTGTATCACTTGGTGAGCGCCGTCGGTTGGGGGATTATCTCGTGTACAGGGAAGTTCAGGATATTCCCCGTGGGCTTCAGTGGCAGGATGGTCAAAATGAACCAGAGCTGGGCAGTCCGGAGGCCCGTAAGGGCGGTGTGTTGCGTCGCTCCTTGCAGCGTTCTTTTCCCGGTACTCTCTGCCTTTTCGGGCCGAACAGTAATAATTCCACCCGCCGGTATATCTACGATGATTTTGATATTCCGCTCGTGCGGATTCATCCCGGCACGGGGCGTCTGATACCTGGCATTGCGAAGAAGTGGGCTGTTTCAGAGGATGGCCGTACCGTGTACTTCATGCTGGATGAAAGCGTGCGTTTCTCAAATGGTGCACCGTTGACCTCCCGTGATTTCATTACATCTCTTTTTGTCCGCACCTCTGATTACGCGGCGGAACCTTTCTTTGCTAATTATTACCTGAGCCGCTTTTCCCGCATAACTGTATATGGCAATGGGGCCATTGCTGTTACCTTGCAGGAACCTATGCCGGCGGCTCCTTACTATGCCTCCATTCCGGCTAGCTGTACCCGCTTTTATGCTGAGTTTGGCCCGGATTATCCCTCGCGTTACTTGTGGCGTCCCGCGCCCACTACCGGTGCCTACCGCGTGTCGCCAGATGGTCTGATTATGGGGCGCCAGATTACGCTGGAGAGAGTGCCTGACTGGTGGGGATACAATCGCCGCTATATGCGTTACAGCTGTAATGTGGACCGTATCGTCTACTCCTTCATTGCTGAGCCGTCTAAAGCCCGAGAGCTGTTCCGCATCGGGCAGCTGGATGTCTTTAACGCCCGTGAGGCTGATTTCTGGTACGAAGGTCTGGAAGTGCAGCCTGTGCATAACGGCTATATTCAGCGAGTTCATTTCAACAATATATGGCCGCGTAACAGTCTGGGGATATACCTGAACTGCTCTAGGCCGCCTTTCAATGACATTAATGTCCGCTTGGGCTTGCACCATGCACTGAATATTCAGGAGGTTATCAATACGGTGTTCCGAGGTGATTATGACCGCATGGGCTCATATTTCACAGGCTTTGGCCGCTTTACGAACCCGGATGTCACGGCTAGACCGTACTCGCCGGAGCTCGCTCGTGAGTATTTTGCCCGGGCCGGATATACGGAAGAAGGGGAGGATCGCATCCTCTGCCGGCCGGATGGTACACGCCTGCAGGTAGTCGTTAGTTCACGCATAGACCCTGTGTATGCTAACTGCATGAACCTGCTTCGTGAGGACGCAGCCGCCTGTGGTCTGGATCTTCGCTTTGAGCAGATGGATGACACCGTCTTCTTTAGCAAGGTGCGTGAGAAAAACTTCACCGCCGGTATTTTCTCCGGAAGCTTTTCTCCTATCATCCCTGACCCCTCGCTCTACTTCCTTTCCCAGTACGCCTACACGCCTGATGGTACACCGGTGAAAGGTAGCGCGAACGTGACAGCCACGGCTTCGCCTGAGATGGATGAGGCTATTCTGGCCTGCCAGACTGCCCGCACGGAGGAGGATGCTGTTGCGGCCCATCATCGTGTGCAGCAGCTTATTCATGATGAGGCTTGCTGGGTACCGGGATGGACCGCTGCATACTCGCGTTTTGCTCAGTGGCGTTGGCTGAAATGGCCGCGGACTTCGGATTGTAACTTCTGTCCTCCCCGCTACGCGGATCCGTTGGATAGTCACCTATATTGGATTGACGAAGAAGAGCGTACGCGTACGATGCGTGCCCGAGCTGCAAATGAAAGTTTTCCCGAGCAGGAGATAGATGTGCCGCTGCCTGCTGAACATTAAAGCCCCGCATTTATATTATGTCTGACGAAAACCTGCTGAAAGTTCAACATCTCACTACGGCCTTTGATTCAGAAGTTGGCCTGTTGCATGCGGTGGATGATGTGAGTTTCAATGTGCCGCGCGGGCAGTGTGTAGGTATTGTGGGGGAGAGTGGTTGCGGTAAGAGCGTGACTGCTATGAGCCTGTTGCGTTTGCTGCCAAAACCGCACAGCCATATTCTGGGAGGAAAAGTGCTTTTCGATGGTGAAGATATACTGCGAATGAAGCCACGCAGGCTTAATGAGGTGCGTGGTGGCAGAATCGGCTTTATTTTTCAGGAGCCTATGAGCGCTCTAAATCCGGTACACCGCGTTGGTGACCAGATTGCGGAAACTCTCATGGTGCACCGCGGTATGTCGCGCGATGCGGCTTGGCTGGAGGCTATCAATATGCTGCACTTTGTGCGTATTCCGGATCCGGAGTCGCGAGTGAAAGAGTTTCCCGGCTCTCTCTCCGGTGGTATGCGCCAGCGTGTGGTGATTGCCATTGCTTTGGCCTGTCGCCCTGAGCTTATCATTGCTGATGAGCCGACTACTGCGCTGGATGTCACCGTACAGCAGCAGATTCTTGCTCTTATCCGTGAGCTGCGAGAAAAAATGGGCTCTTCCGCTGTGCTGATTACGCATGATTTGGGCGTGATTGCGCAGAATTGTGATCGCGTGGTTGTGATGTATGCCGGCCGCGTGGTGGAAAGCGCCGGGGTAAAAGAGCTCTTTGCCAATCCTAAGCATGCCTATACAAAGGCCTTGCTCGCTTCCATGCCTCGCTTGGAATACCCCAGAAAGAGCCACCTGCCTACCATTCCCGGTCAGGTGGCCGCTATTCGTGACTACGTGCCCGGTTGTCGCTTTTGCCAGCGCATGGCGCGCACGGGGGATACGTTAAAGAAACGCCCGCTCATGGTGGAGGTCGCTCCCGGACATGTGGTGGAAGCCTGCCCTCTGTGCGCTCAGCTCTAATTTTTTTCTTTATTTGCTGCAAAAAACCGCTGCACGTTCTAGCGTGCAGCGGTTTTGTCTTAAAAGAGTTGTGTGGCTTTATCAGGCCTCACCATCAGGGAAGATGAGCTCCTTGGGAGCAGGTACAATGGACTTAATCGTCATCTTGACCTGCTCACCACCCAGCTCGATGGGCAGGCGCAGGCTGTCACCCACCTTGTAGCCGATGAGCTTGGCACCCAGCTTGGAGGTGTAGGGAACCACGTTCTTCTCAGGCTCGGAGTCCCAAGCACCCAGAATGGTGTATACCACCTTCTGGCCCTTGTCTGTCTCGAAGTGAACCTGAGTACCCATGCCTGTCTGCTCGCAGGTGGCATTGGAGAAGTCTGTGGGCTCGGCCTGAGAGAGCAGGCGGGAGAGCTCCTCAGAGCGGCGCATGAGCACCTGACGCGTGGCCTTGGCGTCCTGATAACCACCGTTCTCACGGAGGTCACCCTCAGCGCGGGTGATTTCCAGGTCATGCTTGTTCTTGGGAATGCGCACATTGACGATGTCCTCGTACTCTGCTTTACGAGCTGCAAAGGAACGCAGGGATACGTACAGATTCTGCTTCTCCTTCACCTGCACGCGGGAGAGCACAACCTCCTGCAGGGAGGGATGCACTTTCATCATGTTGGCCAGCAGGAGATTGCGGTCCAAATCCGGCAGTACGGAAGAATCATACAGAGACTTGGCGAAGGGACGAGCCTCCAGCTCTGTGATACCGGTTACCAAATCAGGCGCAAGATCCTTGTCATCCATCAGCAGGTTGCGCAGGCGGAGGGCCTTGTTGGGGCCGCCGTCAGCACTGTCCTTCTCGATGGTGGCGATAATAGCTGCGCCCAGAGCCATCTTGGTCTTGTCCACCAGCTCCTTAGCCAGACCGTTACGCTCCTTGCACACCCAGATGAGCACATCCGGGCTGAGGTTCTGGCGGGAGATGCCGTTCATGATATCAGAGAAGAGCTGATCCTTGGCGCCCTTGGCGAGGATGAAGTCAGCAGCGGCAGCCGTCACCTTGGGGCCGCCGAACAGGAAGATGTTGGTGGTGTAGGCCAGCCAGTTTTCAGGGTAAGCTTCAGGCAGAGCCGTGTATACAGCATTCTGGCGTGCTACGGAGAGCTCGCCGATGTAGTTTACCAGTTCTTCGGAGGGGATAGTCTGAAGCTTGTCAGCCAGAGTGGTGAGCTTCTCTACTCCGGCTGCGGTCAGCGCGGCATCAAACTCGGCCTGCTTGGCCTCATCCTTGCCGTGTGTACCTTCCAGAATGTCATCACGGATAATGATAAGCTCCAGAACATGCTGCGGCTCTGTGCGGTCGCGCTCGATGTCGTCCTCCATGGCCTTCACCAGCTTGGCGGCAATCTCGTACTCACCGTTCAGGGCCTCAAGGCGCGCCTGATCGAGAATGCGCACGCAGCTTTCCAGCGTAGTGGCATCATTGTAGTCTGCCAGAAGGGCAGCGGCAGCACTGGCGGCCTCACGAGTCACGATAGCCTCACCGCGACGGGTGGGAAGGCGGAAGCGGGGATCATCACGCATGGCCGCACGGGCTTTCTCCCACCATGTCTTCCAGTTTTCTTCAGCAATGACACGCCCGCTGAGGTACTTCTCCAAATCATCAGGCTGCATTTCCAGTACTTCTTCCACACCTTCGCGCAGGGAGTAGTTGTGCTCCAGTACGAAAGCGATGAACTCCAGAATCGTTTCCTTGCCCTCGGCCTTGGCCTTGCAACCGGCGGGGTCTTCAAAACACGTGACGAGGAAGTGGCCGGCAGGTACCGGCGTGAGCTGATTGAATGCCAGCTTCAGGCCCATCACGTAATTGGGATTTTTCTCGAAATTAATCTTGACGCGCTGCTTGGCAAGGGACCATGCCTCCACCTTGCCGACGCCCCATTCCGGGTGCATCACGTAATTGGCAGGGGAGAACTTATCCAGCCTGGCTGCGAAATCGGCCGGAATCTTACCGGCATTCACGAGTTTTTCTAAATCACCATGCATACGTGAATACAGTATAGCACTCATCTTGTCAAATTCAAGCCCCGAATTAGCTTTTTTTGTATTTTTTTTATTTTTTGTGAAAGAAAGCGTAAAATGGGGGCGTATCTATTGCAAACACACGCACCAACTACCCGGTGAAATGAAGCCACCCTGAGTGACTCCGGTTTGTATTTCATAATAGTTAGTTAAAACGTACGCCGGAACGGCGCCGGAGGAGCGGGTGCTCCAACGGCGCCGTTCTACATTCATTTCGTGTGTGAAGTTTCAGTGGGCTATGATGGCTTGCTCCCAGAGGTCCGGGCGGTGGAAGTCCGGCTGGGTGTCACAGGGCAGGGCGGTGGTGAGGAATACTTGGTCCGGGGATTTCAGAATGGCTGCTGCTGTAAGTTTGCAATCAGCCGGGCTGATGCCCACTTCTTCCAGCACTGCGGCAGGGATGAGAGCGCTGCAGCTCCAGCCATCCGCTGTGGCACTGCCTGTGGCCAGAATGCCCGCCGGTTCCCAGTTTTCAAATCCGGGGGCTACGCAGCGCGGAGAACAGAAAACAGCGGCCCACCAAGCGCCGTTCGGGCTGAGATTGAACTCCATGTAGCGCTCGCCTCCCGGTGTCGTGATAAAGAACTCCGCCGCATCATAGCGCCACAGCTCTGCCTGAAAAACTCCGCATTTGCCTTCCGGGTGTACTAGGGCCGGCGCTTTACGGGCGGCGCTGAACACTAAGCCATCTCCGGTTAGCCTGAAACTGTACTCATACGGCGGCTCAACCAGCTGGCCGTACCACTCTTGTCCAATGCTCTGGAAGTGCGCGTCTCCTGTAGAAATGATGCTTTTCATGCTCGCTATCATACCACACATGTTATGCGCGCGCAAGAAGAGTTTTTATTAATTCTGAAAAACACGCTTAAAAACGCCGATATAAGGCGAAAATGGAACAAAATGCGACATTTTATGTAAAAAAGGCTTGCAAATTCAGAGAATTACGTGTATTCTTCGCCGCGCGGGCTGCACAAAACCGACCGTTGGTCCTCCATTTCCACGGAAGTTGGCTCGCATGGAGGGAAACCCGGTCACACCATAAAAACAATATGTCAGACGATCTGAACAACGAGCAGGAGGTCATTGAGTTGGCCCATTTCGAGATTCCGAACACACTCAAGCGCATTGAGGACCCGGAGGACCCCAATCACGTTACTTTCATTGCCGAGCCCATTGAGACGGGCTTCGGTCACACGCTGGGTAACTCCCTGCGTCGTGTGCTGCTCAGCTCCCTTGAGGGTGCCGCCATCACCAGCGTGCGTATCGCCGGTGCTCAGCACGAGTTCACCTCTCTGCCCGGCGTGGTGGAGGATGTGACTGAAATTATCCTTAACCTGAAGAAGATTAAGTTTGCTCACCACGGCAAGGAGCCCCGCACGCTTTCTCTTCGCGTGACCAAGCAGGGCGTTGTTACCGCCGGTGACATTCAGGATGACCACATCTATTCTGTCGTTAACAAGGATCAGGTAATCTGCCACTTGGATCAGAGCACCATCTTTGACTGCGACTTCGAGGTGAATGTGGGCCGTGGCTTCTACACCGCCGAGGATAATAACGATAAGGACCGCGCTATCGGCGTCATTCCGATTGACTCCATCTTCTCCCCCGTTACCCGCGTGAAGTACGCAGTGGATAATGCCCGCGTGGGGCAGATGACTGAGTTCGACAAGCTCGTGCTGGACGTCTGGACGGACGGTCGTGTAAGCCCGAACGATGCTATGCTTCAGGCTGCCAGCATCATGCGCCATCATCTGGACGTGTTCGTGGAGAGCGACAGCCGCCGCGTATCCTTCGACCGTGCTTCCGGTGGCGATGGCGATGCCAACACCGCTCAGCTCCGCAAGCTTCTGAACATGAGCGTGAACGAAATCGAGCTCTCTGTGCGTGCTGCTAACTGCCTGAATAATGCTAACATTACCACGGTGGGCCAGCTCGCTATGAAGACCGAGGCCGAAATGCTCAAGTACCGCAACTTCGGTAAGAAGTCCCTCAACGAAATTAAGGAGAAACTCGTGCAGCACGGCCTGTCCTTGGGCATGCAGTTTGATTCCAAGCTTCTTTCCGCTCCCGGCAGCAGCCCCCGCCTGCGTGACGCTGATGAGCCCCGCGCTACGGACCTGCAGGCTCTCATCTCCCACAACATCGAGGCTTACGGCTTTGATGATGAGGACGAGGACGATTTCGACGAGTAAAGCTCCCTCCTTCCTATACAAACCTTCATTACTAACATACACATTATAATATAATATTATGAGACACGGCGTCAAAAAGGCCAAGCTGCAGCGCACGGCCTCCCATCGTAAGGCTCTGCTTGCTAACCAGGCTTGCAGCCTCATCTCCCACGGCCGCATCACCACCACTCTGGCCAAGGCCAAGGCTCTTCGTCCCTACGTGGAGAAGCTCATCACCCTCGGCAAGACCGGCACCCTGCACGCTCGCCGTCAGGCCCTGGCCACTCTGCCCCAGCCCAAGGTTGTCACCAAGCTCTTCAGCGTGGTGGCCGAGGCTACTAAGGATCGTCAGGGCGGCTACTGCCGCATCGTGAAGCTTGGTCAGCGCATGACTGACAGCGCTCCCATGGCTCTCATCGAGATTATCGACCTGCCCCAGCTTACCGCCCCCGTGGCTCCCACCACGACTGTGGGTACAGGCTCCACTGAGGCCCCCGCAGAGGAGCAGAAGTAAGCTTTTGCTAGGATTAATCCGTTGTATTGTTAAGAGGCAGAACATAAAGTTCTGCCTCTTCTTTCGTGGATGTTGCAAAACTGGCTTGACATGTAAGCATTGCACCCGTAGTATACATGTGTGCAGACACGGGGAAGAAAAAAAATTGTTATCTTAGCGGATTATCCATGCTGGAATTATTTTGATGGTATATGCCCTGGGTACCATCCAGCGCCGTGGTTGTCTGCTTTACATCGTGCCTTTGCTGAAGAAGAGGTTGCGGAGTATGAGTTTCATTGGATTACTCTTTCTAAGGCTGTAAAGAAACATCAAACAACGGTAGCCGGGGGGCAATACATGCACGTTCTGCCTACCGGGAGTAAGACCCTCTCTCAATATTTGCATTACCTGCCGGATCGCATGAGAATCGCTAGATGCTTGCGAAAGATAAAACCTGATTTGGTTCATGCATGGGGGACGGAAAGCTGCTATGGGTTAAGTGCGAAAGATTTTAAAGGAAAGAAACTTTTTTCTCTTCAGGGCGCACTGACGGCGTATGCTCAGCGCTCATGCATGCCGCCTTTCATGATTAGGCAGGCCAAGTTTGAAAAGTCGTTATTCCGAGCGATGCCTGTTATAACGACTGAGTCCGAATGGGCTCGTGATCGGGTGTTGGAGCTGGCCCCGAAGGCGGATGTGCGTTTGTGGGAATATGCCGCGGAGGAGCGCTTTTTTGGTATTGAAAGAAAGCTTTCAAATGTCCCGACCTGTGTCATGATAGCCTCTGCTAGTCGTATAAAAAACGTGCCTACTGCTATTGCTGCTTTTTCTCGGCCTGAATTGAGCCATGTGCGGCTGTATATGGCCGGCATTGGTTCTGGCGCGTACGGTGAGCTCCCTAGCAATATTATTCCTCTGGGGAGAGTGGATAGAGAAAAACTGGTTGAAGTATTACAGAAATCATGGGCTCTTATTCATCCCAGTCTAGCTGATACCGGTCCCACGGTTGTAAAAGAGGCTCGTGCAATGGGGCTTCCTTGCATCGTTTCAACAGAATGCGGTTCTAAACAGTATGTTGTTCCCGGGAAATCAGGGTATATAATCCCTCCTATGTCTGTTGATAGTCTGGTAGAAGGTGTTTTATCTATTGTTAAGGATTCTGAAACTGCCCTCTTGATGGGTGAATATGATAAGGAGAGGTGTTGTGAGGAATTATCGCAGGCCATTATGGTTAAAAAGATTTTGTCCTTGTATGCCGAATTATTAGAAAGCTGATAAGATGACATTGCAGCAGTTCAAGGTAGGTGTTTTAAAAAAACTATATGCTATAAAAGCGGCAGCATATAGGATAAAGGGGATGAGCATAGGGAAAGGCTCATTTATCAGTGGTTTTCCGCATATTTACATGAAGCGGCGTAACCAAATCGTCTTAGGGGATAATGTGACTTTGCATTCGAAGAAAAAGTACAACCCTTTAATGACTCATAAGGTTACTTTGGCCGCTGTTACACCGGACGCTAAAATTGAGTTTGCGGATAATAGTGGCGGTAGCGGTTGCTCCATTATATGTGCCAGCCATATTTATGTGGGGCGTTATACTATTTTGGGCGCTGGGTGTGTTCTGTATGATTGTAAAGAACACGAGTATTCTCCCGTGACCGGCTGGTTTTCATGCCGTAAGAAAACAGGTGCTCCTATCCGAATCGGGAGCCGGTGTTATATTGGTATGAATTGTATTATTTTGAAAGGGGTGACGATTGGAGATAATTGCGTTATCTCAGCCGGAACCATTATCAAAGAAGATGTGCCTGCTGGACATTTGGCTCAGGGAAACCCTGCTGTTTATACGCCTTTGCCCGAGCGCTTAACAAGGGTGGAGGCGGAATAAGCCTATCGCTCTTTAATCTCCCGTTGGGGTATGACCACGCTTTAGGTTGGCCGCAAAGGAGTCCGGGAGTCCGGTGCGGGAGATTTTGGCCGCAGCGGAGTCAACATCATAGTCCACTCTGCGCAGGGTGAGGGTGGTTGTATCCTCATCATACAGGCCGTAGGCGGCGCGATAGTTCAGGTCTCTGGGCTGGCCGACGGAGCCGGGATTGATGAGGTAACGGCATTCAGCCTCCAGCTGTAGGGAGAAGGTGCCGCTTTTATCATAGGCTACGGGAATGATGCTGACCTTGCCCCCGCGCTCGCAGAAAATAGCCGGGCGGTGGGTGTGGCCGTAGAAACAAAGACGGCCTTCAAATTGAGCGAACGCGGCGCGAGCTTCCGGCACGGTGGAGATGCGCTGCCATTCCTCACCGGGGGCAGGGGAGGCATGTACTAAAGTGAGCCCATGCCAAGAAGCTTTGCGGGGTAGCGGGCGTACGAGGTTCACCAGTTCGGTGCCGAGCATGGCGGCTGTGCGATCCATCATAGCTGTGTACAGAGGCACTCCGAAGAGTCCACGCTGTAGCAGAGCCTGCTCGTGATTGCCGCGTACAGCCACACTGAACATAGGCATTACTATTTGCATGCAGGCAGCCGGGTCTCCATTGAACCCGATGACATCACCCAGCCCGGCGTAGTGCGTAGCGTGCAGCTGTGCAGCATCTGACAGCACAGCTTGCAAAGCTTCGAGGTTAGCATGAATGTCGCTGAGAAGCGCGACTTTCATTTTTACTCCGCAAGCAGGGTTTTCAGGCGGGCTTTGAGTGCGGGAATGCCATCCCCCATAGCGGCGGAGATGGGGATAATCTCAATCTTGGGGAAGCGCTGGCGCAATATTTCCAGATTTTCCACAGCGGTGGGGTCATCCATCTTGTTGGCCACGATAATCCAGCGGCGCTCGGCAAGCTCATCTGAGTACAGCTTGACTTCCTTGCGCAACGTCTGAATGGCCTCCACCGGGTCATGCTCCAAGCCGGTCATATCCACCACAAAAAGTAGTACATGGCAGCGCATGATGTGCCGCAGGAACTCGTGGCCCAGACCGCGGTTCTCGGACGCGCCCTCAATGATACCCGGAATATCAGCTACAATGCAGCGGGAATAATCCTCGAACTCCACCACACCCACAATCGGCTGCAGCGTGGTGAAGGGGTAACTGGCTACCTTGGGCGTAGCTCGGGAGATGGCGCCCAGTAGGGTGCTCTTGCCGGCGTTCGGATATCCCACAAGTCCGGCATCAGCGATGCGGCGCAACTCAAAGAAGAATACACCGCTTTCAGCCTCCGTGCCGTACTCAAACTTAAGGGGAGCTTGGTCAGTGGCAGTACGGAAGTGCCAGTTGCCACGGCCGCCCTTGCCCCCCTGACAGAGCACGAACCGCTCACCGGGTTCCGTAAGGTCTGCTATCTGCTCGAACTCAATACCGTCACCCTCACGCTCCAACCAAGTGGCCTCCTGCATAGTGGCGGCATTTGTGCGGTACACGATAGTGCCGGGAGGAACTTTGCCGATGACGGTTCGACCGTCTTTACCATGCTTGCGGGCGTGCATGCCGGGCATGCCATCCGTCGCGACAAGCTTGGGGTCATAGAAATAATTGCGCAGGTCATTCGTGCCTGTGCTTACCTCAAGGATGACGCTGCCGCCGTCACCGCCGTCGCCGCCATCAGGGCCGCCACGTGGTACAAACTTCTCGCGTCGGAAACTGGCTAAGCCGTTTCCGCCCTTGCCTGCCTTGGCAAATATACGAATATGATCTACGAACATGGGCGGCAGCTTAATGGATTGCAGCACTAATGTCAAGCGTTATTTACAATTAGTGCGAGACGAAACGTAAAGTATAAGAACTTTGCATTGTCCTTTAGTTGAGAACTTTTCGCGTTGTGGAGAATAAAGCCAGCCCCTTGCTCGGAGCCGGGCGGTGGAAGAGAATGCGACGTATGAGGTGCTATCTCGGGTGGGTATGTGGATATTGGACTTGAAAAGGAAGGGCGAATTTGCTACCATCACGCGCATGTCCAAGAAAATGTACATATTCCGCTGTCCTCAGCCTGAGTTTGAGGAGATAGAGCGAATCTGCGCGGAGAATGGTACGGACCACTCCCGGGTGGTGAATGCAGCTCTGCTGATGTTCACGGACTGTATGGCTGAGGAGGGTATCTTGGAGCCGCGGCAGCTTCCTCCTTGTGTGCTGGAGGAGGCGCAGCCTGTTCCGGCTGGGCGGGAGTAGATAAATATCACACATTCTTAATCTGATTCTGACTTATCATGGCTAAGATATTGGTAGCACTGAGTGGAGGCGTGGACAGCGCTGCAGCGGCAGCCCTGTTGGTGGAGCAGGGGCACGAGGTCGTGGCGGCCTACATGAAGAACTGGGTGAATGAGGAGAATATTCCCGGTGAGTGCCCGTGGGAGCGTGATATTGAGGATGCCCTCGGCGTGTGCCGCAGGCTTGGTATTGAGCTGCGCGTGGTGGACCTCATTGAACAGTACCGTAGCCGAGTGGTGAATTACCTGATAGAAGGGTACCGCGCGGGCTTTACCCCGAATCCAGATGTGCTCTGCAACCGTGAAATGAAGTTTGGTGTGCTGCTGGATTATGCTTTGGAGCAGGGGTTCTCCTCAGTGGCTACCGGGCATTATGCTAAGCGGCTTGATGTGCCAGGGGAAGGGAGCTATGTGCTGCGAGGCGCGGACCGTAATAAAGACCAGTCTTATTTCCTTGCGCTGATGAAGCCGCAGCAGGTGGCCCATGCCGTGTTCCCGGTGGGGGAGTTGACCAAGCCTCAGGTGCGAGAGCTGGCTCGCCGTTTTCAGCTACCGAACGCCGAGAAGAAGGATTCTCAGGGCATTTGCTTTATCGGTCAGGTGAAGATGAGTGATTTCCTGCGCCACTATCTGCCGGATAATCCCGGAGATATCGTGGATTTGAAGGGGCGTAAGCTCGGTCGGCATGATGGCTTGCACCTTTTTACCATGGGGCAGCGAAAGGGGCATCACGTGGCCTCTCCCCGTGAGGGGGTCGCCTATGTGGTGGTGGGGAAGGACTTGAAGCGTAACCGCCTTATCCTTGGTTATGAAGGTGAGGATACCCCCGGTCTTTATGCACGCTGCGCTGTTATTGGCTCGGTTGCGAACTTGTTGAAAGCTCTTCCTGAGCGGGTTATGGCACAGCCCCGCTATCGTGCTCCGGCCGTGCATGCTACTTGTACCCCGTTGGGAGATGGCCGATACAGGCTGCTGTTTGATGAGCCGGTGCGAGCCCTTGCTCTGGGGCAGGTGTGTGCGCTATATGCGCCGGATGCTGACCGCGGTGAGCGCTTGCTGGGCGGTGGATTTTTTGAAGAAATCTGCTGATAGTCTGTTATCAACTATCCTTTTGCGAAACCGGAAATTCCGCCGAAATTGAACAGTAAGGCGTAATCTGGCTTGAGATTCGCTTTTTTAGTTGCAAGAGGGCGCCTGATATGCTAGACTACGATGAAGCATGGATGGTTCTTCCGCAAGTCTAGAAGCGCAGGTCGCAGCTCAGGAGTCCCAAGTAAGGGAACTTGAGGCGGAGCTGGCTTCTGCCCGTGCGGCGCTGAATGTTTCTCGTTCAAGGGTGCTGGCGCGGCAGCGTACGGGCGTGCCTAATACCGGAGTTTTTTCTATGGTTGGCTCTGTTGCGGCGGGCCCGATGCAGGTACTGCCTCACAGTGAACCGAGCAAACTGGAGAACACTCCTGCTGCTAATCGTCCGGCTGTTCTGATTCAGCCCCTGCCGCTCCATGATTCCCTGCGCCGCAAATGGAAGCTTGGTGCCGGACTGCCGCCTGCCGGTGGCACCGTAGGAGGGGAGGTCGCAAGTGCTGAAGTGTCAGCGGGCGGGATATTGCGCATTTACGGCATGCTCTGTGATGGCTCACCGTGGGAGAGTGATGTTCCTTTCAGCAGTTTGGTGAAAGAAGGGGGCGTTATCATCGGGAGAGATGCCCGAATGTGTGAAGTTATACTGGAGGATGAAAGTGTATCTCGTATGCATGCACGCTTGGAAATTAACCATCTCGGTCTGGTTGTGTCTGACGTAAACTCCATGAATGGCGTTTTTGTGAACTCCACGAGGGTGGATTACCACTGTCCACAGCTTCAGCTGACGGACGGAGCTGTGCTGACGCTTGGCGAAGTTCCGCTGAGGGTGGAGCTCATATCGCCCTCATAATATTTTAAAATCTGATTTTTTACTAGCGCATCGTATTTTATGAAGAGAGTATATATAAACATGGGATTATCACTTGCCGCCGGCGCAGCGCTGGCCGCCGGTGATTTGTCATCATCTAATCACTTGTGGTATAGACAGCCCGCTGTGGTGCCGAACACACCGCTGCCATGGACAGTTGTGCCGCACAATACAGAAAACCTTCCGGGAAAGGCGAATCGTGATACATGGGAAAGCCAGACTCTCCCTGTGGGTAATGGCCGTGTGGGTGGTACTGTGTATGGTGGTGACCATCTGGATTGCGTCGTGCTGAATGAAGTGAGCCTTTGGAGTGGCGGTGAGAACACTCCCGGAAACGGTAAGAATTATTTGTATGGCCCCGTATCCGGCAGAGAGCAGTTCGGTAGCTATCAGCCTTTTGCCAATCTTTATGTGGCATATGACTTTTCCGGCGATACTGAGAACTACAGGCGCTCGCTGGATCTGCGCCGCGCTGAAGCTGTGACCAGTTTCTCCGCCCGGGGTGTGAAGCATACTCGTACTTGTTTTGTCAGCCGCCCTGATGATGTGATGGTATACACGGCCAATGTTGATAAGCCGGGCGGCCTCACGGCCAATATCGCGCTGGCTCCTTATCATAACGTGCAGTACAGTCAGGATGGTGATAACACGCTCATCATGCGTGGTACTCTGGCAAATGGTGAGGTGTTTGAAGGGCGTATGCATGTTCGCACGAGGGGCGGCTCTGCTCGCCTTCACCTCCCTTATGCTGAGGTGCAGGTATCCTATGGTGGCCGCAAGGATGCCATGTTTGCTGCGTACGCTCCCTCGCACCTGCCGTACGTTGAAGTGAGCGGAGCTGATGCCGTGGAGATTTATGTGACGCTGGCAACCAACTACAAAATGAGCTATGCTGACCACTGGCGCGGTGAGGATCCCGCTGTTCATAACAGCCGTGTGCTTAGCGCTGCTCTGGAAAAGGGGGTAGCTGCCATTCGTGAGAATCACCGCCGGGATTTTGCCTCTTTCTACAATCGTATGAGCGTGGATTTCGGTGAAACTGTCGGTCCTTTGGCTGATTCCCCTACGGATCTGCGCCTTACGTCATACCGTACTCGCTACGATCGAGGCCTGCCTACGGCTGACCCGGATTTGGAGGAGCTTATCTATAATTACGGCCGTTATGTGCTTATCTCCGGTTCTCAGCCCGGAAACTTGCCCGTGACGCTGCAGGGTATTTGGAATAATAAGGTGCATGCTCTCTGGGCCTGTGACTATCATAACAACATTAATCTCCAGATGTGCTACTGGGGCGCTGAGGTTGCCAACCTTTCTGAGTGTCATCAGCCTCTTATTGACTTCATTCGTGCCATGGAGCAGCCTCTATCCGAGTCCACTCGCAAGCAGTTCGGTGAAAATGTGCGCGGCTGGACCTCGCGTATTTCCCAGAATCCCTGGGGTGCTGGTGGCTGGGTGAAGTGGAATCCTCCTGTCAATGCTTGGTATGCTCTCCATATCTGGGACCGTTACCTGTATTCTCAGGACGAGACCTACCTGCGAGAGGTGGCATATCCCATGCTGAAGACAATCTGCCATTTCTGGGAAGATGAGCTCAAGGAGGTAGGCGCACAGGGCCGCGGCCTGCAGACTCGCCGGAATGAGAATCGCCCCGTGCAGGAGCTGCGTGTGGAGGAGCACCCCGAACTTGCTGAAATTAAGGAGGGCGCTTTGGTATGCCCCATGGGCTGGTCTCACGAGTGGGGCCCGCTGGAAGATGGCTGTGCTCATGATCAGCAGCTCATTTGGGAGCTTTTTGATAACACGGTGCGTGCCGCCACTATTCTGGGGGTGGATGCAGAGTGGGCCGCTCAGCTGGCGGCTAAGCGAGACCGCCTCGTGGGGAACCGCATCGGCCGTGATGGTTATTTGCAGGAGTGGATTGTAGACCGCCCGAACATGGTGAGCGGCCAGCGCCACACCTCACACCTCATCGGCGTGTTCCCCGGAACCTCCATCAGCATGGAGCGTACTCCGGAGTTCGCTCAGGCCGCCATGAAGAGCTTGGAGCTTCGCGGGCTCACCAGAGATAACCGTCGCAGCTGGACCTGGCCGTGGCGTACGGCACTCTGGGCTCGCTTCCGTAATGCTGATAAGGCTTACAGCATGGTGCAGCACTATATCCGCTATAATGTGCTGGATAACTTGTTCGGTAACCATCCTCCCATGCAGATGGACGGCACCTATGGTATGACCGGCGGTATGAGCGAGATGCTCGTTCAGAGCCATGCCGGTGTCATTGAGCTTCTGCCGTCCATTCCTTCCTCATGGGCGAATGGTCATGTGCGCGGCATTCGTGCCCGCGGTAATGTCACCGTGGATATGGAATGGCGTAATGGTAAGGTGACGCGTTACCACCTGACTACTACCACTCCGAATCCCTCTCCGGTGACTGTGGTGGTGAACGGCGAGCGCAAGCAGGTTACACCCAGTGTGCTTCGCTGATACCGTTCTTCTCATTTGTAACTATAATAAAAAAGCCGCAGCTGAGTGCTGCGGCTTTTTTATGGTTAAATTATACGGCTTATGGCTTACAGGATGGCATCGAAAGCCTGCTGGAGATCAGCGATGATATCCTCAGCGGCCTCGATGCCTACGGAGTAGCGGATGAGGTCCGGCTTCACGCCGGCTTCAATAAGCTGCTCGTCCGTCAGCTGGCGGTGCGTGTGGCTGGCAGGGTGCAGCACACAGGTGCGGGCATCAGCCACGTGGGTCACGATGGAAGTGAGCTTCAGGCTATCCATGAACTTGATGGCGCGCTCTCGTCCGCCTTTGATGCCGAAGGTTACCACGCCGCAGGTGCGGCCACCGTCAAACTGGCGCTGGGCAAGCTCGTAGTAGCGGTTGGAGGGCAGACCTGCGTAGTTAATCCATGCCACGTCCGGCTGCTTTTCCAGATACTCGGCCACCTTCTGGGCGTTCTCGCAGTGGCGGGGTACGCGCAGGTGGAGAGTTTCCAGCCCGAGGTTCAGCAGGAAGGCATTCATGGGGGAGGGGATGGAGCCTAAATCACGCATGAGCTGCACGGTACACTTGGTGATATAGGCGCCCTTGCCAAAGGCATCCGTGTACACCAGCCCGTGGTAGGAATCATCAGGCCGGGTAAGGCCGGGGAACTTGTCCGCGTTGGCCGCCCAGTCAAAGTTACCACTATCCACCACAACACCGCCCACCTGAGTGGCATGACCATCCATGTACTTGGTGGTGGAGTGCATCACGATATCTGCACCGTGTTCAAAGGGGCGGCAGTTCATGGGGGTGGCAAAGGTGTTGTCCACGATGAGAGGTACACCGTTCTTGTGTGCGATGTCAGCCATCTTACGGATATCCAGCACCTGAAGAGAGGGGTTGGAGATAGTCTCTGCGAAGATGCACTTGGTGTTCGGGCGGAAGGCCTTCTGGATTTCTTCTTCCGGGGCGTCCTGATCCACGAAGGTTACTTCGATGCCAAGCTTCTTGAAGGTGACCGCGAAGAGGTTGTATGTGCCGCCGTAAATAGCACTTGTGGAGATGAAGTGATCACCGGCTTCGCAGATGTTGAAGATGGAGTAGAAGGAGGCAGCTTGGCCGGAGGCTGTCAGGATGGCTGCTACACCGCCTTCCAGTTCTGCTATTTTCTTTGCCACGCATTCATTCGTGGGGTTCTGAAGGCGGGTGTAGAAAAAGCCAGCTTCCTCCAGATCGAACAGGCGGGCCATCTGGTCGCTCGTCTCGTACTTAAAGGTGGTGGACTGGAATATCGGCAGCACACGGGCCTCGCCCTTCTTAGGCTGCCAACCGCTCTGTACGCATATGGTGTCTCTGTTCATATCTGTTGAATTATTAGCGTGTGACGCCATGGTAACACGTTATTCCTACCATGGCAAGGAGAAATAGCCGTTTTGACTCGTGCTGCCACAAAAAAAATGCCACGCCGCCATAGGTGTAAATGGAGGCCTGGGCTCATGTTCTGGTTGAGGTGTATTACCAGCCTAAGATTCTTCCCCGCAGGCTGCCGGAGTTATTCTGCTCGTTATCGGAGTCTTCCTGCGGTTCTTCTTGCTGTTCTTCATCGCGACGTGACGTGCCCATGGCTGTGTCGCGGTTTCTGCCGGTGATTTTGCCGAAGAGAGAGGCAAAGAGTCCCTGTTTTTCAGCTTCATCGAAATTAGCGCGCCAGATGAGGCTGTCCTCACGGAAAGGCGGTCCCTCGGTGCTATTGTTGATGCTGTAATCCACGCTGCCTTGGGTGAGTGCTCTGGAAATGTTGCGGGGGGAGGGCAGGGAATCATTCGTGCGGAAGAGGTGCAGCGTAGGAGATTCTGACGGCGGGACAATACCGTAGCGGGCGCGTCCGGCATTACGGAGCTCCTCAATGAGAAGGCAGAAGCCGAACTCGTTACCGGGAATTTCGGAGACAAGAATCTCAATGGGGTAACTCTTACCTTCCTGTACGCGGAATGGCGTGCCGCTGGGGATGCCGCCCAGCATGCGGTTCCAGTGCGGGGTGGACTCGTACTGGTAAATGGCGCGCCTTGCACGGCGGGAGGTAATCTCTTGCTGGTAAGCTCGGTCTGTTCCGAGAGTCATGTTATTGCGGGAGGGAATGCTCCAGCCGCTTTCCAGTACGAGCTTGTTGTCAAAGCGTACCATGATGACATCATCACCCATGCCGACGAAGCGGAAGGTGCCGCTCTTCGGGGCCGTGACCACGCCGCGGTATATCACCACCCAGTCAGAGGGCTGCACTTTAGGGGCGTCCTCGTTTTCGTTGCATTGGAAAGCTTCCGGGCCGTATGCTGCGCGGCAGCGGGGCAGGTAGAAGTACGGCGCGTAGAGTCGCACGGCCGGGGAATAATAGTTTTCCAGCAGGCCCTGATTCCAGTCTCTTTCATTGAACTTATGAAAAAGCTCGACGACTTGCTGCCTGCTCAGCGGGCGGGCTCCGCTGCCCTCCACCGGGCGCTTCAAATCATAGAATCGGCCCACGAGGGCGGATTGTTCATCCACATTCCCACCGAAAGCCTGTAGAAGTTCGTGGTTGATATCCAGCTTATCCCATTCATTTTTTGCTTCTTCCCAAGCGCGTTCACCTAGCTCCCGGGCATCTCTTCCTAGAGATTCCACTTCACCCCAAATGGAGTCCCAATCAGCGTGGGCTGTGGGGGCGCAAGTTACGGCTGCAGCAAGTGAAATAATGAATGTGTTGCAGAGCTTTTTCATGCTCTACAGTCTATCAGAGCGGCTGTGAGCAGGCAAGCGTAAAATAGAACACGGATGTAGGTAATTCTTTCATGACACAACGTGAGGGGCTGAAATCTGGGGTTGTGCTTGCTTCATCCGGTTGATTGTGCTACAATTCGCGACCGCGTGTGCCGCCCGGGCTCGCTTTACCGTCAATTTTAACCGTCAAAGATAATGATTAAGTGGATTCTGAATAAAATCGTGGGTTCCAAGAACCAGCGCGAAGTGCGCAAGCTGCGCCCCATCGTGAAAAAGATGCTTGATATTGAAAAGAGCTGGCAGGGAAAGGATCGCGATTTTCTGGTGGGAAAGACTGCAGAGTGGCAGAAGTATCTGCACCGCTTCACCCCCATTGACCTGCCCACCCGCGGTGTGATACTTTCTTCCTCTGAAGCTGAGCTTAAGGCTTATGCCGAAACTCTGAACGCCCGTTTCTCCGCTCTGAGTGATATCTTCCCCAAGCTTCCCACTGTGGAGGCTACTCCGGATTCTATTGAGGCTGGTAAGAAGGCATTTGCTGAGATTGAGCCCAAGTTTGACAAGCTGCGCGCCAAGTATCTGGAGCAGATTATGCCTGAGGCTTTTGCTGTGGCTAAGTGCGCTGCCCGTAACCTGTGCGGCACGGAAGTGGATGTTTGCGGTACACCCATTAAGTGGGATATGGTACACTTTGATGTGCAGCTGATTGGCGGTATTGCGCTGCACCGCGGTTTCATCGCTGAGATGGCCACTGGTGAAGGTAAGACCCTCGTGGCTACCTTGCCTGTTTACCTGAATGCTCTGACCGGTTTGGGTGTACACGTGGTGACGGTGAATGATTATCTCGCCCGCCGTGACTCCATGTGGATGGGCGCCCTCTTCAAGTATCTTGGCCTGACGGTGGGCTGCATTCAGAGCATGATGCCCAACGACCTCCGTCGCCAGATGTACGCATGCGATATCACATACGGTACGAACGCAGAATTCGGTTTCGACTACCTGCGTGATAACGGCATGGCCTCCACCCGCAGCGCTCAGGTGCAGCGTGGTCATTACTTCGCTATCATTGACGAGGTGGACTCCATTCTTATCGACGAGGCCCGTACCCCGCTCATTATCTCCGGTCCCGCCGTGGTGGAGCGTGAGCAGCAGTATGATGAGCTTAAGCCCCTCATTGAGAAGGTGGTGAAGGCTCAGGTTGAGCTGTGTAATAGCTTGATGACTCAGGCTAAGAACTATGCCAAGGAGGGTGATGCTATGGCCGCCGGCCGCTGCCTGTACAAGGTGAAGCTCGGCATGCCGAGAAATCGTGCTTACATGCGCTCTCAGGAGGATGTGGAGATGCGCCGCATGGTGGAGAAGTACGAACTCTTCTTGTTGCAGGATCCCCGTAAGCTGGAGCTCTTCAAGCTGAAGGAAGAACTTTACTTCTGCCTTGATGAGAAGCTTCATGATGCTGACCTTATGGAAATGGGCCGTGAGCTCATCAGTCCCGGGCGTCCTGAGAACTTCGTGCTGCCGGATCTTGGCACCGAGTTTGTGAACATTGATGAGGATGAAACTCTTACTGAGCGTGAGAAGGAAGCTCGCAAGTCCACTCTCATTAAGCGTCTGGACGAGAATGCTGCCCGCCTGCACACCATCAGCCAGCTGCTGAAGGCCTACACCATTTACGAAAAGGATAAGGAATACGTGGTGAAGGACAGTAAGGTTATCATCATTGACCAGAATACCGGCCGTGAAATGCCCGGCCGCCGCTGGAGCGAAGGCCTGCACCAGGCTGTGGAAGCCAAGGAAGGCGTGGAAGTGGAGGCCGAAAACATGACCTATGCTACCATCACCATCCAGAATTACTTCCGCCTGTATTCCCGCCTTGCCGGTATGACCGGTACTGCTGAGACGGAGGCCGCTGAGTTCCATGATATCTACAAGCTGGACGTGCTGCCTATTCCGACGAACCGTCCTTGCATCCGTCAGGACTACAATGACCTTATCTTCAAGACTCGTCGTGAGAAGTTTAACGCCGTGGTGGCCAAGATTAAGGAGCTGCACGTTAAGGGGCAGCCGGTGCTTGTGGGTACAGCTAGCGTGATTGCGTCCGAGACGCTCTCTCGCATGCTTGCTGGCGCTCGCATCCCCCACGAAGTGCTGAACGCCAAAAACCACCAGCGCGAAGCTGAAATCGTGGCCCGTGCAGGTCAGCGTGGCGCCGTGACCGTGTCCACAAATATGGCCGGCCGTGGTACGGACATTAAGCTGGGTGAAGGCGTGGCTGATTTGGGTGGTTTGTTTGTGTTGGGTACGGAGCGTTATGAATCCCGCCGTATCGACCGCCAGCTGCGTGGCCGCTGTTCCCGTCAGGGTGACCCCGGTGCCTCCCAGTTCTTCCTCTCTTTTGAGGATGATTTGATGCGTAATTTCGGCGGCAGTGAGCGCATGACCCGCGTGATGGACCGCTTCGGTATGGAGGAAGGTGAGGCAGTGGAAAGCGGCCTCATGAACAAGATTATCGAAGGCGCTCAGAAGCGAGTAGAGCAGCGTAACTACATGTGGCGCAAGCACGTGCTGGATTATGATGATGTCATGAATCAGCAGCGTACCATCGTTTACGGTATGCGTAATGAGGCTCTCCTTTGCGAGGAACCCCGTGAGATGATTTACGAGCAGCTGGAAGAGGGTACCAACACCAAGTGTGATCTCTACCTGAATGAGGATAACACCGGCACGGTGCGCCGTACGGACCTGCTGCAGTGGGTGAACTCCACATTCCCCTTCGGCTGGAGTGAGGGTGATGCTGACTTCATTTCTAAAACACCGAACGAAGCCGCTCAGATTATCACAGCTAAGGTGCGTGAGATGTATGAGAAGAAGGTGGCCGGCGAGCGCTCTGACCGTGTGGATCAGATGGAGCGTTCCATTATGCTTCAGGCCATTGATAAGCTCTGGCAGCAGCATATCACGGACATGGACGCTCTTCGTGAAGGTGTACGCCTGCGTGCTCAGGGGCAGCGTGACCCTCTCGTGGAGTACAAGCGCGAGGCTTATGATATCTTTGAGACCCTCATGAACAATATCCAGTTTGAGATTCTCAATAACCTCTTCCGCAGCACCACAAACCTGAACGCTTTCGAGGACTTCCTCGCCTCTCTGCCCTCCAGCAATGCTGATGAGGAATCTGCCGACGTGACGGATATTCTGGGTAATGGTGACCTGCTGTCGATGCTGCGTGAGCAGATGAGCCAGATTGCCGCCCGTGCTCGTGCTGCTGCTCCCGCGCAGGATATCCTGCCTGAGCCCGCTCCCATTCCTGCCCCTGAGGAGGAGCTCTCCGCCATGCCTGATGGTATGAGCGTGAGCGGTGGCGCTCCCATGCCCGGCGTGCGCATGAAGGCTGAAAAGAAGCTGACCATGCCCCGCAAGAAGGTAATGGGGA
The DNA here is from genome assembly GCA_045540095.1 of Akkermansia sp. Classification (GTDB taxonomy): domain Bacteria; phylum Verrucomicrobiota; class Verrucomicrobiia; order Verrucomicrobiales; family Akkermansiaceae; genus Akkermansia. The sequence continues at coordinate 90,066 of JAZQGN010000041.1, forward strand.
AAATTAAGCGTGAGACGAATCCCGCCGTCATGGCGATGAGTGAGGCTGATGAAGCCGGCCTTATTGCGGATCCTGCCTCATCTTCTGATAAAGCAGAGTAAATAAAATCCGGTTTTATCCACTCCCGGCGCGGTATGAACGTCCGTTCTGTTCTGGAATACGTACCATACTTCCGCGGTCGCCTCTTCGTGGTGCATATCTGCCACGAGCTGCTGGCCGCGGAGGCGCTGGTGGACGCGCTGCTGGATGTGGACGCCCTGCATGAGATTGGTGTACGCCTTGTGCTGGTTGCGGAAGGAAATGATACTTCTGAGCTGCTGCGCAGAGCCGGCACGTGCGAGGTGCATGCAGCTGCTGCGGAACAGCCGCTCTCTGACGGTGCTCCTGTGGTGGCTCGTGTAGAGGAAATTGTGCAGCGGCGTCAGGTGGCCATTGTGGCTTCCGGTACCGGTGGCCGCTTTGATGAGGGCAGCGTATCTCTGGCTGTGGCTCTTGGTGCAGCCAAATACATCTCTCTCCAGGTGGCCGGTGTGCCGTGCCGAAGCGGGCAGCCCATTTTTGCTATACGTGAGAGTGAGGTGTTGGCTGATACATGTGCAGACTGCACCCATGCGGAGGTGCTGATGCAGGCGGCGGAAGTCTGCCGCAGAGGGATTCCTCGCGTGCATATTCTGGATGGTTTGCACCGCGGCGTGTTGCTGGATGAAATCTTCTCGGAGGAAGGCGTGGGCACCATGGTGCACACGGACTCTTACTACGAGATTCGCGCTCTGAAGGAGGACGATATCCCCGAACTGCTTTCCATGATTGCGCGCTGTGTGGTGGACGCCAAACTGGTGGAGCGCACGTACGAAAGCATTCGTGAAAAGCTGGAGAGCTATTACGTATATACGCTGGATGATACCATTGTCGGTTGCGTGGCCCTTTATCCATATACCGAGAATGGCTGTGCTGAGCTTGGCTGCCTCTTTATCAAAAAGAATTACGAAGGCCATGGTTATGGTCGTGCTATGTGCCGCTTCGTGGAAGAGCAGGCACGTAATCTCGGCTTTGAATGGATTTTCGCCATTTCCCAGAGTGCTGTGGCATACTTCCGTGATAGGTTGGGGTATGCAGAGCTTTCCCGTGATGTTCTTCCCGCTGCGCGTCGGGCCTTGCTGGAGGCAAGTGGCCGCTCTTCTGCTGTTTTCGGACGCAAATTAGGCTGAAAACGCTGATTTTAGGGGGCAAAAGCTCCCTTTTTCGTTTTTTGCGGTTGTTTTGGCGTTGACAATCTGCGTATTCACCTTCTATAATGGTGGTTAATGATGGAGTCCCTGCTCAAATTTCTGCGTCAACCATGGCTTGTTACCACGCGCCGCTTGGTACTGCTACTGCTTGTCTTCATTGAGATAGGTATTCTGGCGGAGGCTGTGTACGGCTGGGAATATGATTTATATGGCTGCTGGCATGCTGCGCCTTGGCTGTTTGGCGTATCACTTGGAGGATACTGGCTTGTAGGATGTGTGACAGTTGGTTTGCTGTTGCGCTGGGGCTGGACAGTATGGCAGCGTTATCGTGCGTCAAAGGCTGCTCTGGCTACGGCTGAGGGGGATGGTGTCCAAATGGAGCTCCCTCTTCCTGACATGGGCACGGCGAAAGTTCGCTGCTCCTGGCTGGGGCGTTGGTGGGACGTATGGCTGCTGCTGCTTGTGCTGCTCGTGTGCCGCCCTCTGGGATACTGGTTTGATTATTTATCCGGGAACCGCAGTTTGCTTGTCGTGAGTTGTTCCGGTGTTCATGGGGAGGGGAAAACTGCCCGTGCAGCATGGCTGAGTGCTAACGCCCGTGCGGAAGGTGTACTGGCCGGAACGCCGATGGGAGAAGGGACGCATCTTCATTCATTTAATTTGCCGGAAGGTGACTTCAAAGTAAGCTGTGATTCCTCTCTCACATATTTTGCCCTCAGTCATGTTCGCCGCACGCGCCGCTTTACGCTCCGCCCTCACTTTGATATCCCCGGGGAGATTGATTTGTATATCTGCCCGCTGAATACGGAACAGGACCGCCAAAGGGTGCTGTCGCTGTTGGCACGATATGCTGAAAATCCTCAGGCGCCCCGGCCGCGTATCCGCCGTATGCCGTTTACTCTCTGCCAGGATTCCGCTGTGCTTTATCTGGATTACGGAGAGTATGCATTCCTCCCTGTACCGAAGGGGGCTGCCCCTTCGGAAGTACCCGCGCTGATATACTTTTCATTGCGCCCTCAATAATGTGGGTGCTTGTGAAACTGCAGTGGTAGGCCCGCTTGTATCCGGTGGCATGAAAGATAAACCTAATATATGCTTAATATTATGACTTCATTTTGGAAGAAAAAATGTGGCGCCTTGCTGCTGGCACTAGGGGGGCTGAGCGGATACGCCGTTGCGGAAAGTTCACGGCCGGTTGTGTTGGATATCGGTCACCAGTCCACTTCCCGGGGGGCCGGTGCTCCGGATGGTTCGGTGAATGAGTACGAGTTCTGGAGTATGTACGCTGGAGTGGTGAAGGAAGGCATCGAGGACGCCGGCTACTCATGTGTGGTGGTGAACCGTGGTAATGCTCCCACGAAAAAGGCTATTGCAGCGGCTTGTGAGGCTGCCGGCGTGGTGCAGCTTAACCGCCCGGACCGCGGCGCTAAGCGTTATCCTTCCACTCATTATCCCGAGCACATTGGCTGTGGCATGGTAAGCGCAGATTATGCTATTGATCTGGGTGCCCGTTGTGTGGTGTTCCTCCATCTTAACAGCGTAGGTAATTCTTGGAGCTCCACGCCCCCGCGAGGCCTTATCATCTGTAATCGCCGCCATGGAAACGCTCTCGCTGAAAGTGTATGTGCGGCCATGCGCCGTGATATTCTGGATCGGCCCGGCGGTATGCCAAACGCTGGGAAGGGGATTAGTGTGCTGCCCCGTTACATAGGTTCTCAGCCATCTGCAGGCTGGATGAACGCTCTTGATGAAGCCGGAATCCCGGCAATTGTCTTTGAGGCCGTTTATGTGAATAATCGCGGCCACGTCAACTTTATCCGGAATGATGCCAACGCCCGGAAGCTTGCCCGGACGATTGCCGCCGGTGTAGTTGATTGGTTAGAGAATCAGGATTGACAACCCGCCCTAAATCTGGCATTATCATCCATGATGAAAACACCGATTGCACTCGCTCTTATCGCTCTTCCTTCAGCCCTAGTATCTGCTGCTCCTGCTGCGGAAACTCCTGATATTGCCGCTGCTATGGTTCAGATTCGTGCCGGTGAGGCCTCCTGTGTGCTGGTAAAAGAAGGCGCTGTGGTGGCTGAAGCCTTGGGGCGCGGCATTCTGCCCCTGCTTAGTTTGCTGGATGAGCGCCCTGAGGACATGGAGGGGGCTGACCTTGTGGATAAGATTGTGGGCCGGGCTGCAGCCATGCTTGCCATAGAAGGAGGAGTGCGCTCCGTGACGGCTATGATTATGTCTGAAGAAGCTCGGGATATGCTCGTATCTCATGGTATCACCGTGCATGCACGCACCATTGTGCCGCAGATTCTCAATTCTGATTTCTCCGGGCGTTGCCCCATGGAGGACGCCGTCTGGGAGATAGAGAACTGCTCGGAAGGTGTTGGCGCTTTGCGTTCTCGCCTGCGAGAAATGGGGATAATCTGAGGCTGGTTTTATAGCATTTTAATTTTCGCGCTCCGGCTCAATGAGCTGAGGGCGCGCATTTTTTTGCTTGCCATGCGGTGATGAATATGCTAAATAGTACGGAACGCATTCGCGCGTTATAGTTATTTAACAAAAGCCATGATAGCAAAATACATAATCCCACTGATGGCGCTGAGCTGTGCAGCATTGCAGGCCGGCGAACGTGAGACGTTTGACTTCGGCTGGAAATTCAGATACTTTGGAGGCTATGATCCTGCAGACGCCGGTTCACCCGCGTGGGCCGATGCCTATCAGGGTGGACACCCCGCCTCATATGCTGTGGATGGTAACATGGATACCCGTTGGTGCGCTCCGAATTCCGAGAGCGGCCACAGGCTTGTCATTGCCCCCGGTTTTGAGGACCCTGTTAAGCTTTTCCTTGTATACTGGGAGCAACCCAGTACCTTTGATGTGCATATTAAGGTCGTTTGTCAGGACGAAAGCAAGAACTTCGAGCTTGCCTTCAATCAGGGCGGTCAGGCCGCCAGTTTTGTGGAAATGCCGGAGCCTACAGCCATTCGTTACATCATTGTTACTGTGCCTAGAGGGACAAACAATCGCCAATGGATGAGCGTGCGCGAGGTGCTCTTTACCGGTGCTGATAATACTCCGCTGAAAGCGCGCCGTGGACCGGGAGCTCTCGTTCACGCTGAGGTGAATGCCAGTGAGGCTGGGTATAAGGATGTGCAGCTTCCTCATGACTGGGCCATCGAGAGCCCCTTCTTGGCCTCTGAGCCGAATGAAACAGGTAAGCTCCCTTGGAATGGCTGGGGCTGGTACCGCAAGCACTTTGATGTGCCTGCCGATTTTGATCCCGCCACTCAGCGCTGGTATCTGGACTTTGATGGCGTTATGTCACGCCCGCAGATTTATGTGAACGGTCAGAAGGCCGGTGAATGGGTATATGGCTATAACTCTTTCCGTGTGGATATTACGCCCTTCCTCAAGCCCGGGGAGGATAATCTCGTGGCGGTGATGGCTAGTAACCTGCCGCTGTCCACTCGCTGGTATCCCGGTGCCGGTATTTACCGCCACGTGTGGCTGGAGCGCACGGGCCCCGTACACCTCACTCAGTGGCCTACATATGTCACCACTCCTGAGGTTACTCGAGATTATGCCGTGGTGAAAGTGCAGACTACAGTGAAGAACACCAGTGATGCTCCGGCTTCCGTTACCGTGCATCAGACGGTGGAAGGGGCTGCCTCTGCACCTTCTACTATTACCATCGCACCTCATTCCGAGAACGTGGTGGAGCAGGAGCTTCGCATCGCGAATCCCCGCCTTTGGAGCTGTGAAACGCCCAATCTCTACAAACTTCAGACCCGCGTGGTCATGGATGGTTCTGAGATTGACCGCAAAGAGACGACCTTCGGTGTGCGCACTATTGAGTGGCGCAAAGAAGGCTTCTTCCTGAATGGAGAGCGCGTGCGCCTGCAGGGCGTGTGTGAGCACCATGACCTTGGTGCTCTGGGTGCTGCTTTCCATGCCCGTGCTTATGAGCGTAAGATTGAACTTCTGCGCGCCATGGGGTGTAACTCTATCCGCATGACTCATAATCCTCCCGCTCCGGAGGTGCTGGATTTGTGCGATAAGCATGGTATTCTCGTCATTGATGAGCTCTTTGATATATGGAGGCGTCAGAAGTACGAGAAGGTGAATGGTTACCACATTTACTGGGATGAATGGTGGGAGAGGGACGTGCGCAACTTCATGTTGCGTGATCGTAATCACCCCTGCATTATCGCATGGAGTGGTGGTAACGAAATCATGGAGCAGACCATGACTGATGTGGAGGCCATTCGCGCCAACAGAAATAATCGTTATCCCAACCCCGGCCGCTTGGCTAGAGCTGTGCGCGAGGCTGAGGAGTGGAATGCCTTCAATCTTCGCATCGCTCATGGCCTGCGTAACGAGATTCGCCGTTATGATGTGACTCGCCCCTATACCGTGGGCTGTAATGACCAGAACGCCTTCCGCAATGGCTTTGAGCAGACGGTGGACGTGTATGGCTTCAACTATAAGCCGCATCTGTACTCCCTGTTCCGCCGCACGCATCCCGATATGCCCTACTATGGCTCCGAGACCTGCTCTTGCGTCGGTACGCGTGATACGTACAACTTCCCGCTGGATTGGAGCGTGCGCGGTGGCTATTTCAAGCCCGGCTTTGTGCCGCACCAGGTGAGTGCTTATGGCTTGGCCAGTACGCACTGGGGTAACAGCCCGGATATCGAAATGCATGCCCATACTCTTGCTCCGGATATTGCCGGTGAGTATGTATGGACCGGTTTCGATTACCTCGGCGAGCCCACTCCTTACAATCAGGACGCCACTATCGAGAACAACATCAAACACTTGCCGGCCGCAGAGCGTGAGGCTATCATGCGCGAATATGCTGCCATGGGCAGCCGGGCCATTAGCCGCAGCTCCTACTTCGGTATTATTGACCTCGCCGGCTTCCCGAAGGATATTTACTACCTCTATCAGAGTCAGTGGAATCCTGATGTGCCTCAGGCTCACATCCTGCCGCACTGGAATTGGCGTGGCCATGAGGGCCGCACCACTCCTGTGATGGTATTCACCAGTGGTGATGAGGCTGAGCTCTTCGTGAATGGCCGCAGTCAGGGCGTGCGCCGTCGTGGTGATGGCCCCACTTTCACTCAGAAGGACCGCTCTCTGGTGGTGAGCCGTAATCAGTACCGCTTCACTTGGGAAAACGTGGTATATGAGCCCGGCGTGGTGGAAGTGGTGGTGCGAAAGAACGGCCAGCCTTGGGCTACTGCCCGCCGTGTGACGGCCGGTGATGCGGCCGCTGTGAAGGCTGAGGTGGATCGTGACACCATCGTGGCTGATGGTCATGACCTGTCCTTCATCTCGCTTACTCTGACGGATGCTGAGGGGAACGTGATGCCTATTGACAGCCGCAAGGTGAGCTTCTCCATCGAAGGGCCTGCAGTCCTTGCCGGTTTCTGTAATGGTGACCCCACGGACTGGACCTGCATGCAGGATACTAATCAGCGCTTCTTCAACGGTCGTCTTCTTGCCGTGGTGCGCAGTAAGCCCGGTGAGACCGGTACGGCTACCATTACGGTGAAGCCTGAAGGCCTGCCGGAGATTAAGGTGCCCGTCACCATTAATCCTGCTCCATGAGGAGTAAATCATGTATAATCTCTAATCTTAACACCCCGCCATGGAAACGTGGCGGGGTGTTAGATTAATCTGTTGAATTAACTCCTTGACTCACGGAATTTGGCTGAGTAGAATAGGCGTATGATAAAATTCTCGCATCTGAAACGGCTGTGCCTTTTTGCCGGTGTATCAGTCAGCTCCGTCTTTCTGGATGGCTGTTCTGCGCCACTGGTGCCGAGTCCCTATGTGAGCGAGCGGCTTCGCGAGCGAGAGCCTGATGCCGAGCTGATGGCTCAGATGCGTAGCAGCTGGTTTGCCCTTCAGAAGCCGGGGATTTCACCGGATGAGTATAGCCGCCATGTGGCTGGGTATAATCGGGCCTTGCTGCTGATGATGCGCCGTTACCGTGCGGATATGCACCGCGCATTCCGTGAGGGAAACCATAATTATGAGATACCCGGAATTGATTTGCATGACGTGAGGCGGGACGCACATTTGCTGCTTCGGGATATTTTTGAGGATATGGTGCCGGCGGCTGATATCCGTACGCACTCACTTAGCGAGCACTTCATGATACCCGGCCTTGGCTTGCCTATGGTTGGTATTATTCCGGCAGAAAATGTCGATAAGATTGCGGGCAAGAACCCTATTCGTACGCGTGGTACAGTCGCTAACATCACGGCCGTTCTCGAGTTTTCGCCCTCACCTGCGTCCCGCCCGAAACTACGCCTAATTAACCGCAATGCTACGGATTATATCACCTTGCAGGGGAGGCGCCACTCGCTGGCCGGTGATTTTTCGGCGGCTATTGAGATTTACTGGAACCTTACCCGGGTAAAGGAAGATCGCATGCTCGGAATGCTGCGCCCGCAGGAGCTGCGTGATGTAAGCGGGCTTTCCTGTATGGAGGCGTATGATCCGAATAAGATTCCTGTGATTTTGACGCACGGCCTTCTCTCCAGTGCAGGTACCTTCGATAATCTGGTGAACCGCTTGATGTGTGACCCGGTTATTCGCCGTAATTATCAGTTCTGGTACTTCAATTATGCCACCGGTGTGACGTGGACTCTCACAGCCGCGCAATATCGTGAATCCCTTGCGGAGGTGCGTAGGCGCTTGGATCCTCATGGCCGGAATAAAAACTGGGATAATATGGTGCTGGTGGGGCACTCTATGGGTGGCTTGATTACGCATTACAGCCAGTGCACGGAGCCTTGGCTCATGCTGCGAGACCGCCCGCGCTTGGGTGAATATATGGATGCGCGCTATGTGAATGAACCGCTGCCGATAGACCGCGGAGATTACTTCCGGCGTGCATTCTACTTCCGCCCGGTGAAGGCCGGTATGGTGGTGTATATGGCCACGCCGCACCGTGGTGCTCCATTGGCTCGTTATCGTATTGTTACGGCGCTCATGAAGCTGGTACGTCTGCCTCAGAATCTTATAGAGGAGGTCATTAACATTGCGACACTTCAGCAGGACACGGTGTTGCTGAATCCTGCGCTTCTCACGGAGGCGTTCACCAGCGTGAATCAGCTCGCGCCGGATAGTTACTCCATCAAAGGGCTGCACGGGCTAGAAGTGCTTCGCGTGCCGACTCATTCTATTATTGGAGACGAAGGCGACGGCGATACCCCTAATAGCTCTGATGGCGTTGTGCCGTACTGGTCCAGCCACATCCCGTGGGGAACGGAGACAATCGTGCCCTCGAGCCACTCTGTTCAGGATGTGTCAGAGACGGCTTCAGACTTCGCGCGTGTGCTAGTGGAACACCTCCGGCGCTGTGGCCGCAGCATTGATTGAGACATTATAGCCGGAAAAATTGCACTTCCTGATTGACAATCGTGCGCTTATGGTATATAACGCGCGCACACCTCAACCATGTGAAGTACTATGGCATTGCGTAAACACACCACCATCACTAAGCGTAAAGTAAAGAACTGGACGGCGGCGGATTCTGCAGAGTTATACTGTATTGATTCCTGGAGTAACGGATATTTCGGCGTCTCCAGAAATGGTGAGGTGACGGTGAACCTCGTTGATACGGATGGCGAGAAGCGTGCGGTGAGTCTGCATACCATTATGCGCGGCCTTGCTGAGCGCGGCACGGATGCTCCCGTTCTGCTGCGCTTCCGAGACCTGTTGCGAGCCCGCATTGATGAGCTGAACCAGAGCTTTATCAAAGCCATCAAGGAGGTGGATTATCAGGGCGTTTACCGTGGCGTGTACCCCATTAAGGTGAATCAGCAGCGTGAGATTGTGGAGGAAATCGTCTCCTACGGTGCCCGTTATCACTATGGTCTGGAGGCCGGCAGTAAGCCTGAGCTCATCGCCGCCATGGCTCAGATGAAGGACCCTCAGGCCTTCCTGATGTGTAATGGTTATAAGGATGATGAGTTCATTGACCTTGCTCTGATGGCTCAGCGCATGGGTATCAATATCTGCCTCATTCTTGAAATGCCCAACGAGCTGCCCGCCATTCTGGAGCGTGCCCGCGTGCTGGGAATTGAGCCGAACCTTGGCGTGCGAGTGCGCCTTGCTGCTAAGGGCTCCGGCCATTGGAGCGAATCCGCCGGTGACCGCTCCGTGTTCGGCTTGAATACGGCTCAGGTCATTGAGGTGGTGGATTCTCTTAAGGCGGCTGACAAACTGCACTGCCTCAAGGTGCTGCATTATCACCAAGGTTCTCAGATTCCGAATATTTCCGTGGTGCGTGAGGGGCTTACAGAGGCCTGCCGTATGTACATTGACCTTGTGCGCGAAGGTGCACCCATGGGCACGCTGGATATGGGCGGCGGTCTTGCAGTGGACTATGATGGCTCTCAGACGAATTTCCATTCCTCCTGTAACTATACCATTGAGGAGTACGCCCGAGATATCGTGGAGGTGGTGGGCGAGATGTGCACCAAGTGCGGTGTGCCTCATCCCACGCTGGTGACGGAGTCCGGCCGAGCTGTGGCTGCGTACCATTCCCTGCTCGTGTTTAACATTTTGGATGTAGCCAGTGCCCCGGGGCAGGACGCTCAGGCTCCGGCTCTGCCTGAGAACCCCAGTGAAATTCTTAAGGCGCTGGATGAAACGCTCCGCATGCTTTCCCGTAAGAATATTCAGGAGTGTTATAATGATGCCAACTACTACCGCGATCAGCTCCGCATGCAGTTCTTCTATGGGAATGCCAGCCTGCGCGAGCGTGGTGTCGGTGAGGCGTACTACTGGCACATCATGGGTCTGATTTCCCGCCGTATCGCAGAGATGAGTGAAATCCCCGAGGACCTCAAAGAGGTGTCCGATAACATGGTGGACTTCTACTATGGTAACTTCTCTCTCTTCCAGAGTATGCCGGATTCTTGGGCCATTGACCAGCTGTTCCCCGTTATGCCCATTCAGCGCCTCTGCGAGCGCCCCACTCAGAAGACGGTGCTCGTGGATATCACCTGTGATTGTGATGGTAAGGTGGATAACTTCATTGACCGCGAGGACGTGGCTCACTCCCTCCCGCTGCATGAGTTTGAAGGGTCGGAGAACTATTATGTGGCTGTATTCCTTGTAGGTGCTTATCAGGAAACCCTCGGTGATATTCACAACCTGTTGGGTGATACGAACGTGGTGAGCGTGCATCTGGAAAACGGCCGCCCTGTTTATACGGATGAAGAGGAGGGCGACAGTGTGGCTGATGTGCTTTCCTATGTGAAGTATGAGTCCCGTGACCTCGTAGCTCAGTTCCGCTCTCTGGCGGAGCGTGCCGTGGAGGAAGGGCTTATTACTCCGCGCCAGCGCAGGGATGCTCTGGAGGCTTACCGAACAGGCTTGAACGGTTACACGTACTACGAGCTGTAAGGCGTTTATTCCTGGGAGTTAACCCAGTATCAGCTTGATGAGGCGCTGCATGTCTTGCCGCGTGCAGCGATGGTCCAACGGTAGGGGCAGGAGGCTGCGAGCCAGCATATTTTCCGGCTCGTCTGCCGTGGTTGCTTCGATGACCTCCGGCCAGTACAGGGGCAGGGCTATGCCGGCGTCAATTAGTTCATCTCTCAGCCCGGGGATGCCGCAGATGAGAGGGTAGCACATGGGGGCGGCCTCCGGGGTGGCCGGTAGCTGCAGGCGGTTGATAGGCGCCAAGGCAGCGTGCAGCTCGGCATAGTTTTCCAGCCGTCGTTTGCTTGCTGCTACCCAGTTGGGGATGGTTAACATTTCCCGGGTGATATCTGACATGCGGCGGTAGAGCCGACTGAGGCTGTCTTCCGCGGCCTGATGGCTCTTAGCTGCAAAACGAGCACCTTTCTCCGTTTGCTCCAGTAGGCCGAGATATCGCTCTATGGAGGAGTCAACTTCATCCGGAAGTATCAGCGGGAAGGGAGCCGAGGCTACTCCGCCATCACTCAGCGGGCCGAACTTGCGTGGACTGTAGAACACGGGTATGCCGGGCAGCGGGGCGGAGTACAGAGCGGTGGTGGCATCCACTACCACTGGGCCCGGGTGTCTCAGGGCTGCAGCTCGCACGGCTTCTCCCGTGAGCCCGAAGTAATTCACCAGCAGTAGTAAATCCTGAGTGCCGGAATCAGCAGGTGGGCAGGGGATAAGCTGCTCATTCACTGTGTAACGTTCCACCGGGAGTTCTAGGCGGTTGAGGGGCTCCAGAATGGTATCACATATAAAGCGGGGAACCAGTACACGCCGCGGGCGGGGCATGCTGCGCAGGATGCATTCGAAGGCAGCGCGCCCGCTGTTCAGCATGGCGAAGCCATCTTTCTCCGTGTATGGGAAGTTACCACAGTAATTCCATCGGGCTGCGAAGGGGCCGCCCAGCATTTCTGATTGCTTCATATCTGAATTATGCCGGTGTGTAGGAGAGGTCATCATACGGGTCATCCGGGCGGTCCGGTTCCAGAGGGGCTGGGGGTGAGTCCGGAGTAGTGGGGACGATGATGAGGGTGTTGCGCTGGCCTAATCTGTTGAAGATTCCGCCGAACAGGCGCAGTGAGAAATAGCGCCAAGTTCCAATCTCGCTGCCGTGCTGGCGGCAATCCTCACGGTAGGCCTTGTCTATAGCCCTTCTGCTGATGGGGGCGCCTTCTTTCAGCGCATGGTAGAGCGCATCATGCCTGAGACTAGGCATCAAATCATTCGGTGTGGTGACGCCCACGCTGTTACCATCCCACACGTAACGCCGGTGAAGAATGAAAATGCTCCCCCTCGCTTCCATGAGAACTCGGTGTGGGGGCTGGGGGTGCAGGCCTTTCCAGTAGCCCAAGTCCATGCTGTCGTCCTCCCACACAATGGCATGGCGTGTGCGCAGGCAGAAGCCGGGGGCGCGGTGAGGCATGAAGGTATACCAGCTTTCCGGGCTTTGGGCCGCCTGCTGTACTTCAGGGGAAATGCTCTTGTTCAGTGCAAGGTCTATCAGCCCCGTACACCCGCTCAGGAGGCATACGCCCATGAGCAGCGCTGTGATGGTGAAAAACTTCATGCTCCCACCATTCTACCCGCGGGCTTACGTAATGTCAACTTAAAGTTGTTTCTGTCGCCTGTTATATCGTCCTCCGGGCAGCGGGATGAGCTCGCCTTCTATCTGCAGGCGCATGAGCTGAGGCGTGAGCTCCATGGCCCCCATGCCAAGAGCGGCACAGAGGGTGTCCAGCGTATCATGACCGCTGGCTACGGCGGAGAGAATATCTTCGCGATTGGCGCAGATGTTGGGGTGGAGCACCACCGGTGCGTCCTCTTCATTCCGGCTGGGCGGGAAAAGCTCCATCTGCCGGGGGGCGCCGGTCCAATTCATATCCTGCAGCAGTTCCTGAGCTGTGGTGCAGAGAATAGCGCCATCTCGAATGATTGCGTGACAACCGGCAGAGGAGGGGCGATCTGCCTGGCCGGGGATGGCAAAGACGGTGTTACCGTAATAATCTGCCGCTATGCTGGCCGTGTGCAGCGCTCCGCTGCGGTTTGGTGCCTCTGCCACCAGTACAGCACGGCTCCATGCTGCCACGATTCTGTTTCTCTGCGGGAAGGTGGTGCGGCCCGGTCGCATCGTCATGGGAAACTCGCTGACCACAGCTCCGTGGTCTCGGCAGATGTTGTCTACCAGTTCCGCATTTTCTTGCGGGAATATGCCGGCCATGCCACAGCCCATGACGGCGATGGTACGCCCCCCTGCATCCAGCGCGCCCCAGTGTGCAGCTGTGTCAATCCCACGAGCTAAACCGGAAATGATGGTGCAGCCGGCATCCGCCAGCTCACGGCCGAAGCGCCTCGCTAGCGTCATTCCGTACGGCGTGGCCGCGCGGGTGCCCACAATAGCCACGCTTTTTTCGCCGTCCTTCTGCTGCCATTCACCCCGTACATAGAGCACAATGGGCGGGTCTCCCATGCGACGGAGGGCTGCGGGGTAGTCATCATCTGTGATGGTGACCACGCGCACGCCGTGGTCTGCCGCGCAGGACAGTTCGGCGTGCACGTTGGTACATTCTTTCCAGCTAGCAATGATTCTCGCCAGCTTGCTGCCGATACGGGGTGCCCGCTCCAGCACTTGGGCCGGGGCTGCCAGTGCCAGCTCTGCTGAGCCGAAGAACTCCAGCAGAGATTGTATGCGCACTGAGCCCAACCCGGGTATCAGGTTAAGTACGATAAGTGCTTCTCGCGGGCTTAACTCCATGTGTTCGTTAGCGCTCCACCGTGAAGTCCAGCCCCAAATCCATGGAGGGTACGGAGTGAGTCAGGCAGCCGAAGCTCATGTAGTCCACTCCGCTCTCTGCTGCTGCCGGAGCTGTCTCCAGTGTCAGGCCGCCGCTGGCTTCGAAATAAGGCTTCTTGTTCTTGCCACGCATTTTAACGGCCTGAGCCATATCCTCAGGGCTCATGTTATCCAGCAGGATATAATCCACACCCCGGAGCTTCAAGAAGGCCTCCACCTGTGTCAGATTATCTGCCTCCAGCTCTACTTCCACGCCCGGCTTATCAGCATTCAGCTTATCGATGCAGGCCTGCAGGTGCGCGGTGTCGCCATCTGTCATGAGGTGGTTATCCTTTACCATGGCGCGGTCGTAAAGTCCCAAGCGGTGATTGTTTCCACCACCGTGCACCACGGCAGCCTTTTCCAGAAGGCGGTAGCCCGGGGTGGTCTTGCGGGTATCTAGCAGCTTGCAGTCTGTGTGGGCGATGGCTTTCATGTACTTGTTCGTCATGGTTGCCACGCCGGAGAGGCGCTGAATGAAGTTCAGGGCAGTACGTTCAGCACCCAGAATGGAGCGAGCGGAGCCTTCAATCATCATCACAATGGCTCCGGGGGATACGGCTTCTCCATCATGCAGGTATACTTCCACCTTCAGGCTCGGGTCCACTGCGCGGAATACGGCCTCAGCCACTTTTACTCCGGAGAGTACACCCTGTGTGCGGGGACGCATCAGGGCTCGGGCCTGAAGTCCCTCAGGTACAAAGTAGGTGGAGGTCACGTCTCCGTCACCAAAATCTTCTTCCAGCGCCAGCTTGATGAGCGCTTCCATATTATCTGAGACTCTTATACTGCTCATACCCTTACTATAGAGTACCCGCAGCGGATTGTAAAGGCCGAAATACTGTACTTGCCGCAGATTTTCGCGGTCTTTTGCGGGGAAATCTGCTTGCTATACGGTGAGACACCGTGTAGAATGATGACGCTATGGCGAGAATGTTTCCAGCAGAGTTTGTAATAACTGATTCCAAAGACATGGGGCAGGTGGGTGAGCGCATCGTGTATGATGCACTCAAACAGATGCCTGATGACTGGACGGTAATCCATAACTGCTGGCGCCATATGCTGGATGATAAGCGCAGGCCCGGTCACGAGGAGCATATTACCTATGAGGCTGATTTCATTCTGCTTATTCCGAATTGTGGTATTTTGGTGCTAGAAGTTAAGAACTGGCTGAACGCCAAGGTGGAAAATGGTCTCTGGTATCGCAGGAGGCCTGAGGGGCGCTATGAATCCGTGAAGCACGGCAGCCCGCTGAATCAGGCGTACCTTGCCGCAAAATATCTACGAGAAGAGTTGGATAAAAAGTTTCGCTGGGGTTTTGCTGGCACTTCCCGCATGGAATTTCGCTGTGCTGCCGTTCTTCTGGGCCGGGTGGAGAATTATCAAAATATCTCAGAGGTGCCGAAAGATAAAAAGGCAATCAACGAACAGCTTCTTCCCATTCGTAACCGCCCGGTGCCGCGTGATGAGGTGTATGACCGCCTCTATCTTTGCGGAACATCCGTCCTGCAGGATAATTTGCAGGAGCGCCTAGAGCGTCTATTCTGTTATGGTAACCCCACTTCTGAGGAGGAGTTGGATGATGTGCGCCGCTACCTACTGCAAAATCTGATGATGTATGTGGATGCTGCTGAGGCAAACTCCATCTTGAATACAGCTGCTGCGCCTCTCTGCCGTGTGCTGCCTATGCTGGAGGAGTCTCCCGTTGGCGTGCATGTGGAGGGCTGTGCCGGCTCTGGTAAGAGTTCCATGCTCTGTGCAGAGGCTGCCAGATTGGCTTCCATTCGGGATTCCTCCCGGGTATGTATTACTTGCTTTAACTACAATTTGGCGGAATACTTGCGGACTCATGCAGCATTGAAGTCCTCTTCCGTACGGCACTTTGATTCTTCCAGTCGGCTGGTGCTTGATAACTTTCAGACTATTCTGAAACGGCTCTATTCTTGGCTGGGAGAGCCGCTCCCGAAAGATTTTTTCAGCCCTGGTACGCTGGATTCTTTGGCTCAGCGAATACAGGCAGAGGCTCGCCATTGCTTTAACCATATCTTTGTGGATGAGGCGCAGGATTTTCCCCCGGAGTGGTGGAAACTCATTAAAGCCATGCTGGCTCCGGGTGGTAAATTGTACCTCTTTTCTGATGCAGGGCAAGTTATTTTCGGTGGGGAAGGAGGCATGCCTGAGCTTCCTGTGCGTCTGCGCTTGAAGCATAACCTGAGAAATTCCGCGCAGATTGCTACCTTCGGTGCCGCTATTAACGGCGGAAATGCTTGTGCTCTTCCTCTTCAGGGCCCCGAAGTCACCGTGTATCCGCCTTTGGATGATTCCCACCAGCGTGCTGGCGCGGTGAAAGAGGCTATAAATAATCTCCTTGCAGAGAATTATGCCCTGCAAGACATAGTCGTGCTCACGCCATGGCGTAAGAAAACATCTTTGAAAGACGCTCAGCTTGCTGAGCTTATAGATTTCCCGGCTGATGAAGAAACACGCGAAAATGCCGCCGGGCGTCTTCGTCGCTGCCTTTCTCCTTCCACCACTCGTGTGCTAGGTGAAACCATCAAGGCCTATAAGGGCCTAGAAAGCTTAGCCGTCATCCTTACGGATATCTCAGCTCCGCACGAAGGTCCCGATTCAGGTTTTACCCCGAATGAGCTTTACGTGGCCTGCACACGTGCGCGCTATCGGCTCATCATCATCCCCACGACAAGCGGGAAAGAGTATTTGAAGCAACTTGATTGCTGATAATTTTGGCCGTTGAGCGTGTCTATACGGGCTTTTGACCAAGAAATGTGCTAAAATGCAGTTTTGAACGGCAGATCTTTCGCATTTCTTAGCCAAATTTTCGCGTTTTTCGAAAAAGTGCCAAAAAAGCGATTTTCAAAAACATTGATTTTTCAATGTTTTTGAATTTTTCTTGCAAAAAAATGCAAATTTTTTCAAAAATATGCTTGACGTGTGGCAATGATTCGTGTATACTTCCCGGCACACCGACACGGTGAAGCCCGAAAGAGCGAGCGAGACGCTGAAAGCGAACGCGAACGAATCGGCCGGGCGAGGCAGTTTTTTATTTACGGACTTTCCGTAGCACCAAGATTCGCTGAGAAGCTAGAATCACCGGAGAAACCTTCCGGGAGGGGTGCTGGAGAGGATAAAGAGAGGGAAGGAAAAGGTCGT
>JAZQGN010000042.1:0-44508 GCA_045540095.1 Akkermansia sp.
GTTATTTTAGCAACACCAACAATGGCTTTGTTTGATGTTGATGCAGAATTCATCGTCTTGGCTGAACAACGGCGCGTGTTAGAGGGGGTTCATTCCAGAGAAAGTGCCGACAGAGCAGCAAAAATCATCCAGAAACTCAAGGAGCAACACTCTTATCATGAAGAGGTAACAAACTTTATTTTTCCGCACCCTGAAATAGAACGATTGATTAATGCTCAATTTTATGGTTCCGAACAATTAGCAAAAGAGTTACTGGGGGATAGCTACTTGTATGGTCTGTTACCGATTTCACCTTTAACTGTTGAAGTTAAGCAGGAGCTGACGAATTTGGCGCAATCGAGAATACATGGATGTTTTTATGGAGGTCCTGGATACTCCTCTGATGAACCGTGGAGGCCATACCATGCATATAATGATACGTGTCCTGTTTATCTGATGTATCCCAATGCTAAGATACGCTCATATGTAACCTTCAAGGACGAGGATTCTAACACCATGTATACGTGTTTTGAAGTTTGGATAATACACAACAACAACAAATATGAGTTTACTCAATGTTTTGTAGGTTATTTTGAACCAGAAGTTTAATTTTGTCTTTTTTTTGTAACCTTATTTTTGTAAAACCTTATTCATAAGTGTTTTATAACACAAGAAAACTTTCGACTCCCATTGACGCCCCTAACCAAAAAGGCCAGTGCCTCGCAGAGGTGCTGGCCTCTTTAGGTACGACCGACGCGATATGCGCACTGCGGTGAAAATCCGCGCGGAGCCGCGATGATGCGGAATCCCAGACCTGAAGAACAACTGCGGGGAGGTAACGAACCGTGGGAAAGGAAGTTCGAGGGGAAATCCCGACTGTACGAACAGAAACTGCATATTAGGCCGGATGGGCGGACGAGGTTGCTACATATGCCGAAATACAATACATCATCATGAGTCCATATGGTAGATGCAGACGGCGCGGGAGGAAAGTAGCATAATCATATTCGATGAGCCCCTACTATAGCGTGAAGGCGCTGCGGAGTAATCCGTCTGTAGGGAGTCAGCAGAGGCCATAGTTCCACCAAAACGAACAATCCCGGTGGGAAGGGCTGAATCACGGCGTGGGCAACCACTCAAATCTCAGAACCTATAGCAACAGAGCCAAGAAGTACTGAAATGTACGATGTCTCGACAGAGAAATGGAAAGCGGTGCAAGCCCGAATCCACGTAACGGTGCGGAGGAGTTGACAGGGTATCCGGCGAGGAGAGATAAAAGAGTTTCGGCAGGAACATTAGTTTCGGGACCAACCTCACGCCGAGAAACCGCCGTATGCGGTAATTCGCATGTACGGTGGTGAGAGAAGAGGGGGAGCAAAAGCCCGGCTACTCGATTCCTGAACTCCCGGAACTTATAGTTCATTTTGTAATATTCTGAATTATAAAGATTAGTGAAAATTTGCCATTAGTAATGGTTCATCTTGACAGCCATTAGATTTGAAAGTCTTTTATTATTTGGGAGTGTAATACATATCATCATGATATGCCCCATCCTTTAACCTTTGGAGCTCTACCATGCTATCATCATGTTGAAATGCTTGCACCGCAAAGAAATAGGTCTGGATAGTAAGTATTACGCTAATTAAAATATATGATACTAACAGATAATCCGCACAATATATATATTCTTCAATAAACGCTATAACAAGAGAGTAATGCTTGATGAAAAGTGATGACTAATAAAATAATCGATGATAAAATCGAAGCTAAATTATTTCGACTGGTAGCATATTAAGTGTTGAATATACACACACTGTGTCTTTTGTTTTTGACTTATTGCAAGTTATTGAAACTAGTTTAATGTAATCATAATTAATGTAATATGAATTTATAGCAGGTTGTGGGTAATATACAAGTCTTGGGCTCATTTTATACTACATGCTTTTTGTATGTACGAAAGAACTCTTTGACATTCATCGTAACTTCTTAGATTTGTGTATATTTTTGATGGGGCGTTATTATTGTTTTTGATGCATATATGACCTCCATTATTTTTCAGAAAAGAACCTGCGTTGACTTCTACGTTTGGTCGACTAAAAAACACTAGAGGTCTGTTTTTTAAATCATAACTAAATCTGATATATATTTTCCATAGCAAATGACGATAAACGATTATATTAGAATCGACAACCATGATAATACAGATGGATTTCCTAGATGCGATACTCAACGAGAATGTAACAGCAAAAATAAAAAAGGTGACGGAAAATGCGAATAAGCCGGAAGGATGTCCGCACAACCCCAAGACAAAATACCATACACTAAAAACAAAAAAAACAAAAGATATAACAACAAATAGAATAAAAGGCATTTGATTATCTATCCTTGCTTCTATACCTAGATTTGTATTCATTCGTAGAATATAGCAAGAGAATTGCATGATGTCGAGATTTTTTTGGTCTGTTTCAGATTTGCTGGTGAAGGCGGGGGATTAATCTTAACCTCCAGAAAAGGGAGCCCGAAGCAAAAGGATTGCCTCAATTTATTAAAAAGGTAGGAAGTGTAACCGGGCCAGCATAATCAGGCTACATTATATTTTAACGCCCCCTCCTGTTTGAGAACGAGAGGGGGCGTGTTATTGTTATGTGATGGGTGGAGGCAGTAGCTCCGCTAGCATGTGGTGCACGTCTTCTGTTTTTTTAGGTGGTGTTTTGGTGCTGCTTTCCTTTTCTTCCTGCAGCTGAGCTAGGCGAGTGTCTTCTGCCAGAGCCTTGAACTTATCCGCTTGGCTGAAGTCTCCGCTTTCATCGCGGAAGATGCTTGCCAGCCAGTCTCGTTTTTCTTCGATGGTTAGGTGTCTTTTCTTTCGCATGAGTGGTGGCGGTGTGGAAGGAAACGCAGTAGGTGAGCGACAAGCTGCTTTCCATCATCAGTGAGTACATAGTAATCCGTTTCTCTGTTCTGAAGGTGGATAAGTTTCTGTTGTTCGAGGCGGCGCAGAGAATTGCCGATATTGCCGTTATTGCATCCGTTGTTGAGAAAGGTGTTCATGTCCTCCTTGTAATGAAGACCGGCGGCTAGGCAGAATAGCAGGCGCGCGTTTGCCTCGCTCAGTTCGCTTTCGCCCAGCGTTTTGAGCAGGTTACATGCAAAATCTATCGCTTTCATGATAAGTTGTTCACAGAGTTATTCACAATGTTGGTAAGTTGTGTAATGGTTTTATGATTAGTTTGTTGTATGGTTTGTTATCAAGGTTATACACAGAGTTATTCACAAAAGTTACCCTGTGAGTAGCATTTTCTCCAGAGTTTATAAAGCGGATGAGAGTCGTTCGAATGAGCCTGAACGGCATTGAGATGAGCGGCATGGGGGAGAGCGAGCCTGTGGTATTCTTGGGTGAGAGCTTCACGAGCGGTGGTGCTGCTGGTGAGGGGGATGCAGAGCTTGCAAGCGAGGCGTGTGGCAAAGGCCTCCGTGAACATGGGATCAAAGAGTAGGGGATTTTCTTCATCCTTGATGTAGAGCAGTTCAATCGTTTGTTCCGGGCAGTAGATGGCCCGCCCGCGGAGGGCCCAGTTTGGGCTGTTGACTTCCAGCACGCGGAGGCAATCGGAAGGTAGGCAGTGCATGAAAGGCGGGGCGGGGGATGTGGCATCAGCGTGTAGGGTGGTGAGAGTGGATGCGAAGGACCATCTACTTGTGCAGAGAAGTTCTCTGCGTACGGGGTGGTAATGCTGGTAGCAGAGTCTGGATGCGGGGGAACCACTGAGGGAAATACTGCTAATGGGGGCTTCTCCCAGCTTGGCGAGGGCGAGATTGCAGATGCTGAGAGCCGAGGTCTGTGTATCTGGTGGTGCGGTGTTCATAGTGATGGAGGCTAAATCCGAGTACGGAACAGGGTGGCACAGTCCGGGGGATAGTGCAAGGGGGAAAGCTCATCGCCGCAAGAGGCCGTCCGTGGGCGGCTGCGACGAAGCGGAAAATGGCTTGGAACAGCGGCCTAGGCGGCGTATTGTTTGGGCCATGAGCACTGATGCACGTTTAACAGCATTGCGTTACTACCGGGCTGCGGGGCGGGATTGCGCTGCGGATTTGGCGGCCTTGGCGGCGAATCCGCAAGGGGTAGTTTTATGGTCTCCCCGGCTTGTGGTTCTGATGAAAGCGGCGGACAGTCGTCACCCGGAGCAGTGGGGGAACTTGTCGGAAAGCCCGGCAGATTCTGATGGCTGGTATGTGCACCTACTGACCGGTGAGCTGGGACTGGCCCGTCGCTTGGCAGCGGAAGTGCCGCGGCGGAGCTGGGCCTGTTTTCAGCGTGGGCTGCGCAGTGCCGCACCACACCGCTTGTGCTGGCAGCGCCTGATTTCTCCGATACAAAAGCAACATTAACATATAACAGAAAGGAACACCGATACTATGGGATTCGCCAAACCCTCCGCCCCTGCCGTTGATACCAATCCGGCGATTGTGTCAGAAGTTATTGATTCTGATGCGGCAGCAGATTATGACCAGAAGGCCTCACGCCGGAAGGGGCTTCTTTCCACCATCCTCACTGCTCGCCGGCAGCAGAATACAGGCGGTATGAAACCCGCATCCACCCCTTCAGGTAACGATACACTGGGCTGAGTTCGCATATGGAACATGATTCCTTACTAGGCGTTTATCATGCGCTGCGTGCCTCGCGGGCTCCATGGGAGGGCTGGTGGGAGCGCCTCAGGCGCTATGTGTTGCCCTCTCGGCAGCTCTCCGGGGAGAATCTTCTGCCGGCGGATGAATCCGCGGGGGATGCACATCGGCTGAGTGACACCACAGCTGTCGAGGCCTGCCAGAAGCTGGCCAGTGCTCACATGAGTTACATGACCCCCAGCAATGAGCTGTGGTTTAAGTGGACCAGCCCGGACCCGGCAGCGGGTGATGAGGCAAGTGCTTGGTACAACCGCTGCTCGGAAATCGCGAACCGTGAGCTTGCACTAAGCAACTTCTATACCGCTTTGCATGAGTGCTTTCTGGATCGTGTGGGTCTGGGCACCGGTAGCTTGTTCTGTGGGAGCAGCCGCAGCGGGCGCTTGTTGTTCCGGCATATTCCTTGCGGGCAGTTTGTGTGCGCGGAGAATGATGAGGGGCACATCGATACCTACATGCGCGAGTTCAGCTTCTCTCCGCACCAAGCGGAGGCGAAGTTCGGCTTGGCGGCTCTGGGGCCGCGTGCTCGCACGCTCTGTGAGAAAGCTGCGGATAAACACACGCCCTGCCTGCGCTTTCTTCATGCCGTGAGTCCACGCGAGCAGCGTAACCGTTCGCGACAGGGTGCGAAGAATATGGCGTGGCAAAGTATTTATTACAGCCTGGATGATAACTGCACCGTGCAGGAAGGCGGCTACCGCGAAATGCCTTACATGGTCACTCGCTTCCTTAAATGGGGAGAAAGTCCGTATGGGCTTGCTCCGGCTCGCTTGGTTTTTCCGGATATTCAGCAGGCCCAATTTCTCAACCGCATCCTCGATATGCTGGGCGAGGTGGCAGCCTTTCCCCGTATATTGGAGCTGGCTAATCAGGTGGGCGAGGTAGACCTGCGCGCCGGAGGGCGAACCCTCATCAGCCCCGAGAGCGCCAGCCTTGGTTTCCCGCGTGAATGGGCCACCCAAGGGAGGTATGATGTGGGCATGGACCGCTTGCGGCAGAAGCAGGAGGCTATTAACCGCGCCTTCTTTATCCCCATGCTCGAGCTCTGGAGTGAACGCAAGCAGCAGATGACCGCCGCTGAGGTATATGCGCGAGAGAATGAGCGCGTGATGCTCTTCTCGCCGTCCTTTACGCTGTTTGCCAGTGATTTTCAACCGCTCATGGAGCGCGTGTTTGCTCAGCTTTTCCGCATGGGGAGGTTCCCGAAGCCGCCTGTTTCAGCTTTGCAGACAGACCGCCGTGGGGAGGCCACCATCGCAGAGCCTCATGTGGTATACCAAGGGAGAATTGCCATGATTATGCGCCGCATTCAATCTGAAGGGCTGGAGCGAACCCTCACCCGATTGCAGGCGATGGGGGCCATGGATTCTTCCTTGGTGGACCACGTGGACCTCGAGACGGCGTTCCGTCTGGCCGCGCGCTTGGACGGCGCACCTGAGCAGGTGCTGCGCTCGGAGCATGAAGTGAAACGCCTGCGCCGAGAGCGTGAGCAAGCTGCAGAAGCCGCGCAGACCGGGCAGGTAGCTCCGGTTGTACCCTCAGCGGATGCGGGCCCGGCTCCTTCCATTATGTCACCTTCCGGGGCTGCCCCTGAAGCACCTCTTCCCATGCTATGATTCTTCCTGCCCCGAAAGATAGTATAGAGCGAGCACGAGCCGCACGCCGTCGCCTGCTGGCGGTACTTGGTACCCCCGAGGGCCAGCAGGTGCTCACGGAGCTGGAAGCCCGCTTCGAGACAGAACTGCCCGTTTTTCAGGGCAAACGCGGGGACTATGATCCACTGGACGCTATGCGCCGTGATGCCCACCGCGAAGTATTCCTTGTCATCCGTCACCAGCTCGCTCTGGCTGCACGGGAAACAACACCCATAAACCATACTGAACATGATGCATAATAAGCCTGATATTAATGATGATACGGTCGGTGCTCAGTCCCGTGCTGAGCTGTCTGAAACCACCCCCTCTTCAGATTCTTCCGCAGAAGGCGTTTCTTTGGCGGCGCTTCCGGTGATGGATGCTGATGGCGCTTTTACCCCTGAGTGGTACAGCAGATTTGAGGAGCTGCAGCCCTATTCTGCTACGCTTGGCAAGTTCCGCCGCCCGGAGGCTTTGGCCAAGAGCTATGCCCTGCTGGAGCGTATGAAGGGATACCCGGATGTGGCGGATACCCGCCGCATGGCCGCCTTCCGTGCTGCTGTGGGGCTGCCGGAGCAGGCGGCGGACTACGCTATTCCTCGCCCCGAAGATACGCCGGATGAAATCTGGAACCCCGAGCTTGCCGCCGCACTTTCTCAGGTAGCGCATGAGTACGGTGTGCCCGCCACAGCCATGGGGGCCCTCTGTGAGAAATATGCTTCAGAGGGGCGCCGTATGCTTGCCGGTGTGCGAGAGGCTGAGGCCGCTGCCATAGCTCAGGCGGATGCTGAGTTGCAGCAGGACTGGGGCCGCCAATATGAGGACAACATGCGTACCGTGGGAGATTTCCTCACCCATCTGGGTACCCGTGCCGGGGTGGATGTGGCGGAGCTGGTCTCAAACCCCGCCTTGCGAGCCAACGCGGATTTTGCGCGCATCATGCTTGCGGCGGCCACCATGCTGGAGGAAGCGCCGCTGCATGCCGGTGCGCCCATGGATTCCCGTGAGGAGGCCCGCCGCATTGCCAGTGATCCTACCCATCCCCTTCATGAACCTTACATGCGCACCTCGCACCCTCGCCACCGCTACGCTAATGAGCAGTATGACCGCCTCGCTTTTGGGCGTCCGCTCTGAGCGCTCTTGAATGAATATCTTCCCCGGCGGGTCTCGGGGAGGGATTTGTGAGATGATGTGCATAACGCGTCTCCCGCTCCGGCAGTAGCCGGGGCGGGAGATTGATTTTTTAGGGGGCACACGTGGCGCTTAGTTCTGCCACTGCCTCAGGCGTTCCAGCATGGCCGGCGTGATATCATCATCACAGAAGAGGCCGATGCCGGCAGGTGAGGTGTTGCGCAGGCGCTCCAGCTCGGCCGGGAGACTTTCAGCAGTGGAGTCCGGCAGGTGAATGCCGGGGGCAAGGGGAATGCGCTGCTGCGTTTGTTCTGCCGCTTGTTCTGCACAGGCTGTGGCCCACTCTGAGGGCTCATTATAGAAGGAGTGGTAAAGCATGGGCAGGGCAAGGTCCAGCCGGAACTGCTGCCAGTCTTGGCGCACGAGCCGGGAGGCTATCTGTGGGGTGGGGAATACAGCACAGGCCGCACGCAGGTTATGACTGCGGATTCGCTCACAAAGCGCGTTCGCTACATGGGCCACGCTCTGTAGGCGGAACTCCCGCCAGTCCGCATCCTCATCCGCTGCTTCGGCCACATCTCGCCCGTAGGCGCGCCGGAAGGTATGGCGGCAGCGCTCGCAGTAGCAGTAGTCGTACTCCGGCAGCTCTCGGCTCATGTCCAGCCCGTATTTTCTCCACAGGCCGCGGGGGAGGATGACATCCGGCATGCGGAGGTAATCCAGCTGGATGCTGGTGAGGCCCGGAATAGCGGCGAGCTCGTCCACCAGAGCGAGCAGGTGGGAGAGCACTTCCTCGTTATTCGGGCAGAGGAATTGGTAATACTCCACGAAGGGACGGTCTTCCGGGGCATGGCAGGAGAGGCCGTGGCGGTTCACTGCGTACCAGTCCGGGTGCTGCAGGGCCGTGGTATCACCGGGGCGGTTTAGTGCCCAGAGCCAGGCGTACACCTGAAGGCCCTGAGCATGGGCAATGGGGGTGAGGTGGGCGAGCTGCTCCGTATTGCCGCCGATGATGACGGCGTATATGCCGGCCTCCGCCAGCTTGGCGAAGTGCTGTTGCCACCACGCTGTATCCCCCACATGCTTGCCACCTTGTACCCAGAGATAAAGCGGTGTGCGTTTTTCATCCGGCGGGGTGATGGTGAGGTGGGCGCTGCTGTCCAGCGTGAGTTTTGTGCCATCGCTTGCCGTGCTTGTGGCAGCGAAGTACTGCTGAGAGGTAAAGAGCGGTGTGACGCCACTGGTGTTCAGTGTGGAAGAGAAGTGCCCGTGCTCTGCGCGGTGAGCCAGCTGGGCGTTATAATAGGCGAAAAGACGGCGCTGAGCATTGTCCGTGGCCGGTACGGGCATGCTTTCAAACCCGCTGCCCGCCGGGCGCTCGCTCAGGCGCACATAGCCCCAGAATTCAGGGCAGTGGATGTTAATGACGCCTGTAGGAGCCCACACATGGTTGCTTTCCGGCAGGGGGGAGCCGTCCTCAGCGGTGAGCTTGCTGTAGCCGCAGGGGGATGCGGCATCCGCCTGAACGCGCCAGTTCACGCGGGAGAAATTCATGCGCAGGGTGGTACCGGCTGTGGGCGGTGAACAGCGGCGAGGCTGTGCAGAATGCCCCGTGATGCTGCTCCATGGAATGGCGAGTTCCACGCTCCAGCCTTCATCCGTATCTGACGGGGTATTCAGGGTGCCTCGCAGATGAACGGCGCTTTTCAGCCCGGGTATGTTCCAGTCATGCAGGGCCTGATTAGCCGCGCGATAAGGGGCGGTGAGGAAGAGGTCCCACACGGTGTTCAGGGCGTTTATTTCAATCTCCTGATAATCACGCCCATCGCCGTCCGCATCTATGAATACCTCGAAATCCGGGTCGTGGTAAATGACGGAATCACGCTCGCGCAGCGTGGCCCACAGGTGCGGCTCTTTCATGTCAGCCAGCACGTAGAGGTACTCGTCATCCCAGAGCATGCGCACCACTGTTTCATCCGCGATAGCCGGGCCTTCTATATCTCTGAGTGGACTGAGGCGCATGGCCTGCTGCCAAGTGGATTCATCACCACGGCCATCAATCGTGAGGGGGGCAGCGGCTCTTTGGCACACGTAGGTGGGAGGGGCTGGGGGCGGCTCAGCAGCACAGAGACTACTTATCAGAAGAACGGGCAACAGGTATTTCCTCATGCCGCATAGATAACATATTTTTCCCTCCAAGAGAAGAAAAAATGCTCAGGCTGTCAGGGTGACTACGAGTTTGTGGAGGATATCGCGGTCATCCAGCTGGGTGGAGACGAGTTGGCGGTCCGCTGTGGCGCAGGCCTGCAAGTCCTTGCGGGCTTTTTTCAGGGTGAGCTTGCCGCAGGTGCGGGCAGCATTGAAGAGGGCGTAGGCGTTCGGGGTGCCGTCTTTCTTCAGGGGAAGGATTTTGCGGTCCGAGGGCAGGAGCTTGCCGAGGGCTGTTTCAAAGCTGCGGTAGTTATTCGCGTCGATGCCGAAGGAATCCATGAGGAGTCGGGCGCAGAAGCGGTTCCTGACGGTGGGTACAATGGCGGCTCGCATGATGGTGACAGCGGCTTCGCCATGCTCCAGCTGCTCATTGATGAGGCGCACGGCCAGTCGGCAGTCGCTTTGCTCGATGGCTCGAGAAATCTCGAAGATAACGCCGTTTCTCGATACGGCCACCATGAGGTCCACATCCTGCATGCTCACGCGGCGGCGATCCGGGCCGAGGTAGACATCTATCTTGGCTAACTCATTGCCAATCTGGCGGGTGCTTTCGTTGACGCGGTGTACGAACAAATCCAGCGCATCGTTATCGAAGGTAAGCCCGAGGGGCTTGGCCATACGCATGGTGAGGGCAGCTACCTCACTTTCCCAGCCGGGTTTGGAGATGTCAATCTTAGTGAACTCTTTCACCTGAGCCACCGTACCGAGCTTCTTGAAGAAGGCGCGGCGTTTGTCCATCTCAGCGCTGCTGAGGATGAAGTAGGTGTCAAAGGGCAGATTGCTCAGCACGTTCAGCAGGTCTTCCATGGCCTCCTGCACGGCCTCACTACGGGCACCGGAGGGGGTGTCGGCCAGGAAGTTCACGCCTTTGAGCCAGATGACTTTCCGCCCGCCGAACATGTTCATCATCTGCAGGCCGGAGATGGCTCGGCGTATGAGCTCCACGGCTTCATCCGCTGTGGCGGCGGTGCCGTCTATCGTTTCATCACCCCAGCCGTCACCGCCGGCTGAGAGTTCTGCAGCGCATTTGGACGCCGCACTGCCTGCGGCTCCTTCATCACTGCCGAAAAAAACGAAACTGCTTGCCTCTGCCATATACGCCCTGCATTATGCCAGAAAATCAGCGTGAAGTCAAACTTTGACTGCGTCAGGAAGTAAAGCATAGCCGGCGATTCTCTGCGGGGAGAGAATCGCCGGGCTTTGTTTAGGGGAGTGTTATCGCATGATGATACTGTCCCCTTCAGCATCCACGAGGATGGTGCTACCCTCGGGGTATTTGCCACCGAGAATGGCGAGGCTGAGCGGGTCCAGAATATCACGCTGGATGGCTCGCTTGAGCGGACGGGCGCCGTATACGGGGTCATAGCCGTGGGCCGCTACGAGCTCCGTGGCAGCGGGGGTGAGCTCCAGCTTGAGGCCGCGGTCTGCGAGGCGCTTGCGGACGCGCTCCAGCTGGATATCCACGATGCGGGCGAGATCTTCCTTCTGCAGGCGGTCGAAGATGATGATATCGTCCACTCGGTTCAGGAATTCGGGGCGGAAGTGACCGCGGAGGGCGTTCAGCGCCTTTTCGTTACGGGCGGTGGCATCACTTTCCGCAAGGATGAACTGGGAGCCGATGTTACTCGTCATGATGAGCACCGTGTTCGTGAAGTCCACCGTGCGCCCTTGCCCATCCGTGATGCGGCCGTCATCCAGCACTTGCAGTAGCACGTTGAAGACGTCCGGGTGAGCTTTTTCGATTTCATCGAAAAGTACCACGCTGTATGGTCTGCGGCGTACGGCTTCCGTCAGCTGACCGCCCTCATCATAGCCCACATATCCGGGGGGCGCTCCGATGAGGCGGGACACGCTGTGCTTTTCCATGTACTCCGACATGTCGATGCGTACCATAGCGGACTCATCATCAAAGAGGAACTCCGCAAGAGCCTTAGCCAGCTCGGTTTTGCCCACACCGGTGGGGCCTAGGAAGATGAAGGAGCCCAGCGGGCGGTTTTCATCCTGCAGGCCGGCGCGAGAGCGGCGGACGGCATCAGCCACGGCCTTCACTGCATCCTGCTGGCCGATGAGGCGGGCACCGAGGCGTTCCTCCATGTGCAGGAGCTTTTCTCGCTCACCTTCGGCAAGGCGGGCTGCGGGAATGCCGGTCCACGTGGAGACCACTTTAGCGATATCGCTTTCCGTGACCTCTTCCTTCAGCAGGCCTTCGCCGCTCTCCTGCAGGCGGAGCAGGGCGGTGCGTGCCTCGGCAGCGGCTTTTTCTACGGCGGGGATTTCACCGTAGAGAATCTCGGAGGCTCGTGCGAGGTCGCCCCGGCGCTGGGCTTGTTCAGCCTCGGTGCGCAGGGTGTCTATCTTCTGCTGCGCATCGCGGGCGCTGCTTACCACCTCTTTCTCGCTCTTCCACTGGGCTATCATGGCGTCCACTTTTTCCTTGGTGTCAGCCAGCTCGTGGGTGATTTTTTCGAGGCGCTGTTTGGAGTCTGCGTCTTTTTCTTTGGCGAGGGCCTGGCGTTCCATTTCCAGCTGCATGGCGGTGCGGTTCAGCTCATCAATTTCAGCGGGCATACTGTCCAGCTCTATTTTGAGGCGTGCCGCGGCTTCGTCCACGAGGTCTACGGCCTTGTCCGGCAGGAAGCGGTCCGAGATGTAGCGGTTGCTCAAGGTGGCGGCGGCCACGAGGGCGCTATCGGTGATATGCACGCCATGGTGCACTTCATAGCGCTCTTTCAGGCCTCGGAGAATGGCGATGGTATCCTCCACGCTTGGTTCTGCCACATACACGGGCTGGAAGCGGCGCTCCAGAGCGGCGTCCTTCTCTATGTACTTGCGGTATTCATCCAGCGTGGTGGCGCCGATGGTGCGCAGCTCACCGCGGGCCAGCGCGGGTTTCAGGAGGTTGGCAGCGTCCATGCTACCTTCGCCGCCTGCACCGGCACCCACGAGGGTGTGCAGCTCATCAATGAAGAGGATGATTTCCCCGTTGGAGGAAGTGACCTCTTTAATGAAGGCTTTCAGACGCTCCTCGAACTCGCCACGGTACTTGGCGCCGGCCAGCATGGAGCCGATGTTCAGGCTCACCAAGCGCTTGCCTTGCATACTGTCAGGCACATCACCATCCACAATGCGGCGGGCCAGCCCTTCCGCAATGGCTGTTTTACCCACACCGGGCTCACCGATGAGCACAGGGTTATTCTTGGTGCGGCGTGAGAGGATTTGCAGCACGCGGCGAATCTCGCTGTCTCGGCCGATGACGGGGTCAATCTTTCCCTGACGGGCGCGAGCTGTCAGGTCAGTGCCGTATTTTTCGAGCGTTTCGTATTTTTCTTCCGGGTTTTGATCCGTGATACGCTGGTTGCCACGCACTTCCTTGAGGGCCTGCAGGTAGCGTTCCTGGGTGAGTCCGCACTTTTCCAGTACGCGACGGAGCTCCGGCTCTGCCTCCAGTATGCCGAGCACCACATGCTCTACGCTCAGGAAATCATCCTTCATGCGCTTGCGCTGCTCTTCGGCGGCGGTCAGGCACTTATCCAGCTCCGGGCCGATACCCGGTGCCGAGGCCACCGCTCCGTTCTGGCGGGGCTTGCGTGCTAACTCTTCTTGCAAAGCGCGTGTCAGTACGTCCGTATCTGTACCGGCTTTTTTCAGTACAGAGGAGAGCACACCGCCCTCCTGCTGCACAAGTGCCAGAAGCAGCTCTGCAGGGTATATCTGGGCGCGGCCGCTACTCGCAGCATTTTTCTGCGATGCCTGCAGCGCCTCCATTAGTTTTGTCGTCAGGTTGTTGTTCATCTTGGTGATTATGATACACCATTCCTTCGCTTTGTTCAAACAAAATTATGCGAAGTTGTAAAAATATTTCGTGATTTGCGGGTTAACGGGGCAGGGAATTGCTTGATGGGGTAGAAAAAAGCATCCCCGGGGCTGAAAAGACAGCCTCGGGGATGCTACCACACATGCAATTGTCATTACATGAAAACTACCAAATATACCGGTTGCGGGCGGTCTGATTCTGCGGGATGAGAAGGGGAGCCGTTAGTTTTGCGACAGTATAGGGGGAAGATGTATGGTTCTTTAAGGAAAAGAACGTAGACAATTTAACCATTCGCAAACCGTAAGAAATATAATTTTTCACCATGAAAATAAGAGAGTTTAAATAATCTATGCCTTACCTATATCAGAAATTGTAACTAACAGATTATTTAGACACAATATCAAAATTAAACTTGACATACGGTTTGCGAAAGGGGTACAGCATATGGAAAATATAACGATACAGGAAAGGGCTGCATTAGAGATATTGAAGGGCACGCATGTTGATATAATGGAGGCTGCGCTTATTGCGCGGGAGGCATTGGAGGCGGGGCGTGGGCGGGTGAGGCGTGCGAGGCGATGCATTGCTGAGGGAGTGGAGGTTTTGCGGCGTCAGGAGCGCACAGTGAGTTTTGCCCGCGCAGTGGAGGCAGCTGAGGAAGCCCGCAGAGAACGCCGGGCGCGCACTCGGTGGGACTTTCGCTATTTTACCCGGCGTTTCATGGCGAGGTGCAGGGGGCTGGCCCAACGGCGTGTGCGTGCGATAATGCCTGAGGAATGTGCTCAGTACATAGAGCAGGCATTTGATACACCCCGGCAGCGGCAGAAGGCGCGTCTGGTGCTCAGCGGTGTATTCAGCACAGCGGTGAAGCGGGGCTGGTGCAGTGAGAACCCCGTGGCGCGTGTGGAGGTACCGGGGGTGGTGGAAAAGTGCATTCAGATACTGTGGCCGGAGGAAATAGAGCGGCTTATCCGCACGGCGCGTGTGTACCGTGGTGGCTGTTGTCTGGCGGCGGTAGGGATGATGCTGTACGCAGGGATACGTCCGCACGAGGTGGCTCGCCTGAGCTGGGACCAGATTGATTTTATGGGTGGTACTATTAGCATTTTACCCTGCCACAGTAAGACCGGCGGTACTCGTGTGGTGACCATTCGCCCACCGCTTCGGCGTATATTGAGCAAATGTCGCTCCACTGGCCGTATCTGCCCTCCTCAGTGGCTGCTCCGTTGGCGTGAATTGCGGCGGATGGCAGGTTTCCGTACGTGGGTTCCGGATGTTCTGCGCCATACATTTGCCAGCTATTACTTGCGGCACTTTCGCAGCTATACGGAGTTACAGTATGAAATAGGCCACCGAGATAGCAGCCTGTTGCGTACGCGTTATGTGAACATGTCACGCGTACAGAATGCGCGGGAATTTTGGGAGTGATTTACCGGAGGCTCATGGGAGCCTTGTCTCTGAGCTGAGCTTAAAGCTCCCAGTCCACGTCCACGCGGACGGTTTCTCCCTTTTTGTCCACGTAGTTTACATAGCCGTTCATGGCCCCGAACTTGTGAACTTCCATGGTGACCTTCACGTCAAAACAGCAGTAGCGCGCAATATCCAGCATCTTCTGCGGATCACCGGTTTTTTCGTATTCTGCCCACCATTTGAGGGCGTCCAGGCCTTCGGCTGTTTTGGAGTTGCCGAGGGTGACGGAGGCGACGGAATCCAGCTTAAGGCGGTGTCCGATGCGAGAGGTGAGATCTGTACAGATATCCAGATTATTGGAAACATCAGCGAGGGTCCAGAAGGTGAACGGCTGGATGACCTGATAATCGAAGCCTATGTGGTTATAGCCCACCACGAGGTCGGCAGTGCGGAGTTCCTCAATAAGCTCCTGTACCTGATCCTGTGTGTAGATATGATATGCGTTATCACGTGTGGAGAAGGTGACGGCCACGGAGATGCCCATTTTACCGGCCTCATGCCAGCCACCTACCTGAGCAGCGGAGAAGCGGGTTTCTAAATCGAAGTAGACAATGTTTTTCATAACTGATGGGCGGGGAGGGTGCGGCGGAGGCCTTCGTATAGCATGATGGCCACGGAGGTGGAGAGATTCAGCGAGCGGGCGTGTTCACCTGGCATGGGGATGCGCAGGGCTGTTTCCGGGTGGGCGGTAATCCAGCGCTCAGGCAGACCTTTGGATTCAGGGCCAAAGACGAAGTAATCGCCATCCTTCAGAGGAATTTCCGGCGCCCAGATGGAGTGTGTAGCCTTAGTGGAGAGATACCAGAAGCGGGCAGAGGGGGCAGCCGCGGCCTCGAGCTGTTCGAGGGAGTCCCAGAGGTGGAGATCCACATGAGGCCAGTAGTCCAGCCCGGTACGGCGCACGTGCTTTTCATCCAAGCTGAAGCCGAGGGGCTTAATGAGGTGCAGCGCGGAGTTTGTTGCGACGGCCAAGCGCCCGGCAGCGCCGGTGTTGTGCGGGATTTCAGGGTGAAAGAGGACGATGTGGAACATGCCCGGCTTTACTTGGCTCCCTTGCCGAAGATGGCCACGGGGATGGTACGCAGGATGAGCACCAAATCCGTCAGGAGATTCCAGTTGTCGATGTACTTGAGGTCCTTAGCGATGAGGCGGTCAAAGTCCTTGCAGTCGCTGCGGTCCTCAATCTGCCAATAGCAGGTGAGACCGGGTTTCACGCTCATGCGGCGGCGCTGGGAAATCTCCGGGAACTCTGCGGTCTCATACGTGGGCAGGGGACGCGGACCAACGAGGCTCATATCACCTGTGAGTACATTAATGAGCTGGGGAAGTTCATCAATAGAGTACTTGCGGATGAAGTGCCCGAAGGGGAAGATGCGAGGGTCATTCGTGAGCTTGAAGATGGGGCCGTCCATTTCATTGCCGTACTTGGCCTTGATTTCATCCAGTCTCTTATCCGCATCAGAGTACATGGAACGGAACTTCCACATGCCGAAGGGCTTGCCATATAGGCCGGAGCGTTGCTGGCGGTAAAAGATTTTACCATTCGGGTCACTGATTTTGATGCCGATGGCAGCGACGAGCCATAAGGGGGAAGTGGCGATGATGCCAAAGAAGGCCATAATGCGGTCAAAAACGCCCTTGAACATGCGGCTCCAAGAGTAAACTGGCGTGGAGGTGAGGATAAGCACACGCTGGTCACCTATCTCAGTGACGTCCGCACGCATATTCACGGGGTGACTGTTCTTCAGGTGTACGTAAATGTCAATCCCCTGAAGCTCGCAGCGGATGATGGTATCAGCCATGTCCCGGTATGCATCCAGGCCGCCGAAAAGCATGAGCTGCTGCACGTGGTTCTGCTCGATAATCTGCTGAACTTCTTCCTGAGAGGTCTTTCCTTCCACCACTTTGCCGACTACATTCATGCTGTTTCGCCAGTAAGGGGAGAGCAATTCCCATTCGCGGGCGATGGCTTCCTCGCTGCCGGCAAGTATGACCTGCCGGAGATAATCACGGCCGGTCGGTGTATGGAACTGCAGCAGGCGCAACAGAAGGTAGCGCAGGTATAGCCCCGGAGTGATGAGTAGCAGGGTTACCAGAATAACATGGTTCGCGTACACGGAGCCTGTGTCAGGGCGTGCAATTTCGTACACCCCGAAAACTACGAGATAATATGTTAGGAAGAGCGTCAGCTGGCGTATGGCCGAGGCGTGGCGCTGCATGTTGTTGCGGTGGTAAAAGCCCACCATGCGAAGAATTACGGGCACCGCCGCAATTGCCACACCAACAAGGAAAGGAGAGGCTGTGAATACATTGAAGCCGGGGCTGCTTTCCCAGTTCAGAAAGGGGGCTATAAAATTGGTGCACGCCGGGGCAATCGCGACGCAACCAAGCGTCAGCAGGAGATCCGTAGCAGGCAGAATGCAGGAGATAATAGGTTTCGTACGCGTCACAGCGCCATTCTACCATTTGCCCCCTGCCTGTTCAAGTGAAAAATGTTTTAGTATGACGCTTCAGCTTAGGCCCGAGCTCGTATGCGCGCACGCTCAAAATCTGCCGGGCATATGGTGCAAAGCACTTTGTCGCCGGGCTGAAGTTCATCCAGTAGCCAGGCTTCTTTCTTCTGTACGAACGCTACCGTGGGCTTGCCGTTCGGTAGGGTGGCACGGAAGGCTGTGTGTGCGAAACGTTCTACGATGGTGCAGGTGCAGTCTACGTACTGGGAAGGGTATGAGGATGTCTGGGCGCTCATAAAAATATCAGAATATGATGTCAAGGATGCCTGAGGCTGAGGGGCGGGGGATAGACGGAGTTTCTTCGTCGGAGTCAGAGTCGCTTTCCGGTTCTCTTTCCTGATTGGGGGCGGAGAAAAGCGTTTCCAGTAAGCCGGTCGCTGTGCGGGCCGCTCCGGTGGCGGTATTCGCCGCGGCCTCCGGTACTGCGGCGATTAACAGGGCCCGTACTCGGGCTGTGAGGTCTTCTTGCGGATTATCTGTGGTGCCGCTGAGGTTGATGTTTACCCAGCGGTAGCCCGCATCTCCCCGCGCGGTGAAAAGATCTTCGACGAAGTTGGACGGTATGGAGGAGATAGCAGCCAGTGAGCTCTCTCGAATGCCGACTGTGAGAGTGCCGCGCAGAGAGTGATCCCTACCGATGATGACGTGGCCGCGCACGCGGATGGCGTCTTCCGCGGCCCGGATGTCAATGCGGTCAAAAAGCCAGGCGCGGTCGATATTGTGGGCGGGGTTGGAATAGGGGAAACTGAAGCGGCACTCCGCTTTGTCCAGAGCGACAGTTCTGTACGGGCGCGTGTCCGCGATGGTGAGCTCAGAAAGGATGGGGAGCTCCTCGAGTTCACCCTTCTGGAGGGAGAGGGTTCCTCTGGCCTCGTGAAGATTATCACCGGTGCCGGTGAACTTTGCTTCACCGAAAAGCTCGCCGGAGATGTGGCGGCGCCAGTCATTGTTCAGCAGGCGCTCCACGTTTGCCTTATTGACGCGCAGTTCCAGATACCATTCCCGGTTACTCATGAGGTATGAGCCCTTCATGCGCATTTCTCCCGGGGTGAGCATGAAGCTGCAGTCGGAAAGGATGATAGCGCGAGGATTGAAAAGTAGGGTGGCATTCTTGACGCTACATGTCT
Organism: Akkermansia sp.; assembly: GCA_045540095.1. Classification (GTDB taxonomy): domain Bacteria; phylum Verrucomicrobiota; class Verrucomicrobiia; order Verrucomicrobiales; family Akkermansiaceae; genus Akkermansia. The sequence continues at coordinate 18,563 of JAZQGN010000042.1, forward strand.
GCAGATAGCTCAGGGGGGTGTGTACTCTGCCGTTCTCCAGCGTGACTTGCCACTCTGTCATGTTTCCACGTGTGGTGGGGGCAGCTGTAATCTGGCAGCCTGTCAGGCTATATGAGTTGCCGGAGCGGATGAGCTCGATGTCCGCGTCCGTACACTCGAAATTATTCAGAATAACACGCTCCGGAATAAAGCGGCTCCAGATGCCGTTTTCTATATCCTTGACGGGGGGGAGGGGCTCGTCCAGAGCTGCGGTATTCAGGCGCACGGAAGCGTCCTCCACTGTCAGCTTATTAATAAGAAGTTCACGGTGGAAGAGGCGACCACGAGTGATATCCGCCACGATGCGACGGGCTGTTACCTGCTGCAGTACATCGGCACGGCGCAGGGTGGCGGCAGGCAGGCTGAGGCGTTCATCGTTGATATGAAGATTTTCAGGAATGGCAACTTCTGCCGCCTGCGCTTTATTGGCTAGCGTGTCAGAGAGGCGCTCCCTGAAGGTATCCCCTTGAAGCCAGCTAAGCAGGTGGTAACTTCCTATTATCGGCAGTAGAATGACAATGAGCAGAAGTACTAGAAACCAAGGCAGTAGCCTGCGCCACAGGCTTCGTTGGCGCTGCCTTCTTGGGCTCTTCTCAGTTTTCTTTCGCTTGCGTCTGGCCATGTTAACAGCCGCATTATGGCACAGCATGCAGATGCGTGCAAGTATATTATGGGTCACAGGAGTAGAAAAAACGGCTTTTCGTGGGTATAAAAATCCGTTTTGGGGTTGACTTTTGCGAGAAAATGTGTTGTACTGTACTGCGATAACTTCATACGTCATTTTTCTTATGAAACTCACAACTCTGATGCTTGCCGTTGCTTGTGCAGTAGGTTTCAGCTCCTGCTGCTGCCAGACTCAGTCTGCGCCTGCTCTGCACCCCATGCCCAAGAACTGCACACCTCAGCCCGAGCTGCAGCCCGTTGAGCCCGTTCGTGTGCTGGATGTGAAGGGTAAGTAAATTGCTTCCGCAGTAGATTTTTTCAGGGTCACTACCGATGGGTAGTGGCCTTTTTTCTTGCCTTGTGAGTGGAAAGTTGGTATAGCTGAGGGGATGAAAAAGATGTTTATATTAGCTGCGCTGTTGCTGGGTGGTCTTCTTTCTGCTGCTGAGCAGCGCCCGCAGACAGTAGATGGCCTGCCCTCGCATGAAGTGGCGGAATATAATTTGAGTGAGCCACCGGCGGCATCTCGCCCGAAAAATGTGATTCTCATGATTGGGGACGGAATGGGCAGTGAGCAGCTCTGGGCCGCTTGGCTTTGTAACCGTGGCAAACTTTTTATTCAGACTCTGCCTCAGGCTGCTTTTCTGCGCACGCCCTCTGCTAATCGTACGATTACGGATTCCGCTGCCGCCGGTACAGCTATTGCTTGCGGGCGGAAGACGAATAATGGCATGCTTGGTCAGCTTCCTGATGGTACGCCGCTGAAATCTCTGTCTGCTGTGTTGAGAGAGCAGGGGATGAGAACCGGACTGGTGGTTACTAAAGCTATAACGGATGCTACTCCTGCTGCATTTTATGCACATGTGGATAGCCGCCGGAATACGCCTGCCATCGCCGCAGCGCTAACTACTGCGGGATTTGATGTGGTGCTGGGGGGTGGTGCCTCTGCCTTTACTGATGAGCAGTTGCAGGCTATGACTGCTCAGGGGGAAGATGTGGAGCTTTTTGCTCCCGGTGATTGCCCGCCCGCTTCACGCAGGGGTGATTTGTTGCCGCGCTGCACGCAGCGTGCGCTGGAGCACTTGGAGAATGCCGAAAATGGCTTTTTTCTTATGATTGAGGGCTCGCGCATTGATTCCTCTGCCCATGATAACAAGCTGGAGGAGCTCGTGCGCGAAGTGTTAGATTTTGACCAAGCTGTAGGTGTGGTGATGAGGTGGATGCAGCAGCACCCGGATACTCTGCTTATTGTTACTGCTGACCATCAGACTGGCGGTCTCATTATCTTAGATGGCTCACGCGAGCGAGGACGAGTGCAGGCCGTTTTCTGTACGGAAAATCATTCCGGCGTGGCGGTTCCGTTGTATGCCGCTGGCCCCGGCTCCAGCTCATTTTCAGGAGTGATGGAGAATACAGAGCTGTATCAAAAAATACTTGTTTTACTTGGCTTTAATATTTAGAATAGACAGCTATCCCTTGATTTTATGCGGAAAATTCCACTTTTGGGAAAAACTTTCTCGACAAGTCGAGAAAATTTGGTTAAATAAAAGGCGTCAATTCTGCATAAACAGCATTTTTACTATTATGAAAGACACAATTATACGCTACGGTGTACGTGCACTCTCTCTCGGAGTGATTGCAATGGGCTCTATGTCAATGGCTCTGGCTCAGGATGCCGCTGAAGGCGCTGAGGCAGCCGTGAAGGAGACAAACATGCTCGATAAGTGGGTGATTGCCGGTGGTTGGACGATGATTCCGCTCGTCATCCTTTTCGCCATCACGGTATTCCTCGTTGTATTCAGTATCATGGATTTGGCCAAGAAGAAGTTCTGCCCGGAAGAGCTGCGTGCTCAACTTGTGGCTCTCATGACCGAGTGCCGCGTGCAGTCCGCTATTCAGCATGCTACAACCAGCCCCACCTATCTGGGCCGTCTGGTTGCATACGCTCTGCCGAACATTGACGCCAATCGTCCTGAGGATCTTGGTAAGGACGGCATTGAGGACGCCATCGCTGACTTCACTGCTAATGAGCGTCCGCGCCTGATGAAGTATGTGGACGTGCTGGCCCTTTGCGGTTCCATCGCTCCTTCCATCGGTCTGTTCGGTACGGTGCAGGGTATGATTGACGCCTTCGCCGTACTCGCTGAAACCGGCCAGGCTGACCCCGCTCAGCTCGCAGGCTCCATCTCCGTGGCTCTGCTCACCACCTTCTGGGGTCTGATTATTTCCATTCTTGCTCTGCCGGCCTTCTTCTTCCTGAAGAAGAAAGCTCAGGCTCTGGAGGCTGAGTGCGTGAACGCTATCCAGGAGATGGTGAATACCTCCATCAACGTCATCAATGCCGAGGCTCAGCTCGCCCGCATCCCCGAGGGTCTGGGTGGTGATGATGAGGAAGGCGTGGAAGAGGAAGTTGAGTATGCAGAAGAGGAACAGGCCTGAGCCTGTTCCATCCGGGCCTGCCCGCTGTGATTTATCGCCACGGGCAGGCGTAAACCTTACAAACATTTTTCCGAATCCTGTAAATGGCTAAGAAAAACGCAAGACCGCAAGAGGAAGTCAAGAGCGAGATGGACATGTCGCCCATGATTGACTGCTGCTTCCTTCTGCTGATGTTCTTCATTGTGAACGCCGCGCAGATTACGGTATCCAAGGATCCGAGCGTGAACATGCCCAACGCTGTATCTGCTTCGGAGATGAAGGATGCTAACGGCTGTATCGTGGTGAACGTGTTTGCTGATCCTGAGGTGATGGGTGGTAAGAATGCGAACGCACTGGCTAAGTATAATGCCACATACGCTCCCGGTACCATCTGGGGCGTGGCGGATGGTAGCGGTGCCAGCATCGGCTACAGCCGCAATCAGGCTCAGGAGCTCACGGACTTCATCAAGCGTCAGCGTGAGGCTATGGAGGCAAAAGGCACCATCGAACCCCAGATGATTCGTCTTTACCTGCGTGGTGACGCGGATGCTCCTTGGGAGCGCACCTCCGGTGCTATTCGTGCAGCTGCTGCAGCTGGTGTGACCAACATCGTGTTCGGTACGCTTCCTGCCAAATAATCAGAACAGTATTTAACCATCTTTTCCGAATATGGCAAGAAACAAGAAAATTCAGGCACCTGAGGAAGAAGAGATGACTTCCAACATCTCTTCGATGATTGACTGCTGCTTCCTGCTGCTCATCTACTTCCTTGTGGCTACCTCTCTCGTTAGTGAGAAGAAGCTTGATATCAGTATCCCTCCCTCTGATCAGTCCTCATCATCCCAGCGCCCCAAGGTGGACCCCGGTAACATTAACGTGTCCGCCTCTGGTGTGGTAACTTGGAATAATGACCTCGTGGTGGGTGGTGCATATGATCCGACGCTCGAACCCGGCACAGCCTCCTACTTGGAGCAGCGCCGCATGGAGCAGCTGGTGGAATCCCTCAAGATGCTCAAGGAGCAGGCTGAGGCGGTGGACACCCAGCCCGTAGTGATGCTTACCGGTGCCGGTCGTGCGCCGCACCAGCGCATCGTGGACGTCATGGCCGCTCTGGCCGAAGCCGGCATTCACTCTGTGGGTCTGAGTACCTCAGCACAGGAATGATGAAGGCATATAACCTCTAATAAAAACCCCTGAGGGGGGAGCTGAGCGGTGCACGGCACCGCAGCTCCCCTCTCTTGTTCGCCTCTCTGTTTCAGAAGGAGAACCGCCCCCTTTCCCCCCCCCTGTCGTTTTTTCTCTCTTCACAATTAACCATCTTAACAAAACACCTATTCTGTTTTATGATTAAGAACTCAACCGTAGCAGCCGTATTGGCAATTGCCGGCACCATGCCCATGGTGTGTCACGCGCAGGACCCTGCCACTGCGGCCTCCCAGATCCAGCAGCTCATCTCGCAGAACAAGGCGGCAGAAGCCATTGCCCTCTGCGATCGCATGATTGCCACCTATGGTAATACCAGATCACGTATTGCCGCTCAGTTTGCTCACTATGAGCCCTTCTTCCACTGGCAGAAGGCCAACATCTATTTTGCTGCAAAGCAGTATGAGCAGGCTTATGAGGCATTCAAGGTGCTGCGCACAGACCCCCGCTTCCAGGACCGTAAACTGCGTGACCGCGCTCTGGCCGAGCCTAACATGAACAATGGTAACGGCTATGAGCCTTTCCTGACGGCTTCCCTTTTCTACATGGCTTACAGCCGCTTCAATCAGGCTGCCGGTGATCCCCGCAATAATGTGGCCGGTGATCCTTCCAAGTTTGAGGAGTGTATTCAGCTCATGGAAGAATACCTGGATATGTACCAGAAGGGTCAGGTATCTGACATGGAAAAGGCTCAGAAGATGGATGGTAAGCTGTGCTTCATGCTCATGCAGGCATACCTGCTGAAGCCGCAGCCTGATTTCCAGAAAGCCGGTGAGTTCCTTGAGCGCAGCCGTACGGCTCGTGCTCCTCTGCCTGATGATATGGCCATGTCCGGCCTTGATACAATTATTCGTGTGGGTATTGAGCACCCGGAGCACATCGGCTGGATTTACAAGGTGATTCGCTCGAATCCCCAGAGCTTCTCCCTCGGTCCCATCCGCATGGCTCGTTATGGCTCCATGTTCTTCAACCCCGCTCTGCAGGGTGCCAAGATTGTGAGTGGTTCTCTTCGCCGCGGTGAGCAGGATGCTGCTAATGAAGGTGCCAAGACCACCTATGCTCTGCTGGGGCTTGTGCCCGAGGTGATGGAGACTTGTCAGGCTCTGCGCACCATGCACCAGCAGCTGCGCAACTACAGCTCCAGTGTGCCGGATCCCGCAGCAGGCGCTTCCTACAATGCCAATAACTGTGCTACTCTTTTCAAAAACTACCAGAAGCTGCACCGTGCCAATACTCAGCTGGAGGCATACGCTCTCGTGACCGCTGCAAACGTTGCTCAACAGTACGGCTCCATGCGTCTGGCCCGTGCCGGTTATCAGCTGCTGTTGGACCGTTACCCGAACCTTTCCCAGACTACGCCGGAGGGTCCCAAGTCCATGCGTGACCGCAACATCTTCCAGCTCTCCCAGCTCTGCCGTGCCACCGGTGATGAGGAAGTAGCTGTGGCTCTTGAAGGTAAGATTAACATGGAGGAAATGGGCGAGGGGGGCCAGACTGCCTTGCTCGTGAATAAGATGGCACGCCTTACCAGTGAAGGTAACTGGGCAGAGGCTACATCTGTCGCTGCTGAGGTGGTTGCTGCTCTGGGGAACGATAAGACGAACCAGAACTATGTGGCTGCTCGCTTTGTGCAGGTGGCTGCCGCCTACAAGCTTCAGAAGTGGGAGGATGTCATCACTCTGGGTGAGGCTATTCTGAGTGAGAATCTCTTCTCTGCTGCACTTGAAGCCGGCAAGCTGAAGGAAGCGAATGCTATCACGAATGAGACTCAGACTCGTTTCTTCATCATTGACGCCCACAGTAAGCTTGTGCGCCATGACGCTACTCACCGTGATAAGATTCTGGCCTGCGTGGAGGATTTCATCAAGAAGTTCCCCAATGAGAACACCATGCAGCCTAATGTCGTCTTCATGGGTATCAATACTCTGCTGGAGCGTCAGGGCAATGGTGATGCTGAGGCTCAGGCGCGCGATATCGAGGCCGCCCTTGCATACTGCCTCTCCTTTGAGGAGAAGTGGGGTGGTGAGCAGGCTCACAACCTGTATCCGCACGTGCTTCTGCTGCACGGTAACATCTTCATCAACGGTGAAGATGAAGCCCGCAAGCCCGAGGGTATCGTCATTCTGGAACGCGCTGCTGATGCCGCCATGGCTCAGGGGGATAAGGGCAAGAGCGTAGCAGCTAATGCTTTCTACATGCTCTCCTCCTACGGCAGTGAGATTAAGAAGGAAGGCGAGGATGATGCCGCCATGATGGCCCGTGCTCGTGGCTATGTGGAACGCTACTGGAGTGATGCTGACTACGAGGGCTGTGAATACTGCTTGAAGATGGTGAGCCGCTCACTGGCCTTGGCTGAGGGCGGTGATAAGGCTGCGTTTGATGCAGCTATCGAACTTGCTCAGCGCATTATCGCCCGTGAAGCTAACTATGGCCTCGCTAACAACTCCGTGAACCCGGATATGGAAGCCACCATTAATGGTTATGCCGCTTCCTACTCCACCGGTTGGGAGAAGTACAATGGCTCCGCTCTTACTCTGGAGCAGAAGAATGAGCACTTCACAAACTTCCCCGGCATTGTGGCTGAGGATAAGTATACCCGCGCTATTCTGCGTATGGCCATGCTTTCCTCCATGAGCGAGGCTCAGGCTAAGCTTGCTCGTTCTCAGGAGCCCGGCGACAAGGCCAAGGCTGATGCAATGGCTGAGCAGATTACGCAGGCCTTCCGCCGCATGACCGCTGAGTTCCGCCCCGAGGACCTCACAAACTTCATTTGCGTGCAGGTGGGTAACTATCAGGTTAAGTATGCCAGCCGTATGGGTGATGTCTCCATTAAGGAGGAAGAGGCCCGCAATGCTCTGAAGTACTTCGAGCAGGCTGTTTCCCGCGGTGGTGAGTACCTTGATGAAGCTAAGCTTGGTAAGGCACAGGCACAGGCTCTCATCGCCTCCGAGCGCTCCAACGCAGTGGCTCTCTTCACCGAGCTTTCCAACTCTCAGAAGCAGGAAATCGCCGGTCCCGCCCTCTTCGGTCTGACTCAGCTGCACATGGACATGGGCAATGCTGCTGAGGCTGTGGCTTGCGCTAAGCGTTTTGATGATGCCGGCATCCGCGTGGGCCGTAAGGACATGCAGTTGCTGTATGGTCAGGCTCTGGCTGCCTCCGGTGACGTGGAGAACGCTCTCGTTTCCTACACGAACCTCTATCAGGATATGGGTAACATCCGCTACTCTGCTCCTGCCTGTGTGGCTCTCATGAAGCTGCTTTGGGAGCGTAACCAGCCCAGCACCGGTGACCGTATGCAGGGTAACTTCAAGGGCTCTGACCGCTGGCGCGCTTGGAATACCGGTCAGGTATACGTGAGACGTGTGCGTGAGTCCGGCCTTGTGGATAAGCTGACCCCGGATGATCGTGACCGCTGGAATGAGGTGGAAAGCCTTCTTGGCCAGTATGCCGCTGATGCTGCAGTGCAGAGAGAAGACAAGGAAAATCGTGACTTCCAGTCTCGTGTGCGTCGCAATAGGAAATAATTTGTAACTCAGAAATACAGAAATGAAACTTTACAATGTACTCGTAGTAGGTCTTGCTGCGCTGACCTGTTTCAGTGACGCTCAGCAGTCCCGCCGTGGTGGTCGTTCTCAGAGGCGCCCGGCGGCCCAGCCGGCCCAGCAGGCTCAGCCTTCCCGCCAGCAGCAGGGACTCACCGCGCTGATTCAGACAAACCGTGATAACAGACCCCGCCGCATGGTGGTTAAGGGGGCTGGCGGTAAGGATACTGTAGTGTATTATGACCGCGGCACGGAGCAGGATGTGAGCCTGAACGTAAGTCGTGTGAAGCTCTTCTTCATCCAGACTCCTGAGGATTTGGCTGCCGCAGAGCGTGCGCTTACATCTGGTGATTTGGCTGCAGCCCGCACTCAGCTTGCCGCGGTGAAGGATAAGTACAAGGGCTTCGTGGGCTTGGACCGTAATCCTTCCACCCGCGCCGCCATGCTTGAAATCGAGTGCGCCGTGCGCCAGCTGGACTTCACCGGCTTGAATCAGCTTGTAAACAGCTTCTCTCACCCGGAGTGGCTCTCCACTACAGAGGTGGCCACATACATGGCAGCAAAGATTCTTGCCAAGGCTATGAATGGCGCTGCTCTGGCTGATGTGGAGGCTGATGTGAAGAAGCTTCTGGACTCCGAGCCCGGTAAGACGCTGAATAGCTCCTGCTATGGCTGGCTTCAGTTCGCCATCGCTCATGCTATGGCATCCGCAGTCCCCGCTGAGGAAATCTCCGGCACCATTAGTGAGGCCAATCTTGCCGCTGCTAATAACGCCATTAATGCATACTGCCGTGCGGGCCTTTCCTCCCACGGCCGTGACATGGAGCTGCCCGTGCAGGCTATGATCCGTGCTCAGGCTATGCTGTGGGCTATGCCTGGCGTGAAGGAGTATGCCGCCCGCGGCGCCGCTATGGATGCTTCCAAGTGGAATGGCGCTCCTGCGAACTTCCGTGATGCAGTGGCTCTGGCATACATGATTAAGAACGTGTTCGGCGGTACTAGTGAGACTGTTGAAGCAGCTGCTAAGCTGTACTTCAATTCTCAGGCCGGTCGCGGTGGTGAATAATGCTCATTTAACGGGCGGGAGTGCCGGTAGGGCGCTCCCGCCCTTTTTTTTAACAAATAAGAAATACCATTTGACCTATGCAAGATATGCTTGTAAGGCTTTATCAGCTGCCGGAAGGTGCACCGCTGCGTGCCGCCGCCGCAGAGCAGGGCATTACTGTACGCCCGTGTATGCCGTTTGAGGCGCACATCCTAGAGGATTGGGTAGGGCGTCACTTCAGCCCTCGCTGGGTGAGTGAGTGCCGAATAGCTATGAGCCACCAGCCTACCGGTTGCATCATTGCCACGCGTGAGCAGAAAATACTGGGCTTCGCCTGTTATGATGCTACCGCCCGAGGCTTTATCGGCCCTATGGGTGTAAGTGAGGATGCCCGCGGGAGCGGTGTGGGCCGAGTGCTGCTGGTGACTGCTCTGGAGCATATGCGCGCTCTGGGCTATGGGTATGCCATTATTGGCGGTGTGGGACCTGCTGATTTTTATGCACGCTGTGTGGGTGCTACGCCGATAGAAAACTCATCGCCCGGAATTTATGCTGATATTCTTCCAAATCCCTCAGCTTATGCATTAAACTGATATTTTTTTCCTTATTCTGTACACTTTACCTTGACAGAAGGCTAAAATCCTGCTAATTTCAGAAAGTAGCTTATCTTATTTCTCCATGAAACGTTTTCTTCTCATTCCCTCGTTTGCCTTTCTGGCACTGACCTCTCTTACTTCCTGCCAGAAGGAAGAAAAGACAGCTCTTGAGCTCACTCGTGAGTTGACAGAAGAGCTTCAGAAAGTGACCGATTATCGTACTGCTGAAGCCGCCGCTCCCCGCGTGGCCGTGCTGCAGCAGCGTATGCAGAATGCCGGTGTGCGTCCCTTCGCTCTGAATGAGACTGCACTTACTCGCAGTATGACTGATTCTGATGGTAGCGAGGGTACCGAGTATGCCGAAGCTCTCATCAGCCTCGCAGCTGAGGTGGGCCGTATTCAGGCCAGTATGCCCGTGGGTGAGGATGGCGAGGTGAGCCGTGAGCGCCTCATTCTGGCCGTGGGCGCAGCTAATGGTGTTGGTGATTCCGGCCCTGCCGCTGAGCGCCAGAAGACTGGCATGGCTTATATCCGTGATGCTTCCACCTCTCATGAGACTCCCGGTAACTTTGCCGAGTTCTATGGTTCTTCCAAGCTGCGCGAAGCTTTGGCTTATCGTGCTGAGGCTAGCTCTGTGCCGTTTACCAAGATGGATTCTGATGAGGACGTGCCCGCTATTCCCGAGCCCGCTGAAGTGCCCGCGGAGGAGATTCCTGCAGCTGACGAGCCCACGGAGGAGCCTGCTGTGGATGATGAGCCCGCTGATACCACGCCCGCCGCGGATGACAGCGATTCCTCCTCTGATCTCGATGTAGATTTGGGTGGCGGTGATTCTGACTCCGGCAGCGATGATGGCGGCTTGGATTTGGATATGGACAGCGGTGATGACTCCGGTAGTGACGACGGCGGCCTTGATATGGATATGGACGGCGGCGATGACTCCGGCAGTGGTGACGGTGGTATGGAGCTGGACTTCGACCTGTAAAGACAGCGCTGCAACCCTGTTGCGGGAAATATATAGTCCGACTTTCGAAAGCCGCAATCACCCACTGGGTGCTTGCGGCTTTCTTATCTTCAGATAATATGCCCCGAGTTTTATTCACTTGCGCATACGATGGTGTTCACTGGCATGGCTGGCAGAGTCAGGCCGGGGGTGATACTGTGCAGGATGTGCTGGAGGCTGCCTTTGGCTCCATTCTCCGTGCGCCGTTGAGGATAGCGGCATCCGGTCGTACGGATGCCGGTGTGCACGCTATAGCACAGCGTTTTCATGCTGATATTCCGGAGAGCTGCCGCATGAGCCTGCAGAACTGGGTGGCTGCGTTGAATGCGCATCTGCCAGCCAGCATAAGAGTACTCAATGCAGAACATGTGGAGGAGGATTTTCATGCTAGGTTTAATGCTAGCGGTAAAATATACGAGTATCTCATCAGTGTGGCGCCTGTGTTGAGCCCATTTCTTGCCGGCAGGGTGTGGCACCGTCCCATGGGTGTGCCGATTGAGGCCCTTCGCGGAGCTCTGAGCGTATACGAAGGTCAGCATGACTTCCGGAGGTTTGCTGCTCGCCGAGGGAATGAGCCTGAGATTCCCCCGGAGGATTATTACATACGAACCATTTATGCGGCCTCTGTACAGGAAGAGCAGGGGCGGGAGATTCTAAGATTGCGCTTTCATGGGAATGGCTTCATGTACCGCATGGTTAGGATGCTTGTGGGCACTGCTCAACAAGTGGCTGCAGGTAAGATGACGCCAGCCGAGCTTAGGAATATGCTGCAGCAGCCTCATGGTGCTAAGACACGGCACTGTGCCCCGCCGGAAGGCTTGTACCTGAAAGAGGTGATTTACGAGCGATAAAGATGTCAAAACGCCTGCTCCGGTATGAATGGAGCAGGCGTGAACGTGAAAGGGTATCTAGTCCCCTAAGTACTTACATTGTGGTGGAGGAAGCCGCCGGAGTGCAATCTTCAGCAGTGGTGGGCTGCTGAGGTGCGGAGCCTGACGGGCATTCGCCGCAGCCCTTATTGCACCAGCTCATGACTTCCTGAGCCTTGGCAGGATCCTTCTCCACGCCCCTGCCGGTGGCATACATGTGCGCAAGAACGCGGCAAGCGGTCGGGTTGCCCTCGCGAGCGGCTTTTTCCAGACCGGGGAGGGCGTGGGAATACATCTCGTTGGCCTTAGTTGGGTCTGCTTCCGTGTCGCTAGTGCCGTTCTCTGTAATCCAGGCAATAGCATATTGCGCGATGGGGTCACCATTAGCTGCAAGTAATGTGATGGTTTCCACGTTCGCCCAAGTGTTTTCGCCACACTGGATACCTTCTTCTGTTACCTCGCATGCTGCGACTGTAGGAGTAGCTGCTGATGCAGGGGTGCTGTTCTCTGTTGTTTCGGCGCTGAAGGCAGCCATGCTGCCCAGCGTAACTGCGCTGATGAGTGCAATTGTCTTCATAGGGCTCCAATCTGCCTCTACCTGCGCTTGTTTGCAAGAAAAAAATCTATTGGATAGAGTATTTGATATTTAATGGGTAAGAAAAAATAAAATAGAAAATTATAACGAAAAAATCAAAAAAAATAAAAAAAATGCATTTTTGTGATTGACATTCGAGGGGGAATGTTGTAAAATGCCCTCGCTTTCACGTCCCTTGTGGGACAACAAGAGCCAACAACGCTTCTGTAGCTCAGGGGTAGAGCGCATCCTTGGTAAGGATGAGGTCGCGGGTTCAAATCCCGCCAGAAGCTTTTTTTAGGCTCATGCAAGAATAAGCAGCCCCAAATTATCTTTAATTTACTATTATGGCCAAAGAATCATTCCAGCGCACCAAGCCCCACGTGAACGTGGGTACGATCGGTCACGTTGACCATGGCAAGACTTCCCTTACTGCTGCAATTACCAAGGTTCTTGCAGAGCAGGGCAAGGCTGAGTTCAAAGCTTATGACCAGATTGACGGCGCTCCCGAGGAACGTGAGCGTGGTATTACCATTTCTACTGCTCACGTAGAGTACGAGACCGACAACCGCCACTATGCACACGTGGACTGCCCCGGTCACGCTGACTATGTGAAGAACATGATCACCGGTGCTGCTCAGATGGACGGTGCTATCCTTGTAGTTTCCGCTGCTGACGGTCCCATGCCGCAGACTCGTGAGCACATCCTGCTTGCTCGTCAGGTGGGTGTTCCCTACATCGTTGTGTTCATGAACAAGATGGACCTCGCTGATCCTGAGCTCGCTGAGCTTGTGGAGATGGAGATTCGTGAGCTTCTTTCTTCCTACGAGTTCCCCGGCGACGACCTGCCCATCGTGATGGGTTCCGCTGTGAAGGCTCTCGAGGGTGATCCTGAGTACACCAGCAAGATTCTTGACCTCATGAATGCTGTGGATGAGTACATCCCCACTCCTGAGCGTCCCACTGAGAAGCCCTTCCTGATGCCCGTGGAGGACGTGTTCTCCATCTCCGGCCGTGGTACTGTGGCTACCGGTCGTATCGAGCGTGGTATCATCAACAAGATGGAGGAAGTTGAAATCGTGGGTATCAAGCCCACCGTGAAGACCTCCGTGACCGACATCGAAATGTTCCGCAAGCTTCTCGACAAGGGTGAGGCTGGTGATAACGTGGGCGTGCTGCTCCGCGGTATTAAGAAGGAAGACATCGTTCGTGGTCAGGTGATCGCCAAGCCCGGTTCCGTGACTCCTCACACCGACTTCGAGGCAGCCGTTTACGTGCTGACCAAGGAGGAAGGTGGCCGTCACACTCCCTTCTTCAACAACTATCGTCCTCAGTTCTACTTCCGTACGACGGACGTGACCGGTACCGTAACTCTTCCCGAGGGTACTGAAATGGTGATGCCCGGTGATAACGTCACCATCGGTGTTGAGCTTATCACTCCCGTAGCTATGGAGGAGGGTATGCGCTTCGCTATCCGTGAGGGTGGTCGCACCGTTGGCGCCGGTAAGGTTGCCAAGATCAAGGGCTAATCAGCCCCGCTGAAAACTTAACCATCGGGGGTTGGCGGCGAAGTCATCAACTCCCGGCCGAAAGAAAGGGCGGTTGCCCACCCAAGAGTGGGTAACCCCTTTTCACGGTCGGCCGAAAACAGAGCAAGGTAAAAGGGTATTAGCTCAATTGGTAGAGCAGCGGTCTCCAAAACCGCGTGTTGGGAGTTCGAGTCTCTCATACCCTGCTGACCTTCCTCTTTTTTTTTCTCAATTTTTAAGCACAACTCACTAAAAACAGACGATGTTCCGCAAGATTTCCCAGTATATATCCAATGTGAAAGGGGAGCTGAAGAAGTGCTCCTGGCCGTGGGAGAGTGACCCCAAGGTAAAAGGGTTTAAAAAGTTTCGTGAGTTGTCCGGTTCTACCATCATGGTGCTTATCGCCATGGTGCTTCTTGGTGCATATGTCGCCTTCTTTGATTATGTGATGGCCAGCGTGACCAACTGGCTGATTATGGCTCTTTCCTGATAGAGCGTGCAGTTTTAAGCTGAATACTGTATTCACCACTCAGATTTTCCTATATGTCTCGCCCGTATGATAGAAAGAACGGCTCTGCAGCACGTGTTGTCCCCGCTGCAAAGGACCAGTGGTATGTGCTGCATGTCCTCTCCAATAAAGAACGCCGTGCTGTAGAAAACCTTAAGCGCCTCTTCAAGGAGGATGAAGAAATGGGTGCTCTCGTTCAGAGTGAGCCCCTCGTGCCCACCGAAAAGGTGGAAGAAGTACGTAATGGTAAGAAGTACGTACAGGATCGTAAGCTGTACCCCGGTTATGTATACCTGAACTTCGCCCTGCGCCGCCCGGATGGCAGTCTTAATAACGATGCCTGGTATAAGATTCAGGCTGTTGATGGTGTCATCAGCTTTGCTTGCGGCCGAAATAAAGAACCCCTTCCCATGTCCCAGAAGGACGTGACTGACCTCATGAAGGAAATTGAGCGCCGCAGTGAAGGTGCCCGCCAGAAGATTGTCTTCAATGTGAAGGATGAAGTGGTGGTGCTGGAAGGTGCATTCCAAGGTGAGCACGGTATTGTGGAGGAAGTGGATGCTGAGCACGGCAAGCTTCGCGTAGGCGTGACGATGTTCGGCCGTTCTAATCCGCTGGATCTTGACTACACGCAGGTACAGCTCGTACCTGAAGAGGAGCGCGGTAAGTCTGACGCTCGTTAACTGAAAATCTTCTCGCTGTAGCAGCTGTGCTTGGAGCACAGCTGCTGCGGTAACCCAAAACAAACACAACCATGGCAAAAGAAGTAGTAAAAACAATCAAACTGCAGATTCCTGCTGGTGCTGCGAATCCTTCGCCGCCCGTGGGTCCTGCACTTGGTCAGGCCGGTGTTAACATCATGGGCTTCTGCAAAGAGTTCAACGCAAGAACTCAGAAGCAGGCCGGCGATGTTCTCCCCGTCGTGATTACCGTTTACAAGGATAAGTCCTTCGACTTCATCACCAAGCAGCCCCCGGCAGCCAATCTCATTAAGAAGGCCGCTGGCATCAAGTCCGGCTCCGGCGAGCCGAACAAGAAGAAGGTTGCCAAGCTCTCCAAGGAGAAGCTGATGGAGATCGTTAACACCAAGATGCCCGACCTCAACACAACCGATCCTGAGGCTGCCGCCCGCATTATTGCCGGTCAGGCCCGCCAGATGGGTGTGGAGGTTGAGATGTAACCCCTTCTGCAGGAGGGAAAATTAATAACCCGAACGTACTGCTAAATTAATATGTCCAAGAAACGCTCAAAGCGCTATAATGAGGCAGCCAAGCTGGTGGATTCCACCAAGGCTTATGCTGTCGATGAAGCCGTTGCGGTCATGAAGAGCTTCCCTGCTCCCAAGTTTGACCCCACGGTCACGGTGTCTTTCCGCCTGACGGTGGATCCCCGTAAGTCTGACCAGATGGTGCGTGGCTCCGTATCACTGCCCCACGGTACTGGTAAGAATGTTCGTGTAATCGTCTTCGCCCAGGGTGAGGCTGCTGCCGCTGCCCTCGAAGCCGGTGCAGAGAAGGTGGGCCTTGAGGATCTCATTAAGGAGATTCAGGGTGGTTACCTTGATTTCGACAGCGCAATCGCCACCCCGGACGCCATGGCCCAGGTGCGTAAGATTGCTCGTGTGCTCGGCCCGCGTGGTCTGATGCCCAACCCCAAGACCGGCACTGTGACGGACGATACCGCCAAGGCTGTTCGTGAGGTGAAGGCTGGCCGTGTGGACTTCAAGGTGGACAAGAATGCTAACATCTCCGCTGCTGTAGGCAAGCTCTCCTTCGATAACGAGAAGCTCGTGGAGAACGCCCGCGCTTTCATCTCCGCTGTGGTGAAGGCTCGCCCCTCCGGCGCTAAGGGTGCCTATATCTCCGGTGCTACCATGTCCAGCTCCATGAACCCGGGTCTCACCCTCAGTCAGGTTGAGTTCTCCAAGCTGTAACACTGAAACACAGATACGAACATGAGTACTGAAAAGAAAGTGAACGCTGATAAGACCATCATCATCGATGACCTGAAGGCTAAGGTGAATGCCTCTCCTTTCCTTCTCGTTATCGATTACACGGGTGTGACCGTTCCTGAGTTCACCACGCTGCGTGCCGCTCTGGCCGCTGCCGGTGCCTCCTGCGTGGTCGCTAAGAACACCTTCATGGCCAAGGCTGTTAAGGAAGCCGGTCTTCCCGACATCACCGCTGCCCTCAAGGGTCAGACGGCTTATGTCATGGGCGAGAGCGACGTCTGCGCTGCCGCCAAGGCTATCAACACCTTTGCTAAGACCAGCAAGAAGGCCGCTTACAAGACCGGTATTCTTGACGGTGCTGAGCTTACTCCCGAGAAGATCAAGGCTCTCGGTGATCTGCCCAGCCGCGAAGTTCTGCTTGCCACCCTTCTTGGTACCATCAATGGTGCCGGTTCCGCCCTCGCACGTGTCATTCAGGCATATGTCGACAAGGAAAATGGTGGTGCAGAGCAGGAAAATGCGTCTGCAGAGTAAAAAAAGACTTGACCAGAGGGCGGCGGTGTGGTACACCCTCTCCGCCGCCTGAAAAAATTAGGTTCTCTGTCGGCTCTACGGCCGGTAAGAACTTAAATGGACGAGGAGCCCTCGTCCGCGACTTAGAACCAATTAAAACATATAGATACTACAATGGCTGATCTCAATACAATCGCTGAGGAACTTGGCAAGCTGACCATTCTGGAGGCTGCTGAACTTGTAAAGATGCTCGAAGAGAAGTGGGGCGTTTCCGCCGCCGCTCCCGTGGCTGCTGCTGGCCCCGTTGCCGCTGCTGAGCCCGTGGAAGAGAAGACTGACTTCGACGTAGAACTGACCGACGCTGGCGGCAACAAGATTGCTGTCATTAAGGCTGTTCGCACCGTTAAGACCGGTCTGGGTCTGGCTGACGCTAAGAAGCTCGTTGAGGGCGCTCCCGCCATCATCCTCGAGGGTGCCTCCAAGGAGGACGCCGAGAAGGCCAAGGCCGAGCTCGAGAAGGCTGGTGCCAAGGTCACTATCAAGTAACCTTTTTAAATCCGCGACCGCAGGGGGGGATTGTAGTCCTCCCCTGCATTCGCGTCAAGTCATGCGGGGGGAATGTTGGCTTCTATTCCCTATTGCTTAAGAATTAGTAACTTATATGACACAAAAAGTTACTGAAGCCGAGATAGAAAATAGGCTGTAGGACCGACCCGGGAAGGTGACAACATCGCGAGCGTGTGCGCGTGCGCGCGCCATTCCGGGTCGGTTTTACCAGACGTAAACCGATCCGCACCCGGACATGGGTGCAAAACATCATCTCAGCCAACTCCATGTCAAAGCCCAAGCAAGAGCGAATCAGTTTCGGCAAGATCAAAGAGGTAATCGAACCACCGAACCTCATCGAGATCCAGACAAAATCCTACGAAGAATTCCTGCAACGTTTCAGCGAGCCGGATAAGCGGCTCAAGATTGGCCTGCAGGCAGTACTTTCCGAGCATTTCCCGATCGAAAGCTACGACGGTCAAATTCGTCTGGAGTACGACTCCTACGAAATTTCTCCGCCTAAGACTTCGGATTTTTCCGCTATCCGCTCCGGTGACACCTACAGTGCCTCTCTGTATGTTAAGTTCCGCCTGAAGGTTGGTGACTACACAGCTGATGAGAACGTGTACATGGGTGAGATTCCCATGATTACGGACCGCGGTACCTTCGTGATTAACGGTGCTGAGCGTGTGATTGTGGCACAGCTGCACCGCTCTCCCGGTATCTGCTTTGAGAAGACCCGCCATGCGAACGGCAAGGACATTTTCTCCTTCCGCATTATTCCTGACCGCGGTTCTTGGCTTGAAGTGCAGTTTGACACGAGCGACCTGATGTATGTGTTCTTGGATCGTCGCCGTCGCCGCCGCAAGTTCCTTGCTACTACCTTCCTTCGTTACCTTGGTTATGAGAGTGACCGTTCCATCGTGGAGCAGTTCTACACAATTCAGAACCTTAAGCTGGCTGATGCCACGGGTGACGAGCTTGAGTACCTCATTCCCTTCGAGGATGTGAAGCACGGTGATGAGGCCTCCGGCCGTCGCGCTGCAATCATTGCTAAGGCATATGAGCCGCTCAGCCTTGCCACCATCAAGAAGATGCTTGAGCTGGGCATCAAGGAAATTGAGGTAATTGACCAGCGTGAGGAAGAGACACTCGTGAAGACTCTGAAGAAGGACCTCGCTCATGACCGCGAGAGCGCCCTTAAGGAGATTTTCCGTAAGTTCCGCCCCGGCGACCCGCCTGCAGTGCAGCAGGCTGCAACCGCTCTGGACCGCCTCTTCAAGGAGGAGAAGAAGTATGATCTTACTCGTGTGGGCCGTTACAAGATTAACCAGAAGCTGGGTCTTGACGTTCCTGAGGATATTCGCCTCATTCAGCCTATCGACTTCCTTTCCGCCATTAAGTACCTGCTGCGCCTGAAGAACGGTGAAGGTCAGGTAGATGATATTGACCACCTTGGTAACCGCCGCGTGCGTGCCGTGGGCGAACTGATCGCTAATCAGTGCCGCGTGGGCCTTGCTCGCACAGAGCGCCTCGTGAAGGAGCGCATGACGCTGTGCGATACCACCCGTACGGACATTACTCCCAGCAAGCTTATCAATCCCAAGGCTCTGAGTGCCGTGGTGCGTGACTTCTTTGGTCGCAGCCAGCTCTCTCAGTTCATGGACCAGATTAACCCGCTGGCTGAGCTGACTCACAAGCGCCGTCTTTCTGCTCTGGGTCCGGGTGGTTTGAACCGTGACCGCGCTGGTTTCGAGGTGCGAGACGTTCATCCCTCTCACTATGGCCGTATCTGTCCCATTGAGACTCCTGAAGGTCCGAACATCGGTCTTATCAACTCTCTTTGCACGTATGCTCGCATTGATGAGTACGGCTTCATTGAGACTCCCTTCCGCCGCGTGAAGAAGGTGGAGAAGAAGGATGCCGCCGGTAACGTGATTGATACTGAGGTTATCGTGACCAATGAAGTGGAGTACCTCACTGCTAATAAGGAGGAATATCACCTCATCGCTCAGGCTAATAACCCGATCGATAATGATAACGGCAGCGGCCACTTCATCCGCAACCGTGTCACCGCTCGTGAGCATGGGGAGTTCATTGAGGTGGATCCCCGCCGCGTGGAGTACATGGACGTATCTCCCAAGCAGATTATTTCCATTGCTGCCGGTCTTATTCCCTTCCTTGAGCATGACGACGCTAACCGTGCACTCATGGGTGCAAACATGCAGCGTCAGGGTGTGCCGCTTATGGTGAATCAGGCCCCGCTCGTAGGTACCGGTATCGAGGCTAAGTGCGCCCGCGATAGTTGCGCTGTGGTGGTGGCTCAGGCTCCCGGTATCGTGGCTTCTGCCACGGCTGAGTACATCGTTACTACTCATGACGGCCAGCTTCCCGTGGCTCCTCAGCGTTGGCTGAGTGATCCCGAGAGCGTTCGCACGGACGCTGAGAAGGGTATTTACGTATACCAGCTGCGCAAGTTCATGCGCTCTAATGCCTCCACCTGCATCAACCAGAAGCCCATCGTGTCCCGCGGTGATGTGGTGAATGCCGGTGATGTGTTGGCTGACGGTCCCTGTACGGATGGTGGTGAGCTTGCTCTCGGCCGCAACGTGCTGGTGGCTTACATGTCCTGGTACGGTTACAACTTCGAAGACGCCATCATCATCTCTGAGCGTTTGGTGCAGGAGGATGCTTATACTTCCATCCACATCGAGGAGTTTGAGGAAAAGGCCCGTGACACCAAGCTCGGACCGGAAGAAATCACTCGTGATATTCCCAATGTGGGTGACGAGGCTCTGAAGAACCTTGGTAGCGATGGCGTAATCCGCATCGGTGCTGAGGTGAAGCCTGGTGATATTCTCGTGGGTAAGATTACTCCCAAGAGCGAGACTGATTTGGCTCCGGAAGAGCGCCTGCTGCGCGCCATCTTCGGTGAGAAGGCTGCTGACGTGAAGGATACTTCCCTGCGAGTTCCCCCGGGCACTGTGGGTACGGTGATGGATGTTCGCATCGTGCGCTCCAGCGCTCCCGGTACTCCCCCCGTGGATGTGGAGAAGGAGAGCCAGAAGCAGCGTAAGAAGGTGGACGCCGAGTACGACCGCGATAAGGACGCTCTCATCGAGCAGCTCACCAGCAAGCTCTCTGACCGCCTCTTAGGCGAGAAGATTCCGCTTGAGGTGACACGCGCCGGTACGAACGAAATCGTTATCCCCGCAAACCGCAAGATTACTAAGACCCTGCTGCGCAAGCTCGCTGTCTATCATGACCAGATTGAGATGAGCGCCAGCCCGGTTAAGAACCAGATTTTCGAAATCATTAATGCCTATGCTCCCCGCTTCGACGATCTGGATGAAGAGCGTGATCGCAAGCTCGACCAGATTGAAGCCGGTGCTGAGATGGATCCGGGCGTGGTGACCGAGGTTAAGGTCTACATCGCCGCCAAGCGCAAGCTGGGCGTGGGTGATAAGATGGCTGGTCGTCACGGTAACAAGGGTGTGTGCTCCCGCGTGCTGCCCATTGAGGATATGCCCTATCTGGAGGACGGTACTCCGGTGGACATCATTCTGAACCCGCTGGGTGTGCCTTCCCGAATGAACGTGGGTCAGGTGCTTGAGGCTCACTTGGGTGTGGCCGCCAAGGCCTTGGGCTTCAAGGTTGCTACTCCGGTGTTCGACGGTATCGAAGAGTCCAAGATTTGGGACTATATGAGCCAGGCCAAGCAGGTACCCGGCTTCACATGGGTGGGTGACGGCAAGGACGGCTCTGTGGCCGGTAAGAGCCGCCTCATCGACGGTCTCACTGGTGAGTACTTCCACTATCCTGTGGTGGTGGGCTACACCTACATGCTGAAACTGAACCACCTCGTGGCTGATAAGGTGCACGCACGTGCCGTTGGTACGTACTCCCTCGTTACCCAGCAGCCTCTCGGCGGTAAGGCCCAGCACGGTGGTCAGCGCTTCGGTGAAATGGAAGTGTGGGCCATGGAAGCTTACGGTGCTGCCTATACTCTTCAGGAGCTTCTTACGGTTAAGTCTGACGACGTTCAGGGTCGTACCCGAATCTACGAGAACATCGTTAAGGGTGACAACTCTCTGGCTGCCGGTACTCCCGAGTCCTTCAACGTGCTCATTAAGGAAATGCAGGCACTCTGCTTGAACGTACAGCCGTTGGAGAAGAAGGACCTCGAGAATGCTCCGCAGACTACGGATGAACTCTTCGACTTGCTGGCTGACGGCGGTGATGACGAAGAGCTCTTCGGAGATGAGCTGGACTTCAATGGCGACTCCGTCTTCGATGATGACGACGATGCCGATGACCTGGAGGCCGATGATGATGCCGATGAGGCAGATGATGACGACTCCGACATGTAAACCTGTAACCGCTACCCGCCTTTGCGGGCGGGTAGCACCCCAACCTTTCACTCATTAACTTCTTTATATGTCTTACATTGACCTTAACAACGAGAAGCCTAAAAACTTCGACCAGGTTTGCATCACCGTTGCTAGCCCGGAGAATATCCTGAGCTGGTCCAGCGGCGAGGTCAAGAACCCTGAGACCATCAATTATCGTACGTTCAAGCCGGAGAAGGGTGGCCTTTTCTGCGAGCGTATTTTCGGCCCCACGCGTGACATGGAGTGCTCTTGCGGCCGCTACAAGCGCGCCAAGAACAAGGGCATGGTGTGTGACCGCTGCGGCGTGGAGGTGACCTCCGCCCGTGTGCGCCGTGAGCGCATGGGTCACATTGAGCTGGCCGTTCCTGTTACTCACATCTGGTTCTACAAGTGCATGCCCAGCCGCATCGGCCTCATGCTGAACCTTACAGCCCGTGATTTGGAGCGCGTTATTTACTATGAGGATTACATTGTGACGGATCCTCACGGTGTGAACGGTATCGAGCGCGGAACTATCCTCTCTGAGGAGGAGTATGAAGAGCTGCAGGATGATTACGGTGATGAAGCACCGGAGGCCGGCATGGGTGCTGCTGCTATTCAGCGTCTTCTGGCTACCATTGATTTGGACGCTCTCATTGATGAGCTGCGCCAAGAGATGGAGAAGACTAACTCCAAGCAGAACAAGCGCAAGCTCGCCAAGCGTCTTCAGCTTGCTCAGGGCTTCAAGAACAGCGGCGGTCATCCCGAGTGGATGGTGCTTACCATCCTTCCCGTGATTCCCCCGGATCTGCGTCCCCTCGTGCCGCTGCCCGGTGGCCGCTTTGCTACATCTGACCTGAATGACCTCTACCGCCGTGTTATCAACCGCAACAACCGTCTGAAGGAGCTCGCTGCTCTCCAGACACCCGAGGTGATTAAGCGCAATGAAATGCGCATGCTTCAGGAGGCTGTGGACGCTCTGTTCGATAACGGTCGCCATGGCCGCCACGTGACTGGCGCCGGTAACCGCCCGCTGAAGTCTCTCTCTGATATGCTGAAGGGCAAGAGCGGTCGTTTCCGTCAGAACCTGCTTGGTAAGCGAGTGGACTACTCCGGCCGTTCCGTGATTGTGATTGGTCCGAACCTGAAGATGAACCAGTGCGGTCTTCCCAAGAAGATGGCTCTGGCCCTCTTTGAGCCCTTCATCATTCACCGCCTGAAGGAGCTTGGCTATGTGCACACTGTGCGCTCTGCTAAGAAGATGATTGACCGTAAGGAGCCCATCGTGTGGGATATTCTGGAGGAGGTGACCAAGGGCCACCCCGTGTTCCTGAACCGTGCTCCTACGCTGCACCGTCTTTCCATTCAGGCTTTCGAGCCTGTGCTTATCGAAGGTAGCGCTATCCGTCTGCACCCGCTTGTATGTACGGGTTATAACGCTGACTTCGACGGTGACCAGATGGCCGTGCACGTGCCGCTGAGTGTGGAGGCCCAGCTTGAGGCCCGCCTGCTTATGCTGGCTCCCAACAACATCTTCTCCCCCGCTTCCGGTAAGCCCATCAGCACCCCGTCTCAGGATATCATTCTTGGTTCCTACTATCTGACGCACACTCGCGCCAAGGTGGTGAAGGAGAACGAGGATAACCAGAACCTGCTGCCCCTCTTCGAGTCCATCTCTGAAGTGGAGTTCGCTATTGCAGCCCGCAAGATTGGCTATCACGAGTGGATTCGCCTCAAGAACCCGGATTACGGCAAGACCGGTCGCGAGTTTGACCGCCTTTCCTTCAATCAGGAAAATGTGGGTCGCAAGACCATCGTTACCACTGCAGGCCGTGTGCGTTTCAACGAAATTTGGCCGAACGAGATTGGTTACATTAACCGTAACGTCGGTAAGAAGCAGCTCGGTGAAATCATCTGGCGCTGCTATCAGACCTGCGGTCAGGCCAAGACTGTGGAGACTCTGGACGCGCTGAAGTCCCTCGGTTATAAGGAGGCTACTCGCTCTGGTTGCTCCATCGGTATTGTGGACATGGTGGTGCCTGAGCACAAGAATGAGCTCATTGCCGCTGCCTATGACGAGGTGACCAAGGTGACCGAGCAGTATGAGGAAGGTCTTATCACGAACGGCGAGCGCTATGAAAAGGTGGTGAACATCTGGTCCTCTACGACGGACGCCATCCAGAAGGAGCTCTACACCAAGCTGGAGTATAACGACGGTTCCGCCGTGGCTAACCCCCTCTACATGATGGTGGACTCCGGTGCTCGTGGTAACAAGGCTCAGATTAAGCAGCTCTCCGGTATGCGTGGTCTTATGGCCAAGCCCAGTGGTGAAATTATCGAGCGCCCCATTACCTCCAACTTCCGTGAAGGTCTGAGCGTGCTGGAGTACTTCATCTCCACTCACGGTGCCCGTAAGGGTCTGGCTGATACCGCTCTTAAGACGGCTGACTCCGGTTACATGACCCGTAAGCTTGTGGACGTGGCTCAGGACGTTATCGTACGTGATGAGGACTGTGGTACCGATAATGGTATCACCATGACCGCTATTTACGACGGTGATGACGAAATCGCCAGCCTTTCCATGCGTATTTACGGCCGCGTGACCTGTGATGACATTTATGACCCGACCAGCCATGAGCTCATCGTGGCCAAGAATGAAATCATCACGGATGAAGCTGCCAAGCGCATTGAGAATGTGGGTATTGAGAAGGTGAAGGTTCGCTCCGTGCTGACCTGTGAACTCACTAAGGGCTGCTGCGCCAAGTGCTACGGCCTGAATCTTGCCACCGGCAAGGGCGTGAAGGTGGGTGAGGCCGTGGGTATCATTGCCGCTCAGTCTATCGGTGAGCCTGGTACTCAGCTTACCATGCGTACCTTCCACGTGGGTGGTACCGCTTCCGCCTCCGCCAGCCGTCCCGAATACGTGGCTAAGACTGATGGTATGGTTATCTATGACGAGAACCTCCGTGGCCGCTGCGTACAGGACGAGAACGGTAACAACGTGGTGCTCTGCAAGAACGGCTGCGTGAAGGTTTACGATGCCGAGGGCAAGGAGCAGGAATCTTACCAGCTTACCATGGGCGCTGTGCTGCACGTGAAGGATGGTGAGAACATTACCGCTAAGACCCTCATCGCTGAGTGGGATCCCTTCGCTATTCCGGTTATCTCCGAAATCGGCGGTACCGTGGAGTTCGCTGATATGATTGAAGGTATTACCTGCCGCACCGAGTCCGGTCACACCGAATCCGGTAAGGGTACTACCGTTATCATCGATCACCGTCAGGACCTCGCTCCCCGCATCATCGTGCACACCGCCAAGCCCGGCAGCGCTAAGGACCAGCCCCGCGTGTACTCCATTCCCACCGGTGCTTACCTTGCCGTGAGCAACAAGCAGAAGATTTCTGCCGGTACTCCCGTGGCTAAGACTCCTCGTAAGGTGCAGAAGACAAACGATATTACCGGTGGTCTTCCCCGTGTGGCTGAGCTCTTCGAAGCTCGTCGCCCGAAGGATACCTGCACACTGGCTGAGATGGACGGTATCGTCGGTATCGATGACGCCATGATTCGCGGTAAGAAGGTAGTGACCATCTATCGTGATGCTGAGGCCAAGGAGGCTGCCGGCAAGAGTCGCCGCCGCTCTTCCAAGCTGGAGAAGCATGATGAGAACGAGGGCGCTATCTCCATTAAGCACCTTGTGCCCATGGACCGCCACATCATCGTGCATGATGGTGACTTCGTGCGCGCCGGTGAACCTCTTTCTGACGGTTCCGAAGCCTCTGATGAAATCCTCCGCATTTGCGGCAAGGAGGCCCTTCAGGAGCACCTCGTGAATAAGGTACAGCAGGTGTATCGCGTTCAGGGTGTGGAGATTAACGACAAGCACGTTGAAATCATCGTTTCCCAGATGCTGCGCAAGGTGCGCGTGAAGGACCCGGGTGACACCGGCCTGCTCTGGGGTGACGAGGTGGATCGTACTACGCTCGCTCGCATTAACCGTGAGACCATGAACATGAATGGCCGCCCGGCTGACAGTGAGCCCATCCTTCTGGGTATTACCAAGGCCTCTCTGAAGACGGATTCCTTCATCTCCGCTGCATCTTTCCAGGATACCACCCGCGTGCTCACGGAGGCTGCAACCCTGGGCAAGATTGATATGCTGGAGGGCTTCAAGGAGAATGTAATTCTCGGTCACCTCATTCCTGCCGGTACTGGTTTCGATAAGTACCGCAATATCGTGGTGGAGGCCGCTCCCGGTGCTACCCCCATTACCCGCGCTCGCTGGGAGGACGACGAGGATGATTTCTCCGCTGCTGAGGAGTCCATCTCCGTGGGTATCGAGGAGTAATTCCGCCTGAGATTGTAATCCCAATATTTTCCGGCCCGGCTGCTATGATAGCAGCCGGGCCGATTGATTTTTTGCTCGGCTAGTAAAAAGCTGAATTGCAAGACCAAATGCGACAGTAAGTGATTTTTCTTCTATTTAGGCTGCAAATTTGATAAAATGGAGCTTTTCTGCATGTGCCATGAGGCGTGCAGATTTTCCTTCAAAGATGCGGCGAGGATAACGGTTCATC
>JAZQGN010000043.1:0-174389 GCA_045540095.1 Akkermansia sp.
TCCTTAAACGCTACAAGGATACGCACCCAACGAAGTTGTCCTACCGGTCAATGAAATTTAAGGCTGCCTTGCAGGAAGATTTTGCGTTAGAGGTGCTTAAGGCTGTTTTTGTATGACCTGTTTTGCATGACACTACTCCAATGCGTTTGCCCTGGTTTTCTATTCCTTATCGCAGAGCTGTTTTTTTCTGATAATTGGCATATGTGACCGATAAAAAAAATCCCGGAAGCTCAGCTGAGTTTCCGGGATTGATATGAAAAAATGCTTAATCTAGCGTATAGGGTAAATCCGTACCTAACTGCACGGGCAATGTACCTTCCTCATCACCCTGAATAATCCTTCCGGGAGATGATAAATCCGGGGCGGTCATAAAACCCTCCAGCGTGAGGGGCCTCTGGCCGGCAGATGGCGACGTGGCAGGCGTTACAACGGGCGGTGTTATGGTCTGAGCTTCTGTCTTCGGCTCTGTTGTTTGGGTAACTTCAGCGGGGGCTTGCTGTTCATCTGCCTTTTTCTCACAGGCCGTGAGGAGCAGAGCAGCGGCTGTCATTCCTAATATGTAATGAGCGGAGAAGGGTTTATGAAAAGTGATGTTCTTCATGCTGCCAATCATTCTATCAATATCATTCGGGAATGTCAATTCTATAGCGTTTTAGCCTTCCAATAATACGCTCCCATATTTGTTCTTCATCCGAGGCTGAAAGCGGTAGCGCTAGCTCTTCTTGTGCTTTTTTTAGGCCATTTTTCAGAATGCTATGCACAATAAGAACTTCACTCACTTTCAATCCTTTCAGAACCCAGTATAGGGGGCTGTAGCCATCGAAATCAATGTTATATTCTTGTAGTTTATCATAGATGCGGTGGTAATCTTCCAGAAACTTTTGTCGCTCACTCTCTTCCTGAGGTGTAACCGGGGCAAGGAGTGCAACAATTTCCGGCCATGTATGGTCGTGTATGGCTCTGGCAATTAAACGGTCCTTTTTGGTAAAGACATGTTCGGGCAAGAAATAGAGCTGATTTTGTGTGAGGTGGATAGGATATCGAACTGGCCCTCTAACACCGGCTAAGCGGACTATTGGGGGCATTCTGAAAAGTAACTCTTTTTCTTTTTCCGACACTTTGTGGCGGCAAAGGGGCTTTCTGCCGGCCAGTGGGTATTCTTTTGCTGTCGGCGGTGTGAATGGATCTATGATGACGCCTGCAAGCTTGTACTCATCTGGCAAGCGAGCGGGGGAAATGGCCTGTGTATTAGATGGATATGATGGGTGGTCAGGAGTTGTTTCAGGGGTAATGGTCATAGCCTTCACATTAGCACAAGCAAATGCAATGTCAAGAGGCGCAGAGAGGTTTTTTTATGAAAAAAATATTGTCATAATTATTTTTTATGATTGACGCCGTGATGGGCTGTGATAGGCTCGAAGTCACACAAGTGGTGACGCACTGCGTAAACTGTATCATTTGTAAACCCTGTGGAAGTAAATTGGAGGTGATGAATGACAGTCGCATTCTGTCGGGAGACAGAACACAGAAAACAACATAATAACAATAATATCATGAATCTAAAAATATACACCGATGAGGTGGATGAACTGGCGCGTAAACAGATTTCGCGCCTGTTGGCACAGCCTGCATTTGCAGATGCTAAGGTGCGTATCATGCCGGATGTTCATGCCGGTAAAGGCTGCGTGATTGGATTTACCGCGGATTTGGGAGACAAAGTTATCCCGAACATCGTGGGCGTGGATATCGGTTGCGGTATGCTCACCGTTAATCTGGGTAAGCAGAAGCCGGATTTTGCAGCTCTGGATGACATCATGCACCGTGATATTCCGAGCGGTATGGATGTGCACCGAGAAGCCGTGGAGCCGTTTGAACCCTTTGATGCATTGCGATGCCGGGAAGCGCTTTCACACCATGAGCGCCTTCTGCGTTCTCTGGGCTCCCTTGGCAGTGGTAACCACTTTGTGGAGGTGGATGCGGATACGCAGGGAAACTACTATCTCATCATCCATTCCGGTTCCCGTAATCTCGGTAAGCAGGTGTGCGATATTTATCAGCAAGTGGCGATTGACCGCCGTTCCGGTATCGGAGACCGCTCTCAGCTGGAGGCCTCTCTCATTGCTGAGCTGAAGGAGCAGGGGCGCCAGCGTGAGATTCAGGCTGCCATTAAAGACTTACGTAAGAATTGGAGCGAGCTGGAGCCTGATACTCCTGCTGACCTTTGCTACCTAGAGGGCACAGACCGCGAAAATTATCTGCATGATATGAAAATATGCCAGCTCTTTGCCCTGAGAAATCGTGAGGTGATGGCGGATATCATTATCCGTGGTCTCGGTCTGGATGTGCAGGATATGTTCCATACCACGCATAACTATATTGACCACGAGAGCAATATCGTACGAAAGGGCGCCATCTCTGCCCGCGCCGGAGAGAAACTGCTCATCCCCATCAACATGCGTGATGGCTGCATTTACGGAACCGGCAAGGGAAATGATGACTGGAACCAGTCCGCACCTCACGGGGCTGGCCGAATCCTGAGCCGTACTCAGGCTCTTAAGCAGCTTTCTCTCGCAGAATTTCAGGAGCAGATGAAGGGCATCTACACCACGTCCGTGACTCAGCGTACGCTGGACGAGTCACCCATGGCTTACAAGGGAGTGGACGCTATCCTGAAGCATATCGGGCCTACGGTAGATGTAGCGGATATTTTCAAACCGCTTTATAACTTCAAAGCCGAGGAGGCTGAGCCTCACTTTAAGAAGAAGCGTTAATGTTCATACAAGCGGCTCCGAGTGGGAGCCGCTTGTTTTTCGTTCGTCTCTGGGAATGTCTTCTGAAAGCTCCGGATAGTGCTGATAAAAGGCGCTTTTCCTGTCAGCTGGCGGAGATTGTGCTTGCGTGCGCGCGGGCACAGTAGTAAAATCACCGCGCTATGTTCTACATTACTACAGCAATTGATTATACGAATGGTTCACCCCACATTGGGCATGCTTATGAGAAGGTCCTTGCGGACGTATTGGCTCGTTGGCACCGAATGTGTGGCGAGGAGACCTTCCTGCTGACAGGTGTAGACCAGCACGGTCAGAAGGTGCAGCAGAAGGCTGAGGAAGCCGGTATCTCTCCTCAGGAGTATGCCGATACCGTTACCAAGCGCTTCATCGCTCTCTGGGAGCGCCTCGGCATCAGCTATGATGGCTGGGCTGCCACAACGGACGCTCGCCACAAGGCCTGCGTGCAGAAAATCCTTACGAACATGAAAGAGAAGGGCTGCTTGTACAAGAAGGCTTACAAGGGCTTCTACTCCGTGCGTCAGGAGCAGTTCCTTACGGACAAGGAGCGCGGCGAGGATGGTAATTTCGGCCCCGAGTGGGGGCAGGTGATTGAGCTGGAGGAGGAGAACTGGTACTTCAACCTCACGGCCCATACCGCTTGGCTGCGCGAGTTCGTTACCACGCACCCCGAGTGCGTTACCCCGGATTTCCGCCGTCAGGACCTCCTGCAGGCTATTGACCGCGCTACGAATGACCTCTGCATTTCCCGCCCGAAGGACCGCCTCAGCTGGGGTATCCCGCTTCCCTTTGACCCGGATTTTGTGACCTACGTCTGGTTTGATGCTCTCATCAACTATATTTCCTTCGCCGGCTATCTGTCTGAGGGGGATCCCACGCTGCCGGACTTTGCTAAGCTGTGGCCCGCTGCCTGCGAGGTGATTGGTAAGGACATTCTGGTGCCTGCTCACGGCATTTACTGGTTCTGCATGCTGCACGCTATGGGCTTCTCTGATGATGAGATGCCGCGCCTGCTGGTACACGGCTGGCTGAACATTAAAGGCGAGAAAATGTCCAAGTCACTCGGCAATATCGTGGACCCGAACGACCTCTGTGATGTGTTCGGCCCCGAGGCTGTGCGCTACTACTTGGTGCGCGATACCAAGACCGGTTATGACAGCGACTACGATGCCGAGCGCATGAAGATGATTTACAATACCGAGCTTGCTAATGACCTCGGTAACCTCTGTAACCGTTCTCTTAACATGTGCACCCGCTATCTGGGTGGTACTGTGGCTGTGCCCTCCGAACTCGCAGCGGATGAGCTTTCCGTCGCTCTTCGCCAGAGTATGGCTGATACTGTTACCCGCTTTACGGAGTGCATGAACGCATATAATACCTCAGAAGCCCTCGCTGCTCTGAATGCCCATGTGGGGCAGTGCAATGCCTTCATCGAGAAGACTCAGCCCTTCATGCTTGCCAAGGATGAAACTCGTGTGGCTGAGCTGCAGAGCGTGCTCGCTCACCTGCTGGAGAGCTGCGTGCAGGTAGGTTATCTCATTGGCTGTGTGCTGCCGGATGCCTCTGCCCGCATCCTCAGCCAGCTGCAAGTGGATGGTTCCGCGCTTACGCCGCAGACGCTGAGCTGGGGCATCCTGAAGGATGGTCATCAGGTGCAGGCTCCCAGCCCGGTGTTCCCGCGTATCCTCTCTGAAGAGGAAAAGCAGAAGATGGCTGAGAAGGCCGCTAAGGCCGCGGCCAAGGCTGCTCGTAAGGCTGCTGAACAGCAGAAGTAAGCCTCTTTCCTTATAAAATGTTAAATCCCCGCTCCGATATGAATCGGAGCGGGGATTTTTTTGACCTACGCGATACGCGGAGGGAGAGGGGGGCGAATGCCCCCTTATAGCTTAACGGAGCTCTTGTACACTCTTGGCACCGGCTTCACGCAGGATGTTCACGCACTCCGTGTGGCCGTTTTCTGTGGCCCAGTCCAGTGCGGTTTTGTTATCACTGTCAATGAAGTTAATGTCGATACCGGGTACAGCCATCAGCATGCGAAGATTCTCGACATGACCGCGAATCGCGACAAAGATGATGGCGGTGTCACCAGTGGTGTTTGGCTTATTCACCTCAATGCCGGGGGCTGCCAGCAGGAGCCTCAGGCCTTCGGTATTACCGCGTACGCACACATTCGTGAGCGGGGTGTAACCGTCCGTGTCAGAGAAGGCATTTACATCAGCTCCGGCAGCAATCAGCAGGCGGATGAGCTCGTTCCTGTCATTATCCGCGGCATCGCAGAGGGTCTGATTGTAACGGCTGGGAGTAATTCCCATTTCGCGCAGCTGCTGCTGGGCCTCGTTGTCACCGTTAGCGGGGGCAGGGGTGCTATCCTCCGGAACGGGGGAAGCCTCAACGGCTTCACGCAGGAGGCGAACGCATTCTTCATTGCCCTTTCCGGATGCAACCTCAAGCGGAGTTTCTCCGCTGCTGTTGGGTTTGTTCACATCAATGCCGGGAGCTGCCAGCAGGAGGCGTACGCCTTCCGCGTTTTCGTACAGGCAGCAGTTGGTGAGCGGAGTCCAGCCATCGGAACCGGTGGCGTTCACATCCGCTCCGGCGGCGATGAGCAGGCGGAGAAGCTCGTTGTCTTTATTATCCGTGGCGTTACAGATAGCCTGATTGTAGTTTCTCGGTGTGATGCCTCTCTCTCGGAGCTGATTCTGCGCTTCACTGTCACCATTGGCGGGTGCCGGAGTGTTATCTTCCACGGGGGCGAGGCCACTGGCGACACGCAGAATATGTAAGCACTCGAAGCTGTTTTTTTCCGTAGCAACCTGAATCGGGGTGTCACCATTGCCATTCGGTTTGTTGACGTCAATGCCGGGAGCAGCAAGCAGGAGTCGCAGGCCTTCAGCATTGCCATAAAGGCAGCAGTTGGTGAGCGGAGTCCAACCATCAGAGCCCTGATAGTTTACATCAGCCCCTGCTGCAATGAGCAGGCGGATGATGTCGTTCTTACGATTATCCGTGGCATCACAGAGAGCCTGATTGTAACGGCTGGGGGTAATGCCCATTTCGCGCAGCTGCTGCTGAGCCTCACTGTCACCGTTAGCGGGAGCGGGGGTGCTATCCTCTGGAATGGTAGCTCCGGCTTCGCGCAGGAGGCGTACGCATTCGGTATTACCTTTTTCTAGGGATACCTGAAGCGGGGTGTCGCCTCCTCTGTTCGGCCGATTGATATCAATGCCGGGAGCAGCCAGCAGGAGGCGCACTCCTTCAGCATTGTCATAAAGGCAGCAGTTTGTGAGCGGAGTCCAGCCATCGGAGCCTTGGATGTTCACATCTGCCCCTGCTGCAATGAGCAGGCGGATGAGGTCGTTTTTACGATTATCCGTGGCATCACAGAGGGCCTGATTATAATGGCTGGGGGTAATTCCCATTTCGCGCAGCTGCTGCTGGGCCTCGCTGTCACCATTAGCTGGGGCAGGAGTGTTATCCTCAGGAAGGGATACCCCGGCTGCACGCAGGAGGCGCACGCACTCGAAGTTGCCTTTTTCTAGGGCCACCTGAAGCGGGGTGTCGCCTCCGCGGTTCGGCCGGTTGATATCAATGCCGGGAGCAGCCAGCAGGAGGCGCACTCCTTCAGCATTGTCATAAAGGCAGCAGTTTGTGAGCGGTGTCCAGCCATCGGAGCCCCGACTGTTTACATCAGCCCCGGCGGCAACGAGGAGGCGGATGAGATTGTTCCTACGATTGTCCGTGGCTTCGCAGAGGGCTTCATTGTAACGTCTGGGGGTGATGCCCATTTCGCGCAGCTGCTGCTGAGCCGCTCTGTCACCATTTGCGGGAGGAGGCGTTTTATCCTCAGGAATGGCCACGCCGGCTTCACGCAGGAGGCGAACGCATTCGGTATGGCCTCTCGTGGACGCCACTTGAAGCGGGGTATCACCGCCTTGGTTCGGTTTGTTGACATCAATGCCAGGAGCAGCCAGTAGGAGGCGCAGGCCTTCCGGGTTGTTACTCAGACAGCAGTTGGTGAGCGGTGTCCAGCCATCTCTCCCTTGGTAGTTTACATCAGCCCCGGCGGCAATAAGCAGGCGGATTTGATTGTTATCGTCGTTGTCTGTGGCATCGCAGAGGCGCTGATTGTACCGGCCGGGGGTAATGCCCATTTCGAGCAGCTGCTGCTGAGCTTCACGGTCACCGTTAGCGGGAGCGGGGGTGTTATCCACAGGAAGAGGCGCTCCGGCTTCACGCAGGAGGCGTACGCATTCGGTATTGCCTTTTTCTAGGGCAACCTGAATTGGTGTATCACCGCTGTCGTTCTGCTTGTTGACGTCAATCCCGGGGGCAGCCAGCAGGAGGCGCAGGCCTTCCGGGTTGTCATGCAAGCAGACGTTGGTAAGCGGAGTCCAGCCATCAGAAGCGCGGCAGTTTACATCAGCCCCGGCGGCTACGAGGAGGCGGATGAGCTCGTTCCGACGATTATCGGTGGCATTACAGAGAGCCTGATTGTAACGGCTGGGGGTGATGCCCATTTCGCGCAGCTGCTGCTGAGCTTCACTGTCACCATGAGCGGGGGCAGGGGTGTTATCCTCAGGAATGGCCACGCCGGCTTCACGCAGGAGGCGTACGCATTCCATGCTGCCTTTTTCAGCCGCTACCTGAAGCGGGGTGTTGCCGTTGCGGTTCGGTTTGTTGACATCAATGCCGGGAGCGGCCAGCAGGAGGCGCAGGCCTTCCGGGTTGTTACTCAGACAGCAGTTGGTGAGCGGTGTCCAGCCATCAGGGCCGTTGCAGTTTACATCAGCCCCTGCGGCAATAAGCAGACGGATTTTATTGTTATCGTCATTGTCTGTGGCATCACAGAGGGCTCGGTTGTAACGGCCGGGGGTAATGCCCATGTCTCTCAGCCGCTGCTGGGCCTCGGGGTCACCGTTAGCGGGAGCGGGGGTGTTATCCACACTTTCAGTGACACCGGCCTGACGCAGTACGCGGAGGCATTCTGTGGCATTACGCTCAGAAGCCACGGCAAAGGCGGTATCACCGTTGGCATTGACCTTGTTCACGTCAATGCCTGGAGCGGCCAGCAGGAGGCGCAAGCCCTCAACATTCCGGGTGACGCAGCAGTTGGTAAGCGGCGTCCAGCCATCGAGTCCCTGGTGGTTTACATCAGCGCCGGCGGCGATGAGAAGGCGGATTTTTTCATTATCGGAGTTGTCCGTGGCATTACAGAGGGCCTGCCCGTAATGGCTTGGGGTAATGCCCATCTGAAGCAGCTTTTCCTGAGCTTCACGATCCCCATTCTCCGGGGCGGGCGTGTTATCTACAGGAATGTCATAGCCTGCTTCACGCAGTACTTGGATGACTTGCTGATTCATCTTGCGGATGGCTACCTGATAAGGCGTTTCACCACCGCGGTTTGTCTTGTACATATCAATACCGGGTGCAGCCAGCAGGAGTCGCAGGCCCTCAATGTTGCCGTACAGGCAAACGTTGGTGAGCGGCGTCCAACCGTCTTCTGCCTGTGTATTGACGTCCG
Source organism: Akkermansia sp. (assembly GCA_045540095.1). Classification (GTDB taxonomy): domain Bacteria; phylum Verrucomicrobiota; class Verrucomicrobiia; order Verrucomicrobiales; family Akkermansiaceae; genus Akkermansia. The sequence goes on from JAZQGN010000043.1 coordinate 8,311, forward strand.
CGCCAGCAGCGATGAGAAGCTGAATCTTCTCATTGTCACTATTGTCCGTGGCTTCGCAGAGAGCTTGATTGTAACGGCTGGGGGTAATGCCAAGCTCGTACAGCTGCTGCTGGGCGGCAGCGTCCCCATTCTCCGGGGCTGGGGTGGTATCATCGGGAAGTCTTGCACCGGCCTCTTGCAACATGCTCTTAATCTGTTCGTTATTGTTGCGAGCGGCTACTACAAGAGGAATATTCCCTTCTTTATTCGGCTTATTGATATCAATGCCGGGAGCGGCCAGCAGCATGCGCACGCCTTCTATGTTCTCGTACAGGCAAACATTGGTGAGCGGCGTCCAGCCGTCTTCGCCTTGTGCATTCACATCTGCCCCTGCAATGATGAGCAGGCGAATGCGTTCGTTATCTGATCTATCCGTAGCGTCGCAGAGGGCCTGATTGAATCTGCTGCGAGAAATGCCCATTCGCGCGAGCTGTGCTGTTGCCTCGGCTTCAGGTGTGTCAGGTGTTGCAGCGCCGTTGGAGCCATTGCGGACTTCTTCTGCCATAAGGCCACCTGCAGCGCGCAGAAGCTCGACGCAGTCATCGAAGTCATGCTCCATAGCCCATTCAAAGGCAGTCTTACCATCGCTATCAATGACGTTCACATTAATGCCGGGCACTGCCAGCAGAAGGCGCAGGCACTCGGCTTCGCCTCTTACTGCGGCCCAGATGATAGCAGAGTCTCCCTTTCGGTTGGGGAGGTTGACATCAATGCCGGGAGCCGCCAACAGCATGCGCACGCCTTCAGCGTTGCCATAAAGGCAGCAATTCGTGAGCGGGGTGAACCCATCTTCCGCGTAGTGGTTCACGTCAGCACCGGCGGCAATGAGCAGTTTAATCGTCTCATTGTCACTTTTGTCCGTGGCTGCGCAGAGCGTTCTATTATAAACGTCCGGGGTAATACCCATCTGCTGCAGGCGAGCTATGGCTTCTGAATCACCGGCAGGGGGCGTAGTTGTGGTGGGGGAGGGAGTTGCCGGGGTCTCATTGTTACGTGCCTGGCTGGCGCTGACTCCACCTGCCGCGCGCAAAAGCTCCTCACACTCACGGTGATTATTTTGCTGAGCCCATTCCAAGGCGGTTTTGTCGTCACCATCAATGAAGTTGACATTAATGCCGGGAACGGCCAGCAGGAGGCGCAGGCATTCTTCTTCACCCTTTACAGCGGCCCAGATGATGGCGTTGTCACCTTTAGCATTGGGCCTGTTGACATCAATGCCCGGGGCAGCCAGCAGGAGACGCAGGCCTTCAGCGTTGCCGTAAAGACACACGTTGGTAATGGGCGTCCAGCCGTCTTCTGCAGAGCAGTTCACGTCAGCGCCTGCTGCAACGAGTAGGCGGATTTTATCATTCTCGTTATTGTCGGTAGCGGCGCAGAGGGCTTCATTATAGGAGTCCGGGGAGATACCCATCTGCTGCAACTGAGCAGCGGCTTCAGCACTATCAATTGCCGGAGCGGTAGTGGTGGCGGGCTCTGTTGTGGGGGGCGTAGTGGTGGTGGGTGTAGTAGTTGCCGGGGTCTCGTTGTTGCGAGCCTGTTCAGCGGTGACACCACCTGCGGCGCTCAGAATTTGTACGCACTCCATATGGCCATTTTGCACGGCCCATTCATAGGCGGTCTTGCCATCGCTATCAATGAAGTTGACATTAATGCCGGGAACGGCCAGCAGGAGGCGCAGGCATTCTGCTTCACCTTTCACTGCAGCCCAGATGATGGCGTTGTCACCTTTGGCATTGGGTCTGTTGACATCAATACCGGGAGCTGCCAGCAGGAGGCGCAGGCCTTCCTCGTTGCCATAAAGGCAGCAGTTAGTAAGCGGCGTCCAAGAGTCAACCGAATCACAGTTCACATTTGCGCCGGCAATGACGAGCAAACGGATTTTTTCGTTGTCTGAATCGTCCGTGGCGGCGCAGAGTGTCCCCTCATAGGCGCTCGGAGAGATTCCCATCTGCTCCAGTTTGGCAGCTGCTTCTTCCTGAGTGAGTTCGGCAGAATCGGTTACAGTCGGCGCGGAGTATATGCTCTGAGCGCCGGCCTCACGGAGAATCTGGGCGCATTCAGTGTGGCCTCTATCTTCTGCCCAGCGGAGGGGGGATTTGCCGTCACTATCCACATAATCCAGATTAATCCCATCCACGGCCACGAGGAGGCGAACCAGCTCTGCGGAACCATTGTATGCAGCCCAAGTGAGAGCACTGTTGCCTGATTCATCCGTGGTGTTTACATCAGGGTTCAGTCTGAGCACGCCCTTTGCCAGATGGATGTTGTTCTGGCTGGCTGCAAGCACGAGAACTGTACCGTAAGAGCTTTGGTCAAAGCCCATAGCTTCCAGTTCCTGACGGATGGCGTTGGTGTCTTGATCCGGTGCATTTTCGGCGCTCTGATTGTTAATGGCAGCCATTACATCTGCCTGATTAGCAGAGGCCGGAAGGAGCAGCTGGCCAGTGCCGGGCAGTGACAGAGGCCGCTTATGCCAATCCAATGAGCTCACGCTACCGGCTGCAATGATGCCGGTTGAGATCGCTACGATAGGTAATGTATATTTTTTCATAATTTGTCTATGGTTACTGTTAGAATTGAGAAATCTTATTGGTGTTGGTATGCTGTTCCGGTTTAACGGCGGCGTACTTGGGCCGCTGTTTTTGCACCGGCACGGCGCAGCATTTTGACACATGCTTGGTGGCCATACTCTTGAGCCCATTCCAAAGCGGTTTTACCGTCACTATCGATAAAGTTGATATCGATGCCCGGCATGTCCATGAGCATGCGGAGACAGGTGGTATTTCCTCTCACTGCAGCCCAGATGATGGCCGTGTCACCTTTAGCGTTGGGCCTGTTGACCTCGATACCCGGAGCAGCCAGCAGGAGGCGTACGGCTTCCTCGTTTTCGTACAAGCAGCTGTTGGTGAGAGGTGTCCAGCCATCATCTGCAACGGCGTTTACATTTGCTCCGGCCGCGATGAGAAGGCCGAGAAGTCCATTGTTCTTATTGTCTGAGGCTATGCAGATAGCCCGCTCGTACATGTTCGGGCTAATACCCAAGGCCTGAAGTCTCTCCTGTGGGGTAGTAGAATTGCCGGTGGCTGGTGAGGCTGAGCTTCTGTTGCCGGAAGTGACTCCACCTGCTGCTCTCAGGAGTTCCATACATTCCGTGTGTCTGTATTCCTGTGCCCAAGTATAAGCTGTTTTGCCGTCATTATCAGCGTAATTGATATCAATGCCGGGCACCTCCAGCAGGAGACGCAGGCACTCTGTGTTACCTTTTACTGCTGCCCAGATGATGGCGGTGTCTCCATTTCGGTTCGGGCGGTTGACCTCGATGCCGGGGGCAGCCAGCAGGAGGCGTAGGCCATCCGTGTTACCATATAGACTCACGTTTGTAAGCGGTGTGAATCCGTCATCTGCTACGCTATTCACATCAGCCCCGGCAATAATGAGGTAACGGAGTAAGTCATTATCACTCTCATCTGATGCTTTGCAAATGGCTGAGTTGTATGCCTCCGGTCTGATGCCCAGTAACTGCAGGCGAATCGCAGCTTCTTCCCGGGTGATTTCTGGCGTGGTCCTTTCTGTGCGCTGTATACTGATAGCACCGGCTTGCCTCAGTATCTCTGCACATTCAGCGTGCCTTTTTTGTTCAGCCCAGCGTAAAGCTGAACATCCGTCATTATCCACGTAGTCCAGATTGATATTCTCCACTGTCACAAGGCTACGTACAATGTCCGTGTACCCAAAGTACGACGCCCAGATGAGGGCCGTGTTGCCATCAGTATCCGTGGTATTGACATCTGCATTCAGGGCAATCAGCTGTTGTACTAGCACAAGGTTATTATCTCTGGCAGCTTGTACAAGTCCTATCCCGTAGGAGTTCTGGTCAATCCCCAGCTCAGAGAGTTCTTCTCGGAGGGCTTCACGCTCCTGAGGTGTCAGATTTTCAATTCTTCTCGTGTGTGCTGAGGCCTTGAGAATTCCACTTCCAGTGGCGGAAGCCGGTACGAACATGGCCCCTGATAACTGATAGCTCAGATTGTGGGAATGGGCGCCTATGATAGCCAGAACTCCCGTAGATATGGCAATTACAGGTAATGAGTATTTCTTCATGGCTTAAAAATTGTTCCGGAGCCTTTTAGCGGAAGTGCTGTTGCTCTTAGTTTGATGTGGATAACCGGCGTTATGTTGAAAAAATTATGTTGTTGAGATGAAAATTCCCAAGCAGCAGAGACCTCTTACCTCTGGCTAGCAGAGGTAAGAGGGGCATTCTGTCTTTACGAGAAAATCATTCTTCCATGAGAATGGAGGGTTATCTTCTACGACGGTTTCGTACCTGAGCGGCTGTTTTGGCCCCGGCACGGCGGAGCAGGTCTGCACACGCATCGTGGTCATTCTGCTGAGCCCATTCCAGAGCGGTTTTACCATCGCTGTCGATAAAGTTGATATCGATGCCTGGCATGTTCATGAGCAGACGGAGGCAAGCAATATTACCTTTCACTGCAGCCCAGATGATGGCCGTGTCACCGGTACGGTTCGGCTTGTTAACCTGAATTCCCGGTGCCGCCAGCAGGAGGCGTACTCCTTCCTCGTTTTCGTAGAGGCAGCTGTTGGTGAGCGGTGTCCATCCATCATCGCCGGTGGCATTTACATCCGCTCCGGCTTCGATGAGAAGGCGCAGGAGCTCGTTGTTCTTATTATCAGAGGCTTCGCAGATTGCCTGATTGTAGTTGCTCGGGCTGATACCTCTCTCTCGGAGCTGCTCCTGCGCACTTCTGTTACTGCCAGAGGAAGCCGCGGCGTTGCTTGATGTGGTAGTTGCACCGGCTCTGTTGAGCATGCGTACAATTTCTTGGTTGGCTTTATCTGATGCTATCTGAAGCGGTGTTTTGCCGTCATTGTTGGGCTTGTTGACATCGATGCCGGGAGTTTCCAGAAGGATGCGTACACCTTCCACATTTCCGTACAGACAGCAGTTGGTGAGCGGCGTCCAGCCATCAGAGCCGGTAGCGTTCACATCCGCACCGGCGGCGATGAGCAGGCGGAGGAGCTCATTGTTTTGATTGTCAGTAGCGTTACAGAGAGCCTGATTGTAGTTGCTCGGGGTAATACCCATCTCACGGAGCTGATTCTGCGCAGCTCTGTCACCATTAGCAGGAGCGGGAGTGCTATCCGGAGCCGCGGTTGCACCGGCTCTGTTGAGCATGCGTACAATTTCTTGGTTGGCTTTTTCTGATGCTATCTGAAGCGGGGTTTTGCTGTCATTGTTGGGCTTGTTGACATCGATGCCGGGAGTTTCCAGAAGGATGCGTACTCCTTCCACATTTCCGTACAGGCAGCAGTTGGTGAGCGGCGTCCAGCCATCCGCGCCGGTAGCGTTCACATCCGCACCGGCGGCGATGAGCAGGCGGAGTAGGTCATTGTTCTGCTCATCGGTAGCGTTACAGATGGCCTGATTGTATTGGCCCGGAGTAATGCCTCTCTCTCGGAGTTGATTCTGCGAAGTTCTGTCACCATTGGCAGGTGCGGGAGTGCTATCCGGAGCGGCGGTCGCGCCGGCTCTGTTGAGGAGGCGTAAAATTTCCTCGTTGGACTGCCTTCCTGCGACTTGGAGGGGGGTGGTTCCACTTCCGTTGGGCTTGTTGACATCAATGCCGGGAGCAGCCAGTAGAAGGCGTACACCTTCCACGTTTTCATACAGGCAGCAGTTGGTGAGCGGTGTCCAGCCATCAGTGCCGGTTGCATTTACATCAGCGCCGGCGGCGATGAGAAGGCGGAGAAGCTCGTTATTCTTATTATCCGTGGCATCGCAGATAGCCTGATTGTAGTTACTCGGGGTGATGCCTTGCTCTCTGAGCTGATTCTGTGCAGCTCTGTCAGCATTGGCAGGAGCGGGGGTGCTATCCGGAGCTGAGGTCGCACCGGCTCGGTTGAGCAGACGGATGATTTCTGTGTTGGATTGCCTTGTGGCTACCTGCAGCGGGGTGTCTCCGCCATTGTTCGGCTTGTTAACCTGAATGCCGGGAGCGGCCAGCAGGAGGCGTACACCATCTATGTTTTCATACAGACAGCAGTTGGTGAGGGGCGTCCATCCATCATTGCCGATGGCGTTCACATCAGCCCCTGCGGCGATGAGCAAGCTCAGAAGCTCATTGTTCTTATTATCCGTGGCAGTACAGATAGTCTGATTGTAGTTGCTCGGGGTAATACCCATCTCACGGAGCTGCTCCTGCGCATTTCTGTCACCGTTAGCAGGGGCGGCAGCGTTATCCGTAGCAGCTGCTGCACCAGCTGCATGGAGCAGGCGCATAATTTCCGTGTTCGTCTTATTAGCGGCAATCTGAAGCGGTGTGTCTCCGCTATTGTTGGGCTTGTTGACATTAATGCCGGGAGCCGCCAGCAGGATGCGCACACCTTCCACGTTTTCGTACAGGCAGCTGTTAGTGAGCGGAGTCCAGCCATCAGTGCCGGTTGCATTTACATCCGCGCCGGCATCGATGAGCAGGCGAAGAAGCTCGTTATTCTTATTATCCGTGGCATCACAGATGGCCTGATTGTAGCCGTCAGGAGAAATCCCTCTGGACCTAAGTTCAGCCTGGGCTGCGTTCATATCCTGAGAGGGGCGAGGAGAAGCCGTGCTACTTGTTGTGGCACCAGCGCCTGCTTGGCGCAGCATGCTGATGATGCCGTTGTTTCGCTTTGTAGTAGCAATCTGAAGCGGCGTGTCACCATCTGCGTTCGGGAAGTTGACGTCTATGCCGGGAGCAGCCAGCAGCAGGCGTATGCCCTCTATGTTTTCATACAAGCAGCAGTTGGTGAGCGGCGTCCAGCCATCTCGGCCTCGCACATTGACATCAGCCCCAGCGGCGATGAGACGGCCAATCAGAGCATTGTTCTGATTATCCGTGGCCTCACAGAGAGCCTGAGTGTACATGTCAGGAGTGATGCCGCTTGCTTGCAGGCTCGCAGCGGCGTCGCTGTTGCCATTGTCTGTGGGCCGTGTCGTGTTACCGGTGCCGCCACGCAGCTCGTTTACGCTTTTACCTCCTGCGGCGCGAAGAATGTTTACCACGTTCTCATGATTATTCACTGCAGCCCAATCCAGTGCCGTCTTGTTATCGCTATCGATGAAGTTGACATCACTTCCGGCGGCGATGAGAAGATTGGTTCCCTCTACGCTGCCTCGGATAGCAGTGAATATGATGGCGGTGTCGCCGTGTCTGTTCGGCTGATTTACTTGGATGCCGGGAGCCGCAAGCAACATGCGCAGACCCTCTGTATTTTCGTATACGCACACATTGATGAGCGGTGTGTACCCATCCTCCGGGGAATAGGCATTTACATCAGCCCCGGCGGCAATGAGAAGTGCAAGCTTTTCGTTGTCGCTATTATCAGAGGCTTTACAGATTTCTTCGCTGTATTGGGCTGGGGATATTCCCATTGCTTGGAGTTGGTCAGCTGCACTGGGCGTAGCGGTCTGAGGCCTTTTGGTCTTTCCGGAATCGTTAGCATAAGGCGCTGTCGCGGCAGCTAACGGCATGGATGCCAGAGCGTTTTGAACAATCTGGCCGTGGCAGATAGACGTACTTCCCGCCGCAAGAAAACCTGCAGAGAAAAGGATGGTCGGAATGGTGTTCTTATTCATAACGTTTGAGTATGTAATTGTGGATTATATGTGATTTTGTTATCGGCCACCTGCTTCGCGTATGAGGCGGGCGCAATCGTGGTGTCCTTTGTGGGTGGCCCAGAAGAGCGGAGTTTTGCCGTCCGCTGTAATTTGGTTTACATTAATATCAGGATGCGCCAGCAGGAGGCGAACAATTTCTATGTGGCCTTCCCCTGCGGCAATGCTGAGAGGCGTATCTCGGCTCGTTGCTTGATGGTTGACATCAATGCCGGGCGCGGCCAGTAGCAGCTGTACAACTTCTGTGTGGCCTTTGGAGGCAGCTGCATAAAGCGGGCTGACATTTTCCAATGAAGGAAGGTTAACGTCTATTCCCGGTTCTGCCAGTAGCATACGAACACTTTCAGGTTTGTTGTTGTGTGCCGCGCCAAACAGGGGCGAGCGGGAAGAATCCGATAACTTGTTGACATCTATTCCCGGTGCCTCCAGCAGAAGGGCTAAGCATTCCTCATGCCCGAAAAATGCTGCATTGAAAGCAGGCGTGTAATCTTCAAATGTTGCGTTTACATCCGCTCCGGCTGCGATAATCAGGCTGATGAGATCCGGCTTGTCCTGATCTGCTGCATCACAGAGTACCTGATGATAATTTTCCGGCTTAATACCCATCTCTCTCAGCTGACGTCTGGCGGCTTCCGCAGAGGGGCGTTCTATCATATTGGCACAGGCTATATGGTTTGCCTCACGTGCGATTTGTACAGCCGTGGTTCCGTTATTGTCGGTCTGACTGAGATTAACACCTTGGTGTCCGAGTAGCAGCCGAACACAATCCGTGCTGCCGGAGGCTGCAGCGGCCATGAGCGGGGTCCTTCCATTATTCGTAGCGATGTTTACTTCTATGCCGTCCGCTTCCAGCAGAAGGCGTATGGTATCCGTGAGTTTTGCCTCAGCTGCCAGATAGAGAGCGCTGTTGCCATCATTATCCTGAGCATTTACGTTGAGTTGTGGCATGGCCAGCAGCATACTCAGGCAGTTGTTGTGGCCTTTTTCAGCGGCAATACTCAGCGGTGTGTCGCCATTAGTATTGGTTTTGTTAACATCTATACCACGGGCTGCCAGTAGCATGCGTACGCAAGCCTCGTGATTACTGAGGCAAGATTGGAACAGTGCTGTGGCACCATCGTTATTGCCGGGACGGTTCGGGTCAATCCCTTGTGCTTCCAGAAGCTGTTGAACACACTCGGTCTGATTGGCTTGGCATGCTAAGAAAAGCGGCGTCCCGCCATCCTTACGCGCCTGGTTTACATCAATTCCTTGGGCCTGAAGCAGAATCTGCAGGCTTGCGGTATGGCCGTTTTCCGCGGCTTGGATGAGAGGAGTGGTGCCGGTGGCCACCTCCCCTATGTTTACATCAATATTGGGAGCTGCCAGCAGAAGTTTCAGGCAGTCTGCATCCTGTTGTTCGGAGACTAAGTGAAGGGGACTGCGGTTCTCGGAATTTTGGACGTTCACGTCAGCGCCTGCTGCGATGAGTAGGCGTAATATGCCATATTGACGATTAGTTGCGGCAGTGCAGATGGCAGAGGCGTACTCAGAATGCTCAATTCCCAGCTCGCTGAGACGGGTTCGAGCCTCGGAGGCCGTTGGCATGGGGGCTCCTGCAGAAAATGCCTGGCGCAACAACTCTGCACATTCCGGCCGACCAAGAGCCATGGCACATTCCATGGCAGTTTTGCCGTCATTATCCACTCGGTTGAGGTCTACACCCTTGGTGTTCAGTAATAGACGCAGGGTATCAAGGTGGCCGTTGCAGGCGGCTCGAATGAGAGGAGTGTCTCCGCTGTCACACACAGGGTTGAGATTAATACCATTTGCTGCTACGAGATGCTGCATACATTCCGTATGGCCGCTCTGTGCTGCAATGTACATGGGCGTCACATTACCGCTTCTTGCCATGTTCACGTCTATTCCCGGCGCGGCCAACAGTGTGCGTACGCACTCCGCATGGTCTGCCTGTGTAGCGATGAAAAGCGGTGTGGCGCCGTTCACATTCGGCAGGTTTATATTCACTCCGGGAGCAGAGAGCAGGTAGCGCAGGCTTTCGGCATTTCCAGTTTCAGCCGCGGCATAAACAGCGGTGCATGAGTTTGAGTCCGTTTTATTCAGCTCAATGCCGGGGGCAGTAATGAGCCTGTGAATCATTTCCGTATCACCCTGTGTGGCTGCTATATGGAGCAGGGGGGAGCCCTGTTCGTTTACTTGGTTGACGTTAGCTCCCGCTGCTATGAGAAGTGCAGCTCTTTGCGCGTTCTTTTCCTTAACAGCCCGGAGTAATTCAGCGTCATAGTTCTCGCGGCTGATACCATCTGCCTGCAGTTGTGTGGTGGCTGTTTCTGTAGGAATGACGGGCAGGGCTGGCAGTGTAGAAACGTTCTCCTTGGGCACGGTATGGCGCGCTGTCGGATTTAAGTAGTGGTATGTCCCTAAGGCGATAGCAGCACAGCCCAGTATGCATACACTGCCGGCCAGAATCTTCGTGCTGATATTCTTGTGTTCCGTTTCAGTCAGGGCCTTCAGCCATTCGCTTGCGCTTTGCCAGCGGTGTGTCGGGTCCACACTAAGGGCTTTATCGATACTCTTGAGCAGTCGCTGAGAGTAGCGTGAAGATAGGTAGGGAATTGAGGTCAGGGGCAGGTAGGGATCTGTGCCGCCCACTCGGCTGACACAGTCAGGAGGCGCCTGTCCAGTAATCAGTGCGTAGCAGGTAGCAGCCAGAGCGTATATGTCTGACCATGGTCCGAGATTTCCTGCGGACGTAATCTGTTCAATGGGGGTATACCCCTCTGTTCCCATGCGAGTTGCGGAGCGCTCGCTGATGAATGAGCGGGCCGCTCCGAAATCAATCAGGATGGGCGTGGAGTCATTCCTCAGGATGATGTTTGCCGGTTTGATATCCCTGTGCAGAATATTGCAGGAATGCACGTAGGTGAGAGCGTGCAGAAGATTTTGAAGTATCGGCAGCAGCCAGCTTTCTGACATTTGTTCCGGTGATGGCGCTGCATAGTGAAGCTCTGTCCCTTCTATTAGGGGCATCACGTAGTATGCTGTACCCAGTGCGCGGAATGCTTTCTCAATCTTTACGATATTTGGGTGCTGCAGGTTGGAGATGGTCTGAGTTTCATCAATAAAGCGTTCGAGCGCCCAATTGAAGTTTTTCTCTATCTCCCCGCTACCTGCTGGTACTACGTGGTAATTGCTGCTGTTTCTTACGGCAAAGCATGTGGGCATGTTCTCCTTAATGACGACGTCACGACGACTCTCTTTGTCATATGCCAGATAGGTGATTCCGAAACCTCCTTGGCCTAGCTTTCTTATGATGACATATGAGCCAAGCTGAGTATCCGGCGCAAGGGCCGCCCCATTAGCTGCACTATGGACTGAATCCATCATTTTATGTGTTTCCGTATGAAATTGATGTCAGCGAAGACTGTTTGTTGACAGATAGCGATTGCTTAAATTGTTGTTAATTACAGTTGGTTAGCCTTTTTAGCTCCGGCTTCTCGAAGGAGTCTGGCACATTCTGTCTGGTTGTTTTTTTCTGCCCAGTCAAGTGCGGTACAACCGTCTCTGTCCACATAATTAATATTTATTCCGGGGGCTGCCAGCAGCAGGCGAAGGCACTCTGTGTTTCCTCTCACTGCAGCCCAGATAAGTGCGGTATCTCCTTTTTCATTTTGGAGATTAACGTCAATGCCCGGTGCTGCCAGTAGCAGGCGTATGCAGCTGGAGTGTCCCTTCTGTGCAGCAAGCACAAGTGCATGGTTTCCCTTATTATTCAATTTATTAACATCGATTCCGGGAGCCCCTAGCAGAATACGCATACTTTCCTCATGGCCAAAAAAGGCAACGTTTGTGAGAGGCGTCCAGCCGTCATCAGCGTCACAGTTTACGTCCGCTCCGGCAGCAAGGGCCTGGCGAATCTTGCTGTTATCTCCATTATCAGTGGCGTTACAGAGCTGTGTATTGACGTTTGTAGTATTTGCTGCAGGGCGTGTTTTGCCGCCGGAGCGAACCTGCGCCGCTGTGCGGGCCCCAGCGTTGCGGAGAACTTCAGCACACTCGGTGTGATTATTACTTACAGCCCAGTCGTATGCCGTTTTACCATCTCCGTCAATAACGTCCAAATCAATACCGGACTTTCTCAGCAGAGCTTTCAGAATATCAATATTACCTTTTGCGGCAGCCCATATGAGAGCTGTGTCTCCGTCACGGTTTCGGGCGTTGATATCAAGGCCGGAGTTGTTCATCAGCTGGAGAACACAGTCCAGATGCCCGGCTGCCACTGCTTGGATGAGCGGAAGTCGTCCGTTTGCATCACATTCATTTACTTGGATGGAGGAGTGCGCGAGAAGCTGGCGCAGGCAGCCTAAGCGACCTTTGGCTGCGGACAAGGTGAGCGCATTATTACCTTTGCCGTCCGAGGCGTTCACGTCAAGACTACGTTCACTCAGAATAAATCGCAAGCCTTCTTGATTATCATAGTAGCAGAGGTTTGTCAGCGGTGACCAGCCGTCTTCTGCTTTGCTGTTAACATCTGCCCCGGCTGCGATGAGCAGACGAAGTTTTTCGTTGTCGCCGTTATCTGTGGCTTTACAAATGGCCTCATTGTACTGGCTCGGAGAAATTCCCAAGCTCTGCAGTTTTCTTTGCGCTTCTTCTCTGGCGCTGTTGTTTGTACGACCCCCGGCTTCTTGGAGAAGCTTTACGCATTCTGCATGGTTGTTTTCAGAGGCCCAGTCGATAGCGGTCTTGTTATCACTATCAATGAAGTTTACGTTGATGCCGGGAACCGCCAGCAGCATGCGCAGGCATTCCGTATGCCCCCTCACGGCTGCCCAAATAATGGCATTGTCACCTCGTTTGTTCGGCTGGTTAACATCAATACCGGGCGCTGCCAGCAGCATGCGCAGGCCTTCCGTATTGCCATTGAGACATACGTTTGTGATGGGGGTGAACCCGTCTGTAGCATCACAGTTTACATCAGCTCCGGCGTCTATAAGAAGGCGGATTTTTTCGTTATCAGAGTTGTCTGTGGCCTGACAGAGGGCTTCGTTGTAGTTCCCTTCCATAATTCCGGCCTCTTGGAGTCTGGTTTTAGCAGTGGCTGTATCGGTAGAAATCTGCCTATCAGAGCCTTGGATTTCGGCGGCCGTCTTGCCGCCATTGTTACGGATGAGCTGGGCGCATTCTTCATGGTTATTCGCGACCGCCCAATCATAGGCTGTCTTTCCATCGTTATCAATATAGTTTATATTGATGCCGGGAACCGCCAGCAGGAGGCGTGCTCCTTCGAGATGTCCCTTAACCGCAGCCCATATGAGAGCAGTATCTCCATGCCGGTTCTGTTTGTTTACATCAATACCCGGTGCGTCCAGCAGTAATTGCAGACCAACGAGATTTTGGTTTAAACAGACTGTCGTAAGAGGCGTCCAGTCATCTGCCATATCAAAGTTTACGTCTGCCCCCGCTGCAATCAACAAGCCAATTTTTTCATTATCATTGTTGTCAGCGGCTTCGCCAAGTTTGGTGTTATACTCTGCTTCAACTATGCCGAGCTCACCAAGCCTTGCGCGGGCATGGGTATTAACCTGTTCTTCGGCTGGGGATTGTGGGGGAGTGGCCTCTTCCTGTCCTCTAACCTGCGCTACTCTTTCGCTGGGCATTTGGCCGTTATTAGAGTAGTAGTACCATGCGCTGCCACCTGCCGTGGCAAGCAGAGCAACTATCGCTGCGGTTGTAGCCAAAGAGCCTCCTGATGAGCCTTTTTTCATGCGGGCCGGAGAAAGAGCTGCTAACCACTCGTCAGCAGTCTGCCAGCGCTTGCTGGCATCTATGCGCAGTGCCTTGTCAATGGTTTTGAGAAGTTCGCGGGGATAACGCCCACACAGAGCGGAGTCTGAGCTGAGCGGTACGTACGGATCCGTGTTGTATACGCGGCTGAGGGCATCCGGCGGGGTTTCATCTTTAATGAGTCTGTAGCAGGTTGCACCAAGTGCGTACAAATCCGTCCACGGGCCGCACTTGCCATTGGGGGTTACCTGTTCGACGGGGCTATAGCCCGGAGTTCCCACAAGCGTGGCAGAGCGTTCACTGATGTATGAGCGGGCTGCTCCGAAATCTATGAGAATCGGAGTTTCTTCATCCTTTATCAGGATGTTTGCCGGCTTCAGGTCGCGGTGCATTACTCCCTGTGAGTGCAGGTAGGAAAGCGCGGAAAGTATAGGCTTAAGAATTGTCAGAAGCCATTCTCCGGTGACCTGTGCTGAGGTCTTGTAGATGTTGGAAAGCGACTCACCCTTCACATACGGCATCACGTAGTAGGCTGTTCCCAGAGCCTTGAACGCTCTGAGAACCTTCACAATGTTCGGGTGGGAAAGCCTGTTGATAGTTTGTGCCTCATCACAGAATCTCTGAAGTGCCCAGCGGTAATTGTCTTCAGGTTCTCCCTCGCTATGAGGGCGAACGCTCAGGCATGTATCAGAGCGGAAGGCGAAGACAGAGGGAAGATTCTCTTTGATGACTACGTCACAGTTGTTATTGTTGTCACGTGCAAGGTAGGTGATGCCGAAGCCTCCTTGTCCAAGCTTGCGGATGATAGTATACTCGCCCAGCTCTGTACCCGGAGGTAGAGCCATACTGTTAGACATTTCAGTGGCGCCTTTATTCATGATAATGTATGTTTTAAAGTGTTTGAATTATAAAGGAATAATTAGTTTGTATGCTGTCTGGCAGCATGCTGGCGGAGGAGTGCGGCACACCGTTCATTGCCGATGTGCTCGGCCCAGTAAAGCGCGTTTTTGCCTTTTTCGGATTCGGCGTTGACATCTATGCTCGGTTCTGTTAGCAATAATTCCACCGCTTTTTCATGTCCCATGCATGATGCCAAAATGAGAGGCGTGTCATTGTTTGATGTCCTGAAGTTGACGTCCACGCAGTCTGCATTCAGCAGAACTTGTAGGCAATCCAGCTGGTTAGCCTGAATGACAGAGATGAGAGCCTCGCCACACGTCTCTCTGTTAATTCCACTAAATGTGAGCAAGTATGCTAGGATTTCCGTTCTTTGGCAATTAATGGCCTCATTGAGAAGAGTTTGCCCATTTGGGACTTGTGAGTTGATATCCACCCCCGCTGTGATGAGCAGTTTTATCATGTGCTTTTCACCCCTGTGAATGGAACGAATGAGGCTTTCAAGGTACATAGGTTCCAGATACCCCATCTCCCGCAACTCTAATTGTGCGCGTTCGCGTTCTGCGCTTGTGTGGGGATTACCGTCTATTTTGGAATTGTCAGGCGTGGCGGAAATCCCTGAGGTGCCGGGACTTCCTGTAGTCCCGGGATTACCTCCAGTTTGGGGCGGAGGGGAAGCGGGCTGCATCCAGGTATTGTAATACCAGTATCCTGCACCCAGCAGGGCAAGCGTACTGATTGTGACCGCGGCTGTTGCCAGAAAACGCCCGCCGGAGGAGTCTCCTGCGTTTTTTTCTTTGCTGAGGGCCTTTATCCAATCTGACGCACTCTGCCAGCGCTGCTTTTCTTTCATATTAAGCCCCTTATCAATACACTTAAGGAAGCGGACTGAGTAGCGATTACGCAGCCCGCGCATGGATGCAAGAGGTACGTAAGGGTCATTCTTCTGTAGGCGGCTCAGGGCGTCCGGCGGTGTATTACCCGTGATAAGCCTGTAACATGTGGCTGCAAGTGCATATATATCCGTCCATGGGCCAACTTTTCCATGGGTGGCTGACTGTTCAATCGGTGAGTAGCCAGGCGTGCCCACCCGGGTACATGACTGTTCACTTACGAATGAACGAGCTGCACCGAAATCAATCAGAATCGGGGTTTTATCCCTTTGCAGGAGAACATTCTGCGGCTTGATGTCTCGGTGAAGTATTTTTCTGTTGTGAAGATACTCCAGAGCGTCTAGCAGCTCACGCAGCACCGGAAGGAGCCATACCTCGGTCAGCTTGTCCGGTATAGGGCTAGCCTTGTGCAGCGGTGCTCCCTCAATTTCCGGCATCACATAATAGGCCGTCCCCAGTGCTTTGAAGGCTCTGATTACCTTCACAATATTCGGGTGCGATAATGAGGAGATGGTTTTTGCTTCTTCAATAAAGCTTTCCAGAGCCCATTTATAGTTTTGAGAAGCTTCGCCGTTATCGTTAGGCTCTATTATCATACTGATGTCCTTACGATGAGCAAAGGCGCAGGGAAGATTCTCTTTGATAACTACAACTTGGTTATTCTCCGGGTCATGTGCGCGGTAAGTAATGCCGAATCCGCCTTGTCCCAGCTTATGTATAATACGGTACGGCCCGATTTCTTTTCCAATCGGGAGCGATATGCCGTTGCTTTCTGCTGGTTTGGCGCTTTTCATGAATGTTAAAGTTTCTGTGTCAGATTATTATATTCGCATGACTAGCATTTTGTGTTAGTGTGTGATTTGTTGTCGCATCTGTTCTAACCTAGTGAATATTTGATGGATTCTGCTTGCTCTGGAGGAGAAGGCGAACTTCAAGCGGCGTAAATATCTCTGACCTCAGTCAGATTATCATATTTCAGTGCCGCTGTAAAGCTTTTTGACTGACGCGAAGCCCGCTTCTTTCCGGGGGAAAACGTCATCACTTTTAATGACACTCCCTCTACCCGTTTTGTTGAAAATGAATAAAAAAATCCTCCCTTGTGTCATGCAACAGCAAGGGAGGTAGTTTTCTTGTTTGTTGTATTTTTCTCAGTTCGTGCCATAGCGCGCTGCAGCGCCGAGCTGTTCTTCAATTCGCAGCAGCTGGTTGTATTTTGCCAGACGGTCAGCGCGTGAGAGTGAGCCGGTCTTAATCTGCCCGGCATTCGTAGCTACAGCAAGATCTGCGATGAAGGAATCCTCCGTCTCTCCGCTGCGGTGGGAGATGACGGCCGTGTATGCATTCGTTGTTGCAAGGCGCACGGCTTCAAAGGTTTCGCTGAGACTGCCTATTTGATTGAGCTTCACGAGGATGGAGTTTGCCACGCCCTCATTAATCCCCCTACGAAGGAAGTCTGTATTCGTGACAAATAGGTCATCGCCCACCAGCTGGCAGCGGTCACCGATGCTATTTGTAAGCAGCTTCCAGCCGTCCCAGTCATTTTCAGCGCAGCCGTCCTCTATAGAGACAATGGGGTAGCGCTCAATGAGCCCTTTGTAGTATTCGGTCAGTTCAGCCGCGCTCAGGCGCTCGCCGCTGCTCTTTTTGAAGATATACAGGCCACTTTCAGCATCATAGAACTCGGAGCTTGCCACGTCCAGCGCGAGGCTCACTTCCTCTCCGGCCTTGTAGCCGGCGTTCTCGATGGCTGACATAATGACATCTAACGCTTCATCAGCGCTCTTCAGGTTCGGCGCGTAGCCGCCTTCATCACCCACTGCTGTGCTCATCCCTTTCTTCCGGAGTACGGCAGCCAGCGCGTGAAATACCTCTGCTCCGCAGCGCAGGGCCTCACGGAAGCTTGGCAGGCCTCTCGGCACTATCATGAACTCCTGAAAATCTATGGGGGCGTCAGAGTGCGCTCCGGCGTTCAGAACATTCATCATCGGAACTGGCAGAATGTGTGCATTCGGTCCGCCCAGATAGCGGTACAGTGGCTGTCCCGTGGCTTGCGCCGCCGCTCTTGCTGTGGCTAATGAGATGGCCAGTACCGCATTGGCCCCAACGCGTGATTTATTCGGAGTTCCGTCCACTTCACGCATTACTCTGTCCACGCTTATTTGGTCTCTCGCATCAAGGCCGATAAGCGCAGGGGCTAGGTCCTTGTTCGCATGCGTCACTGCCTGCTGTACTCCCTTACCGCGGTAGCGCCCTTTATCTCCATCCCGCAGTTCGCAGGCCTCGTGCTCACCCGTGGATGCCCCGCTCGGTACAGAGGCTAATCCTACGATGCCGCTGCTCAGCTGCACTTCCGCTTCCACTGTCGGATTCCCGCGGGAGTCCAGTATCTCCCGCGCCGTGATTTTAGCGATGCTTGCGTTCATTGCTTTCTTCCTTTCTTTATTCGTGTTAGAATTGGCTAACTTTGATGCACTGAGTTTATCACACGTTCAGATAAAAGGCAAGCATAAAAGTAAGAAAAGACTAACTTTTTGTAATAATGATCGATGAATGACGGATAATCAATCATCCAGAAGGGCACGAAAAGAGGCGATAGCATCCTCACACTGGTCTTCTGTGAGAGGCGTTTTCATGAGCTTATCGTAGTCTACGAACTCATAAAGACGCTGGGGAATTTCACCGATGAAGCAGGAAGGCTGGCAGCGCTCCTGCTGGCCGTAGCGGGTGCGGTGGGCACAGTAGGTCATGGTGAGGCGTTCTCGGGCGCGAGTGATACCCACGTAGAAGAGCCGGCGTTCTTCATCCAGATTACCTTCATCCACGGAGCGGGTGTGGGGGAGGAGGCCTTCCTCCACGCCGACGATGTATACCTGCGGGAACTCAAGCCCCTTGGCTGCATGCATGGTGATGAGGCACACGCCGCTCTTGGCTTCGATATCATCATCATCTCGTTCATTATCAAGATTTATCTTGGAGAGGAAATCCGTGAGTTTAGCGCCGGGAAGCCAGAACTGGCGCAGCGCGCTCTTGATGTCGTCAATAGCGGCTTGTCTGCGGTTCTTTTCTTCCTCGGTCTTGCAGTTTTTGGAGATGTATTCCTCGTATTGGGTTTCCTTGAGGAAATCGGAAAGGATGTCCACGAAGGGACGCTCACTCTGCGAGAACTCGGTACCATAGCGAGTGATGAGCTCTGTGAATGCCTCAATGCTGTTCTGGGAGCGGGTGGAACATTCGGCGAGGAATGAAATATCAAGCAGGGTGGCCCAGATGCTCTTCTTGTTATCACGGCTCCAGTCAATGGCAAAGGAAGCGGTGTTAGCGCTGATGCCACGGGGAGGAGTGTTCAGGACTCGCAGAAGGTGGAGGTCCGCGTCCGGATTATCCATCATTTGCAGGTAGCTGATGAGGTCTTTTACCTCTCGGCGGTCAAAGAAGCTCTTGGTGCCGACCATACGGTAGGGGATGTGACGCTCACGCAGCGCCATTTCCAACGCTCTGCTTTGGGCATTGGCGCGGAAGAGCACAGCAAAGGCCTCCCAAGGCAGCCGCTCGCGCAGGTGAATCTGTTCAATCTCGTCCGCCATGAACTCGGATTCCTCTTCCGGGCCGGGCATGGCGAGCAGGCGTACGGGGTATTGCCCCACTTTGTTTGTACGCAGAGTTTTGTCTCGGCGGCCGGCATTGTTACGGATGAGAATGTTCGCGCAGTCTAGCACCTGTTTGGTACAGCGGTAGTTTTCTTCCAGCTTAATGACGGTGGGGTTCGGGAAGAAGCTCTCGAAATCCAAAATGTTGGAAATCTGAGCGCCTCGCCAGCCGTAGATGGATTGATCATCATCACCCACTACGCACACATTGTGTTCCGGGCCAACGAGCTGGCGCAGAAGGCTCATCTGCAGGGAGTTTGTGTCCTGGAACTCATCCACGGTGATGTATGAGAAGCGCCTGTTCCATTTATCATGTACATCCGGGTAGCAGCGCAGTAGGCGCTCTGTGAGGATGAGCAGGTCATCAAAGTCCACTGCGTTCTGTGCTTTGAGCTCGCGTTGATAAGCCCCGGCTACAGCGGAAATGAGGGTGTCTTCTATTGCTGTGTAATCCAGTCCAAGATTGCGCACTCTGGAGTATTCCGTGATGACCTGAGCCGGCTCCAATTTTTCGCGGCGGGCGCCATATTCCATGATGAGGCGCTTAAGCAGGCCGCTTTGGTCACTGCCGGTGTAGATGGAGAAGTTTTCTTTATAACCGAGCCTGCCGATATCCTGGCGCAGGATTCGCACACAGAGTGAGTGGAAGGTGCATACGGTCATCTTGCGGGCTGCTTTGCGGTCCACTAGGCCTGCCACACGGTCAGCCATTTCATTAGCCGCCTTGTTTGTGAAGGTGAGAGCGAGGATGCCGGCGGGGTTCACGCCTTTATCTATCATGTTAGCTATGCGGCAGGTTACGGTACGCGTTTTTCCCGTACCTGCTCCTGCAAGGATGAGCACGGGGCCATTCAGAGTCTGCACAGCTTGGCGCTGCGCTGCATTTAAGCTGTTGATATCAAACTTCTCTGCCATAATTGTACCTTTTGCTGCCATGAAGCGGCTGGCTATGCTAGCATATTTCCTTCATAACGGCAAGAACAAAAAACCTCAGCTCAAAAGAGCTGAGGTTTTAGAGTTGCGGGAGCAGGATTGTAAACATTGATTTTTCAATACATTATAACTTCACTGTGACACTTTTTGTGACACTACACTCGAAAACGAGCCTTCTTTCGGCATTTTTGTCATACAGCCGCTGGCACAGGCCGGCACAGGGTATCCTGAGTTCGAAACGACAGTTTGAGGGAGCATCCCCGTAACCAAGAAAAGATAGAGCATTTTAGGGGCGATTAGTCAATCCTGATGCTCATACAATGTTTGGATCAACATCACCGTTTCCCGATCGCTATGCGAAGGCCCAACTATAAAGTCGGCAGTTATTCGAAAAATTCGAATAACTGCCTCCATCTTGTTACTTTTTGTTACCTTTTTTGGATTTAGGGTTACACTTTGTTCCCTTTTTTTCCGAGTGCCCATCTTGTACCGATTATTTTTCGGGGGAAATATCGACGTTCCAAACCGCATTCAATGACAATCTCCACGTTTGAATGTCGATAGAAGATGCTGCTCCGCCTAATCCGTCCCCTGCAATCAGAAGCCAGAAAGCGTAAAGTTGACAATGTTACATTTCTTGTACTCTCTTGCTGTTTTCCCGGGATACTGTGGTACCTATACAACCACGTCAGCACTCCGGATATCACCTCTCCTGTCTTGCATAGTAGTGGCATCTCGTGTAGAATACAGTTTCAAACTAAATCGTCATCTATGGGTATCCAATTACAGATTGTACAGGAAGCAGATCTGCCGCAGTTCAAGCGTGATATGCAGGAGGCTTTTCAGAAAGGCGCAGAAGCTGAGTTCGGTCATATCTCAGAACAGATCCTGCCAGAATCACACATCAATGCTTCACTCAGCAAGGCTGGAAGTATGGCATATGCTGCCATAGAGAACGGCTGTATCGTCGGCGGTGCGATCGTTCAGATCAATCCGGAAACACATCATCATCACCTGGATTTCCTGTACGTGAAACACGGAGTACAAAGCAAAGGCATAGGTCAGGCGATATGGACTGCTATAGAGCAGAATCACCCGGATGCGATTGTGTGGGAAACCGGCACCCCGTATTTCGAGAGGCGCAATATCCATTTCTACGTGAACAAATGCGGCTTTCACATTGTCGAGTACTTTAACGAAAAGCATCCTGATTCACATCAGCCGGA
The DNA here is from genome assembly GCA_045540095.1 of Akkermansia sp. Taxonomy (GTDB): domain Bacteria; phylum Verrucomicrobiota; class Verrucomicrobiia; order Verrucomicrobiales; family Akkermansiaceae; genus Akkermansia. The sequence goes on from JAZQGN010000043.1 coordinate 29,405, forward strand.
AGCAGACCAACCAAGCACCGATGATATACCAGGCTTTGAACAGGGCTTTTTCCGATTTGAAAAGAGAATGAGCCCCGGTGAGTGAGATTTTGCACAGGCGTATGAGCCTGACAAGAGGCGGAAATATTAATTCAATAATTTTCGGCCTCAGCATCGTTTTTTTCCAATTGAGGCGAATTTCATTTCGAAATCTTTCCGGTGGTGGTAGATTTCATGAGAAATCGAAATGCGCATGAAACGAATCAGTCTGGCTATTGTACCAATGTTTTTTATATTGGGGTGTGAACAAAATGAAGAACTTCCGGTTGAGGAGATAAAAGCATACGACGTGATGGTTGTTGCGGAATCAAATATCACTCTCAGGCAGGAATATGCCGCCTCCATACAAGGCAAACAGAGCACGAAAATAATACCTCGCATCGAGGGCTATCTGCAGGAAGTTCACATCAAGGAAGGGCAGAGAGTTTCTCGCGGACAGGTTTTGTTTACACTGGATCAGGCTGAGCGTGTTTCCGAAGTGCACGCAGCCGAAGCCAATGTGGCAGTATCCCGCGCGGCGGTTGCTTCTGCAGAGCTCCATTATGAGAGCCGAAAGAGACTACAGGAAAAGGGTATTGTGTCAAGCTTTGAGATAAAAGCGGCCGAGAACCAACTGGAAATGGCGAGGGCTCAGTTAAAACAAAGCGAAGCGCAATTGGAAACAGCAAGAACCAATCTCTCTTATACGGTTTTGAAAAGCCCGTCAGATGGCATTGTGGGGAAACTTCCATACCGTGCGGGCGATTATGTGACCCCAGCCATGCAGGATGGTTTGACCACCATCGCTGATAATGAGCAGATGTACGTCTATTTTTCTCTCACAGAACGGGATGTACTTACCCGAATGCAGCATTGCGGCTCATTTGAACAAATGGTAGCAGCTTTCCCCAAGGTGCAGCTTCAAACCGTAAATGGCGATATGTATTCGCAACCTGGCTCTGTTATCAGCATAAGCGGTGTGGTGGAAACCAGCACCGGAGCGCTTTCAGCGCTTGCTGTCTTTGATAACGCAGACGGAATTCTACTTAGCGGTAGCACCGGCCGTTTAATCATACAAGAAGAACACCAAGGCGTCATTGTGATTCCGCAGACGGCGACGTTTGAAATCATGGATAAAACCTACGTATACAGGGTTGTGGATGCTGTGGCCGTCTCTACCATTATTGAGGTCTCCCCCCAATCGGATGGTGTAAATTATCTGGTAACAAAGGGGTTGTCGGTAGGAGATGAGATCATAGCTACCGGTGCCGGTTATGTTCGGGATGGAGAGCGCGTGCAGAAGAAAGGAGATGAGGCAAAATGAGCCCCAGAACTTTTATTAATCGCCCGTTGCTGGCAATTGTAATCAGTGCCATTATTGCAACACTGGGGATCATGTCCCTTTGCAAATTGCCGGTTGAGAAGTATCCGGATATTGCCCCGCCTACCATTTATGTGTGGGCAAGCTATCCCGGTGCAAGTGCGGAAACGGTACGCAAGAGCGTGGTTGCACCTTTGGAAAGCGCTATCAACGGTGTGGATAATATGATGTATATGACGTCATCTGCCAGCAATGGTTCAGCGTCAATATCCATCAGTTTCAAACAAGGCACTAACCCGGATATTGCTGCCATCAATGTTCAGAATCGCCTGTCACAGGCGCAATCCATGCTCCCGGCAGAGGTGCTGAAGTTTGGTGTCAGCGTGGAAAAGCAACAACCGGGGCAATTACGCGTGCTTGCTCTGGAAAGCCCGGGAGGAACGTACGATGAAAACTTCCTCTGTAACTATTTTTACAATTACCTGAGACCCGGGCTTCTGCGAATACCGGGAGTGGGCAAGGTCGAGGTGTGGGGCGGGCAATATGCAATGCGTATTTGGTTGAAGCCGGATGCTATGGCTCACTATGGCATTGTTCCCAGTGACATATCATCTCTCCTTGAAGAACAGAATGTCGAAGCCAGCATAGGAAATATAGGTGAGAATAGTAACCATGTATTTCAATACACTCTTCGTTATACCGGCCGTAAAATGGAGGTTGCTGATTTTGAAAACCTTGTACTGACATCAAAAGTAAGTGGAGAAGAATTGCGGCTCAAAGATATTGCCGATGTTGAACTGGGACAGTCGGATTATTCGTACGCTAACCATATCAATGGAAATCCCGGTATCATGGGAAGTATCAGTCAGGTTTCAGGTTCCAACGCCACCAGTGTGAACCTGGCTATTGATGAGCTGATAGAAGAAACAAAAAAGAATTTACCTAAGGACATACGCATTATCACCTTTGATAATACCAATGACTTCCTTTTTGCAGCCATCAATGAGGTGAAGCATACGCTCATCATAGCAATAGTTCTGGTGCTGGCGGTTGTTTATGTTTTTGTGCAGGATTTGCGGGCAACTCTTATCCCGGCGTTGGGGATCATCGTCTCTCTGATTGGAACTTTCGCTTTCATGATAGTAGCCGGGTATTCTATCAATATGCTGACCCTGTTTGCCTTAGTCTTGGTGATCGGCACGGTGGTAGATGACTCCATCGTTGTTGTTGAGGCGGTGCAAGCTCGCTTCGATGCCGGATATAAATCAGCCTATAAGGCTACAACAGATGCCATGAGCGGAATAACGTCTGCCCTGTTTACCACAACCTTGGTGTTCATGGTTATCTTCATACCCGTTTCCTGCATGGGTGGCACTAGTGGCATTTTCTACCAGCAGTTCGGGCTCACCATGGCGGTTGCGGTCGGTCTTTCCCTTGTCGTCGCGCTTACACTCTGCCCGGCGCTATGTGCCCTCATTCTCAAGCCCAGGAATGAAAGTTCCGGTAGTTTGTCCTATCGGGTTCACGTGGCCTACCACACGGTATTTAATACCCTGGTAGCACGTTACACGGGCATTTCTGCGTTTTTTATACGCCATAAATGGATTGCCTGCTCTTTAGTTCTGCTTGCAGTATCTACAACTTTCTATTTAATGAAAAAGGTGCCCTCCGGCTTTGTACCCGATGAGGATATGGGATCGCTCATGGTTGATATTTCAACTCCTCCCGGGTACACCATGAAAGCTACTGAAAAGGTGCTGACGCGCGTAACGGCGCAAATTCAGAAACTGCCGGAGGTTGAGGCCGCAGGGGCAGTTGTCGGCCTGGGTGGTTCCAATAAGGGGATGATTTATATCCAGTTGCGGCCGTGGGATACCCGCCCTGGTGATCAGCAATCATCTTGGAGCGTATCAGGCAGGATTGAAGAAATACTGTCCGCTGAAACCGAAGCCCAGAGTTTTGTCTCATCCCCCGGCATGATTGATGGATATGGCCGTGGCGGCGGATTTGAGTTCTCAATCCTCAATCTTAACAGTAAGAATATCACGGATTTTCATGAGGTAAGCAAGCGATTTATTGCCAAGTTGAACGAATGCCCGGCAATAGCAGATGCCTACTCCGGATATGAAGTCAACTATCCCCAATACAAGGTGGATGTAGATGTATCTCGATGCAAAAAGTTCGGCATAGAACCATCTTCCTTGCTCAACGAGTTGGCAGCATTCCTGGGCAGCTCATACATTTCTAACCTTAACCTCTATAATCAGGTATATCAGGTATCGATGCAGTTACGCCCTGACTATCGAAACACTGTAAGCTCGCTGGATAAACTGTTTATCCGTTCATCATCCGGCTCCATGCTGCCGGCAAGCCAGTTCCTGACCATTGAGAAAGAGTACATGCCGCAGTCAATTGATAATTTTAACATGATCAACAGTATCAGTGTATCCGGCAGTGTTGCACAAGGATATAGCTCCGGTGATGCCATTCGGTTGATCAAAGAGCTGGCGATGAAAGAGCTGCCTGTAGGTTATACGGTTGAGTTCAGTGGTATAAGCCGGGAGGAAAGCAAAGCCGGCAATAATGTCATCATTATTTTTGCCTTGTGTTTGTTCTTCGTGTACCTGATTATGGTGGCTCTTTATGAGAGTCTGTTTATTCCCTTTGCTGTAATTCTGAGCGTGCCATTTGGTTTGGCCGGTGCTTTTATACTCTCTCATTTTATCGGAGTAGAGAACAACATCTACCTGCAGGTAGGCCTCATCATGCTCATCGGGTTGCTGGCCAAAACGGCTATTCTGCTTACAGAGTTTGCAACTCAATGCCGTGAGGCCGGTATGTCGATGTCTCAGGCGGCCTGTTTCGCAGCCAGAATGCGCTTACGCCCGATTCTGATGACTTCACTGACCATGATTTTCGGCATGATTCCCCTGATGGTTGCACATGGCGCCGGAGCGAATGGTAGCCGAACCATCGGTTCCGGGGTTGTAGGTGGGATGATTCTGGGCACAATAGGATTATTAATCGTTGTACCCGCTCTCTTTGTTGTGTTTCAGAAATGGCAGGAAAAGTACAAACCTGTCGTATTTAAAAAGCCCACTGATCCCATTATCGAAGCTGAATTGCTTAAATTGAACGAACAGAAATAATATACGAACCATGAAACGCTTATCGTTAATCTCTGCTCTTCTTCTTACCGGTTGCCTTACGCAGATTGGGCCGGTTAATGACGCATCCCCCTTAACCATGCCGTCTGATGCAGTATTGCTCGAACATGCAGATGACTGGAAAAAGCTTTTTACAGACCCCCACCTCGTGAGCCTGATTGAGCAGGCACTGAGTAATAATACAGACCTTCGTACGGCTATCCTCAATGTAGAACAGGCTGAGGCTATGCTTAAGGTGGCTCGTATGGCTTTTTTACCATCTCTGGGCATCGGCGCCGAAGGCTCGGGCAGTAAACAACCGAGTTCCAAAGCTCAATGGTCGTATAACGTTCCTCTCAGCACGCAGTGGGAAATCGATATCAGCGGCAAACTGAAACATGATGAAGATGCGGCTAAAGCGTTGTTAAGTGAAAGCTGTGAAGCGGCTCGCGCTGCAAGGTTGCAAGTAATTGCAGCAGTAGCCGGGCACTATTATAATCTTCTCATGTTGGATGAACAACTCAAAGTCACACAACAAAGCATTCTCATTGCGCACAAAACGGTCGATGTCATGGAGGCAATGAAAGAGGTGGGCGAACAGGATGAAGCCGCCATCAACCTGGCCCGGGCGACTTATCTTAATGTGTCCTCGCAAGAAAACACAATTCGGCATCAAATCGAGGTTACAGAAAATGCTCTCCGGCTCTTACTCGGCTCATATCCGGAAAGAATCGTTCGTTCTTCTCTGGCTGTGGTTCCTGTTCAGATTGTTCACGACAAAAAATATCCGATTAGTGCGCTTTCCTATCGTCCAGATGTAAAAGCAGCCGAGTACGCCTTGGCTGCATGCGACTCACAGGTGAATGCGGCAAAAGCTGCGTTTTATCCATCGTTGTCCATTTCTGCTTCTGCCGGGTGGACCAACCTTTTGGGGGAAATCGTAAATCCCGGTAAAATATTGCTCAATACCGTCACTTCACTCACGCAACCCATTTTCGACAAGGGGCAGAACAGCGCCAATCTTCGTGTTGCAGAAGTGCGTAGAGAACAAGCTCTACTGGCATTTCGCCAGTCTCTTCTACAAGCCGGTACTGAGCTGCACGAGTCACTGAATGCTTGTAAGTTAAGCAATGAAAGAATCTCCCTCCGAACCCGGGAAATTTCCGCAGCTCAAAAAGCTTATGATGGCAGTATAGAACTCATGCGGCACAGTTCAAATACCTATCTGGAAGTTTTAGCCGCCCAATCCGCGCTATTACAAGCCAGACTTGCTTATGCCTCCGATTGGATGGATTACATGCAAGGGTGCGTCAATTTATATAAGGCATTAGGTGGTAACACCTCTTCTATGTAATTAATACATCTTTAGGTTTCATGAATGTAAAAAGCATCATTCATCATATTATCCTGATTCTTGTATTGGCTCTTGTATGGCTGTTTTCATATTACCTCCTTTGGTATCTGACAGATAACGAGTTCAGCAAGGAAATACAAAGCATACTATCCACAAAATCGTGGCCTCTGGTCGCAGATTATTTAACGTGTTGTGCTTTAACATCATTTGTTACTCTTTACTATTGGAAGATCCGAAAAAAAACAGAGCAAGAGAGGGACCGCTTCCGCATGCTCGCGCTGGAAAATCAGCTTAGCCCACACTTTGTCTTTAACAATTTCAGCATCCTATCAGATTTGATAGAGGTGAACCCTCAGAAAGCATCTGCTTATTTGATAGAACTCTCTAAAGTCTACCGTTACACACTTTCACACCTGGAACATGCTACCGTCAGTCTTCAATTGGAGATTGATTTCATTCATTCGTATGTATCTCTACTCAAGCAGCGTTTTGGCAACACTATCTCAGTAAATATCAGTCCGGAGATCCTTGACCTGAACGGCGCGGTCCCACCGGCAGCTCTACAGACTTTAATAGAAAATGCCATCAAGCACAATGAGCATACTGCTGCAAACCCACTCGAAATTAATATATCAATAGCGGAGAAAGGGCTCCGGGTCAGTAACAGAATTCGATTGATTTCCTCTGTAAAATCTTCTACCATTGGGCTGAGCAATCTCATTGAACGCTATAAGCTGCTGACCAGAGATAAGGTCATCATTGATAAGTCAAAGGATTTCTATACCGTTACGATACCTCTTATTCCCATAAATGAAAAAGTTACTGATAATCGAGGATGAGCAGAACAGCTCCGACAGGCTGAAAAGATTAATCAATGAAAGTGGGCGCAATTATTGTATTGCGGCAGTCTTGAGGAGTAATGCCGAAATTCTTGACTTCTTCCGTGCCTCCTCTCCTGCTGTAGATTTAATCTTTTCTGATATTCAACTGGGTGATGGCTTATGTTTTGACTCACTTCAGCACATATCCACCTCTATCCCCATCATCTTTACAACCGCATATGATTGTTACGCGTTGCAGGCTTTTAAACTTAATAGCATAGACTATTTGCTCAAACCTGTTACCGAAGATGAATTGTCTGCTGCATTAGATAAATTCGAACGTAGATCGGGTAACGACTTTACCTCGACATTGGAAGATATCTCTCTTATTGTAGACACCTTAAAACACAAGCAAATCCCGTATAGGGAGCGATTCCTCATTCCCTATAATGGAGATGCTTATATCATTATCCAGACCTCTGAAATAAGTCATGTCTATATCAGCGGCGGTATTGTGCGCCTCTGTACCATTTCCGGTAGCAAATATAATCTGAATATGAGTTTGGATGATGTTGACCGGCAGCTCAACCCTCATCAATTCATGAGAATTAACCGGCAGTTCGTTGTCAATATCGCAGCCGTTCAAAAACTCACAGCTCATTTCCTTGGCAAGATGAGGATACATGTTTCCGGTGACCCTGAAATTGATATCATTGTGGGCAAGGATAAGGTCGCCACCGTAAAGAAATGGCTGGATTCATAATCCGGCGATGCTAGAGCATGCTTTAGCCCCCCAAAAATTATATAAATATCGATTTTGGGCGATTTTCTCTACAATTCCAAGCTCAAAATACACTAACTACAAAGTTGACAATGTAACATTTAACGCTTTTTCACTCCATCTTGACAGTGATTTTTCCCTCAAACTGCGCATACACCTTGGTACGTTCATATACTTTCTGCTATTCTTTCAGCTCGCTCTCGCGGCTATGGATATCCTTCTGGATTGTCACGTATAGCCCGGAAGGCTCTTCCCCAGGTGATCAACACTCATTACACCGGGAAAGCAAAGAGCATCACATGCTACATACCAACCTCACACAAAGCAGTTATGGATATCCGAAATTACGATGAAGCACAATACGAGCTTGCCGGCAGCAAGCTTGCAGCTGATACCATGGTGTATCGTATCACCTCCCTCGGTCTAAGCGTGCTGGGTATTCTCTGGACTCTGGGCAAGATCAGGAAAACCGAAGTATACAATCTCATTCATAGAGATTATACAACAGTCTCACATAACATGACAGCCCTCATCAAGGACGGCTACGTCCATGAACAGGTCATTTCTCACAAGGAGAAGTACATCAGCCTCACCGGCGAGGGCAAAGAAATCTATGCTGAGTTCATAAACAAGTCCGCTGCATTGACTCAAAAGTTAAGATCCTTAAAGAAGGGGAACTCAAATTAGCCCGTCAGTTATCCGAAATTTTCGGATAACTGCATCTCTACTCTCTAAATGCAGAAATATAGCACCCCGCCCTGGTCAGTTCGTCCGGAGCGGGGTGTAATTATTTGAGCAGGCCTTGATCAGGTGGTATAGTTGGGGCTCACCGGCAAAGGTGCATCCACCGGGGCGGTGATGGCTTGGGCGATGACATCGTACACGCTCATCTCGGGCTCGCCGCTATGAGATGCGTCGACGCCCGAGGTGCTGCTATTGCATGAGCGAAGAGCTTCAACAAACGAAAGCCGAAATGAGAGGAACGATTTGGAAGATACATTCTTGCGCTTGCCTTGTAGGGCGGTGCGCTCGATATCAAGATGAACGATGCCACTGGTCTTCAACATTGTGGTGAATTCTGTCGAGATGCTGGTGTCTTTTCGACCGTAACGTCGCGCCATATGAGGGAACACATATTCCTCCTGCTCTCCTTGCGCAGCCCGGATTACAAGGAGGCGCTCGCGCAGTAGTGCATGCATGGGAATTTTCATATCCATTCCGGTCTTGCCGGTGCTAAATACCAGGTAGTCTTCTGCGAAGTTTATGCATTTCCATCGGAGCATGCAGATATCGCCCATTCCCTGTCCACCGGTCATGACGGATACAAGTGACATATCGCACCACGGTGCCGGGAACTGGGTCACGATGTGGCGCAATTCTGCTGGAGTAAATGGCAGGAGTTTCACTTTGTCTCTCCCGAGCTCTATATTCCCTTCCTGTGCAAGTTTAGTGATGTTCAGATCCGCTGGCACCGGCGATCGCACCAGAAGTTCATCGTCTACTGCCCTGTTGAATGCCGTGGCTAATTTGTAGCGATATACGTCGACTGTGCCGGCAGCCACCTGCTGGAGCGCATGCCGAAAAAAAGCGATTATATCTTCCTTGGTCAGCATATCCAGCCGCATCTCGGCACGGTTTCCCAGCCACGCCAGAAACACGTTGAATGCGCGTCGGCGGTTACTTTCTGTCTTAGCGCTGGCGTATCCATGAAAGGTGGATAGATACTCCTGCACCGAGGGTATTCTGGCTCGCGAGCCGTTGGTCTGAGCCTCAGCACATAGGGCGTCCGTGGGCTGTGTGTTTCCAGTCTCCCCCTTAGCCACGCATTCCATGTTGTTAGCCATCTCCAGGGCAAGCTTGCGAGCTTGCCTTGGGGGCATACCAGGCTTACCACTAATCGGTATCCCAGTGGATTTGCGGATCTTTTTTCCGTTCTGCTTCCAGCAAGCCATGTAATTGTTGCTGCCTTCTCGTTTTTCTATCCACGCCATTTTGGTATATTGTAATATTAAAGTTATACAGCATGCCCACATGCGAAGTGTGTCCCTAGGGTGTGTCCCCTTGTGTACCCCCAAGGCGTGTCCCTGGGGTGTGTCCCCTTGTGTACCCCTAAAGTGTGTCCCTGGGCGAGTCCTTGGGTGTGCCCCCCTTCGGTGGGCTTTTCTGTGCCCCCACACTATCATACAGAATTAGAGCTCTTCAAGATAATATTCCTACTGTTAATAGCTTGCATCCTCTACAGTGCATTACTGAGCTGAAAAATATTTAGTTGCGGATTGTTATCGTAAATATATCTATCCGCTGCGAGCAAACTGTGTCCCTTTTCAGTGTCCCGACACATACGCCCCCGGATGAGTGAAAATTGGCGTTTTTACGGGTTATATATGCCTGAGCGGGATGGTTATCCCACTCCGCACGCATTGAGCGTGTGTTTTTTCAAAAATAACCCACTAATCGCCAACAATGAGTACACGATCAAACATCGGTATCCAGAATGAGGATGGAAGTCTGGATGTCATTTATTGTCACTGGGATGGTTATCCGTCGCATAACGGGGCTATCCTTCTCCATCATTACCAGGATCTGGAGAAAATCAGGGAACTGATAGCTCTGGGTGATATCAGCTCCTTGGCGGCGGCTGTAAAGCCGGCCTCCGGGGAACATACATTTGAATCACCACAGGAAGGTGTGGTGGTTGCCTACGGGCGTGATCGCCACGAGGATGGAATAGGCAGCAGGCATTTCGATACCCTGGACGATTACCAGAAGCTCATGCGATCGGAAGGCGGGTACATCGAATATGTGTACCTGTACAAGGTCGCAGACAGGAAATGGATCTGGTCACCGGCGCTTGATGACATCGGCATCAAGGAACTCCAGGACTTAACGGAAAGGAGCGTGGCAGCATGAGCGAGGAAGAAGTGAAAAAGCAACTGCTGGAGCTCGACTTCCCCAACCTCTGCCGGCTTACTGTTACAGTTGAGGTGCACCCGCGCTGCGTTGCGCTGTGCCACGACGGTAAGGAATACGCTGTAACGATACACGAAATGCTTTGCAAGCGGGCCCGGGTCTATTACCACGGCTCCAAGGCTGTGTGTGTCGAGGCGTACAAGTCTCTTATCAAGGTATTCACACAACCCGATTCCGTATCATGCACCCAATCGTAAAAGAGCTTATCTGCGCCGTGGTGATAGCCCTGTTAAGCCAGGGTATTGATTCCATTCGTGAAAGGCACATGAGAAGGCAGCCCGAGCACCCAGATCAGGAATACTGGGCCTAACCCCACCGACGCCCCCTCCGAAATCACCTCGGAGGGGGCGCCCCTTTTTAACTCGAACGAGATAAGAACGATGTGCCAACGTAGCAACACAATAGCGCATGATCTATTCTATGCGCAGGACAGCGAGAGGGAACGTCAGACACCCGGCGGACGATTCTCAATCCGCCGGGGTAAGGACTTTACTGTAGCCTACTCCTATTCTACACCAATCGCCGTTTACCCGGATGCCGGCGGTTTTGTCCTGCTGGATTCCACTTGGTTCTCCAGCACAACATCCGGACACCAGAGCAGCGTTCGCCACGCGATTCCATACAACGTCAACCGCATCGAATGCGACTGGCTTGGTCAGAATGAAGTCTGGCGACCATATTCCGGTCTACGCTTTGCAGATTGCTTCAAGGTGTTCATCCGTAACGTGGTGAAAGGCATCGCAATGATCGGCAAATCTGATAGCGACTATGCCTATTCCAGAAACCGGAACGAAACGCTGGAGAAGTTGAATCGCCTGCGGCTGCTGGCTCAGCTTCACGGCACACCCAAATCGCTGCTTAGCCGGTTGGATAAAAGATCAGCCGCAGTTTCCGATCCGAAGAGGATTCTGGCAGCACAGAAGCGTGCAGTCAACAGAAGGAAGGCGGAGGAAAAGCAGACAAAACAGCGCCGGGAGGAGAACACGCTGCTCAATAATCTGAGAAACCTGTTACGCACCAATCCCGGCGTACAAGCGGCTATCGATAAAGCAGCAGAGATGCTCTTACAACGTCTTCCTTACCCTGAGTGGGATAGGTTGCCAGCGCTATCGCTGAAGCCTTCTGGTGGCGTTTCTAAGCAGATTCAGCAATGGGTATGCAACCATGTAGCCGGTGCTGGTTATAAGCTCTGGTCAACCCAGCTCCGCAACACAGAGCACAACTATCTCACGTGTGATCTGTGGTGGCAGAAGGATGGCACCTTCCGCACCACCAAGGGAGTGGTCATACGCTACCAGGAATTGCAAAGATGCCTGAAGCTCTGGAAGGCTCGCCGGCTTGTCGGTGAGACTGTTGATAATCGTTACCACGTTCTCCGCAATGACGAGTCTGTGTTGATTATAGGCTGTCATTGCTTCCTCCAGGAGACCGTGCACCGCATCTGGGAGCGGTATGCAGAAAAGTCCCAGGAACAAATTGCCCGAGAAGAGGAAGCTCGGCTCTGTGATGCGATGACCTGCCGAGACCAGGTTCTGGCACCGCTGATAAAGCAGGTGAAGCAGGCATACGACCGATTCACCGCAACCCCAACTGGACAACATACCTAACAACAATGACAACAGAAAATAAAACAATCAACATCCACTTTATCGACCTTTACACAGAGGACGAGAATGACGACCTCAACACTATCAACGACAATTCCACCACAGGACTCAGTTTCCAGATAACCCGGGAGGAGTACGCTGATATCCGCAAGGTTCAGAAAGCCTTGCAGGAGTCACAGAAAGAACAGAACGCATCATTCCGTTACCTGCGTGTCTGCGTAAGCTGGGAAATCGATGAAGATCCCAACCTGATGATGAATGGCATCGAGTTTCGCCCGCGAAACTCAGAGCTGGAAATCTCAGCGTATGGAGTAGATCTGAACATCTATCACTATGGCGAGCAATCCTGCAAGGTGAAGGCAGACCTCACATCGTACCTGAAAGACCTGTTCCCGGAGATTGACTACCCGAAAAATATAACCACCTGGGATGAACTGGCCGGCGAGTTGGCCGAGCATATCACCAAGGAAGTCAGCGTGCGGATCACCGGCGACTTTGCCAAGCAATATCCCATGCTGGCGAGGCCGGAACTGGATGAAGGCAGCAACCTCAAAGAACTCTGGCGCTTCCGCTATCTTGCTTTCCAGTATGAGGAAGCACCTGCAGACGAAGATGCCGACATGTATGCGCTGGAGTTCTTGCAGGTTTATCGCGGCTCAGGCTCGGGACTCGTACTCCGGGTATCGGAAGTGGACGCGGAAGGGAATATCAGCGTCCACAACACCGTGTATTCCACGGAGAAGGTCGAGCTGCTGAAGAACGAACAGGATAGCGTCGAGCTCCTCATTCACACCTACGATTCTGAGAAGAAAGGAGACTGCGATGGGCTGGAGCGGTAACTACTGTACGAAGCCGGCAACAAGGAAGGAACAAGCCGAGCTGCTGCTGGAATACTTCAACGCAGACGGCTACACACTCCCGACACGTGTCCTGAAGCACCGGCTGATTGGAAGCGTGTGGTACGCCAAGGTGGAAACCACCCGGGAAGATGGTTCTGTCCTTCGTTGGATCGCCGTCTGCCTGGTACGCTGGGAAGACGGTATGCTGCTGCGGAAGATGATGGATAATTCCGTGGGGCCGTACGCAGATGACTGTCCGACAAGCTGGTTCACCGATGTGCCGGTGGCCGGCAGGTTCGACCAGGAGTGGCGCGACCGGTGCTATGCCAGGCAGGAAAGACACCGGCATACGATGCGCCATATCCGGAATTTGGAGGCCGGCGACAGCGTAAAGTTCAGCACCATGTACGATGATGCCGACGAATGGATCTACACCGGCATTCCCTGGCTCTTCCGCAAAACTCCGGGAGGTAACGCCTGTCGCCTCCGCAACTGGCGCAAGCACCTCATCGAAATCAAACCACATAACACACAAGACACGAATATGATCACACAACACACAAGAAAGGAGGTAGCCCATGCCTAACTGGTGCTTTACCGACTACATGCTCATCGGCTCCGCTGAGGATACCAAGGCGGCGTACGATGCTCTGCACAAGGTAGAGGAAACTAAACGTCCCGGCCCATTCGAGGCATGGAGCTTTGAATCGCATTCGAACTGGCTCGGCTACGTGGCAGAAGATGTCCTTGGAACACCCTGGAGCGCTGTCGCGTGCCGTGGTACCTTTGACAATCTGCGCCTGACCACATGGAAAGACAAATCTGCTGTGGCATTAAGTACAGAAACCGCATGGGGGCCCTGTGAAGATCTGATGAATGCGCTGGCATTAAAGTTCAGCTTGTCCCTGAACTTCCATGCTACCGAACCGGGGAATACGTACTTTGCCAAAGGTGGAGCCGATGAAGTTTACACCGAGACACTGCACTACTCGGACGACGACGGTGAGGAATACTTCGACACCTTGGAAGAGTTCCTCGCGCAGTACGGCGACAAGTACGGGCTGAAAGCCGATGCAACCCTGGACGACGCCATGTCCGCAGTCAATGCCTCTGAGGATGGACTTCTAGCGCAGATCTCAGAGGAATAATAATCCTAATTGTCACCCGGAATGAAAGCCAAACGCGCCTTTCCCAAGTAACACACGTAAAAAGTCACCATAGACTTGTCCCTACCCTATCGATCATAAAGCCCGCAGTCGGTATACTCCGGCTGCGGGCGTTGTGTGTCTGGTTGGTTGACTACATCTCCTCTATTGCTCATAGCAGGATGAATCTGGCAAAAATGTGTCAATAGGAACTTGCATCATTTTTGATTTTTTTACGCCCTGTTTTACAGTAAAAACCGGCTTTTTTTTTACCTCGGACAAGGAAGCCGCACAAAACCGGTCTTCCTTACGGTAAACAGAAAATCTACGCTCAAACCCATGGTGTATTCTACGCCCATCGCCTGCTGACGCAGTGGGAGCTGGTGCACAAGTTGTACACGACGTCGGCGACGCTAACAACGCCCGCGAGAAGGTCTTGCGGGGATAAACATAACATAAGAAAAAGAAATGACAAGCCAAAACTCAGAAGCGCTGAAAAATGCGCTGATCGCCGCCGCAGGTAATTCCATCCACAGCCCTGTACTCTCTACTGAGGCATACATCAAAATGCAGTGCTGTTTCTGGGCAAACCTGTCTGCCTTGCTCAATGCATGGCGCACGGAAACGGGCGCAGGCATACAGATGTACGGTCTGGCAAGCGAGTACGCCAAGCGTGTGGGGCGCAGCCTGAACACCGTCAAGGACTGGCTCCGCCAACTGGAGACAATGGGGATGATCCATCCTATCGAAGGAGCCCCAAGCAGACCGGGAGCTGTAGGAGATACGCTCTACAACTTCGCAGAAGTCGACAACGCTCTGCGTACGATCCGCCAGCGTCGATTAGCACAGCAAGCAGCCTAAACCATTCAGCCGGCCTTCCCACGGCAGGAAGGCCGGCCACCCCTCTTGTTATGAACTTCTCCAAACTCGGTAAGAAAAAGAAGGATCCCAACCGGCCTCTGGAATGGACGGCGCTGTATGTGAGCTGCCGCAGCCATATCATCAGCGAGAATAACCCGGAATGTCTCCGCGCAGTCATTCTGCTTTGCATGTTGTGTGCAATGGAGCCTACAAAATATCCCGGTTATATTGAGAATGCAAAAGAACTGCTCTCTAATTCGAACTGGCTGCTTAACGCAGGGATATCCAAGAAGTGCGCAAAACAAATGCTGGTTGATTCCCCATACTGGCACTATGAAGATGATACTCTTATCATCGATTGTCACGCAGCGAATGCGGTTAACGCAACTATTCGGAAGCGCCACAATAGACCTCAGAAGAAGTCTGAACAGCCCATTATGGTTGACACAGTAGCAGAGTACGCCGAAGTAACACCTAACTTTTATACAGCCTAAATGACACCTAACGAACTTACCGAACCTTACGCTGAGAATGCAGAAAAGAGTATTCTCAGCATGATGTTTCTCAAGCCTGAAACCATCATACCCAAAACCATCGACGATGGTATAGATGAATCATGGTTCTATATTCCGAAACATAAGATCCTGTTTAATACCTTGCTGAATCGCTACAAGAACGGACAAGCGATTGATTCGGTTAGTATCGCTCAACATTTGACTGATATCAAAAGAATCGATGCAGTTGGCGGTTATCCCGGTCTTACAGAGGTATTATCATTCACCACGTTTACCGTCTTATATCAGCATCATCTTGAAATTCTTAAAGACAAGCATGAGCGCCGTCTTATTATACAGCTTGCAATCCAAGCCGCCGATACCAAGCTTCCATTTGATCTGAGTGATTGCATGGATGTTGTAGAACGACGTGTTCCTGTCAGCAGACACGCGCCTTCCTATCAGGAAAGCCTTACCGCAGCAATGAGAAACATCGACGATATGATGGAGAAAGGGTCTCATATCTGTGGGTTATCTACAGGATTCAAGCAGATGGACATCGCTCTGGGAGGAATGCGCGGCGGTACTCTCAATATTGTGGGAGCCCGCCCTGCTATGGGTAAGACCGCATTAGGCCTCAATATTGCAGTAGCTGCCGCCCGCGATGCTAAACGTACACAATCAGGGCGTGTACTTTTCCTCACTCTGGAAATGTCGAGCATTGAACTTTCCAATCGACTTCTCCAAGCTGAGGCCGAGGTAAATGTATACGGCTTAGCTAACCTGAGAAGCAAGAAGGAGCAACGAGTAAAACGAGAAAAGCTTAATCAGGCACTCGCCGAGCTCTCTAGCCTTCCCTTGGAGATTGTTGAAGTCAGCGGCTGGAACATCAACAGGATCTCTCAGTTCCTCACAGCTGAGCACCGCAACCGGGAGTTGGCGCTCGTTGTCGTCGACTATATTCAACTAATCAAAGGCACTACCAAAAGCGCCAAGGAAAACTCTGTTGATCGCATTGCTGAAGTTTCTAACGGAATGAAGGACATTGCAAGGAATCTCAACGTCCCGGTGCTGGCACTTGCTCAATGTAACCGGGATACAGCAAAGGGAGGGAAAGCAGGACATGCTCCGTCTTTATCGGAGTTGCAAGGAAGCGGAAGTCTAGAACAAGATGCTGATTCCGTCATTCTGCTGCACAGGCCGGCGTACTACCAAAGCAACGCTGACACTAATCGCGATGATGAGCTCGCGGAGCTTCACATTGCTAAGAATCGCCATGGGCGAACAGCAATTATTCAAACCGATTTCCTCGGAAAATACTACCTGTTTAAATCGAGATAACGAAGGTGGATCTTCATAAATCGGCTCAGCTAGCTGTGCTACTAGCACGGGGGAGTAGAGAAGAGAAAAGGATACCCTATACGGGTATCCTTTTTCCATTCGAGGAAACGCTGAAAGCTATTCCTCGAAGTTTTCATCAAAAGCCTTTGATGGAATCTTACGCTTCTTGCTTCTGCCCAGCTTTATATCCCGGCAATACTTATTAAGCGCTTTCCTGCCATGTGTAGGAGTTGTAATTGATGTCTCTCTCTGGCGCTCCAGACGCATGTCGCGAAGACGATCAAGCGCGTCAATGAACTGTCCAGCAGCCCGACAACCTCTCAGCCCGGCGGCCTCCAAAGCCTGGAACACCTCATATTTTGTGTAAGACTCCCGCATATCCCAACCTTCTTCCATCAACAAGTACAACTCACCAAGCGTATGTTGATCCCCGTCCATATTCTTGCGAATACGATTGGTTGCTCTTGCCATGTACAGGCTAGCCTTCGTGATAAATGCGGCAACCGACAGTCCATTCAAATATGCCGCCATTTTAATTGCTGATTCCTCGCGTTTGTTAATCGTCCCGGAAGAGAGCTGTCCTCGCATTTCAAAGTTAATTTCACCGGGCGATTGGAATACCTCTCCGTAAACCAGAGGGCACTCAGAATCATTAGTGAGCATCTCTAGCATCTGCTTCTTCTCTATCTCGCGGCGCTGTCTTTCATCATCAGACTCATTTGTCAGATCCTTCTGCAATTTCCTCACACTGATGCAATCCGGGATTCCATCATCGCTGGCGCAGTCCAAGAACATGTACTCACACTGCTTTTCGCTCTCAACCAGATGTTCCTTGGCGGCTTTGGAAAGCCCCAGCATCTGTAACCGATCATAGGTGTGGCGAACATCGGCAATAAAGTTCCGGATTCTTTGACCTTTTGGTGTATTCTGAAGATTGAAGTGCCCATATGCGTTGCGCGATTGACCATACAACCATTCCCGTTCATGATTTATTTTCTGCTGTGACAAATCCCTTTTCTTCCTGCCCATAATCAGTAGTGTAACACGACCTACTAATAGCGTCAATCATCACACGCGCACGTTGACATGAATTGGGTAGTTAATTTCGACACCGTCAAATTTCTCGTCTCTACTGTTAACTTTTGGTCATAGATGATACTCGTCCCGGGGCGTTGCGAGCCTCATCAGAAACCTATCTTGATGGGATTAGTAAGTCTTTCCCTAATTGCACCCAGATAACCTCATAGGGTCGAAAGCCACAGCTACGCAACCCTAGACACAGAGCTTCGTACATGACGTGCCGCTGATCCTGGTCGCCGGTGAAGCGGTTGATAAATGGAGTACCGGGCGTAGCGATTTTCGAATAAGACTGCAAAGTCGCTGAAGGACAGCGAGCCCCTGCGCGACAAGTAGGCTTCAAGTTCGAGGTCTCTTTCCTGAGCGAACAGAGGATCGAGTCTTCTGGTTTTCTTCAGGATTGCAGCCGGTGTATCTTTTGTCGCTATCGCAGCGAGTTTGATTATGTTTTTGTACATGGCGATTGTTGTATTGACGATTGAAGGCACCCTAGGGTGTCAGCCCCAGGGGCCTGTCACGTCACGCTCTTCGCATGCCGCGAAGTCAGATATCTTGATTCTCGCCCCGGGAATAGGGCTAGAAGCTCGTTTGTTTTAATTTTGGATGAAGGTAAACCAAATGAGAAGCAACGCCGTTTTTGGGCTATTCTGAGCCTTTTGTTGGTAGTGATGCGACAGAGGTGTCGGATTGCTACCATTAAAAAAACGCCTATTGGTCTCTGTACCATATATCAGTTTTGTCACTCATCTTAAACGCCCAGTTCGCCTTTACACGGCGCAGCTGAGAGTTCTATCATGAAGAAGACGAAAAAAGAGATGCCCGATGTCTCAGGGCTAGTTTAGGCCTTTTGCTGGGTAGCAACACGACAGAGATGTCGAGTTGCTACCATTGAAAGGAAGGATTGTGGCCCTGCGTGGCGGGCTGGTTAAAAGCAGGAAGAGGATGCCATAAGATTTGCTGCGATATATCCTAAAGGACTATTCCGAACCTTTTGCTGGTAGCAACACGACAGAGATGTCGAGTTGCTACCATTGAAAGGAAGGGATTATACCTGCTATATCGAAAATCTTCCATTCATCCTATCATAATTCTCCGATCACGCCGGGCAAAGGCGAATGGGGCGTTTATGATGAATTATTAGTAGCAAAAAACAGAGCATGCGTAGCATGCTTGTAAAAACATCACCACAACCTTTTAGCCGTTAATTTATTACATACGCCGCAGTCGTGCTGAAATTGTATCTTATTTTCTACAACCGTAAAAACGCTCAATGAATACATTTCAAAAGAACAATTGCGTCCGTTTATTGTATTCTGCTCTTTCTACTCATCGCAATACATATCGATGCCGGAATCGGCCTTATGGATTAAGCACCGAATTATACCCGGCTGCATGTTCAAAGGCTCCTGCCATTTCCTCTTGTTGCGCTGCCGGGATTCCCATATTCGTTGCAATGCTTCTCCAGCCTGATACAGCCCGGGCTATAGGAACAAGTAACTCCTTAGCCTCCCTGGGGCGTAAATAAAAAACATCCGCGTAATCACAGAGTAATTTGAGTGAAGCTGTATTATCTCCCTCCACGATATCCATGGAAAGAGTATGCCCCTTGACATGCTCCGGAGTGGGGTTGACATCAAACAGCGGAGCCAGTTGCCATCCCTTTTGTTCCAGACGAAGGAAACCATGATTCCGAGGATGATCATCTACATTGGTCACCATGATGCTCAGCGCTATACGGCACCACAGTTCTTTCAGGTCTGCCCGGGGATTTGCTGTATACAGGCTCATATACTCTGCCAGCTCTGCGTAAGAGTGAACCTCCCTGTCCTTTGTTGCTTGCAGCATCGTCATAGCGGAAATGTAAGGCAGACGTGTACCACTGGGACTGCGATCAAAGCGGCGACTCAGAAATACACTCTTACCTCGTGCCGGGCGTTTGAGACTAAACTCCGGAACTCTAATCTCGGCTTTGGCTGCGATTGTCATGGCCACCGCCTCCCACGCTACTACGTCGTATTCCTGCTGGGAGTAGCTGAACTTGGCCATATAGAGATTGCCTTGCTCATCCTTTACGCTAGCTTTGGGCCATGCACCACCCAGGGAAGAACCGGGATTCAACAGCATGCGTAATTCCACCGGTGTTGCGGTGTCGCGGCAGAGGTGTTCCGCAGCATGATGCAGGGGAAGCAAATCAATAATCGGCGGTATGCTTGCTCCCTCTTCCGTGTGCAGGAAAGTAGAACCTCCATCGGTAGAATATCGCAGGGCACCCATGCGGGCCATATCATTTACCCCAAGCAGATAATGCTGCTCACCCAAAGCTCCGCTCACCGTCGGATATCCCGGCAGACCTTTGCGATGTGCTTGCTGTATCAGTCGGCGCCCCCATCTATCCGGTGCACTATCGCTCATACTTCCAAAAAGCACTTGCCCCGGGGCTGTATGGTATTTTCCACGCCCCAGCGGTAGCATAGGCTCCAACTCGTAGCTGTGCGGGTGGTTCAGCCACTCCTGGCTGTATTCAAAACTGGCAGAGCCCTGACGGCGGTGGTGTATCCACAATGTCCCGACCCGTATGCAGTCTGCACCGGGTTGCAATAAATCGGTATACACCCCTATCTCAGTATCATTGGTCATAGCGCTTGTTCACTATATTCTTTGGCATCTGTTCTGCTTCCAGACCTAATCCTACGGCATCGTGACGCGCATCAAAAGCATCGCTCAGGCGCTCAACAAGGCCCAGAGCAAAGATAACCGCTGCGTAGCTGCTCATGGATACCCCGGCATCTCCCTTTTCGATGCGGTACAGCGTTGCTCGCGATATACGCGCACGCTCCGCAAGCGTCGTCGTTGATATACGCCGCCGGCGCCGGGCATCTCGCAAATCATTTCCCATCTTCTTCAGGGCTTTTACTGCTTGCGGATAGAGTGGCCATCTCTCGTTCATGATGCATGATTATGTCTCATATCTGAGTAAAAAGCAAGAGTTTTTAATCAGATGTAGAACAAATTACCTCTTCTTAGATTTCTGATTCCGTAGATCCAGAACTGTGGCAATCCCCGCCAAGGGTTGTTAACACCAAGGCGGGGATTGCTGACAGCGATACCTCAGGCAGTACGTGCAGGGTACAACGGCATAGATGATTCTACCGGTTCTGTGATAGCCTGGGCAATGATATCAAGCCCTCGCATCTTATCGGCCCGGCTGGCAGTGCAATACTGGCGCTCCACCTCTTCCGAATCGTGCCCCACAATAGCACGTGCAAGATCAGCAGTAATCGTAGCATTGGTACGCAACGCTGTTACCACAGAATGACGGAAAGAGTGAAATGACTTCGGAGAAACGCTCTTGCGGTTACCTTTCAGAGCCTTCTTCTCTGTGGGCTTCTTGACGATACCCCACGCTTTCAACAATGAGGTGAACTCCGTGGATACACTGCTGTCCCCACGCATGTAGCGACGTGCCATATTGGGGAATACATATTCCTCCTGAATACCCTGTTCAGCGCGGATTTCCAGGAGACGATTCCGCAGGAGGGAATGCATGGGAATATCCATTTCCTTGTCAGTCTTAGCTGTGCTGAAGCACAGGGCGCCGGCGGTAAAATCAATACAGTCCCAACGCAGGCAGCAAATATCACCTATACGCTGTCCCCCGGTCATTGCCGCGACCAAGGACATATCGCACCAGGGCGCCGGGAATTTGGTCACCATAAGACGCAGTTCATCGGCAGTAAACGGAAGGCGTCTGGTCTTATCACGTCCAAGTTCCGGGTTTACTTCCTTACCCAGCTTCACCAGGTTCAAGTGAGGCATAGGTGATTTCAGCAGCAGGTCATCGTCTACAGCCTTATTGAAGGCCGCCGACAGATTAGAGCGATGCAGGCCTACAGTGCCCACAGATACCAGTGTAAGCTCGTGCCGGAAATAGGCTATCATATCCGCCTTGGTGAGCATATCCAGGCGTATATCAGACTTCTTGTCAGAATGCTCATCCATCCATTTCAAGAAGGACTTGAATGCTCGGCGACGGTTACTTTCTGTTTTGGGGCCGGCCTGCCCCTGGAAATCGGTCAGGAACTCTCGCACAGTAGGCATCTTGGCGATCATGCCGGTGGCCTGCGCCACAGTACGCAAGGCATCAGCAGCCTGTGTGTATGAGGTCTCTCCCTTTGCCACACGTTCCATGTTGTCTGCCACTTGCTGAGCGAGCTGTTTGCTGGCACGCTGCTCTGCCCGGGTTGCACCTACTGCAATGCCGGATGATTTGCGAATACGCTTACCGTTTGCCCAGAACTCTGCTTGCCAGATTCCTTTTCTATCTTTTGTCTCTGCCATGTTATGTATAGTATATGGTTGTTGGGTGTACGTGTCACACGTGTGACAGGTATGTGACACATCGTGTGGCAGGTCGTGTGACACACTACTACCATACATGGTTGACACTAGACAAGACAAAAAAACGCGCTGTAAAGGGGTTACATCCTCTACAGCGCGCTACTTACAGTATTTTTTAGTTGCGGGAGTAGGATTTGAACCTACGGCCTTCAGGTTATGAGCCTGACGAGCTACCAGACTGCTCCATCCCGCGATTTTTTTGTCGTTTGCTTCCCTTTAAGGGTGCGCCGCAATATTATCGTATTCAGCTGCGGATGTCAAGCATTTTTTTGAAAAATTGTGATTTTTTTTTAAATTAGTTCGATTTCGGGGCGTGAAAGGTGATGGCGGGCATGCCGAGGATGGCCCGGGCCTGGGGATGCCCGAGTTCAGCCGCGTTGACAAGCCAACCTCGTGCCAGTGCTGGCTGAGTCGGTACGCCGGTGCCTTCCGCAAAACAGCGGGAGAGGCGGTAAGCCGCCTCTGCAGAGCCCTGCATGGCAGCGTAGCGGATGTAGGTGACGGCTTCGCGGGCGTCCCTGGGTGATTTATTCAGATAATGCTCTCCGAGCTCAAGCTGGGCGTGCATGTGGCCGGCTTCAGCCGCTTTTCTGTACCACTTTCGGGCGTTTCGTGAATCTGGCCGGGTGCCGAGGCCATTCGCATAGCAAGCGCCGACGGCTGCCGCGGCACGCACATGGCCTTTTTCAGCCGCCGTAAGGAGCCAGTGAAATGCCGCCTGATGATTTCTCGCCGCATCTCTGCCTAGCAGGAGGCGCACTCCGTATTCATAGCAGGACTTAGCATCGCCGTCGTTGGCTAAGGTGGCCAGCTCTTCCGTATTTTTGCGGCTGCTGCAACTGCAGATCAGTCCAGCAATACCACAGGCCACTAGGGTAAACAGGAAAAGTTTTTTCGTGATGTTCATGTGAAGTAGCGGCGCTGTTTTTCTGTGATATTCATGGCCAGTTTTTCCATAATGGCGAGCATGTCTTCCCACACGGAGCGTCTGGCTGTAATGGTGTCATTCCTCAGTAGATAGCTGGGGTGGTATGTCACGCGAGTGGGGATACCTTGGCAGTCAAACCAGCGCCCACGCTGGCTTGCTACGCTGGAGGCATTTCCCAGCAGTCCTCTCGCGGCCGTTCCGCCCAGACACAGAATGATGGCCGGACGAATGGCCCGGATTTCAGCCTGAATGATGGGAAGACATGCCGCGATTTCCTCATCGCTTGGAGCACGGTTGGCGGTGTGCTGCTGTGGGCCGAGGGAAGGGCGAAACTTGCAGATGTTGGAAATGTAGACCTCTGAGCGGCTGAGGCCCATTGCTCGGAGAATTTGGGTGAGCTTTTGGCCGGCGGGGCCTACGAAGGGCTCCTGTTGCAGCTCTTCTTCATAGCCGGGTGCTTCTCCTACGAGCATAAGACGGGCGTGGGGAGAGCCGGTGGCAAATACCATGGTGTCTCGCAGGGTACCGAGGGCGCGTGCGGCGCGCCAAGTGAGTGCTCTTTCCTTTAGCCAAGCTAATTTTTCCTCCACTGTTTGTAGTACGGGCGCCGCTGATGATGCGGGTGCGGCAGCTGCGGTTAATGGAGTTTCCGGGGGGGCTTGCACAGGCTTAGGGGGTGAGCCTGTGCGAGCTGCCTGCATCCAGCTGCGCAGAATGGCTCGGGCGTTCTCATCCACCATGATGGTGGTCTGCCCACGCTCGGGCAGGTGACTGAGGGCCTCGGTGGCCAGCTGGCGTAATGTTGGCATGCTGTTAGCTTACTGATAAAGTTTTGTGGCGGGCTTATAATATGCCTGAGCGGAGCTGATAGCAAGCAGTTGGCGTGTCAGTCTGAGCCTATTTTTGTGGCATATTTCTGGCTCACATAAAGCTGTAGGCATCAATATCCAGCGTGATGGTGATATCTTCTCCTGCATTCAAAGCCGCAATTTCTCGAGAGACGATATCTGCCACGGTGCGGGCACTGAGCGCATTCAGGGTGCACTGGTAGCGAAATTGACCATGTGCTTTTGCAATGGGAGCCGGTGCCGGTTCTGTCATTTCCACACCCTGCGGTAGAACTGCCAGCAACCGTTTGTACAAGGTGCGCAGGGAAAAATCTGCCAGTTCTTCCTGCTGTGAGCGTACCGTGAGTACCGCGAGGTGGCGGAAGGGAGGGAAGTTGAACTGCCTGCGCAGGCCTAGCTCGTTTTCTGCGAATCCGTCCGTGTCATGTCGACGGGCATATTGAATGGCGGCGGCATGCGGGGTGAAGGTTTGAATAATTACCTCACCATCGATATCGCCACGACCGGCCCGTCCTGCCACTTGTGTGAGCAGCTGGAAGGTGCGCTCGGCGGCGCGAGGATCAGGTATGCAGAGGCCGAGGTCCGCATTAAGCACACCCACAAGGGTGACTCCTGGGAAATCCAAGCCCTTGGAAATCATTTGTGTACCTAGAAGGATATCAATGCGGTGTGCGCGGAAGTCTGCCAGAATGTCACGCAGGGCATTCTTTCTTGCTGCCACGTCAGCATCCACTCGCTGCAGCCGTGCTTTGGGGAAACAATTGCGCAGCACGCGTTCCACTTTTTGGGTGCCGTAGCCTTCCAGCAGAATGTTGTTCTCACTGCATTCGGGGCAGCGGCGTGGTACCACGGCGCGGAAGCCGCAGAGATGACAGATGAGGCGATTTTCTGTGGCGTGGTAGGTGAGGGGCAGTGCGCAGTGCTCACAGGTAACCACGTGACCACAATCCGGGCACTGCAGGGCACGGGCAAAGCCGCGGCGGTTCAGCAGAAGTATGGTCTGCTCTCCCTTGTGCAAGCGGTCTTCGATGGCCATTCTCAGGCGCTCTGAGAGTATGCCGAGATTACGCTTGTCTTTGGGCTCCGTGCGCATGTCCAGCACGCGGGTGAGGGGCAGGCGCTGGCCGTCTGCGCGCTTGTCCATGCGCAGCATTTTATATTTGCCGCAGTTGACGTTGTGTAGGCTTTCCAGTGAAGGCGTGGCGGAGCCCAGCACCACGGCAGCCCCTTCCATGTGAGCCCGCAGCACGGCGAGGTCGCGTCCGTGGTAGCGGGGCGCATTTTCCTGTTTGTATGAGGAATCGTGCTCCTCATCCACGATGATGAGGCCAAGATTCTGCACGGGAGCAAAGAGGGCGGAGCGGGGGCCAATAGCTATTCTTGCTTTTCCCCGGTGGATGGCGTGCCATTCATCAAAGCGCTCACCATCACTCATGGCACTGTGTAAAATGGCTACCGCTCCCGGAGCGTCCGCAAAACGGCTCTTGAAGCGTGCCATGGTTTGAGGCGTGAGTGAGATTTCTGGCACGAGGATTAGAACGCCCCGGCCGCTTTTCATTACATGTGCTGCCGCCTGCAAGTACACCTCCGTCTTACCGGAACCGGTTACTCCCTGGAGCAGGAGGGGCTTGCTGTGCACGCTGTCACAGGCAGAGATAATATCAGAGAGAGCTGCTTCTTGTTCCTCATTCAGATTCAGCGGGGATGATTGGACAAACTCTTCATTGCCCGCGGGGTCTCGGTGTACGGCTTCTTCCTCGATACGGATGAATCCTTTGTTCTCCAGTGCATGGCATGCGTTCAGAACGGCTGAGCCACCGAGGTCCGCCACGGGCTCTCGCTTGCTTTCGCCTGCATGCAGGTACCGCAGAACGGCGGCCTGACGCGGAGCCCTTGCGTTGATTTTGTTCAAAGTGTCGTCATCCGGCCACTTAAGGAGTACTGCTACTTTTCTCGTTTTTTCCTCATGGCGTTCGCGGCGCACGGGCTCGGGCACGATGCAGCGTATCATCTGCTCCACGGGTACCGCGTAATATCGAGCGGCCCATTCTGCGAGATCCATTAACACTGGGCTCACTGCCGGGGTGTCATCTATCAGGCGGGAGAGTGGTTTCAGTCGGTGGCTCCATTCGGCGTCCGGCTGGGTAAGATTAATGACAGTACCCGTGGTGGAACGGCTTCGCAGCGGTACTTCAACGCGGCTGCCACGCGTCACGCCCTGCATGCTTTCCGGTATGGCGTAGTCCAGCACCATATCATTCATACCGTCCACCAGAACTCGGGCGGCCGGGCGCATGCTATCATCCTGAAAGAGGGCCTGCTGCATGGCCTATCGGGGTTCAGAGGAACTCAGCTCTCTTCATCCAGTTCTTCAGAAGAGAGTATATGCACGACAACCTTTGCGCCGGCTTTTTCTCCGGCGGCTTTCGCCAGCGAACGGATGGCGGACGCTGTCATGCCATTGCGGCCGATGATGCGGGCTATGTCACCGGGCTCCAGTACCAAACGGAATCTCAGCAGCTTCTCTTCCTCATTGGCGGCGACGCGCAGCTGGGCCTGCTCCGGGTACTTGATTAGCGGGCAGACAACGGCGAGGAGATATTTGCTGATGGATTCGGTAAGCTTCTGCATGAATAGTGCTCGGTGTTAACTCGTACCGATGATATGCCAAAAATCATCTGTTGTCAAGAGCCCACTGTGTGTGTCAAATTTCCGCTGAAATAAAGAAAAAAACGGTTTTGTGTCATGCTTGCAAAAAAAACTTGCGTACACCGGAGCTCTGCGGTAGCATAATGTCATGCACATTCTGTGTGCCATCATCAGGGATGGGTGGCAGAGTGGTTTAATGCAGCGGTCTTGAAAACCGCCGAAGGTTTATCCCTTCCGTGAGTTCGAATCTCACCCCATCCGCTTCCTCTAAACCCCGCCGATTTTTCGTCGGCGGGGTTTTCTTTTCTTGTCTTTTCTTGTCTGTTCTGTTTGATAATAACTAGAAAAGTGCGTTAATTTTCTGTATTTTCAATCTTTTGACTTGAATTATTAAGAAAAGTTTGATATTAAAAATTTGGTTTTAACCAACCAATGTTCAGAATTATGAAAAAATCCACCATTCTCGCACTTATTCTTGCCGCCCCTGTAATGGCCGGCGAGGCTCCCGTACCGATGACTCTGATTGAGGCTCCCACCGCAGCTCCTGCCGTTTCCGGTCAGTGGGCTCTGGAGGTGGCCGGTGTACACACATGGGCCATGGCTGATGCCGAGGACCTGTTCCACAATATCAACTCTTGGGGTGTTGACGTGACTGCTGTATACAATGTGAACAGCAATTGGGCCACCACTCTTCGCTTCTCCTGGTCTCAGGGCAGCGGCCGCTATTTCGCTGATTATGGTCCCAACGAGACTGAGGTAGATAAGCTTGATATCACCAATTGGTCCATCACTGCCGGTGTGCGCTACACCGCTCCGATTACTGAGAAGCTCTCTTGGTATGCCGGTGCTAATCTTGGCTGGGGCCGTACCGAGATGAGCTATACTTATGGCAGTGAGATTTATCCGGACGAAGCCGGTAAATGGGATGCTGATGATATCGGTCTCTCCTACTCCGCTGAGGTGGGTCTTAAGTATAACATCACCCCGAAGGTCTATGCCACCGGCGCTGTGGGCGTGCGCGGCATGTGGACAACCCCCAACTGGGAGGATGACCCTCGCTCCGATCAGCAGTTCGGTGTAAGCGTGAGCGCCGGCCTTGGCTGGCAGTTCTAATGCTCTAAACATCATAAAACATTACGAGGTGGGGCCTTTTGGCCTCACCTCATTTTTTATGGCTATTCGGGTGATAACTGCGCGTAAAAGAGAAACCCGCCGTGCCGATTAGGGCGTGGCGGGTAAGAGAGAGAACAGTAAGTGATTTTACTCAGCACCGGGGGCTATGTAGTCTTTGCCGCAGTAGCGGTCCTGAATGCGGCGCGGGCTTTCCTTCATATCCACAAGAACGAGGCAATCTAGCGTGCCACCGAAATCATTGTCAATACCAAAGGAAAGCATTTTGCCACCGAGGCGCAGGTATTGGCGCAGTAGCACAGGTATGCTCTTGCCATCCGGTTCCAAATCTGCCACCATGGTGGAAAGCAAGCGCAGCTCGGAGAGAGCGGTGGGTACAAGGCGGGCATCCTCGCTGAGTAGCTCGGTGCCCGTGGGAGGGTAAAGGGCTTGAACGTCACCGGTCAGCTCAGTATTCATGCAGTGGGCTTTCAGGTAGGAAAGCATCAACGCACGGGAGGCCGGCTGATATTCGCCGGAAATGCTCACGGTGCCGTACAGATAACGGTATTCTTTGTGGCGGGCCAGATAATGGCCAATACCCATCCAGAGAGTGTCTAGTGAGGCAGGGTGGCGCTGGTAATCCTTACAGATGAAAGCTCTGCCCATTTCCAGACCGTGAGCTATGATGGATTGAAATTTATCGCCGAAGCGGAAAAATTGAGAGTTGTATACGCCCTTGACGCCCTGAGACTTCAGTATTTTGTCCGTTCGGCCCATGCGATAGGCACCGGCGAGTCGGTTGGCATTGGAGTCCCACATGATAAGGTGGGTGTACGTCTTGTCAAATTCGTCCAAATCGCAGGAGGTGCCGGAGCCTTCGCCGACAGCGCGGAATGTATGCTCGCGCTGAATGCCGATTTCCCGCATCATGTGCGGAATCTGCTCAGCCTGTGCGGCATATACTTTAAGGCCGCCGGAGGTCTCCGCATATAGGCAATCCGCCGGCAGAGCGTTAATTTCAGCTTTTAGGGTTTCTGCAGGAGCGCTTAATTCGATTTCCTGCATTTCTCGGGGGGCTGTAGCAGCTTGTTCTTCCTTGCGCGGATAGCGTTGTAGCATGCTGCTGAGGCGGAGATAATCGGAGAGAGCGTCGTCATTCGGAGTCATAGCGATGGTGGCGGGAGATATGGCTCGCCCAAGGCTGATGGTGTGGCGCATACGCCCATCACGCAGAATTTCGCGAGCCAGAAAGTTTGAGCGGATGCCTTTATTGATAATGGAAATAAGCTGGAAGAAGATGCCGGTGCGACCGGAGATGTGCATGGGGACGACCGTGGCCCCGGTCTTGCGGATGAGGCTGGAGATATTTGCCTGCCAAGGGTCATCAATCACGCGGCGGTCTTGGTGAGAGTACGTGGCGGCTGAGCCGCTGGGGAACACGAGAATGCAGTGTCCTCCTTTCAGCCAGCGCAGAATCTCGCGCATGCCCGCCATGTTCGCGCGTTTGGCAGCTTCGCCACCGTACACGTCCACCATAATCTCGTATGGCACCATGCCGCGCACGCACTGCAGGAACTCATTCACCACAATTCTGATATCTTCTCGCACACGCATGACAACATCACCGAACATCAGGCCATCGGACATGCCGTGGGGGTGGTTGCATACAATGACGCAGGGCCCTTCTTTCGGGATGTTTTCCAACCCGGTGAGGTCATAATTCAGGTTGAGGTATTTGCAGGCAAGCTTAAAGAAGTTTTCTTTACTTCCTGCCTCCCAATCATCTTCAATATGCGCATGTGCTACATTCAGCGCATGCAGCCCCAAGCGTTTCTCTGCCCAGAGTACGAGCCACTTAGGTAACTTGTCTCCACCCTTGATGAGCTTAGTAAGGTCGGTAATCTTTTCTCGCTTGGAAGTACTCACTGCGGTATCTGCGTGTTATTTCATACAGTCTATCATAAATATCCGCTTGAGTCAAACAGGAATTGACTCAAACTGAGCATTTAATCAGCTCGGTAAACACTGCTGAGTGCCACCTCAAACGCACGCAATGTGCTGGCCGCAGAGGCTATGCCTTTGCCGGCTATACCGAATGCAGTACCGTGATCCGGACTGACCCTGAGGCGGGGTAGGCCGATGGTGGCATTCACGGCGTTATCGAAGTCAATAAGCTTCAGTGGGATGAGGGCCTGATCATGGTAGGGAGCCACGATGCCATCATATATGCCTTGTGCGGCATCTCGGTACACACAATCCGGCACGCACGGGCCATGGAACTCAGCCTCCGGTATGGCGAGGCGCAGCGCATTCAGGGCAGGGGTGATGAGTGTTTCCTCTTCACTACCGAAAGCGCCGTTTTCTCCATTATGCGGGTTCAACCCTGCAAGGGCGATGCGTGGACGAGCTTTGCCGGTGCGCTTTAGGAATCGTGCCAGTAGACTGCCTACTCGTACAATTTCTTCCGTGCGCAGCAGGAGTGGCACATCCGCTATTGCTACATGGGTGGTGCACAATGCCACAGTAAGGTGGCGGCCTGTCAGGCACATTGCAAAGTCTTTCACGCCTAAGCGGTCTGCAAAGAATTCTGTCTGGCCGGGATAGGCAAAACCGAGGCGGTGAAGAGCCTCTTTACAGATAGGCGCAGTGACGACGGCGTCAATCTTGCCGCTGCGCAGTGCTTCTGCAGCCACTTCTAAGTGCTCCAGAGCAGCCTGTGCTGTCTGCTCTGTAGGCTGTCCGGGAGTACAGGGAACTTCACGGCCTATCAGGCGGTACTCAGCCTGAGGGGAGACCTGTTGCAACGCGGCTCGGATGACTTCCGGGCCTATGCCGGCTTGGTCACCCAAGGTATAGCCGATAACCGGTTTCTCGGTTTTCATGGTTCTACCTCCTCTGCTGCTTCGTCATCCTGCATAGTGGGCAGAGGTGCCTCTGTAACGACGGGGCGCGGGCGCTCCTGTTGCGGAATGGGAGGGCGGTATGAACGAGTCGTGTTAATGTATTCTGTGTGGGTGTCCCTTTGTTCAAAGCGTAGCTCGCCATTTACTGACGCATGATATATCACTGTCAGCACCACTGCTGCCAGCGTGGGTATCAGCAACAAACTACCCAAACAGGTCTTCATGCCCATATTCTACACCTTCTACCCCGTTTTTCAAGCCTCTTTTGAGCCATAAAAAAGCCGATCTCTTCCGAGACCGGCCTTTTCTCACTATATCAGGGATTATTCTTCAGTCTACCCTGGGAATTCTCGGCGTGGGAGTCGCAGTGCTTGTCGGGCGGTAGCTGGTGTTCAGCTGCCATCGCTGGTCGCGCCAGAAAATGCCGAGCTTACCACGCATTACCAGCGTATTGCCCTCACGCCACATCTCGCAGCGGTATACACGGCCCTTCTGCGGATCCAGCACGTGGCCCCCGCTATAGGTGTCGTCATCCTTCTTAAGACCCCAGATGATATCCATGTTCAGAACAGGAGGATTGCCCGGGATGTCTGCACGGGCACTGGGATTTTGCAGCAACTTTACTACACGGCCATAAATGGCACCGTTGTACTCGTAAATCTGCACGACGCTCTTGGCTTCGTTTGTTTCGTCGTCGATTGTTGTCCAGTAACCGATAACGTTGGCGCTTACTTGGCTTATCAGGCAGACTGCAACTGCCACGGCTGTCATAAGGAACTTCTTCATGTCGTGTCTTGGAGTTAGTGTTTGGTTGTTTCTGAAGCTCTTATCTCTAAGTTAGAGTTAGCTCAAGGCTGATATTATCGAAAAGCTAGAGTTAAGTCAAGACTTTTTTGAAAAATAATTATTCTTGTAAGAGTAAAGCAGTTATGGTAGAATACGCTCCAGCGGCAGAAATCCTGTAAAAGGGAAGTCTGCAAGTAGTACAAACGATACGAGCAATATGAAAAAGCGAATCCTCTCTCTTTTATCAGTACTGGGGCTTCTGGCTGCACCTGTAACAGCTGAAGCACTGGATGCCACTCCCGGCAGTATAGTGTATAATGGTAATATGTTTACTCCCGGTGCAAATGCGCCTGAGTACAAGCGCGTGGCAAATGAACGCTATGGCACACAGTGGTATGTGGACTTAGTGTATGGCTACTGGGCGCTGGATAACGCCATGGACGGCTACAATGAGAACGAGCACATCGCCATTTTGTACGCGATTCTGAATCAGCGCCTTATTGAGGATAGTGTGAACGGTGGTACATGGCTGAGAGTCGATGTTGCCGGTTCCTGGGGCCTGAATAATGAGTCTGATGATCCCTCCACTTTCTATGCAAACGCCATGGGTATGTGCTCCGGCCTGCATACGGACGTTCTTGATGCTCATGATGCCGCTCTGCTGGAAGTTTCCGTGAAGCACTTCTTCGCCGGCCGTCGTGGTATGATTGCTGCTGGTATGATTAAGCTGAATAACTACTTTGACCGCGTGGGTCACGCGCGTTTCACGAACGATAACTTTGAGAGTTCCGGCGTGCTGCCTCTGCCTTATAATAACCTTGCTCTGGTCATGCAGTACGAGCTTGATAGCCGTAACTGGGTAACCGCAGCTGTGACTCGCATGGGCACTCGCTGGGGCATGAACCCCTTCAATCCGGATCATGCTAATGGTTGGGCCGTGGTGGGTGAATACGGTCATATTTTCGGTGATGGCAAAGGCCGCGTGCGCGTGAGCCCCTTCTTCTGCAGTCAGGATGGCTTGGGTAAGGATGGCGCTCTGCATGACCGCAATGCCGTAGGTATCTTCGGTAGTGTGGAATATCAGGTGTGTGATGCCGCGAAGGTGTATGCCCGTGCTGGTTGGGCCTCTGGCGATTATCAGCGCTGCACGGCTGAATTCTCTGCCGGTGCCACACTTAAGCTCTGTCCTTCTCGCCCGAACGATTACTTCGGCATTGGCTATGGTATGTTCAAGGGGGCAGATACCGGTTCCTCTCCGCTTGTCAACGAGTTTGAGAAGATTCTGGAGCTCATGTACAGCGTGCAGATTAACGATTACATGTACAGCTCCATCTATTACCACATGATTATGGACGCCGCCTACCGCGATAAGGACTTCGCTTCCGCTGCCGGTGTTCAGGTGGGTATCAGCTTCTGATGACCGAATGCCGGAAATCCGGCGTGAGTTTACTTTTACGCGCTGTCTCAGTTCATAGCTGAGACAGCGCGCTTGCTTTTATGAGAGATAATGTGGCTTGCCTTATACGAGCGGCAGCTCGCAGAGGGTAAAGTTGGTACAAACGGCCCCGGGATAATCCAGCTCGTAAACGCCGTGGCTGATGAAGCCGAGGCGAGTGTAGAAGTCACAGGCGGCGGGGTTGGTATCAATGACGTCTAGGCGCATGCTTTTGCAGCCATTTTCTCGGGCTATTTCAATAGCTTTTTGTACCATCGCTTTGCCAACGCCTTGTCCCTGAACGCTAGGGCTCACGCCCAGTGTGTGAATAGCCATGACTTCGTGCGGTTTACACTTCACTTGCCAGTCTGCCTGAGCATAGCCGGGATTGCACTCGGCATTGAGAATCATAGCTCCCACCATTTTTGTATTCATCTCAGCCACCCACAACTCGCCCATGGCTGCGCGGGTCTGCAGAAAGGCATCCGTGGGGTATCCTCCGCGGTGCCATTGTGCGTGGGAGGCAGCGCCCTCCATGCCATCTATCACATCATTGTACAGGCGGCGCAGGGTGGGTAGGTCAAAGGGAGTGGCCTTACGGAAGGTGAGGTTGTTCATGGTGGGAACTGGCGGGAGATTTTTGAGAAGAAGGGGAATGATGCAGAAGGGGGTGGTAACTATGGCCCAGAGTACGGTGAGGAGGGCGGTTGCCATGAGCACGCCATCCGGATTACCGGTGGGGGCAAGGAACATTAGCCAGCAGCCCAGTGCAATGCCGATGGGGGCAATGAGCAACACCTTTTGCATGTTGGTAGCCAATCGGTTTTGTTTGGTGAAGGCAAGCAGGATAAAGGGCGGAATGAGTGGCGGACCGTAAAATGTCAGCAGCGCTAACCATGTACCGGGATGCCGTATGGTACAGGCTATAAGCGCGGTGAATGTGGCAACAGCGCAGAAAATCAGTATTTTGCGGATGAGCGTCATGAACGGTTGCGGTGTTTGCTGATGAGTGTAATCCCTAAGTGAAGCAGGTAGCCCGGTAGATAGAAGTAGAGTATTCCGCCCCCGCAGAGCATGGTGATGAATGCGCCATAACCCCATGCTATAGTTGGGGTTATGTCCCAGAACGAACCCCAGAAGGAGAAGACTGCTACTAGGAGAGGAAGCGCCAGCCCGATGAGCTGTAACAAGCTACCGCGACTCGTGCGCGCCGGTATGGTCAATAGCGCAAAAACGGGGGCTTCGAACATGCCTAATGTGCCGAGAAACATGAAGAGCCCAGCAATCCAGAGAAAGACATTCATCTCCGGTTCGGGGGAGGCGGCCTCACAACGATAATAGAAAATTACGTTTCCCAGCAGAGTAATCAGTCCTGTGATTGCCAGAAACCATTTTATGAACCTCTGCCTCGGTTTAACACACGGTGGCGGTGGTGGCGGCGGCTCCGCTGATGCTGTCACCGGCGGTGGCGGCAAAATAACTAACTTGCCCGGTACACGGAGTTTGCGCGGTGAAGCTGGTTGTGATTGCTGTTCTTTAGGTTTCATGGTTGTATCGAATGATGCGGTGAATACCAATCCCCAGCAGGAACAGGGCAAAATAGGCCACTACACTTAGAATTGCTACCCAACAGCAGATTAAGAAAAAGCTTAACGATGCGAGAGTTCCGGCGTCGGCCCAGCAGAATAAGCAAGAGGTCGCAGTATTTAACAGCGGGAAAATGAGGCCAATGAGCTGCATCATGCTGCCGCAAGTGCTACGCACGGGGAGCAGGAGCATGATGAAGGGCAGCGGGAGAAATAAGAGTGCCTCTGCGGTAGTGATAAGAATAGCGAGTGCATCATTTGGCAAGCCCAAGCGGTACCAACCGATAGCTTGCCCGATAAGGTAAAGCCCGGCGCAGATGCTAACTCCCCAACGCACGAGGTGTCGTCGCGCGTAGATGCTGGCGGTTGAATTAGGATTCACTGGGAGCATACGGTGTTGTTCTGTGTTTACGTTGTTCTATCCAAGCGAAAATAATACAGAGTTCATAGAGCCCGTACATGGGCAGGGCCATGATGAACATGGTCGCCGGGTCTGGCGCTGGCGCGAGGAAAAGAGCCGCACCAAAGCAACCGATGAGCGCGTAGCCTCGCGTTACGCGCATGCGCGCGTAATTAAGAATACCCAGCTTAATGAGCGGAATGATGATGACCGGTAGCTCAAAGACAGCGCCGAACACAAACACCAGCTTGGCGGCAAAGGTGAGGTAGTAGCCGATACGCCAATCATTCTCAATCCCCATATCCAGCGAGTATGTGTAGAAGAAGCTCAGTACTCTTGGTAGCACGGCGAAGTAGGCAAAGGCGCATCCTCCCAGAAAGAGCCCGAAGCCGAAGGCCACGCTTTTGTAGAGCAGGCGTTTCTCATGCTCCAGTAGCCCGGGCACAATGAAACGCAGCAGGAAGTACATCAGCAGAGGAAAGGAGATGATGAGCCCGCAGAAGAAGGAGAGCTGTAGCGAGAGCATGAAGGCTTCACCGGGGCGGAAAGCGCCCATGAGTTTCAGCGCTTCGCGTCCACGCCCTTCTTTCAGTTCGGCACCCATTTCCTGCAGAGCCAGTGCGAGGGTTCGCTGTGCTCCCTCTGTGGTGGTGTCGCAGAGGTACGCTTCGCGTTCGTTTTCCGGCAGAAGGGAAGCTGCATGCAGTAGCGGCACGATGTCCGCCAGCTCGTGCACAGCAGGGGAAAAGCGGGACTCTAGCTGATGTCGGGCCTCCGCCGGGAGGGTGGAGCGCACGGCTGCCAGGCTTTTGGCACTTATCCAGTCGTCCACGGATACGGTGTCAGGCAGGCGGCTGCTCTCATGCTGGGCCCAGACGTTGTCCACCGGGTGGCGGAGTACATTCATCATGCTGCCGGAGAAACTGAAGCAGAGCATCATGGCTATCAGCAAAGTGAGTGCCATGCGTATGATGGTGCCACGCAGTTCTTCCAAGTGCTCTATGAGGCTCATCTCGCCCGTTTCTTGCTCGGGGGATACCTGTAGGCGCTCTCGTACGCGGAATATCTGCCGCAGCCAGAACATAGCGGATTATTGGTAAATGTCAATGCCCAGTCTGGCAAGGTCCCCCAGCGAGATGGCGCAGGGGTCCGGGGCTACCCAATGGCCCGGCTCAATTTCCACCGGGGTGAGATCCATGCCGTAGGTGGCTTCCAGATAGGGGTGGTTGATGCGGCGACCGAAGGCGCTGCCGGGGGGCGGGTCTATGGGTGAAGGCACATCACCGGGCAGTACTGCGGAGTGATTGATGTGCGTGGGGTCCGGCATGGGGATGGCGGAGATGAGTGCGCGGGTGTAGGCGTGGCGCGGGTCGTGATAGATGAGGTCACTATCAGCCATTTCTACGATTTTGCCCAGATACATCACCGCCACGCGGTCCGCCATGTGGCGTACTACGGATAAGTCATGCGAGATGAAAAGGTACGCTAGCCCGAGCTCTTTCTGAAGATCCAGCAGGAGATTCAGTACCTGTGACTGCACGGAAACATCCAGAGCACTCACCGGTTCATCCAGCACAAGAAGCTTAGGGCTTTGAGCTAGTGCGCGAGCAATACCGATGCGCTGCTTCTGACCGCCGGAGAACTCGTGCGGGAACTTATCTGCGGCGGTCTGGGGAAGGCCCACGAGGTCCAGCAGAGTACGCACTCGCTCTCTTCGGAACATGCGGGTGCACGTCCTCTGTACATCCAGTGGCTCAGAGAGGATGTGGCGCACTGTCATGCGGGGATCCAACGAGGCGGAGGGATCCTGAAAAACCATTTGCACATTGCGGCGCATGGCTCCCAGTCTCCACTGGGAGCGGCGTGTGACATCTCGCCCCATGAGGTGGATGCAACCGGAGGTAGGCTCCAGCAAGCGCACGATACAACGGCCGATGGTGCTCTTGCCGCAGCCACTTTCCCCCACCAGTCCCAGGGTCTCACCGGGAGCTATGGAGAAAGAGACGTCATCCACCGCTTTCACGATACTCTTTTTGCGGCCCAGCAAGCTATTCCTCACAGGAAAGTGCATGCAGAGCTTGGAGACCTCAAGAATATTGCCTTCCATCGCGGTGGTGGATTTTGAGTTTAATAGTCTCGGTTCAGCAGGTAATCGCTGATAGCGAGAAGGGCGGCGCGGCGCTCGGCGGGGAACACATCCAGAGCGGCGCGGCCGGCTTCCGTCAGCTGGCGAGCTTCTGCACGGGCGGCTTCCATGCCCACCATCGCCGGATAGGTAGCCTTGGCCACTTTCGCATCTTTGCCGATGCTCTTGCCCAATACCTCCGGAGTGGAGGTGACATCCAGAATATCATCAATAATCTGGAAGGCGAGGCCGAGGCAGCGGCCATAAGTGGTGAGAGCTTCCAGCTGCTCAGCAGTGGCCGCTGCAGCCATGGCACCCAGACGAACGGCTGCCGTGATGAGAGCGGTGGTTTTACCATTGTGAATGGCACGCAGCTCCTCTAGGGTAAGCTTGCGGCCCTCCCCCTCAAGGTCCAGCACCTGACCACCCACGAGCGTGAGGCTGCCGGTCTGGTAAGCGAGCTCCGTTACATAGTCTCCCACGTTGTAGCGCTCATTGGCGGGAACTTTTGCCAGCATGGCAAAGGCTTCCGTCAGCAGGGCATCACCTGCGAGAATGGCGATGCCCTCACCGAAGACCTTGTGGTTCGTGGGGCGGCCGCGGCGCAGGTCGTCATTGTCCATGCTGGGCAGGTCATCATGAATGAGCGTGTAGGTGTGCAGCACCTCCAGCGCACAGGCGGCATTCAGTGCCGGCTCCGCATCTCCGCACACAGCTTTGGCTGCCTCAATGCAGAGCAGGGGGCGTATGCGCTTGCCTCCGGCAAACACGCTGTAGCGCATGGCCTTGTGTAGCGTGGCGGGGGATACATCCTCACCGGGAAGCAGCTCGTTCAGACGCTGCTCCGTGAGCTCTACTCCATTTTTAATAAGAGACTTAATGTCCATAACCGGAGCTTACTTGCCGTTCACCAGCAGTTCTGCAATCTGTACAGCATTCAGAGCGGCACCCTTGCGTACCTGATCACCCACCACCCAGAGGTTCAGGGCGTTGTCAATGGCGATATCCTTGCGAATACGGCCTACGAAGCAGGTGTCACCATTGGTGGAATCCAGCGGAGTGGGCCACACGTTAGCGGCAGGATCATCCATGAGAGCTACGCCGGGTTTGCCCTCGTAGCAAGCGCGGGCTCCCTCCACGTCCACAGGCTGCTCGAACTGGGCCACGCAGGAAATGGAGTGGCTGCGGTATACCGGTACACGAACGCAGGTGCAGGTCACCTTCAGCTCCGGCAGGCTCATAATCTTGCGGCCTTCGTTGAGCATCTTAAGCTCTTCCTTGGTATAGCCGTTGTCCGCGAACTTGTCAATCTGCGGCAGCACGTTGAAGGCAATCTGGCGGGGATAAGTGGAGATTTCCACGGGGTGGCCGTTGGAGATAGCGCGTACCTGATTCTCCAGCTCGGTGATGCCGTGCTGGCCACTGCCGCTCACAGCCTGATAGCTGCTGGCGATGATGGTCTTCAGGCCGTACTTCTGGTGAAGCGGGAAGAGGGCCATCAGGGTGATGATGGTGGTGCAGTTCGGGTTCGCAATAATGTTGCGGGGGTGATTGAAAGCAGCCTCCGGGTTAATCTCAGGCACTACAAGCGGTACATCGTCATCCTGACGGAAGGCGGAGGAATTGTCCACTACCACGCAACCGGCTGCTCCGGCGATGGGTGCGTACTCACGGGAGATGTCGCCACCGGCAGCGAAAAGTGCCAAATCTACATCTGCAAAGGAATCCTTCGTGAGCTCTTCTACCGTAAGCATTTCGCCGCGGAATGCTACCTGTTTACCGGCAGAACGTTTGGAAGCCAGAAGTTTAAGAGAGGCGAGGGGGAAATTGCGGCTCTCCAGGCAGGAAAGGAGCTCGACGCCTACCGCACCGGTAGCGCCTACGATTGCGACTCGGGGATTTGTCATCATGTTGTCGATTCTGGTTTCTATGTTCTGCTGTGCGTGTGCAACTTACCGCAGGCACGCACGCGGTATTATATCTGATTTACCATGAATGGCAAGCCAAATCAGCTCTTTTCGATTTCTTCTGTGGCATTTTCAGCCTTTTCTGTGTCCTACTGATTGACATGGCGCGTATTCTGTGCTAATGCTTGTGACGAGATTTTCCTCAGATGCTTGCTTGCATCCGAGGGTAAACACTAACCCCCATATCATGAATATGAAGAAATCCGCTATTCTTGCAGCCGCTCTTTTCTGCTGCCCCGTTCTGTCCGCTCAGGACGCTGCTCCTGCACCCGCTCCCGCCGCTGCTCCTTCTGCTGCTGAGCTTGAGGCCCTCGTTAACGAGATTGTCACGGCTATGAACGATTCCGTGTCCATTCTTGAGAGCGTGACGGACACAGCTTCTGCTGATGCCGCTGCCGTTAAGCTCGTTGCTCTTGCTGAAAATCTTGAGGCTACTCAGGGTAAGCTTGAGGCTATGGGTGAGAACCTGGACGAGGAGTCTCAGATGATGCTTCTTCAGAAGCTCTTCCCCGTCATCATGACCGTTGGTCCCCGCATGGAGGCTGCCAGCGCTCGCATCGTGGAGAATAATTTCTACGGCAGCGAGGCCCTGAAGGCTGTCCTGAGCGGTGCTGATGAGTAAAAGCTTGCCACTTTTCGTTTATTGAAACTTTTTTAAACGCGCCACTTCGGTGGCGCGTTTTTTTGGGGGGCATTCCAATCTGCTGATTCTCTAGGAGTATTCCGATGAGTTATAAGATGCCGCAGTTACGAAATTGATGCTGAAGCTTTCTTCCAATGCTATATCCTTTTGTCCGCCTTCGGCGAGAGATACAAAGAACCGCTGCTCCGAAGAACCGCGGTTCTTTGTTAATGATAATGATTTAGCGCCTTTACTTGCGTCTACGGCGAGCGGCAAGTGCCGCCAGTGCCAGAAGGCTCAGCGTCGCCGTGGTGGGCTCGGGAACGTTCAGTGAGCCGTCGTTGGTGACGGTGCCTGTGAATACGAGGGTATTACCTTCATAGCTATACTCTCCATTGCTCAGCATGGAGGTAATATCTCTGCCGGCAAGGAAGAGGGTGCCGGCGGTTAATCCCTCGGCATCAGAGGTGATGATGATGGAGGTGTTGCTCAGGAGTTCGGCGAGGGCCTCGCTGTTCAGCGTCAGGGATTCGGTAGCGATGTTCTGAATCAGGCTGAGGCTGAAGGTGAGCGTGGCATCATAGGAGGCGGTGAGGGCTTCCAGAGCGCCGCCACCAATCTCCA
This sequence comes from Akkermansia sp., assembly GCA_045540095.1. Lineage (GTDB taxonomy): Bacteria > Verrucomicrobiota > Verrucomicrobiia > Verrucomicrobiales > Akkermansiaceae > Akkermansia. Next base: position 69,564 of record JAZQGN010000043.1, read on the forward strand.
GCACAAAGCGAACATCCGCACCTATGGTCAGGGCGTTTCCGCTCATGTCGATGGTGGAGTAAGCCGCAGCACTCCAGCCATAGGTGTCCGCCGTGGCGGCCGTGCCGGCATCCGCCAAGGAGAAGGTGACTATACCTTCTGTGAGCTCCACGTCATCCGTGTAGGTCTGCAGGCCGGGGGAGTTACCCACCACCAGTTCGCCGCCGAGCATTTCCAAGCCGTCAAAGGAACCGGAGCCGGTTACCTTGCCGCCTTCCAGTGTCACTCGGCTGATGGCGCCATTGTTGTTCAGGCGACCGCCTTTCACTCTTACCTCCTCGGTGAACTCCATGCTGCCGTCGTTGGTCACCACGGCGTGCTTGCCATTTACATGCAGCTTATCGCCTGCCACCTGTGCGCCTTCGTTCACTTGTACGCGGGCATCTTTGTCGTCATCGTTACCCACAACGAGCTCATGAACCTCGGTGCTGTTCGGATTTTCACCACCGGCGGGTTGATTGCCCACTGTGAATGTGAGGGCGCCTTCTTGTACCGCCACGGTGCCACCCACTTTATGACCATTGCCATGAACGACCATCTCGCCCTGGCCAGTCTTGCTCATGCCGCCATCGCCGGAAAGCTCGTCGATTTCGACGGTGTATTCCTCGCCGACTGCTACAATGTTCTCAGCCTCGCTGCTGCCACCGAGCTCAATTTTAATGCTCGTGATGTCCTTTTCAATGAAGAGCTTACGGATGTCCTTGAGGTCGCCATTGAAAATGATGTGGCCGTCTAAATCACCCGCGCCGGAAATGTGAATGCCGCCACGGTTGATGACGATATGCCCCTGTCCATGCCCGAAACCGGCGTCCACGGCATCTTGAATAGCATTGACCACATCATCAAGCGTAATATCGCCGCCGTTGATAATGAGGTTGCCGAGGATTTCTCCCAAATCGTTGATATCATCATCATCCGTCACACCGTGGTTCCAATCGTGCCCGCCGGTGTAGTATAGCGTGCCGTTTTCCCAGCGCAATTGATCAGACGTGGCACCATTGAGCGTCCAGCCGGAGATGTCGTAATCCACGCCCTCGGTGCGGGTGAGCAGCTTGTAATCACCCGTCAGCAAGTATTCCGTACCGGTCAGGTCGAAAGAGATGTTGCCCATGCTCAGGTTGCCCGTCGTGGTCAGCACGGCTGCGCTATCTGCTTGGGACATATCCAGCGCCAGATGCATCGTGCCGCCATCCTGAATGGCAAGGGTAGAGGCGGTGATGATGTTTTTCCCCACGGCGCTCAGTGTGCTGCCGGAGCTAATCGTGATATCATACCCGGCATGACTCAGCTCACCATCCTTCAGCAGAAGTGTGGCATTTGCCCCCTCCGCAACGGTGATACCATTACCTTTGTAAATGGCGCCATCCTCAATTCTCAGGCGGCCGCCGTAGAGGTTTGTCATGGTATATACCTCGCTCGTGCGACTGGAAAGGATTTCCTCTGTCGTACCGGCACTGCCTTTCACGGCAAGCAAATCTGCCTCTGTGGTAGCACCGGTGAAGATGATATCACCGGTTTGCTTGTGAGTTTGCTCTGCTTCATCTACATAATCTGCATTCAGTGAGAAAGACGTATTGTTTGCAATATAAATGGAATCGCGGAACTCAATGCTTCTTTCAGCAGAGGCTGATAAAGAGACCGTGTCTCCACCCCCTCCTGCGTGGATGCTTCGTAAGCGATAAGAGTCACCGGCTCTTTCGACATTCTTTTCAAAAAGAACGGATTCATTATTTTGGATATGCAGGTTACCTTCGGTATGAATTGCACCACCTGATGGGGCACTATTCATTCTGAAAATCACGCTCTCATTATTTGCTAGGTTGATTGTACTGTTTACATAACCACCTATTGCGCCACCTAAGCTGTAAGCCTTGTTCCCGACAAAACTGACTTCGCCATTACCGATAAGATTAACGATGTCGTCTTCGTCACCATAAACGGCACCACCGTATGTGGAAGTATTGTCGTTGAAGTACAAGCCCTTATTATCGTTCAATATAATCTGAACTCCAATACCGCAGAAAATAGCACCGCCATACATAGATGTTGTGTTTTTAGAAAATATGACGTCGCCATTTTCAATAACTTTGATGTATGTGGGGGCGATGAGTCCACGTTGGTAAAGAGCAGCACCGTAACTGGCCGAATTTTCACAGAACTCAACGTATGTATTGTTACTTATTTCGGTGCAGGCACTATAATGTCCGCCAACAGCACCGCCGGATTCACCCGTGGAATTTCTACGGAAAGATACGCAATCATTGTCGCTTATAATGATTTTGCCATCATCGGAATATATTGCACCACCAAAGCTAGATGAAGTATTGTCTTGAAAGGTCAGACTCCTATTTCCGCTCAAGCTGATGGTATGGCCGCCGTCAGCATAGATAGCGCCGCCGTTGTAGGAGGATGAGTTACCTGAGAAAGAAACATTGCCATTATTGCTGATGGTCACAGTGGAAGCATAGATAGCACCACCGCCAGAGGGGTTGTTGACAAAGGAGTAGTTGGCGGAGGAGGAGTTTCCGGAGAAAGTAACATTGGCATTATTGCTGATGGTCACATCGTCCGCATAGATAGCACCGCCATAAGAGCGGAAGAAGCTTTCTCCGGAGCCGATAGTGCTAGAAGAGTTGCCGGAGAATGAAACATTGGCATTATTGCTGATAATCACATCACCAGCACAGATAGCGCCGCCATGGGAGTTGGTGCAGGAGGAAACCGAGTTACCGGAGAAAGTAACATCTCTATTGTAACTGATGGTAAGACCGCCCGTAGCATAGATAGCACCGCCATGGGATTGGTTTATTATGGGGTTGGGGGTGTCGGTGTCGGAGGCGGAATTTCCGAAGAAAGTAACATCTCTATTGTAACTGATGGTAAGACCGCCCGTAGCATAGATAGCGCCACCGGAGGAGTAGGCGTCCATGTCGGTGGTTTCGTGGGTGGCAGAATTTCCGGAGAAAGAAACATCTCCATTGTAACTGATGGTAAGACCGCCCGTAGCATAGATAGCGCCACCGGAGGGGGCGAGGGAAACTTCGGGAAGGTTGCTGTATACGGAGTTTTCTGTGAAGGTTATATCTCCATTATTGCAGATGTTAAGACCGCCCGTAGCATAGATAGCGCCGCCACAGGTGTACTCGCTGGAGGCGGCTGAGTTATCGGAGAAGGTAACATCGCCATTCTGGCTGATGGTAACAGCACCGCCGTCAGCATAGATAGCGCCGCCACAGGTGTACTTGCTGGAGGAGGCTGAGTTATCGGAGAAAGTAACATCGCCATTATGGCTGATGGTAACAGCATCGCCGTCAGCATAGATAGCGCCGCCAATGCCGGCCGAGTTTCCGGAGAAAGAAACATCGCCATTATCGCTGATGGTTACAGTGGAAGCATCGATAGCGCCGCCCTCGGAGTAGGAGTAGGCGGAGGTGGCGGTGGTAGAATTTCTGGAGAAAGAAACATCGCCATTGTTGCTGATGGTTACAGTGGAAGCATCGATAGCGCCGCCCTCGGAGTAGTAGGAGTAGGTATTCTCTATATCTTTAAACAGTACGTCCACAGTGTCACTTTGGCCATCATTAACATTGGTGATAGTTAAAGTGCCGTTTCTTACACGGATGGCAGCACTGTTTCCCGTTATCGTCGAGAACGTCAGGTTGCTTAAGGTATCGAAAGTTAAAGCGCTTTGGTCGTAGAAAGCCGGGCCGTATCCGTCTTTGAAACTCAGGGCAACGGGGGAGTCTGAATTGTAGGAGCCAAAGAATACATTACCACCGCTGATGAGAGGGGTGGATGAAGTCCAGTAGTCTGCACCGGTGGGAGTGATTTCCTGTGAGTCTTCTAGTATAAATGCTATGCGCTCAGATGATGTAAGAGTGGAATAGTTTTCCAGAGTGCCGGGGCTATTCAGATAAATGGTAGTATAACCATTCGGAGCCTCTACGGCTTGGGCCGGCAGGGCGATAACAGCTGCCAGAACGGCAGTTAACAGCGTGATAGGTAGATGTAATTTCATAATGGAAAATTAAGAGCTTTTCGTACTCTACGCTTTTCAAAACCGCACATTAGAATAACTAAACTTTTAACACTCTAGCAATATCAAAATGTAACTTCCTTTTGTTTGCGACATCGCGGCGAAGCTGTTTTTTTTTGCATGAATACCTGCTTTATGCTTGACTTACGGTTTTGAAAGGCGAGTTATCATGAATATTGAAATAACAGAAGAAGAACTGGCGGCGTTGGTAGTGCTGAAACAAACGGGGGTGAATGTATTGGAAGCCGCGCAGGTGGCGGGAGTGGCGCTGAGGGCGGGTCGTGGCAGGGTGAGGAGGGCGCTGCGGTGTATAACGGCGGGTGAGGCAGAACTGCGGCGGCAGGAGAAAACGGTGAGCTTTGAGAAAGCCGTAGCGGCAGCGATGGAAGCACGGCGCGAACGGAGGCGCCGCACGCAGACCGATTTTCGCTATTTTACCCGGCGCTTTATGAAGCGCTGCAAGGGCTTAGCCGAGCGTCGCGTGCGTGCTATCACCGCTGCGGAATGCGCTCGGTACATCGAGCAAGCCTTCGACACCCCGCGGCAGCGGCAGAAGGCGCGTTTGATACTCAGCGGCGTGTTCAGCACCGCGATGAAACGCGGCTGGTGCAGCGAAAACCCCGTGGCAAAAGTGGAAGCAGTGAAGGTGCGTGAAGAGAGAATCGAGATATTAAGCCCGCAGGAAATCAAAGCCTTACTAAGCGCCGCGAAGAAATACTGCGGCGGTATATGCTTGGCCGCCGTGGGCATGATGCTCTATGCCGGCATACGCCCGCACGAAGTCGCCCGCCTGAGCTGCGAACACATCAACCTGCAAGACCGTACCATCAGCATACTACCCCAACACAGCAAAACCGGCGGCTCTCGGCTCGTCACCATCCATCCGCCGCTGGCGCAACTTCTGCGCACCCATTGCCCCGTGGGACGCATCTGTCCGCCGCAATGGCCGCGCCATTGGCGCGCGTTGCGTCGCCTCGCCGGATTTCACCACTGGGTGCCGGACGTGCTTCGCCACACCTTTGCCGGTTACCATTTACGACACTTCCGCAGCTATAGTGCTCTGCAGTATGAAATGGGCCACCGCGACAGCAATCTGCTGCGCACACGCTATGTGAGCATGGGGCGGGTGGGGGATGCCGCGGCCTTTTGGCAGGTAGCAAGTGCTATTAGCTGATATCCTTAGCTTCCGAGATATTCCTAAGCCTACTCGTGTACCGGCAAATCTGAAACAGGCCCCGTTTTTTGGGGTGGGAACCTGAAAGACTTGCTAGGTGGTGAAGAATATGGTAGTATATGCCCAGCGCCATGTTGCAACTCATACTCAATTCTTTTCTGTCAACGATTCCGGTATTCGTCTTTTTTGCCATAGGCTACTGGCTCAGGTGGAAAAAGGTGATTGAACCACAGCATGATGCCGTGATTACCCGCTTGGCTATGGATGTGGGGTACCCTTGCCTCATCTTCTATAATATCATGAAGTACATGGTGACGGAGGCCGACCCGCGCATCACGACGCTAGGATTTTCCGGGCAGGCCATCGCCTGTGGCTTTCTGGAAATGGCTATCGGTGTGACGGTGGCATGGCTGGTGGCGAAGGTGCTCCGCTTGCGTATCGGTACCGGTCTGCGCACGTTTACACTCACAGCCGGGGTGCAGAACTATGTTTTCTTTGTGGTTCCCATTGTTCATATGCTGTTCAGCAATGCCGGAGACCCGACGATGGGCGTGCTCTTTATTCATAATATGGGCTGCGAGATTTTCGTGTGGAGTATCGGCGTGATTCTGATGTGTGGCGGTGTGGGGAACATGCGCCTCACCACTTTATTCCGCGGGCCTCTGCTGGCGGTGTGCTTCTCCTTGCTTCTGGCATGGAGTGGGGTGGGTGCGTATGTGGCACAGGCTCCGGTGATGAAAACAGCGGAGATGCTTGGCGCCGTGGCCACTCCCATCTGCTTGATTATTTTCGGCTGCTCCATGTATGACCTGACCCGCAATTTCACATGGCAGCCCCGCCTGTTAGTGTCTGGGTTGGTTGCCCGCCTCGGGGTGACTCCCGCGCTTATTCTGCTGGTTGCTTGGTTGCTGCCGGTGGATCCGCTTGTAAAGCGCATTATGGTTATCCAGAGTGCTATTCCCAGCGCCGTGATTCCGGTTATCATCGCCATGCGTTTCGGCGGCAAGCCGGAAGTTGGCACGCAGATTCTTCTTTCCACTACTGTCTGTTCCTTTATTACCTTGCCCATCTGGCTTGCTCTGGGGAGCGCTTATGTGGTCCCTCTGTTGCCTAGATGAGCTAATTCTCCAAGAAATACACAAAATTACAGAAAAATTTAATTTTGTGCTTGACTAAGGGGAGGAAAGCTGGTAAACTCCCCTCGCACTTAAGCAAAGGCGGGATAGCCAAGTGGCCTAAGGCATCGGTTTGCAAAACCGACATTCGTGGGTTCAAATCCCACTCCCGCCTCTAAGAAAGTCCGTTGAGATTCATCTCTGCGGACTTTTTTAATTGACAAAACGCTAGACATGTAGTTGAATAAGGTATATGCGTACGCTTCAGTTATCCATACTTGCTGCTATAGGCTCACTTGCTTTGGTATCCTGTCAGGGACCGGATAAATCATATATCAGTAATGTGGCTGATGTACCACTGAAGAGTAGTGCTTTACCTAGCACGAGCTGGGAAGTAAGCCCCCTCCGTTCCAATGCAACGTACCTCATGTACGATGCTCGCACTCGCTCTCAGCGAGCCGGAAGAGTGGGGGATTACTATTACGTGCGCTGGTATGATGCAGAGCCTGACAAGCCGGTGCGCCTCGTGATGCGTTATACTCAGGCCCGTACTGGTTCGACGGTTCTTTCCAGTGAGTATGTGCTGGCGGCTCCCCGAGCAAGCAAGGGTGCGCAGACGCACCGCTTCGTTTTCAATGGCAGTGTGCGTAAGCGCATGGGAGATGTGCTCTCTTGGCGTATTGATTTGTATGTAGACGGAGAGCTGCGGGATTCCCGCCAGTCATACCTGTGGCAAGAGCCTGAGGTGACCGGTGGTACTGTGGTGCCGACGAAACTCGTGAATGACGTCGTGGAGCAGACTCTGCGTACTGTGCCGGAACCCGAGGAGTCCGAGTCCACTAGCGTGGAGGACGAAAATGAGACGCTGGCAGCTCCCGGTGTGGAGAGTTTGGGCGTGTGAGGAATTGAATGCGAAGTTTTACTGAGCTACGCGTACGTAGGCCATGCCGCCGGCAATCGCGGCCTGAATGCCGGGCTCAGCATCCTCGAAAACCACACATTCTGTGGGCGGAACACCCATGCGTTTTGCCGCAAGCAGGAAGATATCCGGCTCGGGTTTCCCGCGGCCGGGAGGGACGTCATCAGGCGTAACAATGATAGGGAAGAGGTCCTCTATACCCGCTGCGCGGAGGGTTGCTCTTGCGCCGTTGATTACGCTGCCGGTGCCGATAGCGTAGGGAATGCCCGCTGCATTCAGTTCGCGCACGAGGCCGACTGTTTCCGGGATGATGGGAAGCTGTTCGGTTTCCAGCATGTGGTCATAGCATTCCCTCTTGCGGGCCGCGACGGCGGACGGGTTCATGTGGAGGGAGTAACGGCTGTTCAGCGTTGCTACGATATCCGGGGCGGCCATGCCTCCATGTGCCAAAAACTCATTCCACAGGAACACCTCATGCGGGGCCCCATTTTCCTGAAGAGCCTGTCGCCAAGCCCGGTAATGGGTTTCCATACTATCCACCAGTGTGCCATCTAAATCAAAGATGTAACCGGCATATTTTTTTTCCGGAAGTGTTACGCGTGCGCTCATGGGCTGAATTAGAGGTCAAACTTTTTCACGAAGGCGGTCAGGTCATCGTCCTTGCCGAATATGACTAGTACGTCATCTTTCTGGAATTTCATGCTGGGCTCGGGGGTGTCAATCACGGGTTGCTCAGGCTGAGACAGCACGTCATCACTACTCGTTTCTATGAGTTTACCACGGCGAACTGTGAGAAGATTGATGCGGTATTGCTTACGCATGTTTACCTCTTGCAGTGTTTTACCAATCCATTCTTCTGGGAGTCGGACATCTGCAAGTGAGTGGGTGGTGTCTATGCGGCGTAGGCGCATGAGGCCTTCATTGATGAATCTGTCAGCGAGCTGTCTGGCAGCCACATCTTCCACACGGAAGAGGTCACTGATGCCGATGAGCTTGAGTACCTTACCGTGGAGTTCGTTCACGCTGCGAGCATATAGGTGCTTGACGCCGAGCTCTTTAAGTTGGGCTGTGATGAGAATGTTTCGCTCAAAACATTCACCCACGGCCACGATGACGTATGTTTCTTCACCCACGAGGTCCATACGGCGCAGTACGCGCATGTCCGTAGCATCGCCGATGTGTGCGTCTGCCACGTGGTTCTTGATTTCTTCCACCACGCTTTCTTTCATGTCAAGCACGGTGACTTCGTAACCGCTGTCGCTCAGATAGAGCGCCAGAGCTTTGCCGAATTGACCTAATCCAATGATAACGAATTTCATATGCGTGGAGGAAGTATCAGGTGAGGGGGAGGCGTGTTTCTGGATATCTCAGGGGCGAGGGATCCTTCTGTTTAATGAAGATGAGCATGAAGGTGAACATGCCTACGCGACCGAAGAGCATGTTGGCACAGATGAAGAGCTTGGAGAACTCGCCAAGTTCACCGGGGTTACAGATGGAGTAACCGGTGGTGGTGTAGGCGCTGATTTCCAAGAAGAGGATTTTAATGAAGCCATTGGCGGATTGGGCCAATGTGGGCTCCAGTAGGATGAGCAGCATGGTGCTGGCCGCTATCCAGAAGGTGGATAGAACAACGGTGGCCATGGCGCGTTCCACTGTGTTACGTGCGATGCGGCGCCCGTGAAGTTCCAAATCAGGCTGTCCACGCAGAACTCTGAGCACCTCCAGCACACATAAGGCAAAGACCGGAGCGAATACGCCACCTCCGGTTCCGGCCGGATTACCGCCTACAAACATGAGTAGACAGAGGAACAGCTGGTATACCTGACCATAGGTGCTGATGTCCGTGATAGTGAACCCGGCTGAGCGGCCTATGGTATTCCAGATGCTCTCCCATATGTTATAGTCCGCAGACGAGAGGTGTTGGGATGGTTCCAGCGCCCCCAGAATAGCCAGCCCAACGGTACCGGCCAGCATGACGATGATTGTAACTCTCACCACAAGCCACGAATGCGTACTCCATCGCACGGGGTTTCGCTTGCCTGTGAGCTTATTTTTCATGCGGGTGAGCGCCTCAAGATAGACGCTGAAACCCAATGTGCCGGCCAGCGTGAGCAACATCATTATGCCCTGAACTGCTTTATCATGCGCCACGCATGCTTCTGCCATGTTCTGTGGGAAGAGGGCGATGCCCGCATTACAGAAGGCGGACACCGCGTGGAAAAGAGCACGGAACCACAGGTGGTCCTGAGGTACACCGGGAGCACCTTTCCAGAGGAAATAAAGTAGGAGTGTGCCGATGATTTCCACACTGAAGGTTACAAAAATGACGGCCTTAATGAGCGAGGGGATGATGTTTACGCCCTGCTGGTCCAGAAGGGCAGAGATGGCTACACGGTCACGCACGGCTAGTTTCTTGCCCACCATGAGCAGTACAAAGTAGGAGAAAGTCATCACACCCATGGCGCCTATCTGAATGTCTATCAGTAGTACTATTTTGCCGAGCGCGGTGAAGGTTCCGGCCACGTCCACGCAGGTAAGGCCGGTGATGGAGATAGCTGATGAACAGGTGAAGAAGGCTTCCGTGAAAGTGATGGGCTTATGCGTTGCTCCGGGGGTGAGCAGCAGGATGGTGCTTACGAGCACAAAGGTTATCATCCATGTGAAGAAGATAACGGCAGGACTCCATTGGCTGCGGGTGTGTGCTTTACCGGATTTCTTCCTAGCCCTGACAATCGCCACAATAGTGATGACGGAATAAATGCCAATGATAAAACTCAGGATGATGCTGATAAGGTACGTATAGTCCGGCAGCTGCTTTCCCATTCCTGCAGCAAAGATGCCGCAGGCAGCTAGGCCGGTTACAAGTTGCCACCACAGAAAACGGCCGGGGGGCTCCTTGTGAATCAGCTTGGTAATGAAGTGGATGATAACGGTAAGCGTGTTACAGCATACCACCGAAGCCAGCAGAACGTGAAGCCCCTCTTCAAAGGTGTTCTTTTCGAAGGTGAGGGTAGCTAAATCCGTAAAACATGCTTCCCACAGCACTACGAACATAGCGAGCAGACCGGAGATTATCTCGGGTAACTCCAGTGCTCTGTATTGTCTTTCGTGAGGGATGTTCATGCTAAACCGGGGGTATTATAGCACATTTCCTACTCATGGGCAACCCATATTTCCTGCTTCAGTTTCTCTCCGGCATGGATACAATGAGTGGCGCCATGACTGAGAGTTTTCGCAGCATGGGGGCAGCAGTTACAGCCAGTAGTACTTTAGCAGCAGTGTTCCACAGTAGCATATCCGGACCGGGCGTGACGAGAACCGCAAGCAGAGCCAGAGAGAATCCTATGGGAAGCAGACGCCAGCGGTGCGGAGCCGTAGCTGCTCTGTTGTAATTGATGGTGACTGTGCTGAAAATAATAATCCAGATGAGCAGGGGCGCTTCATGCTGACGTATCAGAAGGAGTTCATGTGTGAAAAGCGAGTAGATTTCACACACCAGCATGATGAGGCCCATGATGACTCCCACTAGCGTAAGAAAGCGTGTGACCAACATGCCCTGACCGGCAAGTAGCACATAATGGCTCCATCGCAGCAGTATGGCTATGCCTACATACATCACGAAAAAAAATAACTGGGACGCCATGCCGCAGATGATTGCCGGAGGAAAAGCTCCCGCGAGGAGCAGGACTATCTCAGCAATAGCAGCCACGGCACAGATGATGGCAAGCACCCGGCATGAGGCTGCCAGCTTACCAATCAGATGGCGCACCACCGGATATATATACCACTCCTCATTCATGGTCTGTATTTTGATTTAGGGGCGCGTTTGTTTCTGCCGGAGCCGGGGGGGCATAGCCTATCGGGAAACGAGCCTTTCCGCTCATGTCGGTGAGAACTCTGGTTTCTGTATATCCAAGTTCTTCCATAATTTTTCTGGTCTGTTCACCTTGGTCATGGCCTACCTCGAGCATGATGAGGCAGCCTTCCGTGAGATAGGGCAGCGCGTCAGAGAGAAAGCGGCGTACGATGTCCAGCCCATCCGGGCCGCCATACAAGGCGCTGGCCGGGTCATGGGAGACTTCCGTGGAAACCTGCTCGCCATCAGGTACATAGGGAAGATTAGCTAGAACAAGTTCATAACCGGTAGGCGGTACGACTGCGTTTGTTTCATCCGGTTGCCAAGCTGAGAAGAGGTCGCTGCGGTATGTCTTAATACGCGCACCCAGAGCTGTGGCATTTTCCAGCGTGAGGGAAAGTGCTGCGTCCGAGATGTCAGCCATGACGACTTCCGGGCGAATGGCGGCGAGCTCCAGGGCAAGGGTAATACCAATGATGCCGGAACCGCAGCCCATATCCAGTACTCGCAACCCCTCCTTGCGAGGAGAGAGGCTAAGCGCTTGCTCGACTAGCTCCTCCGTTTCCGGGCGGGGGATGAGGGCGCGGGCGTCTGTGCGGAACTCTCTGCGGTAAAACTCCGTGCTTCCCAGCAAGTGCTGCAGGGGAACTCCTTTTCCTCGTTCGCGCAGCAGCTCGCGCAAGGGGGCAAGTTGTTCCTCACTCAGCGGGTCATCATAGTGGAGGTAAAGCCATGTTTTGTTCTTACCCAGAACGTGCACGAGTAGGCTCTGCATGGAGTGCCGGGCTGCGTCCACCCCACGTGCTTCCAGATATGCGGTGCCGCTGGTGAGAATGTCCTGTATGGTTTTCATGGGACGGAGATGGGAGTTACTTAAGTTCCTCCATGCGTTCTTGCATTTCGGCGTGCTGCATGTGGGAGATGATGTCGTTTAGTTCTCCGTTCGTGACGACGATATCGAGATTGTAGGAGGTGTAGTTGATACGATGATCGGTGAAACGGTTCTGGGGGAAATTATATGTGCGGATTTTCTCTTCACGTCCACCGGAGCCAATGAGCGCGCGGCGCTGAGCGGAGTAATTCTGCTGAGCTTCTCGCTGTTTGAGCTCGAAAAGGCGAGCGCGCAGAATGCGCAAACCTGTTTCTTTATTTTTGAGCTGAGAGCGACCATCTTCACAGCGTACCATGATGCCGGTGGGCAAGTGGAAAATTTGCACGGCGGATTCCGTACGGTTCACGTGCTGGCCACCAGCACCGCCAGCACGGCAGGTTTCAATGCGCAGGTCCTCCGGGCGGATTTCCACGTCCACTTCTTCTGCTTCGGGCAGTACGGCCACGGTGGCGGTGGATGTATGAATTCTTCCCTGCGTTTCGGTAGCCGGAACGCGCTGTACGCGGTGCACGCCGCTCTCATACTTCATGAAGCGGAAAACTTCCTCACCGCTGATACGGGCGGTAACTTCCTTGAAGCCGCCGATATCGTTCGGGCTGGCATCCAGTATTTCCATGCGCCAGCCGCGGCTTTCAGAGTAGCGCTGATACATGTTCAGCAGGTTACCGGCGAAAAGCGCAGCCTCATCACCACCGGTGCCGGCGCGGATTTCCACAATGGCATCGCGGTCTTCCGTCACATCACGCGGAAGCAGGCTGTACTGCACTGCTTCTTCCAGTGCCGTAATGCGCGGAGTTAGCTCCTCCAGCTCCATAGCCGCCATCTCTGCGAGCTCTGCATCCTCAGAGGTAGCCATTTCCTTGGCTTCTTCTCTGTTTTTCAGAGCCGTGCAGAGCTCTTCCCATGTGTCCATGAGTTCTTTGGTGCGGCGGTGCTCGCGCATGATTTCTTCAGCTCGGGTGCGGTCATTGAAGAGATCCGGTGCGGCAATGGCTTCTTCCAGCTCTGCCAGACGGGCCCGGCGCTTTTCTATAAGCGGTGCGTAATCCATTTGTACGCGCCTATTTTAGCGGTAAATACGCCTGTTCGCAAGCCCAAAGTGCGTTCTAGAATCGCCCCGGTATTTCCCCTTTTGCTGAATTAACCGATAGATAGTAAAAGCGGAAGCTCGCTCAGGTGAAGCGTGCTTCCGGAAAAAGGGATATATGAGGCCCATGCTATTTGACCAAGTGGGGACTTTCCTCCCACTCTGGCAAATCCGTATCTATAAGCCAAGGCGTGTATTCCGGAGGGATGGGGGACTGCAGCGCGATGCGGCGTCCGCCTACCGGGTGATTGAATGCCAGCCTCCAAGCATGGAGCATGAGGCGGCCGGGGCGAGCTTTTTGCTTTTGCGGGTGGGCGTAGATGGGGTCTCCTATGAGCGGGTGGCCCAGGTGGAGCATGTGCACGCGTATCTGATGGGTGCGGCCGGTGTGCAGCGTGCACATCACTAGGCTTGAGTTTGTAGCCGCATCATGCTTCAGTACCTTGTAATCCGTGATAGCCGGCTTGCCTGATCCGGGATTTACCACAGCCATTTTCAAGCGGTTCACCGGGTGACGGCCTATGTTCGTGAAGACGGTGCCTTCCGGCTCTTTCGGGCAGCCCTGAACGATGGCCAGATAGATTTTCGAGGTATCTCGCTCGGCAAACTGCGTGGTGAGGGAGAGGTGGGCGTTATCATTCTTTGCTACAACGATGCAGCCACTCGTATCCTTATCCAAGCGGTGTACGATTCCCGGGCGCTCTACACCGCCGATGCCGGAGAGGTCTCCGCAGTGGTGGAGCAGGGCATTCACGAGGGTGCCGTCCGGATTACCCGCGGCGGGGTGAACCACCATGCCGCTTTCTTTGTCGACAACAATGAGGTGACTGTCCTCATACAGCACCGAGATGGGGATATCCTGTGGTTGCGCTTCCGCTGGCTCCGGTTCCGGGATGTTCACCTCGATGCGCATGCCTAGCTCCACCGGGGTCTTTGCCTTGGTGGATTTGCCGTTGACGGTGACTTCTCCGGCCTTGATGAGGGCTTGGATGCGAGCACGAGAGAGCTCCGGCAACTGAGCTGCCAGAAATTGGTCCAGACGGGCCCCGATGGAATCTTCTGCGATGATAAGCATGCGGAACTTACATGCCGGTGGGGTTATCAATAAAGACGGTGGGAAGGCCGAATTTCTCCTTCAGCAGCTCACCAAGAGCTTTTACGCCGAAGGTTTCTGTGGCGTAGTGGCCAGCGAAGAGAATGTTCATTCCCAAGTCCGCCGCTGCGTTCACCACCCAGTGATTTTCCTCACCGGTCAGATAAGTGCGGTACCCCTTGGCGTGCATCTGGTAAATCACATCACCTGCGCCACCGGAACATACGGCGATACGTCCGGCGGGAGCCTTGCAGTCCTCCACTCGGCCTGTGACAGGGCTACCGCAAATGGCGGCAAAACGCTCGCGAAGCTCACCTACGGTGCCTGCGAACTCACCGCTTTGGCCGATGAGAACACCATGATAATCCACTTCGGGGCTGCAGTCCGTCAGCCCGAGGGCCTTAGCAATACAGGCATTGTTGCCAAGCTCCGGGTGCAGGTCCAGCGGCAGATGGGCGCTGTAAATGGCCAGATTGTGTTCCAGACAAGTGGTGATTTTCTTTTTGAACCACCCTGTCATCGGGCGCAAGCCGCACCAGTAAATTCCGTGGTGCAGTACAAGTAAATCCGCCCCGGCGGCAATGGCGTCTTCAATCGTTTTCTGTGAGCCATCCACGGCCAGTGCCACCTTGGTCACGCTGCCATTATTTTCCACCTGAAGACCATTTATCGCCACGGAGGCGTCTTTCACCTCAGCTATGCGCAATGTGGAATCAAGAAGATTAGTAATTTCGTTAAGACTTGTCATATTATACGTTGTCAGATGTTATGTGCAGGTTGTTACGCATTTTGATTTCGTTATGCAGGCGCTTGTTGAACTCTCCGGCCATATCATACCCGCTTTCTCGCAGGTACTGGCCAAGAGCTGCAACTTCCACGAGACGAGTCATGTCTCGCCCGGGGGCCACGGGGAGGTTCAGCCTCTCCACTTCCACACCGAGGATATTGGCTGTCTGGCGGGTAAGCCCCAATCTTTCCATATCCGTCATGTCTCCATCCGTGAGATTAATGACGAGGTTAATCTCTTTTTGTCTGCGGTATGCTTTCAGCCCGAAAAGATTAGTGACGTTGATGATGCCGATACCCCTAATCTCGATAAAGCCGCTGCTAAGCTTGGGGGAGGTGGCTACGAGTTCACCGCTGATGTTACGGATGCGCACCATGTCATCCGCCACCAAGGAAGAGCCACGCTCCACGAGACCAAGTGAGATTTCGCTCTTGCCGATGCCACTTTTGCCCGTGATGAGTACGCCTACACCACGCACGTCCACCATGCAGCCATGCATTGTCGTGCTTTCCGCAAACTCATTTTCCAGAATAATGGTGGTCTTATTCACCAGCTTCATGGTGGGTAGAGTGGAGCGGAACACACATACGGAGTAATCGTCCGCATGTTTCAGCACGTCCGGCGGAACATCGACACCGCGGGAGAAGATGAGGCAGGGCACATCTTCCTTCATCAGCCAGCTGAGGCGTTCTGCTCTTTGCTCGCCCTGAAGGGTCGTGCTCAGGTATGACATTTCAGCCGCACCGAAAATCTGAATGCGCTCATGCGCGAAATAGCTGAAGAAACCGGCCAATGCCAGACCGGGACGATTCAGCGTAGGCTGCAGAATTTTCCGGCTCATGCCCAGCGGGCTGTTGAGAAGCTGCAGCTCCAAGGTGCTGCGGTAGGCTTCGTAAAAATGGGAGACGGAAATCTCATCTACCTTTCTGACGATGGCTTTTTTCATGGCGCGGGTATTTTCTCACATCTTTCACGTAGCGTCAAGCTCTTACTGAGCGCTAGGGGGATTCCGGTGGAAATGGCTTATCGCTGAGCTCCGGCGCTGCGAAGCATTTCGCATACCACCTCATTCTCTTGGGCTGCCTGCAGCGGTGTGGTTCCGGAGTTATCCGGCATGTTCACATCTGCTCCGGAGCGTATGAGGCTCTGAATGAGTTCTGCATTAACGGCGCTGCTGCTCCATGTGCCGGTGATAGCTCCGGATGAATTACCGTAGAATCCACCCGTGGGAGCTGGATTATTCAGGTGATACATGAGGGCTGTTTCTCCCTTATTGTTCCGCAAGTTAGGATTTAGGCCTGCTTGCAACAGGGCGTCAGCGGCCCCAAGGGGAATGTCCGTATACATGATGGCGGTGTTCCCGTCTTTATTCTGAGCGTTGACATTCGCTCCCGCGTCCACCAGAAGCTTTACCATGCCGGCGCTTCGGATGCTGTAGGTAAGAGGCGTATCACCATTGGGCGTTACGGCATTTACGTTCATTCCTAAGCTCAGGTAATAGCGTGCAAGCTCCGGTTTATCTCCTGAGACGGCATAGTGCAGGGGGCTTACACTGCCTTCGTTCAGGCGGGCCCCGTGTTCAATGAGTATCTTCGCACAGGCCGCGCTGTCACGCCCGTTTTTATCCGGCTTTCCTAAGCCTCCGAACTCGGAAAAGATGCTCCCTTGCCATTCTTCGCTCTGGTGGGGGATGTGGCCGCCTGCGTTCAGAACGGCTTCAACATACTGCGGATAACAGGAATCCACAGCCTGCCGCAGCTCATTCTCCGTCACTCTCGCTCCGGCGCTCAGCAGGGCCTGAACCGTTTCCATCTCTCCATTGCCACTCAGAATGGCTAAGCACAAGGGGGAAAACTCCGGGGCATCAGATGCCGCGTTCACATCAGCTCCGGCTGCAATCAGACGAGCTGTTTCTGAAGCGTCCTGCTGTAGTGCAGCTCTTTGCAGCGGTGTATAGCTCAGGGCGTCCGGTGTTTCCGTTGTTCCGCATGAGGCCAGCAGAATTCCGGCCAGAATCATCAATCCTACTTCCCGTTTCTTCATGCCTTCATTCTGACATTCTGCCCGTGTAGTGTCAAGTGCTATGTCAATGTTTGCTGTGGCTGTTCCATCTGATAGGCTGAGAAAAAAATACCCGGGGCCAGTATCGGCCCCGGGTGATAATTCAATGAGGTATGGAGGCTTACATCATGCCGCCCATGCCACCCATGCCACCCATGGCGTCAGCACCGCCGTGGGAGCCACAGGAGCAGCCCTTCTTCTCGGGCAGGTCTGTGATAAGGCACTCAGTGGTGAGCATGAGGCCAGCGATGGATGCAGCATTCTGCAGAGCAGAGCGGGTCACCTTCGTGGGGTCAACCACACCGGAGGTGAGGAGGTCCTCATAGGCATCGGTCACCACATTGTAACCCATCGTGGGAGACTCCAGGCTCTTTACCTTCTCAACGATGAGGGCTGCCTCACGGCCGGCGTTCTCAACGAGCTGGCGAAGGGGAGCCTCAACGGCACGGTAAACGATGGCTGCACCAGTCTTCTCATCACCGCTGAGCTCGAGGCCGCAGACAGCCTTCTGAGCGCGGATGAGTGCCACACCACCGCCGGGAACGATACCTTCCTCCACAGCAGCGCGGGTGGCGTGCAGAGCATCGTCCACGCGATCCTTCTTCTCCTTCATTTCGGTCTCGGTGGCGGCGCCTACCTTGATAACGGCCACACCGCCAGCGAGCTTGGCGAGGCGCTCCTGGAGCTTCTCGCGGTCGTAATCGGAGGTGGTGTCCTCAATCTGCTTACGAATCTGGGATACGCGAGCGGAGATGTCACCGGAGTTACCGGCACCTTCAATGATAACGGTGGTGTCCTTGGTGATGACAACGCGCTTGGCCATGCCGAGCTGGTCAATCTCCACGTTCTCAAGCTTGAGGCCGAGGTCCTCGGAGATGCACTGGCCACCGGTGAGGACGGCGATGTCCTGAAGCATGGCCTTGCGGCGGTCGCCGAAGCCGGGAGCCTTCACTGCGGCCACGTTGAGGGTGCCGCGGAGGCGGTTCACCACGAGGGCGGCGAGAGCCTCACCCTCGATGTCCTCAGCAATGATGAGGAAGGGCTTACCGCTCTTAGCAACCTTCTCCAGCACGGGAAGGAAGTCCTTCAGGTTGGAAATCTTCTTCTCGAAGATGAGGATGTAGGGGCTCTCAAGAACAGCCTCCATCGTGTCAGCGTTCGTCACGAAGTAGGGGGAGAGGTAGCCCTTGTCGAACTGCATACCTTCCACTACATCCAGAGAGGTGTCGATACCCTTAGCCTCTTCTACGGTGATGGTGCCGTCCTTGCCCACCTTGTCCATAGCCTCGGCGATGATGTCACCGATTTCGGAATCCCAGTTGGCGGAAACTGTAGCTACCTGAGCGATTTCCTTGCCGGAGTCAACGGGCTTGGAGATGTTCTTGAGCTCAGCGACGATGGCGGCAGCGGCCTTGTTGATACCACGCTGCAGGGAGATGGGGTTAGCACCGGCGGTCACGTTGCGGAGACCCTCGCGATAGATGCTTTCGGCAAGCACGGTAGCGGTTGTGGTGCCGTCACCGGCGATATCGTTCGTCTTGCTGGAAACCTCGCGAACAAGCTGGGCGCCCATGTTCTCGTAAGCGTCCTCAAGCTCGATTTCCTTGGCAACGGTCACGCCGTCCTTGGTGATGTTCGGGGAGCCGAACTTCTTGTCAATCACCACGTTACGGCCGGCCGGGCCGAGAGTGCTCTTAACAGCCTTAGCGATTTTTGTTACACCGGCCAGAAGGCTCTGACGGGCGGCTTCGTCGAATGCAAGTTGCTTTGCCATAATTTAAATAGTTTTAGAAGTTTCTGAGTTAACGTGTTAATCAGTCAATGATGGCGAGGATGTCGCTCTCGTTGAGGATGGTGTAGGTGATGCCGTTGACGGTTACCTCCGTGCCACCGTATTTGGTGATGAGAACCTTGTCATTAACGGCTACGTTGAAGGGGATTTCCTTGCCGTCCTTATCGCGGCCGCCGGTGCCAAGAGCACGTACAATGGCTTCCTGCGGTTTCTCCTTGGCGCTGTCCGGCAGGAAGAGACCACCTGCGGTTTTGCTCTCTGCTTCCACTCGTTCTACGAGTACGCGTTGTCCGATGGGCTTAATCATGATTGTATTGTGTATTCTGGTTAAAAATTGAGTGATGATGAGTACCGGGCGAGAGCTGAAGACTCATCTCTCGCCCGGTGTAGGAGATTTAGTCGTTGTCAACTACTTCGGCATCCACTACCTTGCCGCTGGCCTTACGGGGGCCGCTCTGCTGCTCGGGACCGGCATTGCAACCGGCGCCACCGCAGCCACCCTGCTGAGCAGCAGCTGCCTGCTGGGCTGCCTGCTGAAGGTTGGCAAGCATGGTCTCGAGCTCCTGAGTGAGTGTCTTGCACTTCTCAACATCCTTAGCTTCTGCTGCCTTCTTGAGGGAGTCGACCTTGTCTTGGATAGGCTTGGTTACATCAGCGGGAACCTGCTCGCCCATTTCCTTAATCTGGCGCTCTACACTGTGGGCGAGGGAGTCAGCCTTGTTAATGGCTTCGATGTCCTCAGCCTTCTTGCGGTCTTCTTCAGCGTGCATCTCTGCATCACGCTTAGCGCGCTCGATTTCCTCCTTGGAGAGGCCGGAAGAACCCTGGATGGAGATGTTCTGCTCCTTGCCGGTGTCCTTATCCTTGGCGGTTACCTTGAGGATACCGTTGGCATCGATATCGAAGGTTACTTCAATCTGAGGTACGCCGCGGGGAGCGGGTTTGATGCCGTCAAGCTTGAAGTTGCCCAGAAGCTTGTTATCGTTGAACATCTTGCGCTCGCCCTGGCAGATGCGGATGTCAACGGCCGGCTGGTTATCAGCTGCGGTGGAGAACACCTGGCTCTTGCGTACGGGGATGGTGGTGTTGCGGTCAATCATCGGTGTAGCGATGCTGCCCATGGTTTCGATGGAAAGGGTGAGGGGGGTCACGTCCAGCAGGAGCACGTCCGTCACAGAGCCGGAAAGTACGCCGCCCTGAATAGCAGCACCCACGGCCACCACTTCATCCGGGTTCACGCCCTTATGGGGTTCCTTACCGGCGAGGCGCTTGGCCATTTCCTGCACGGCGGGCATGCGGGTCATACCGCCCACGAGTACGAGCTCGTTAATATCACTGGTGCTCAGGCCGGCTGCGGAGATGCAGTTACGCACGGGCGAAGCGGTGCGCTCCAGAAGGTTCTCAGTGAGCTGCTCCAGCTTGCTGCGAGTGAGGTTCAGCATGATGTGCTTGGGGCCGGTAGCGTCCATGGTGATGAAGGGCAGGGAGATATCATAGCTCTGAGTGGAAGAGAGCGCAATCTTAGCCTTTTCTGCTTCCTCCTTAATGCGCTGGAGTGCATCTGTCTGGCGGGAGATGTCCATGCCTTCAGCTGCTTTGAACTCAGCGAGAATCCAGTTGATGATAGCATTATCCCAGTCATCACCGCCCAGGTGAGTGTCACCGTCAGAGGCCTTTACTTCGAACACGCCGTCACCGATTTCCAGCACGGAGATATCGAAGGTACCACCACCGAGGTCATACACGGCAATCTGCTCGTTGCTGCCCTTATCCAGACCGTAGGCAAGAGCGGCGGCGGTGGGCTCGTTGATGATGCGGCGCACCTTCAAGCCTGCGATTTCACCGGCGGCCTTGGTGGCGTTACGCTGAGCGTCGTTGAAGTAGGCGGGTACAGTGATTACTGCTTCTGTGATGGTTTCGCCGAGCTTGCTTTCGGCATCAGCCTTCAGCTTGCTGAGAATCATGGCGCTGATTTCCTGAGGAGAGTATATCTTGGTCTCACCGCCGACTTCCACCTGAATATGGGCATCGCCGTTGGCTGCTTCTACGATGGTGTAGGGCACCTTCTTGTCATCAGCTGTCAGCTCAGCGTATTTACGGCCGATAAGACGCTTGGCGGAGAAAATGGTGTTGCGGGGATTGGTCACAGCCTGACGCTTGGCAGCCTGACCAACGATGCGCTCGCCGCTCTTGGTGAAGGCTACGATAGAGGGGGTGGTACGAGCACCCTCGCTGTTTTCAAGCACTGTTGCCTGACCGCCTTCCATGACAGCCATGCAGGAGTTTGTGGTACCGAGGTCAATTCCGAGAATCTTACTCATGGTGTTGTGTCTTTCTATTTGTGTGTTGTTTGTTTTAAGATTTTGGTTTTAGACTCAGCTGATGAGTCCTCTGCTTGCCCTTACTGTTGCAAATAGCATGCCAATTTTATTTTTGGTATGTCACAATGTGTAAGTGATTGAAATATCCTTGCTTATGTTGTTTTGTCTCTTTTTCGTGTCTCAATGCAAATGTGGCAAAATGCCGCATGTGGGCAAAATGTCGCATGTTGTATTGCGACAAAATGCCGCAATGTGTAAGACTTTAACAACAAAAAATCACCCACGCGCGGCGGTGCCAAGCGTGGGTGACAGTATAGAAGGAGATATCGGAAGCGGAATTAGTTGTTAACGCGGCCGAGGTAGGTGCCGTCTTCCGTCTTCACGGAGATGCGCTGGCCAGCGGAGATGAACAGGGGAACCTGTACAACAAGACCGGTGGTCATAGTGGCGCTCTTGTAAACGTTGTTGGCGGAGTTACCCTTCACGCCCTCGGGAGCCTCAGCCACCTCCATGGTGATAGCGGCGGGCAGCTCGATGGAGCATACGATTTCGTCCGTGAAGAGAAGTACGTAGTTCTCGCCCTCGATGAGGTAGTCCTTAACGGGCTCAACGATATCCTCGGATACGCAAACGTCTTCGAAGGTCTCGTTGTTCAGGAAGTGGTAGCCCATGCCGTCTACATAGGAGAACTCCATTTCCTCACGGCTGAGCATAACGCCCTCGAGGAAGTCGTTAGAGGTGAGGCGAAGGTTGTAGTCCTTCTTAGTGGCGATGCTGCGGATGGTCATCTGCACGTAGGAGGCCATGCGGGGCGGGGTCTTGAGCTGGCTTTCGCGCACAACACAGATGTCGCCGTTGTAATTCACGGCGTGACCCTTGCGGAGCTGAATAACGGGAACTTTTGCCATAACGCGCGGCAGATTAGCAGATGATGACGTTTCAGTCAAGCTTTTTCTCATCATGGATGAGCAAAAAAATGACGCGCAATCAGCATGAAAGCTGTTATTGCGCGTCTGAAAATTGTCTGTTGTACCGTGATGAGACTATGAGAAATCCGAGGCAAAATAGAACTTAAGCAACTCTAACTGGTCTTCTTTCGTCACGAGATAACCATCTTTGGGATCCAGCCACTGGAAGGAGTGGATGGAGCTGCGGCGGGAGCCCATAGGCTGGGAAGGGTCAAAGGCAGGCAATCTGTCCACAAGATTTGGGGCAACGATTTCTGTAATCTCTGTGGTGGTGAGCGGAGGCATGGCGGGAATGATGGCGGGGATTCCCAGCGGAATGCAGCGCTCCACGTCACCTAGAATTCGCTGGGAGAAGTACAGCTGGTGCATCTCCAGCGGCGCGAGGTCGAGTTTGCCTTTGGCCGGAGGGTTCAGCAAGGTATCAATGATAGAGCTGAAGCCACGGTGCGTGACGGAGGCGATTTCCGGCAGGTGTACATTCAGCACGCGGCCGTACTGGCGGTTCAGCTCGCGATAGAGGTTGATACGGTTTTGCACGTACGGGTCATCGCTGTGCTCGAGAGTAGGTGTGTTTTCATCCGCGTTCTCTGCCAGCATATCGCATGTGGTAACGAATACAGTGAATTCCGGCTTTATATCCGCCAGGTGGTTGAGCAGATAATTTGTAGCGCGTGTGTCGGCTTCTATATTCTGCTTCACGTTTTCTGCACCATTTGCTACAGCATTATCCAAATAGACCATCATGCGGAAACTCCGCCCGAAGGTAAGCTGGAAGTTTTCTTTGTTGATGAGGTAATCAAAATAACGCCTCTTGGTCCAGTATTGACCAAGTACGGTGCCGGCGCCGAGGAAAGCAGTTTCGTGTGCCATAAAAGTGGAAATCGTCTGTATGGTTACTCTCTGGGAGTCATTATAGCATAATGCGAATGGCTTTGGCAAGAATGAAGCAGGAACTGTAGCAATTATTTGTGTTTTATGTGCAGGGAAGAGGGAGGCGATTATGTCATAAAAGGCGGGGGCTGTGCTTTAAGCTTGATGGAGTGTGCATCTTGTGATAGGAAAGAGATTGCGTGAACGTTAATGTTGCAAACTGGATTGGCTTACGTGAAAGCCAAGAGGATGCTCACCGGGTAAAGTTTTATCCGGAGGGGGTGCTTGTGGTGGTTTGTGACGGCATGGGTGGGCATCAGCATGGTGAACTTGCGTCCGCAGCTGCGGTAGAGGCTTTCGAGCAGGATTTTTCACAGACGGCAGGCAGTATGCCAGTAACGCAGCGCCTGCAGCATGCTCTTGAATCCGCAAATGCTGCGGTGGGGGCAGCATTTGAGGGGTCGTCGGCTTATGGAGGTACCACGTTAGTGGCGGCTTATATCAGCTCCGGTGTCATCTGGTGGGTGAGTGTGGGGGACTCTCTGCTGCATATCTGGCGTAGGCAACGTCTTCTCCGCTTGAATGAAGATCATTCCATGCGCCCGGTATACATGCAGTATGTGAATGCCGGAGCCCTGTCATATGAAGAGGCTATGCACGGGGGGCATTCTCTGCGTTCTGCGCTGACCGGGATGAAACCGGCTCTGGTGGATTTATCTGCTACACCTATGCCTTTGTTACCCGGGGACCGAATTATTCTCGCGACCGATGGTGCGGATGATATTCTGCTGCAGCCGATGCTTTCTTCTGAGGTGAAGCAGCTGCTTTCGGTGAAGGATATGCCGCTGTCCGCCGCTATTGTTCAGGCCTGTCAGGCTTTGAAAGACCCCGGCGCGGATAATGTGACCGTGGTTTCCGTGGACTGGCCTTGATAGCCTTTTTCCACCATATATTGAAAGCCTACTTTCACGAAGGCGTCAAATCCTTCGTATGAACGATAGTTTGAACTTTCTGTGCGGGTATGCTGAAGGACGTTATGTTCTGCCGCCTCTGCCTTATAGTGAGTCTGCGCTGGAGCCGCTTATAAGCGCTGAGACTCTGTATCTGCACCATGATAAACACCATGCTGCCTATGTGACAGGGGCAAATGCTGCGCTGGATTCTTTAACCCTCATTAATGATGGAGTTATCAGTACGGCTCAGGCCCCGGCCGTGAGCCAGAACTTGGCTTTTAATCTGGGTGGGCATATTCTCCATACCCTTTACTGGGAAAATCTGACTTCTCAGGCACGCGAAACGCCTCATGGCGAACTCGCTGCTGAAATTAACACAATGTTTGGCAGTTTTTCCGGCTTTCGGAAGATATTTGAAAGCGTGACGGCGGCTGTGCAGGGGAGTGGATGGGGAGTACTGGGGGTGGATTCACTCAGCCGGCGCTTGATGGTAACTGGAATTTGCCGACATCAAGATGTGCTCGTGCCGGGATTCTGCCCACTTTTGGTATGTGATGTGTGGGAACATGCTTACTACCTGACATGGGGCAGTGATCGTAAGGGCTATGTGAGTGCTTTCATGAAGCACATTAACTGGAATGTGGTGGAAGAACGATATAGGAAAGCATTGAATTATGATTGCAGATAATAAAGTAGGAAAATATATGGGGAGCCCGTGGCTTGTAGCCTTTCTGGCAGTATTGGAGCTCATTGTTGGTTTTGCGATGCTGAGCTTTCCTTTTTTGCTGGGAACCTCAGCAGTGTGGGTTGCCGGATTCGTGTTCGTTGTGGTAGGGTTCATGCATCTGCTGCATGTGTTCACTAGGGCCGGTGAGCGCCTTTGGAGTGCCTTGTCAGCCTTGGTATTTCTGGTGTTAGGCGTCATGCTGCTACTGCAGCCGGTAGCATCCATGGTGGTTATTACACTGGCAATCGGTGTTGCGTTACTGGCCGGAGGTGTATTGCGGCTGATAGTGGCTTTTTCGTTAAGGAAAGGTAGCGGCATTGTCTGGCGCTTTTTTAATGCCTGTGTATCATGCTTGCTCGGTGGTCTGGTGCTCTGGAGTTGGCCGGAGTCATCCTTGTGGCTGATTGGCACGGCTATTGCGGTGGAGATGGTGTTTTCCGGCTGGTCTCTTCTGTTTCTTGTGCTGACTTCTCCAGCTGAGAAAAAGGTGTGCTGATTAATAGACTTGAAAAAATATCAGCGCTGCTCACAATCGTGAGCAGCGCTGGGGTTCATTTCATGGGATAGCGGCTAATTCAGACTCAAATTAGTCATTTAATCTGTGAGAAACCGGAGGATTTACGCGCTCCTGCGGTCTATCTACGCGCAACACCATGGGCATTTGGGTGCGTTTCAGGGCGGAGGCAATAATCTTGCGCTGGATAATGCGTACTTCGTTTTCTCGGAACAGGCTTGTATGCTCATTGAGCAAGTCAGAGGCTCCGATGTTCCGATCTGCTAGCTCATGAATAATGCTGTCCGTTTCCGGGATTTCGGGTGATTTAATGGGACCGAAGAGGCTCGTATAACTTTCAGAGAGATAATTGCGCAGGAGGTGCAAATCCATCTCGTAAAGATTTCCGAGAGGAGCCAGCAGGCCGCATGATTCACCGTACAGCGTGAAGTCTCCCAGCATGAAATCTCGTCGGCTCAATGAGCTGAGGTACATCAATCCATGATTTTCAGCGATGCTGTAACACAGGGTATTAATCAGGCGTGTTCTGAAGGCATCAGCGTTTGCATCGCAGAGAATGTCATCTGCGGCAGAGAGCAGGGCTGAGGTATTCGGTTTATGGCAGGTAATGTTCAGAGCTGTAGCTATGTGGTCCTGACCGGTAGTGGTAATGCCGACCACGTTTGAGCGTCCAAGTGCCTCTGTGCAGATGGCTGCCAGCACGTCTGCATTCGGCTGGTCAAGGTTCAGGCAAACACCACTGTAGCCATTTGTCTTAACCGTGTCTCGAATGCCGCGCTCAATCGCAAGGAAAAGGAGTTCACTCGGCACTGGTAGAGCCTTGGCTCGCGTTTCTCCTGAGAGGTTAATAACCTTGTTAGCGCTTTCAAAGAAGGGAAGACGTGCCAGCGTAGTGCCCTTAGCGGAATATGCGGCTGAGCCACCGGCGTAGATAGTGCCATCTGCGGTGCAGACTGGGTACACGCTGATAACGGGTACGTTGTTCGTCTGGGCCTCCCACTGGCGAAGATCTTCTTCTTCAGGTGCTCCGGTAGCATGCCATGGGAGGGGCGGCATGTGGATGATAAGGTCAAGTTCTGAATCCACCGGCAGCGCTGCTGCGTCCTGTACGTCCGTATAGATGTTCACACCGTTAAGGTCGAAGACGTCGCAGTCTATAAGTTCTGTTACTTGCCCATTTTCCAGAAGATGAGGAATCAGCTCAATCTGGCTGTACTCCGGGCCAAGCTCGCTGATGCCGTCATCCACATACGGACCTTCGGGTTCATCCTCATCATCGTTCTGAAAACCGGGTGTATATGCTGCAAGCAGCAGAGGTACTTCTCCTATCTCCATTGAAAGCGCTTTCAGGGCAGCTTGAATTTGACGAATGAAGGAATCTCTCTGGAGAAGTGCTCCGGGATTTGCTCCGCAGAGGGCGCAGGAAGGTGCGACGACGAGACTGGCACCGTGGTCCAGACATTCGCGGTATCCCTGTACAATCTGGCGCAGGTTGTTGGATAAATCCGCGGTCAACGGAGTGTTCTGAATGATGCCGATTTTAAGATTTGCTTTTGTATTCATGGTCAATGTCTGGGCTCATGCTGCCTTATTTCTGGAAAAATAGCAAGCATAAAATGTGTATTACGTTATATTTTTATTGCGTGACTGAAAAATTACGAGAAAAATACCCCCGACCTTTGGAATCGGACGGGGGTGATTATGATTATATAAAGTTGCTTTCATTACATCACAAGAGGCTGACGGGAAGGGATGTACCGGTTTCACCCAAGGTGAAGGTAAGACCAAAGCCTGTTTCATTACGGCCCCCATTGTTTCTGAAGAAGAGGGTGGCGCCCATGTACCAAGCGCCGGATTTGCGGAACAGTGAGTACTGCTGATTAATCATGCGGCCTCTTTCGATATCCCAGTTCCAGCGGCAAGCGATTGAGTACCGCTCATTGATGCGGAGATTGGCTCGCATGGATAACTGCTCAGCGTCACTCTGAATCGGGTGGTTTTTCAGCACACTGTAGCCAAGGCTTGTCTCAAGTGCAGCCATCGGCTGCCAGCCCACTGAAACGTGGTATTCTCTGTATCCATCACCGTTTTTGATGGTGGGGGTCAGTGTGTTAGCTCTTACATAGAACTGTGAGGACGGTCTGAATACTACCAGCGAGTGAAGGTTTGAGAACTGGTTAGCGGAGTTCGGGTTTTCCTCGTTGTAGTCAATGAAACAATTCCAGTTCAGCAGGGTGCGCTGTTCACCATCTACAGTAGTAGTGAATGTATTGCTAACGCCCATGCGCCAAATGCTCCAAGTGCCCCAGCTGTCAATTCCGGTGAAGCCCATCAAATCCAGTTCCATGGGATTACTGGTGGTGGTGCCGAAATTACTTGCCCACATATCCACCTGGGGTACCATCGGGTTGGAGGAGGAGATGCTGCAGTGAGACAGCGTGGTGTAGGGCTTAATCACGTGCGTGAGTCCCCTCATACCCATGCTGGCAATACGGAAGTTCTCGTAATGCTTGTGGAACTTGATGTTAACGTCCACACCGGCAAAGCCAAGGAAACGGTGATCGTCACCCACGCCATCCACTCCGTAATAGCCGGAATAGCCTACACCTGCTTTGGGGGTGATATTCAGGAAGCGGAGAATTGTAAAGTTGGTGGAGAACTCGTGTGTAGTGTTGGCACGGAGATAACTGCCGGAGTTCAGCATGCGCTGATAATATGCTCGGGCTGTAGGGTCAGTCAGTTTGTTGAGCTGGTACAGGTATTGTGCTCTTTCCTCTGAGGATAATTCCTGTCGCATTACACCAAAACTGTTACGAGTTTCGTATGCAATGTTTGTATTGCGGAAAGCTGTTCTGGCTCTGTAGTACGATAACTCTGCGCGCTCGTCTGTTTGGTAGTAATCATTCGGAGCAAAGCGGGTCATAAGCATGGTCTGGCTCAGAGAGTCTCTCCTTACCACTCGCACTGTGTTATCCGGTTTGTCATCGATTCTACTGAGGTCTTCAAAGAAGTCTCGCAGAACGTAGCAATCACTAAGAATGTTCAGGTTCGCTCCCAGAGACCAGTCCGTTGAGGGGTTGTGTTCCTCTACTGGTAAATCCCATATGCCGCTCAGCGCCACCCGGTAACGCTCATGATCTGTAGGCTGGCGGTATCTGTTAGTGGGATTGATGTTGGGTGAGTCATCCAGAATGAAGTATGCCTGAAGCCCGCTGGTGGCGGTTCGCTTCTGCATAAGCACATCCTCAATGTCGAGGCCGACCGCCATGCCTCGGCGTGTTCTGACGTCTGCATGCAGGGTCAGCACATAGTCAGATACCGGCATGTTGCCTTCTACTCTGCGGTTACCCAGCAGGAAGCCGTAGCTGTTAAGGAGGTATGAGCCCCATGAGGATTTGCTGCCGATGTTCGGCATATAACCTTCCTTGGGGTTGAGCGAGTGAGAGAATGAGAACCAGCCCAGTACGGGAATCGGTACATCATAGTCTCCCGCGGATACGCTGAGACGGGTGATGTGGCCATAATCACCGGGGTAAATGGTAAGCACGCCTGTGCCAATCCAAGTGTCAGGAGTTTGGGCATCATCAGTGGAGGCAAATGCATCATGGACGCGCATGAAATTACGGCCTTCAGCGTCTTTTGCGTACTCAATGCGCGAACCTCGAACAAGAATACCGGTTACCTTAGATCTGACATTGCGGGCATCAAGACTCTGCTCTTCCCAGTTATATGTGCCGTTTTCTGCCAGCGTAAGGCTTTCTCCCTGATAGATGGTAAGCGGGCCATGAAGGTGAACATTTCGGCGACCGAGGTCCATCACAATTTCAGAGGCCGCTACATCCAGCCCTTCATCTGTTACCAAATGGATGGGACGACCACTTCCCTTATAGGTGAGGGTGCGATTTTCGCTGTTATATAAAATCTCACCACCCTCATTGTTGACCGTAATGGTGTCAGGTATTTCCGGATCCAAGGACAGAGGGGTGACTGCAGTCATGCGATCCGTCACGTCAATAATGGGGTTGCTGCTCGGAGGTTGTTCTCCGAATACTTCAGAAGGAAGAGGCACTACATCTTGCCCAGATGCGCTGCCCACTGTACCCGAGGCTATGACGGCGGCCAGTGTGGCGGCTCGCCTGATTCCGGAATTTGTAAGTCTGCTGCCCATTACAGATATTATAGTGCACGATTTGTTTAGCTTTGTCAAGCATCTTTACGAATTAGTCCACTATATTCTGCGCCGTTTGTGCTAATATGATGGTCTGTTTTGCGAGTAAATAACGGAAAGAAGCCATGTTTTGCGAACAAAAAATGCCCTTATGGCGAAAAATCTTGATTTTTCGTGTTGCAAGTTTGCGCTCGTCATGCTATTTTATGGGCACCATGAAAATTACTGGTACAACTCACAAGAAGGCTGCCGAGTGGGTGGAGCAGATCCGCCAGCTCTGCAAACCCGATTCCGTCTACTGGTGCGACGGTTCCGAGGAAGAGAACACCCAGCTGTGCGACATGCTGGTAGAAAAAGGCACCTACATTCGCCTGAACCCCGAGAAGCGCCCCGGCTGCTTTCTGGCCCGTTCTACTCCTTCTGACGTAGCCCGTGTTGAGGAGCGTACGTTCATCTGCTCCGAGAAGCAGGAGGACGCCGGTCCTACCAACAACTGGAAGTCCCCGGCTGAGATGCGCGCCATTCTCAACCCCTACCTCGATGGTTCCATGAAGGGCCGTACCATGTACGTGATTCCTTTCTGCATGGGTCCCCTGGATTCCCCCCTGGCTAAGATTGGTATCGAGATTACCGACTCCGCCTATGTGGTGACCAACATGCGCATCATGACCATTATGGGTGAGAAGGTTCTTAAGCGTCTTGAGGACGAGGTGAACGGTGGTGGCAATCCCAAGCGTGACGGCTACGGCGACTTCGTGCCCTGCCTTCACACTGTAGGTGCTCCCCTTGAGCCCGGTCAGGAGGACGTAACTTGGCCCTGCAACAACGAGGAGAAGTACATTTGCCACTTCCCCGAGACTGGCGAGATTATCTCCTACGGTTCCGGTTACGGTGGTAACGCTCTGCTTGGCAAGAAGTGCCTTGCTCTTCGTATCGCTACTGGCATCGCTAGGAAGAATGGCTGGATGGCTGAGCACATGCTCATCCTCGGTATCACTGATCCCCAGGGTCGTAAGTCCTATGTGACCGGCGCATTCCCCTCTGCTTGCGGTAAGACCAACCTGGCCATGGTTGTGCCCCCGCCCGCACTGGCTGCCAAGGGCTGGAAGACCAGCATCATCGGTGACGATATCGCTTGGATTTGGCCCCACGAGGACGGTACCTTCCACGCCATCAACCCCGAGAACGGTTACTTCGGTGTGGCTCCCGGTACTTCCTACAAGTCCAACCCCATCGCCATGGACACCATCAAGGAGAACATCATCTTCACCAACGTGGGTCTGACTGACGACGGTGACGTATGGTGGGAAGGTATGGACGGCGAGGCTCCCGCTCACGCCATCGACTGGCAGGGTAACGACTGGACGCCCGACTGCGGCCGCAAGTGCGCTCACCCCAACAGCCGCTTCACAGCTCCCGCTTCTCAGTGCCCCACGCTGGATCCCGAGTACTACAACCCCGAGGGTGTTTCCATCAGCGCATTCCTCTTTGGTGGCCGCCGCGCTACCACCATGCCGCTCGTATTCCAGTCCAAGGATTGGAACCACGGCGTGTACGTGGGTGCTACCATGGGCTCCGAGATGACCGCCGCTGCTTTCGGCCAGATTGGTCAGGTTCGCCGCGACCCGATGGCTATGAAGCCCTTCATTGGTTACAATGTGGGTGACTACTGGCAGCACTGGCTCGATATGGGTACCAAGACCTGCGCTTGCAAGCTTCCCAAGATTTTCAACGTGAACTGGTTCCGCAAGGATGCTGAGGGCAACTTCGTATGGCCCGGCTTCGGCGACAATATGCGCGTTCTTGACTGGGTGCTTCGCCGCTGCCGCGGTGAGGTGGACGGTGTGGAGACTGCTCTTGGTATCTCCCCCGCCTACTCCGAGCTCGACACCGAGGGTCTTGCCGGCTATGACGAAGCCGCCTTTAACACCAACATGGCTCTCTCAGAGTCCGAGTGGAAGGCTGAGCTTGAGTCCCAGACCGAGCTGTTCAACATGGTTGGTGACAAGCTTCCCGCGGAGCTCGAGGCTCAGCGTCAGGCTCTCATTGCCAAGTTCAACTAAGGCGTCAGCAGCATAAGCTGCTATTGAGAATTTTACCGTCGTCCTCCGTTATGGGGGACGGCGGTGTTCTTTTTCTCTACTTTGCGCTTGCTATTATCAGTAGGCTGTGGTAGAATGCCCGCGCAACAGGCGTTGTATTCAACAGCATATGAACACTAACCTTCGCATCGCTATCGGTTCAGACCACAAGGGGGTGGATCTGAAGGAAGTCGCCGTGGAAATCCTCACGAACTGGGGCTATACTGTAGAGGA
The DNA here is from genome assembly GCA_045540095.1 of Akkermansia sp. Taxonomy (GTDB): domain Bacteria; phylum Verrucomicrobiota; class Verrucomicrobiia; order Verrucomicrobiales; family Akkermansiaceae; genus Akkermansia. Next base: position 101,251 of record JAZQGN010000043.1, read on the forward strand.
CGTAGGCCCTGAGACCAAGGAAGCCTGCGATTATTCTGATTATGCCAACGCTGTCTGTAAGCGCGTGGTGGACGGCCGTGCCGATCGTGGTATTCTGATTTGTTTCTCCGGTCTTGGTATGAGCATTGCTGCCAACCGTTGGAAGGGTATCCGCGCTACGCTGACACGCACCCCGCAGGTGGCGGCGCTGGCTCGCCAGCATAATGATTCTAACGTCATGTGCATTGCATCCGCTTTCGTCACGCCTGATGATTTGGATGATCTTCTGCACACCTGGCTTGATGCTGAATTTGAAGGTGGCCGTCATTCACGCCGTCTGGCTAAAGCTTCTGGTTCCATGCTGGCTTCATCTGACCCTGAACTTGCTGCCTACATTGAGGAGGAGCATGACCGCCAGCGTAACAACATTGAGCTTATTGCTTCCGAGAACTTCGCTTCTCCGGCTGTTATGGAGGCTCAGGGTTCCGTGCTGACAAACAAGTATGCTGAAGGTTATCCCTCTAAGCGCTGGTACGGTGGCTGTGAGGTGGTGGATAAGGTTGAGCAGCTTGCTATTGATCGTGCCTGCGTGCTTTTCGGCTGTGATTTCGCTAATGTGCAGGCCCACTCCGGTTCTCAGGCTAACATGAGCGTGTATCACGCCTGTATCAATCCCGGTGATACTATCCTTACCATGGACCTTGCCTGCGGTGGCCACCTTTCTCACGGTTTCTTTGCTAACTTCTCCGGTAAGCAGTACAACGTCGTTCACTACGGTGTAAACCCCGAGACCGAGTGCATCGATTACGATGATATGGCCGCCAAGGCCCGCGAGTGCAAGCCTGCTCTTATTCTTGCCGGTGCTTCTGCTTACTCCCGCACGATTGACTTTAAGCGCATTCGCGAAATCTGTGATGAGGTAGGCGCTATCATGTTCGTGGATATGGCCCACATCGCCGGTCTTGTAGCCGGTGGCGCTCATCCGTCCCCCGTTCCCTACGCTGACTTCGTGTCCACGACTACTCACAAGAGTCTTCGTGGCCCGCGTGGTGGTATGGTACTTTGCAAGGAAAAGTGGGCTAAGAAGCTGAATAGCGCCACATTCCCCGGTCTGCAGGGTGGTCCGCTAATGCACGTTATCGCAGCTAAGGCGGCTTGCCTCGGTGAAGCTCTTAAGCCAGAGTTCAAGGAGTACGCTGCTCAGGTGGTGAAGAACTCCAAGGCTATGGCCGCTGAGCTTTCCAAGCGCGGTTTCCGCATCGTGGCTGGCGGCACGGATAATCACTGCTTCCTTGTGGACCTCAGCGTGAAGGGCCTGAATGGTGCTGAGGCTCAGGTTGCTCTTGATAAGGTGGGTATCACTGTGAACAAGAATGCCATTCCTTATGACAAGGGGTCTACCGCTAAGCCTTCCGGTATCCGCATCGGTACTCCTGCTGTTACCACTCGTGGTATGAAGGAGGCGGATGTTCGCCAAGTGGCAGAGTATATCGCCCGCTGTCTTGCCATTCTTGCCGGTCAGAAGGTGCACGAGACGGAAGGCGCCTACGATGCTCTGCGCGCAGAGGTAAGTGCTTTTAATAAGTCCTTCCCCATGCCCTGAGTTTAGTTTTTAATGCAAAGGCCCGAAGCTTGTCAGCTTCGGGCCTTGTTTTTCAAGATACCAGAGCTGCGGCATCGCTCCTGCTCAGCTTGCCTGTGGCAGTGCGAGGAAGGGCGTCAACATGCCGAATAATGCGAGGGCGGTGATAAGAGGGAAGGGCGGAAATTGCTTCGTGTAGTTTAGCTTCTGCAGATATAGGGCCTTCCCAGAGGAGTGCTACGCATTGTCCCAGAACCGCATCCGGCACAGGAACTACCAATAGGCTGAGATGGGTGGCTGAGCTAAGTGACTGTTCTACCTCCTCGGCCTGAATTTTGATACCGCCACTGTTAATGACTGCGTCCTTTCGGCCGCAAATGCGGAACCTACCATCCGGACTGATCTCCGCGATATCATTGGTGCTGAGCTGAGTAATGCCGAGATGAGGCGCAGATATGGAGAGTGTGCCTTCTGGCGTGAGGCAGATATGTATTCCGCGCAGGGGTGTATACCACTCTGAACGCTCTGGGCCGTTTACGTGACGCAGTGCGATATGTGAGAGGGTTTCAGTCATGCCATAGGAGGCATAGATACATGAGTTTATATGTTGTAGTTCTTCTTCCAGAGAAGCGTTGATGAAACCGCCGCCGAGCAGGATGCATTTGGCGCGCTCCAGCTGCTCCTTGCCATTTGCTCGTTGAAGAGTTGTCGCGGCCTGCATGGGAACGAGCGGAGCAAAATCTACCGGCTTGCTGAGGTTTTCCAAGGGGGTGGAGCAGGGCTCCTGTAGCACGAGTTGAGCACCGCTCACAAGAGCGCGTACCACCATCATTTTTCCTGCAATGTAGCGCAGCGGTAGGCAGAGCAGTACCTCGCTGCCGATTTTGATATTAAATACCTCACAACTCAGTTTTGCGCTGGCCCGCATGGCTTCTTTTGAAGCATGAATGAGCTTGGGTTTGCCGGTAGAGCCGCTGGTGTGGAGTGTCACCGTGCTTTCCGGTGAGAACCATTCTTTCAGAAAATCTGCGAGTTCTGAGGTGATGCCGCTTTTGCCAACTCTCCATGATGAAAGAGTATCGGCATTGATTACCTCTCCGTTAATGTACAGATGCTCAAGCATCGAAGCGGTGCTGGAGGAGAACATTAAAGTAGTTGCCTGCGCCGGGAATGGCGATGAGGTGCGCTTCTTCCGGTACATTAACATCCGCTAGCGGTAACAGGAAATCCCGCTGACTCATGTACTGCACTACGTCATTCCTGCTTCCCTGAGCAAGGGTAATTAGGTCTGTAAAGTTTACATCGCAGGTAATATCACAGTGTCCTGCAAGGGCCGGTAGTTCATCCGCGCTCAGAAGAGTATGGGCTTTATAGCCACGCAGGCTCCCCTGGGGGCGACGGTAGTACAACTTTTCGTTAAGCTGTCCGTAGTCAATCGTTAGCATACTGCCAAGTTTCCAGTGCTTTTGCCAGCTCGCGTACCATTCAAAGTAACTATCATGCACTTCAATAATCTGGCCTTCCTGGGCCCAGATGTTGAAGGCTGACGAGGCTGGCAGCGGACGCCTATCCGCTTGGCGAATGACGCGACCATTTTCTACAGCGAGTCCGAGCTCAAGCCATTCTCCGTTTTGATATACGAATTGACGGGCAGGGAAGGCATCCGGGAGCTCGTTGCTGAAAATGAAGGCCTTGCTATCCGTTTTCTTCAGTGCTTTTTCCACGGAATCCATCACGGAGACGGAGTGTCCACCCACCATACCCTGCAAATTGCGCAGGGCCTGAGAACGGTCAACCATGAGATAGCGGGAAACAATTCGCTCCCACAGAGTCATGTTTCGGCAGATGGCCATGGCTAAATCACCATTGCCGCCACCTATCTCAATGAGAGGGAGGCGGACGCTGTGCGCTTTGCAACTTTCTCGCCATTGCTGCACGATGCGCCGTGCAAGCAAATCACACATGGTAGCTGAGGTGGAGAAATCCCCACGGTAGCCTATATTATGGATGTTCTTGCTGTAATAGCCCCCGCTGCTGTCATAGAGAGCCAGCTCCATGAACTCCGCCATGGATATCCAGTTCCCATGCGCAATGATGTAAGGGGCAATGTCCATACTCAGGGCTTTATTTGGAAAGCTCCAGCATGCGCAGAAGCGGTTTTTCAGCACGCAGGCGCAGCTCTTCCGGTACGCGTACCTCAGGGCTCATATCACGCAGGCAATTGCGGATTTTTTCCAGCGTGTTCAGCTTCATGTACTCGCATTCTGCGCAGGAGCATTTGTCCGCGGCAACACCGATGAACTCTTTACCGGGTACGAGCTTTCTCAGGCGGTGCAGGATGCCGCTCTCTGTCACAATAATGAAACGCTGAGCAGCGCTTTCTCTGCAGTAGGGAATCATTTTCTCTGTAGAGCAGATGTGATCTGCAAGCAGACGGATAACTTCCTGACACTCAGGGTGACATACAACTTCGGCATCCGGATATTGCTCCTTCATAGTGAGCACCTGATCACGGGTGAAACGCTGGTGTACATGGCAAGCGCCATTCCAGAGAGTCATTTCGCGGCCCACTCGGCGGGCTGTCCATGCGCCGAGATTCTGGTCCGGTACGAAAAGGATGGGGCGGTCTGCGGGGGCTGTTTCAATAATGCGCTGAGAGTTACCGCTGGTCACAATGACGTCCGCCTGAGCTTTCACTCCGATGGAGCAGTTTACATACGCCACCACATAGTAATTTTTCTCTTTATTCGCCTCCAGATACGCAGCAAGTTCTTCAGCGGGGCAGGATTGTTCCAGTGAACAAGCTGCGGACACATCCGGCAGGAGTACCTTGCGGGAGGGATTCAGGATACAGGCCGTCTCAGCCATAAAATGAACGCCACAGAACACGATGACTTCACATTCCGTTTCCTGAGCCTTGCGCGCCAGCGCGAGGGAATCTCCCACGAAGTCTGCTAAATCTTGGATTTCGGGGCGCTGGTAGCTGTGGGCAAGGATGATGGCATTGCGCTCTTTTCTGAGCTGCTCAATCTGCTGAATCAAATCTGCGTTTGACATGTGCAGAGACTAGCACCATCGGTTGCTTTTGTCAATGCAAATCAGCCGATGGTGCTCTTTTACTTATTGAACTAGCAGGAGATTATTTGCCGATGGCTTTACGGAAGTAGGCAATGGTCTTATCCAGCCCTTCGTTCAGCGCAATGGTAGGTGCCCAGCCGAGTTTTTCGTTTGCAACGGAGATATCCGGCTTGCGCTGAGTGGGGTCATCCGCAGGCAGCGGGCGGAATACAAGCTTGCCTCCCGTGGGAATTTTTTCCAGAACCTTCTCAGCCAGCTGGCGGATGGTGAACTCACCGGGATTACCGATGTTCACCGGACCGATGAAGCCTACCTCATTTTCCATCATGCGCACCATGCCCTCGATGAGGTCATCGATATACTGGAAGGAGCGCGTCTGCTGACCTTCACCGTAGATGGTGATATCCTCACCACGCAGGGCCTGACAGATGAAGTTGGAGACTACTCGGCCGTCTTCGGGGTTCATGTAGGGGCCGTAGGTGTTGAAAATTCGGATAACGCGGATGTCCACCCCCTCATGACGGTTGTAATCAAAGAAAAGGCTTTCTGCGCAGCGTTTACCTTCATCATAGCAGGCACGGATGCCGATGGGGTTCACATTGCCACGGTATGATTCCGGCTGCGGGTGTTCAATGGGGTCGCCATACACCTCAGAGGTGGAACTTTGCAGAATGCGTGCGCCCTTGCGCTTGGCGAGTTCTAGCATGTTAAGCGCACCGAGTACACAGGTCTTAGTGGTGAAGATGGAGCGGTTTCCCTGATAGAAGGGAGGGGAGGCCGGACATGCGAGATTGTAGATATAATCCAGAGGCTCTTCACAGTCCCATGGCTCTATGACGTCATGCTCCACAAAGCTGAAATTCGGGTTCGGTAGTAAATCTTCTACGTTCTTTATAGAACCGGTGTAGTTATTATCAAGGCAGATGACGCGGTGACCTTCGTTGATGAGCCTATGGCAGAGGTTCGCGCCGATAAAGCCGGTACCACCTGTGACGAGTATGTTTTTCATGCTTGCTTCATCCTAGCAGAAAAGGAATCCGCAGGCAAGCTTTAGTTATGTTTTCAAGCAAAAAGATAAGCGAAGTCAGATGTTTGGCTTGCAAATGCGAGGATGATGTGGTAGGCTCGGCGCATGCCTATTGCTGATTTGAGTTCTGCGTTTGAGTTGGTATCTCAGAACTGGAGTTTGTTCCTTATGGATGCCGGAATGGTGATTGTGAGCCTTGTGCTTATTGAGGGCCTCCTTTCCGTAGATAATGCTCTTGGTATTGCCGCTATGGCGTCCCATCTTCCCAAGCATCAGCAGAAAGCTGCGTTACGTTGGGGGTTGATTGGCGCCTATCTTTTCCGTGGTATTGCGCTTGCTCTGGTTTCTTGGCTCATGCATAATGAGTGGGTGAAGTGGTTCGGTGCCATTTACCTGATATATCTTGCTTGTGACCATTTGCAGTTCAAGAAGGCTGTTCATGTAGAGGATGCCGCAACTGCTGCCGCTAAGACTGCCGGTAAGGGCTTTATTGCTACAATCTGCAGTATTGAGCTCATGGACCTTTCTCTTTCTCTTGATAACGTGGTGGCGGCTGTGGGTGTAGTGGCTGGCTCTAAGGGTATTCCGGAGGAGCTGCACCTCTGGGTAGTTTGCTTAGGCGTCTTCATCGGCATTGCTGCGCTTCGAATCGTGGCTGGCTGGTGCATTGATATCATAGCTCGTCATCCTGTGCTGGGCCATGTTGCTTTCGTACTTGTGGGCTTCGTAGGTTTTGTAATGACGCTATCTCTGGTTCTGGAGAGCGCTTGGGATATCCATTGGCATATGTCCGTGGGGCCCAAGTTCATCATTATCGTGGCAATTGTTGCTTTGAGTATTGTGTATGAAAAGTATCGAGGTGTGCATGCTGTGCTGCGTCCGGCTGTGGTGGTGTTCCGCTCCCTTTGCACGGCCTTTGCTGTGACAGTACACGCCATTATTACTCCTTGGAAGCTTTTTAAGAAAAACGCATAAGATTACTGACATGAGTCAACCTGAATTATCTCCCGCACTTGTACGTGCTGCTCTTACCACGGTGAAGTATCCCGGCTTTAGCCGAGACATTGTTTCCTTTGGTCTGGTGAAAGATATCACTGTATCTCCGGAGGGTGCTGTGGTTGTAGAGCTGCTGATTGAGAGTAAGAATGCTGATGTGCCTCGCTTCATTTATGAGAATGTGATGGCCACAGTTAAAGAGCTGCCCGGCGTTAAGCAGCTGGATGTCAATATCGAACACCACGCTCCCAAGAGCAATAAGGTGGCTTCTAATGATGACCCCTCCGACTGGAAGTCCAGTGTGCCCGGCGTGAAGCACGTTATTGCTGTTTCCTCCGGCAAGGGCGGTGTGGGTAAGAGCACGGTATCTGCTAATCTGGCAGTGGCTCTTTCTCGCCTTGGCTATAAGACCGGCCTTCTGGATTTGGATATCTATGGCCCCTCTATGGCACTGATGTTTGGCACCAAAGAGCGTCCTGGCTGCTCAGATAAGGAGCAGTTCCTTCCTGTAGAGGCTCACGGTGTGAAGATTTTGTCCATGGGGCTCATGATAGATGAGGCCTCTCCCGTGGCCGTTCGTGGTCCTCTTGCTACACGATACGTGCAGCAGTTCCTGCGTGACGTGGAGTGGGGTGGTCTTGATTTCCTCATTCTTGATATGCCTCCCGGTACGGGTGATATTCAGCTTACCATTGTGCAGACGGTGGACCTCTCCGGTGTGGTGGTTGTTACAACTCCGCAGGAGGTGGCTCTCATTGATGCTCGTAAGGCTGTTGGCCTGTTCCAGCGAGTGGAGACTCCCATTCTGGGCATTATCGAGAACATGAGTTACTTCGTCTGCCCGAGTGACGGTCTCATCTATAACATCTTCGGTGAAGGTGGCGGTGAGCGCGAGGCTCAGAAGCTTGGTGTGCCCTTGCTCGGCCGTATTCCGCTGGATATGGAGACCCGTGCTTGTGGTGATGAAGGTGCACCCGTGGCACTGAAGGATCCGGGGCAGAGCATGGTTTCCGCCGCTTTCCAAGGTGTTGCTTCCATGCTGGCCAGTGTGCTTGGTGAGTAAATCACCATTTGGTGAAAGTTTAATATACTAAAACCCCCTGCTGCGCGTTACGCAGCAGGGGGTCTTTATTAAAGCGTACTGATTATCAGAACTTGTACTGCTCGCCGTAGCCGTAGTGCTCGGCGATGTAATCCACGTCCTTATCACCGCGACCGGAGCAGTTCGCCAGAATGGCGCCTGTGCCCATCTCGCGGGCCTTGCGCATGGCGAAGGCTACGGCGTGGGAGCTTTCTAGGGCCGGGATGATACCCTCGTAACGGCTCAGTTTGAAGAATGCGTCCACAGCCTCGGCGTCAGATACGCCATCGTACTTTACGCGGCCAATATCTCGCAGGTATGCGTGCTCCGGGCCCACGGAGGGATAATCCAGACCACTGGCAATGGAGTATACCGGCGCGGGCTCGTTATCCTCGTCCTTAAGCATAATGCTGTTGAAGCCGTGCATGATGCCTTCCTCGCCATACTTCATGGAAGCCGCATGGTCGCCGAGATTTTCGCCCTTGCCCATGGGTTCGATGCCGTAGATATCTACCGGGTCATCTAAGAAGGCCGGGAACATACCCATGGCGTTTGAGCCACCGCCCACGCAGGCGCATACCACGTCCGGAAGAATGCCGGTCATCTCAATAAACTGTTCTCTGGCTTCGGCGCCCACCACCATTTGGAAGTCTCTCACCATCATCGGGAAGGGGTGCGGGCCGAGCACAGAGCCGATGCAGTAGATTGCCGTCTTGTAATCACGCTGGTAGGCCTCAAAGGCGGAGTCTACAGCTTCCTTCAGAGTACGCAGGCCATGCTTCACGCATACCACGTTTGCGCCCAGCATTTTCATGCGGGTGACGTTCGGTGCCTGCTTGGCGATATCAACTTCACCCATGTGAATTTCACACTCCAACCCGAAGTAGGCGGCTGCCGTGGCCAATGCCACGCCGTGCTGGCCGGCTCCGGTTTCGGCGATAATCTTCTTCTTGCCCATGAATTTGGCCAGCAGGCCTTCACCCATGCAGTGGTTCAGCTTGTGAGCACCGGTGTGGTTCAGGTCTTCGCGTTTCAGATAAATCTGGGCACCCCCATTGAGGCGGGAAAGTCGTTCACAGTGATATACGGGAGTGGGGCGGCCTTGGAATTGCTTGCGGATGCGGCGCAGCTCATTGATGAACTGAGCAGAGTGGCAGATGCTGTTATATGCTTCTGTGATTTCCTTGAAGGCAGGCTCAAGCTCGGCCGGCAAATAGGCGCCGCCAAAGCGTCCGTAAAAACCATTCTTGTCCGGGTGATGACGGAGATATGTTCTGAAATCCATAGACTAAAAAATTATGAGAACGCGGGTATTTTAGCTCATGGTGTCTGTCATGACAAGTCAAAATCATGTCGGTATGAGTTCATTATTGAAGTTTTTTACTTGTTTGCGCATTCGCGGCTTGAAAAAATTGACGAGATGAGTATAATACTCGCGACAATGAAGCATCCGCTCTTTACCGCCAGTTCTGCTCTCCTGCTGGGATTTAATGTGCCCACTGCAGTTGCCGAGAATGCTGATGTAAATGCGGACACCGTGGGGGTGACTGATAATAAGCCCGAAAGTGTAGGTAATGAGTTGTTGAAGGTGACTAATGAAATGTGGTTCCTTCTCTCTGCTATCACGGACCGCAGTAGTGCGGACTCTGCAGTTGCTCGCTTTGATGAGCTCATTACTAAATCTGAGATGATTAGTAACAGCCTTTTTGCAGCTGATGGACTTGGGCAGGATTTAGAGGCGCTTGATATGCTCCACTATCGAATTGCGGAATCCTTGGAGGAGCTGCATGCAGAGTTTGTGAGCTTGGCTCGCGCACGTTGTTATGGCTCCGCGCAGATGATTGCTTGCTTTCAGCGTGCTGTAGAAGCCGGTTTGATAGATGCTGAGGTGGTAGAGAACCTGTCTGTACCCGGCCCGCCTCTTACCGAGAGAGAAGCCCGTCTGGAGCTGGCTCGTTTCAAAAATCTGGAGGCGCCCGACCGCGAGGTGGTGGAAGTGCTGCAGTGTGTGCAGGATTCCCGCTCTGCGAATAGAGTTGTGGACCGCATATTGGCCTTGTCGATGCGTCTGAATGAGCTCAGGCCGGATAACGCCTTGGTTAATCGTTCATTTCCTCCCGCTTCTGAGCGCAAAGCTCAGGATGCCTATGCTCCCATAGAGCCACTCCTCTGGAACATCCGTTCTGAGATTGTGCGTATTGCCTCTCTGCCCGGGTACGAGGATTCCTCGTACGATAAGTTTTCTGACGCATTGGACCTTCTGTATGAAAGTCTCGGTGCCACTCATAGCCAATGGTTCGGTTCCGTGTTTGATGAATGTTTCCGGGCTGATTTGCATGAGGCTCTTCGTGAGAATGCCACTACTTCAAATTAAACACCATAATAGATAATAACCCCCTCAGCACAATGCCTGTTTCTGATTACCTTGTGACAATTGGTCTGGAAGTTCATTGCCAGATTAAGACCGCCACTAAGATGTTCTGCTCCTGTAAGGCCGGTTTCGGATATGAGCCGAATACCAACGTGTGTCCGACATGCCTTGGTATGCCCGGCGCACTGCCTGTGCTTAATAAGTTTGCCATTGAGCGTACTGTCCTCACCGGCTTGATGCTGGGCTGCAGTATGCCTCCCGTTTCCAAGTGGGATCGTAAGAACTACTTCTATGCGGACATGCCCAAGAATTATCAGACCAGCCAGCTGGATTTGCCGCTCTGCATTGGTGGTGAAGTGCCTCTCTACTCTTGGTCATACCCTGCTGACGCCAAGGTGAAAGCTGAGGGGGCTGTGGTGCGTACCGTGAAGCTTGACCACATCCACTTGGAGGAGGACGCCGCCAAGCTCACTCACTATGGCTCATATTCACTGGTGGATTACAATCGTGGTGGTACTCCGCTTATGGAGATTGTGTCCGCTCCGGATCTTACCAGCCCGGAAGAAACTTATGCATACCTGAAGAGCTTGCAGCAGATTCTCATCTGCGGCGGAATTTCTGATGCTGATATGGAGAAGGGGCAGATGCGCTGTGACGTGAATGTTTCCCTGCGTCCCAAGGGCCAGCAGGAGCTTGGTGCTAAGATTGAGATGAAGAACATCAACTCCATGTCCGCCGCTCGCCGTGCTCTTATTTATGAAATTGCACGCCAGGCTGATGAGCTGGACCGCGGTATCGCTCAGGTGCAGTCCACTCGCCGCTGGGATGATGATTTGGGTGAAAGCATCGTGATGCGTACTAAGGAGAATGCCCACGATTATCGTTATCACACTTGCCCGGATTTGATTCCTGTGCATACTGCTGAGTATGTGGAGAAGATGCAGCAGGCAATGCCTGAGCTACCGGATGCCCGCCAGCAGCGCCTGATGAACCAGTACAGCCTGCCCGTGGCTGATGCGAATACTCTCGTGGCTGATGCTCAGCTTTGTGCTTACTTTGAAGCCGCCGCTGCCGCCACCAAGGCCCCGCGCAAGGTGGCGAACTGGCTTATCAACATCTTCCCCTCTGTCCTTGCTGAGAAGGAGTGTGACATTGAGGCCTGTCCCGTGGCCCCCGTTACACTTGCAGGGCTGGTGGATGTAGTGGAGGAAGGCATATGCTCCGTGAGCCAAGCCCGTGAGGTACTGGATGTTCTCTGGAATGCACCGGAGCAGACCGCCGCCGCTGCAGCCGCAAGCCTGGGCTATAAGAAGGCTGATAGCGGAGCTCTCGAGGCTCTCGTGGAGAAGGTCATTGCTGAGAATCCGGATATGGTGGAGCGCGTGAAGGGCGGTAATACCAAGCTTATCAATGCTCTTACCGGTCAGGTGATGAAGAACAGTAATCCCAAGCCGAATCCTAAGCTGGTCACAGAAATCCTCATGGCCAAGCTTGGTCTGTAAAGGCAGTGTATCTCCTTTTTGATTGCAATAACTTTTTTGCAAGCTGCGAGCAGGTGTTCCGCCCGGATTGGCGGCGGCGCCCGCTCGTAGTGCTTTCTAATAATGATGGCTGCGTAATCTCCCGCAGCCCGGAGGCTAAGGCGCTGGGGATTGCCATGGGAGAGCCTCTCTTTAAATGCCGCGAACGCTTGGTGGCTGCAAATGCAGTTATCTGTTCGGCAAATTTTCCGTTGTATGCGGATTTGTCGGATCGCATTATGTGCATATTAGAGGAAGCTTTGCCCTCCGTTCAGCAGTACAGCATAGATGAAGCCTTTGCTCACGTAGACAACGAGCGTGATTGGGTGAGCTTCTGCCGAGAGCTTCGGGCTGCTATACGCCGCGGAACGGGGGTGACTGTCAGTGTGGGGATTGCGCCCACTCGTACGCTGTGCAAGCTGGCTAATGAAACGGCCAAACATCGCCCGGAACTGGACGGCGTGCTGGCGCTTACTTCTCCTGAAGTCTGGTGCCCACTGCTGTCGGATACTCCTGTGGGGGATGTGTGGGGGGTAGGGCGCCGCCTGGCACCGCGTATGCATGCTCTAGGCATTCGAACAGCAGCTGGGCTGGCGGCAAGTGGGCTTCACTACTTGCGAAAGCACTTCGGGGTGCATGGTGAGCGCCTCGCTCTGGAGCTGAATGGTACTTCTTGTCTGGAGGCTGAAGTTGCGCCGGAACGTCAGCAGGTGATGGTATCCCGCTCCTTAAAAGAAGGCGTATCGGAGTTTTCTTCTTTGCGTGAGGTACTGTGCCGTTTTGTTGAAAAGGCAGCTCGCATTCTAAGGGTGGAGGGGTTGATGGCTTCTTCTCTGTATGTGGTGCTGCGAACCTCGAGATTTCGAGACGCTGAGAATCTGTACGCAGCGAATCAGGGCGTGGCTTTGCCGTTTCCTACGGATGATACACGGGTCTTCACTCGTTATGCTGCGGCCCTGCTGGATAATCTATACCGCCCAGGCTTTGAATACAAGAAAGTGGGCGTGTTACTCACCGAGCTTCAGAAATGCGAGCACGTACAACCCACGTTCGAGCACCCGAACGTGGCTCCCAGCAAGCTGATGGCCGTGCTGGATAAGCTCCAGCAGGCCGGGCATGATATTCACTTCGCTAATCAAGGAAGTACCACGCTCTGGAACCGCTCCTACGTCAGCCCCGCATACACGACCAGCTGGAAGCATATTCCGGAAACTTCTCCCTTCTTGTAAAGTTTCGGCCTCCGTGCGCAGAATATTTCTGATAGTACAGCTTATTGGTGCAAAAATATAGGCGGCATAAGTGCCGCCTATGTAATCAGATGCCTAGGAAATTATTTCTAGTTACTTTTGGCGTAGTAACGGTTGATGATAGGAGGCGCTGAGCACAGCAGCACGAGCAGCAGGCAGGCGATGACAGCCCAGTCTCCCAGCATGGCGTACAAGGTGAAACCTGCATTGCGGTCCACTGGCAGCACGGCATAGCTATAGCCGGGCAGGTGAGGGGTGCCGTCAGCCTTCAGCAGGGCATCAATGAAAGCTCCGTTCGGGGCGATGGCGCAGGTTACGCCACGGTTTGCTGCACGCACCATGCAACGGCGAAGCTCAATGCAGCGGAAGGCGGCATTTCTCGCCTGCTGGGCACCGCATGCGGAGTTCCGGAACCAAGCATCATTGCTTACGTTCACAATCACCTGAGGCCCCTTGCGCACAAACTTGGTGAGCAAATCTCCTACCGTGTCTTCATAGCAGATGGCTGGTATGACTCCTACTTTTTCTTCCGTGCCCGGGATGGTTACTTCAATGGGCTCATCCCCGGTTCCCGGGTGGATTCCGTCGCCTACCTGCGTGCCGGTAATTTCGGAGTAGGATTGGGAAATCCATTCCACGGAATCAGCCAGCGGAATATACTCACCGAAGGGCATGAGATGCTGCTTGGAAACGGTGGTGATACTGTCAAAGTCCCCTGTAATGCAGGCCATGGAGTTGTACATGCCACGGCGAATCAGTTGATTATCTTCATTAATGAGGCGCTGTTCATCCACGCCGGTGAAGAGCGTGAAGCTCTGGCCTCCCATTTCCTGCACAAGTTTACGCACCATAGGCAGGCCTTCTTCACCCATAAAGATATCAGCGGTGTAGGCGTCCCTTTCCAGAGCGCCTGTGGAGATATTTCTCCAGATGGGGCATCCCATGGCACTTTCTGGCCAGACAACCCACAGCGGCAGCTGCTGTATGAAACCTAATTCCGGGTTCTCCATGGCCTTGCGCACGGTGTCACGCTGAATCTCATTGAAGGCGGCCATCGTGGCGCGCAGGTAAACACCATACTGGGAGATGCCATTGGACATGCGATCTATGGCATTCATCTCCGCGATATGTTCACTCTGATCCTTATTAATCTGCACAGCCATTACCGGTAGCTGCAGCGTGCTCTCCTTCTTCATGAGCTGAAGTGGAGAGTAAAGTCGGCTCAGGGTAAGACCTCCCGTGAAGAGTAAGATAAGAATGATGACGGTGCCGTAAAAATCCCACGGGCGGCCGGCCTTGCCTGCTCCTTTGAAGTGGTGTACGCAGCGGCGTACTGAGCAATAGATGATGACGGAGGTGAACACCGGCAGGAAGGAAAGTGCACTTGTGCCCACAAACTCCGCCCACTGGGCGAAAGCCAACCCATCGTAGAGGGCCATGCCCAAGCTATTCCAGCTGAAGCCAAGCGTGCCGTGAGCCCTCAGCCATTCGATGCAGACCCACAGTGCCGCACAACCGGCAGCAGAGCGCAGGGTGGCAGCCATATCCATCCAGGCCCATTTGCTCCAAGTAGATTTTTTTTCATCAGCGTTCATCCCTTCCGTGACAGGGCCCTGAGTGAGAGCAGGGCGCAGCAGCGTGGCTGCAAGTGCTGCCCAAGCCCCGATAAGTGTGGAATACACCGCCATGAGCGGGATGAAGGCCACAGCCAGAAACACGGGCAGGGGGATGCCAAAGGTGTAACCCACTTCCGGTATCCATGAGAAGCTCATGCAGTAATACCCCATGCCGTACAGCCAGCCCAAGCGGAACGCTCTCCACCACTTTGCCGGACCGCACCACAGAACATACAGCAGCGGCAGCAGTGCTATCCATACTAGCTGTGAGCAGTCATAGGGCACAAAGGAAAGCGCCATGACAACACCTGCCGCAGGACTAAGCAGCCAGTGCCACCACTTGCTTTCACGCTGAGCTTCCGGAGTCTCCTTGTATTGGATATGGCGCGTTCTGCTCATTCTACAGTTGGGATGAATGTAGTATAGCCAATGTAGTGCGACGCATCCTGACCATCAGGACGCACCCATATCTGCAGGCGCCACAGGGCTTCTTCCTCCCTGAGTCTGTGCAGTTGGTAGTCAGCGCTTTCTTTGTAACCGCCTTCCAACAGAACGGTGGCCGTATTACCTTCAGCCTTTACGTTGACTTCATCCTGCTTAACGAGTTGGCCGTCTCTGTAACGAAGTGCCAGTATGGGACCTTGCTGTAATCTACGATGATCCAAAAACTTGAACAAGATGGCTCCGCTGCCGGAAAGCGCTCCGGTTGTAATGGTGGCTGTGGGGTAGTAGGACGTGCGCAGTTCCAATCTTGAATTACCGGCAGAGTTCTTCCACTGCGCGTCAATATTGGTAATCTCTACTCCTACTCGCTTGACGGGAAACTCCAGCCCGCTAGTTCTCCAATGGGCGGTCGGGATGTCCTTGTAGCTGTACAGCACAACACCCAGCACTGCCACGACCATTCCTCCAAACAGAGTCAGGAAGATGATGTTCTTCCACCCGATTTTTTTCAGGATTCCCTGTTTCTTTTTTTCATTTTCCTCTTGCATGCACACATTTTGTACTGAAAAGTGCTTCGTTGCAATAAAAAAAGATTGCATTCCTGAGAAAAATGGTAAAAATAGGGGTGGGCAACTAAGCCCGTTACACATTATGGCCGATATTGACGAAAAAAACGAAAAGAATGTTCCCGGTAAGTTCTATGTCGACAGCAACTGCATCGACTGCGGGCTTTGCCGTGAGGTAGCCGGTGATTTCTTCGCTCTTGACGAAGATGAGGGCGTGTCCTACGTCTGCAAGCAGCCGGAGACGGATGAGGAGATTGAGCTCTGCACCGAGGCTAAGGACGGCTGCCCCGTCGATTCCATCGGTGACGACGGCGAGTAAAGCCCACCCCGGGATTACCCGATATTCTCATTTTAACCCATCAATCGGCCCCGGCGGTAATAACCGCCTGGGCCGCTTTTTTTCAGATGGCAGCCCCACGCAGCAGAAAACGGAAATCAGCTCCCATGGATCCGGTGACATCACCGGCGCCGCTTCCGCGCCGTGAGCCGGCTGGCCTGTACCATGAGGAAGTATTTGCTGATGGCTCCACTCGCCCGGTGCGGAATATGAGCCGCGCTGAGCGTGAATCTGGGCAGGCTCTATCTGATTTTTTCGGAGTTAGTCCGCAGCTGAATCCGGCGGCTAATGTCCGCACCATGGAATCTGTGCTGGCTTCACTCATAAGCAAGTTGGATATCTCCGTGGCTGAGCATGCACCGGAAGTTTTGTCAGAGGCCTGGCTACGCGCGGTAGGGCCTTTCCTTGCCACAAAGGCTGAGCTTCTTTCCATTGCGAATAAGCAGGCTCGCATCCGGACTTCGCACCCCGCAGTGCGGTATGAGCTTACACGCCAGAAAGCTGGTATTATCCGCTCGTTGAATGCTGTTCTTGGTGAGGGCTGCGTGACAAGTGTGGTGATTGTTCATGGTTGAAAGCAACTGTTTCCGGTGTGTGGAGATGATGCTGCTTTACAAAGGGGCAGAAAGGTGGTATGCTGGTGGGCGTCATGATGAATCTGCCTGTACGCCCCCGCCGGAATAGGAAGTCTGCTGCCATGCGCGGCCTGATGCGTGAAACGACACTCTGTGCTGCTAATCTCATTTACCCCATGTTTGTGCAGGAAGGGGAGGAGAATACCCCTATTGAATCCCTCCCCGGTTGCACGAGGTGGTGCGTGGCGGACATCGCCGCGGAGTGTCGTCGCCTTTATGAGTTGGGCATTCCCTGTGTGGACCTTTTTGCCGTGGTACCGGAGCATAAGAAAGATGCCCAGGGGACAGAGGCATGGAATCCCCAAGGGGTGGTGCCGCGCGCTATCGCTGCCATCAAGGCTGAGGTGCCCGAGATGTTGGTCATGACGGACGTGGCGCTGGATCCTTTTAATACCTATGGTCAGGACGGTATCGTGAGAGAATATGAGGATGGCGGCTATGAAATTCTGAATGATGAAACGGTGGAGGCTTTATGCCGTCAGGCCCTGTGTCATGCTCGTGCCGGAGCGGATGTCATTTCTCCCAGTGATATGATGGACGGGCGTATCGCGGCCCTTCGCGCAGCTCTGGATGCTGAGGGATTCACCGGCGTATCATTGCTGAGTTATACGGCCAAATATGCGTCAGCATATTACGGTCCTTTCCGTGGGGCTCTGGGCAGTGCTCCCAAGTTCGGGGATAAGAAGACGTACCAGATGGATCCGGCAAATGTGCGTGAAGCCGTGCGTGAGGCACTGCTGGATGCAGCGGAAGGTGCTGATATGCTTATGGTGAAACCAGCCACGCTGTATTTGGATGTTGTCAGCGAACTGCGCCGCCACACTAAGCTGCCGATTGCTGCATATCATGTGAGCGGTGAGTACCTCATGCTGAAGGCGGCCGCAGCTTCCGGATGGTTGGATGAGCGCAGCTGCATGCTGGAGGCTCTCCTCTCTATTCGCCGTGCCGGTGCGGATATGATTCTTACTTATGCTGCTCCTCAGGTGGCTGAATGGCTTAGAGAGGAGAAATAAAGAATAAGCTTCTCCTGATTGGCTTCCAACTGCTTTCATGATCAGAACACGCGAGGAACGGCGCCGTGGTATTCGCCTGCTGAATGTGCGGGTGGATGTGTGGCTGATTCTTCTTGTTCTTGCCTGTTCTGCTCTTTCGCTGGTATGGCTGAGGCCGAATGAGCTTAGCCTGCAGGTGGAGGATGGGGCCCCTGTGGAGGCTCACGTCGTTTCTGATGATGAGCTTCCTGTGGAGCAGGAGTTGCCGCCGTCCGGCAGGCCGGTTCGCTTTCTGATGTACAATGTTCAGAATTACTTTGTTTCCGGAGAAACGAGCCGCTCGCGTTATGTGTCTCGCCCTAAGTCTGAGGCTGCCCGCAATGCTGTGGCTGATGTCATAGCGGAAGCCGCTCCGGAGATAGTGGGACTCATTGAAATTGGAGGTGAGCGGGCTATGGCTGATTTGCGGGAGCGACTTGCTGCTCGGGGCTTGGAGTATTCTCATGCGTATGTGCTGACTCGCCAAGGGGAGGACCGCGCGCTGGGTATATTATCACAGCATCCCATCGTCAGGAATGATTCCGTGGCTGATATGCCTTTGCGAGGGCGGCAGCGCCGCTTGATGCTTCGCGGAGTGTTGGATGTAACGGTAGAGCTTGCTGACGGTCGGCAGTTTCGTCTGGTTGGCGTGCATTTCAAATCACGCATGGCGAATGATGCTCGCGCGGCTGAACATTTGCGTATTGAGGAGTCTCGTACTCTTTCGTTTTATCTGCATGGGCTCATGCGGCGTAATCCGTCTATGCCCTTACTTGTTTTCGGTGACTGGAATGACGGTCCTTCTGACTCCTCTCTTGCCGTGATAAAAACAGGGATTACTGAGGATTCCGCTCTTACTAGACTTAAGCCGGAGGATTCCCGCGGTCATAGCTGGACTCACTATTACGAGGCCGGACAAACCTATTATGCGTTTGACCAGATGTACGTGAACGCTGTTATGAGACGCCGCCGTGGACGCCGCTCTGAGTGCGGAATTGTGGATATTGACAACGCCGCTAAGGCGAGTGACCACCGGGCTATTTGGTGTGAACTTCGTTGATGTGGGGCCCTTAGGTTTCCGGTAGGGGCGCGCGCGATTGGAAATTGTACTTGCGGATATTATCCGCCCAGTCCGCAAACTGCTGCGCCCTGTGGCCGGGGCCAATGATGGGGCGGTGAGAATCCGGCTTCTGAGGCCAAGCTGCTACCATATCCGCCATGGCAGCGGCCTCTGCATGCTTGTTCTGAGAAAGATATTGAGATACCACACCCGCTCCGGCAAAATATAGTACAAACCATTTTTCCTCGGTCATTTCGGTGTTTTCCGCCGCGGAAACACTTTCGATGAGCTGCATATACTGCGCGATGGCCTCTTCCGTCATGCCGTTACGCGCAAGAAGGGAGGCTCTCTGAATTCGGGAGCGGGTTATCCATGCCGGGGATAAATCCTGTATTTCGAAGATGCGGTTGTTTGTCAGGAGTGCTTCACTAAGGCCTTCCGGAGTACCTCTGAGCGTTTGTTCGTGGGCCTGAATACTCAGGGCCAGGGCTTGTTCTGAAGGGGTGAGGTCATTTCTGCGCAGGAGGTCGTTGAGTATTCTGCGTGCTTCTGCTCCCCGGTTAATCCACGCGAGTACTCGCGCTTGGAGCATGAGCGCATGATTTCTGTAGCGGGTGTTATGCTCTGCCGCTGCGGCAAAAAGCTCAACGGCGAGTGTCAGCTGTTCGATGGATTTAAGTTGTTCTGCCTGTCTGGCTGCCAGCAGGTAAGCTCGTGCTCTGGTTTCTTTATTGCTCGTGTTTTCTGCCAGCTGGAGTAGCAAATCCAGAGCCTCTTCATGACGCTTTGCGAGCGAGAGGCGGTGGGTTAGGTTCACCGTGAGAACTGTTCTTACCTCTGTCCTACGGGTGTTGGCCAGCGCTTCCTGTAACAGGGCAATGGGATCCCGGTATTCGCCCCCCGCAGTATTCAGCTTTTCAATGGCCTGAAGTTGCAGAGAATAGAAGCGAAGAATCTGTTCATCTGTCCAGTCCTTGTGCTGATTCGGACTGCACTCACCGAGTAGGGTCATCGCTCCTTCCGGATTGGAAAGAAGCGCAATTTCTGCGCGTTGGAGCGTGATTTCTACGAGCTCTGCCTCTGTGGGAGAAAGCAGGGAGGCTGAGAGTAATTCCGCCTCTGCTTCCGCCGGATTTGTGTGAAGAATGAGGCCGGCATGCGTCAGCAGTAAACTGCGTCTTGTCTGCTGGGGAAGTGATTCTTTAGACAGCAGAGTATCAATGATATCCTGACTGCGGCTGAGTACGGCACAATACATCGCGTTACAGATGGCAGCCGTCTGTAAATCGTAGGACGCAATCTCTGCACACTGCAAAAACAGCTCGGCAGTTGCTCGCTCATTGCTGGGCATGCAGCATGCTTTGTAGAAGAGATAGCGCGGATTTGTATCATCCGGTTGCATCATTTTCTGATAGAGCGCCGCTTCAGAAACTCTGCCCCTTTCCACTAGATAACGAACTTGTTCTCCCAATATGTGCTGAGAGAGGGGCTCGTTAGGCAATTGGGTGGCTGCTGTATTCGCTATTGTGGCATCATTTGAGCTATATTCCGGTCCGGAGAACTGGAGGCGCTGTTGTACGGCTAGTGCAAGCGCGGCCCTGTGCGGATTGCTTAACTCGCGTGCCCATTCTTGGAGTCGGCGCTTTGCATATTCGCTTGTATTGAAAGCATTGTGCGTTTCAAGGCGGCGGAACGCTTCCTCGAGAAGAACGGAATCCGGATTAGCGGAGATAAATTGGAGCAAGGTTTCTTCGCCTTTGCCTTCATTGTTTTCGCTCTGGTCGTCGTCCTGTTCAGTTTGTGGTGGTTCCGCAGCTGCTTTATCGTAATAGAGTTCAGCGATTGTCAGACGTACGCGTTGCCGGATGATGAGGGGCAGGCTGCTGTTGGCTTCCATGGCCCTGCAGGCATTCAGAGCCTGATCAAACTGTCGCTTTCTGCGTAATTCTTCAATGTTTAGCAGAGCTACCATGGGCTGTAGCTCGGTTTGGGTTTTAGCCAGCTCGCGCAGCGGATCCATCGTGGATGCATCCCCATCAGACGTGTAGCGCAACTGGTGTTCGGCCAGCGCGGCCTGAGCAAGTGTAGCTATTTCTTGGTTCGAGCTTGCAGTCAGAGGTGCGACATATTCTACAAAGTCCAGATGCTCGCTTTGCCATGCACAGTACATGATGGCTTTGGCCGCATAGGGGTAGAAGCTGCTTTCCGCAGGGATCTCTCTAAAAAGATTTACCGCCTGAAAGGGGCGATTCAGGCTTACGAGCGCACGCCCTTTCCAGTACAGTACAGCCGGGGAATGAGGTGTGAGTTCCAGCGCTGAAAGCGCTTCCGCTGGCTTTCCTTCTCTGAGGAGGCGTTCGGCTTGGGCCACGTCTGCCTTAGCCGGAAGGAGGAGCCCCATGTACAGCAGGGCGGTGAGAATGTGGGGCGTTTTCATTGTCTGGCTTCAGTTTCTGTCTGTGCCGGAGGCGGGTATATGCCTTGCGTCCACAGGAATTGGTTTACGTAGCGCATGCCTGATGAAGTGAGTTCTGCTGTGCGGCTGTTGCCTTTTACTCGGTTTACCGTGCAGTTTTGTTGCAGGGTAGGCATAGGGCGGCAGCTTACGATAGCGGGAGTGCTTACGGCCTGCTGGGCAGGGTATATAGCGATGGGGATACCCTCTTGCGTGAAAGCAATTTCAAGAGAGGGTGGTGTCTGGCCCCAGCGGCCTTTGTACAGGAAGGGATGGCGGCGCAGCAAATCCATGGTGCCGATGCGTGGCACACGCACCCTGTAATGCTCTTTAAGCTGTGCGAAATAGCGAGAAAGGGAGAAGGGTCGGCCATTTTTGCAGGCAAGAAGCACATCCGCCGCGTTCATGCCGATAAGATTCAGGCCATTGAAAAGCCCGTGTTCATTTGTGGGCGGGGGAACGATGAGATCGTAGGATGAGTTTATCATCAGGCAGATTTCCAGATGAAGGTGAGCACGGCGTTTGTTTAGTCCCACTCCACTGTATCCCAGTACACCTATCTCATTTCGTGGGCTGACGCGTTGGCCTTGCTCACAGCTTATTGAGGCCAAGTGGGCGTATAAACTGTAAATGGTGCCCTCTTTGATGTTATGGGCTATGACGATGTAACGCCCGTAATTACTTTTCCGGGGGTCCGTATTGATATATGCCACTATGCCGGGAGCCACAGGACGTACCGCGTCCAGCGGCTCGTCATTTTCATCCCTCCGCAGGGGCTTAACGTCTATCCCCTCATGCATGCGGCTGAATCTCAGCTCCTGATTTCCATCTCGGAAGGGATTGCGTACCATGCCCCAAGTGCCGCCTTGCCATGGGCGTGTGGTTTCACCCTCGAATGTTCGGTCTACATACATGAAGTAGGCATCACCGCCTGTCGTGTACAGGGTGCGGTTATCCGTGGGTAGGTGGAAAACTATATCCTCAGCTGCCAGGCACAGGCTTGGCAGCACGAGAAAAAGCAGCAGCTGGAGCAGGGCACGTGCTCTCATATATTAATTGAAAATCTCGCCTACGGTGCGGCCAGTGAAGTCACGTGTCTGGTTTTGCACACCCTGAGGCTTCTGCGGGAGCGGGCGGGGATTATCATCCTTGAAGCGTGCCTCTTCCAGTTCGGGGTCAATGGGTTCCACACTGTTGGCAATCATCTTGAGGTCGTAACCATTCAGGCCGTTCCAAATGACCAGCACGCCATCATTCACAGGCGTGATACGCATGGGCTCCATAGCTAGGCCATTCACTACGGGGAGC
This sequence comes from Akkermansia sp., assembly GCA_045540095.1. Lineage (GTDB taxonomy): Bacteria > Verrucomicrobiota > Verrucomicrobiia > Verrucomicrobiales > Akkermansiaceae > Akkermansia. The sequence goes on from JAZQGN010000043.1 coordinate 123,584, forward strand.
ATGAGCATGCCGCTCTTTTCAACCGTGTTGTAGTACAAGCGATTGCGCCACTCTTTCTTGGCATAGAGCGTTACGCCGTATGAACCATCAGGGTTCAGGTGGGAGCGGAAGCGCTCAAAGTGGTCCAGCGACATGATAGGCATGCGGGTGTATGTTACACCATTAAAGTTAACAATCATGCGTGAGCTGGTGCTTTCTGCTGCACTTGTCACTGTATTGGAATCCTGTACAAGGAAAAATACGGGATAGGCTTTCTGAGACTGGCAACTACAGAGCGCGGCCGCGGCAATCGCGGTTAAGGCGGAAAGGAAGAACTTCATATATGCGAATGGCGGTGATACTTCTGACACTCTAGCATATTTTTCTGCGCATATCCAGCCAAAAATCAGCCACGCAGAAAACTACGGCCGGAGATGCAGTAGTGCAGCCCACTCCAGAGGGTGAGTATGACACTTGCCCACAGGAAAATGGCGCGCATCCACTCTGCAATGAGGCCCACGGAGAGGCTGTGCAGGGGCTCAGGCAGGCTGGCGGCGTAGCCGAGGTGAACCAAGCATGCTATGCAGTAAGCTAGCTGGATACCGGTCTTCCATTTGCCGCTTTTATCTGCAGCCATTACTACACCCTTTTCCACGGCAAGCTGGCGCAGTCCGGTAACAAGGAACTCTCGGAAGATGATGAGGATGGTGACCCAGAATGGGCACATACCCACATACGTCAGGTAAATGAATGCTGCACTGACCAGAATTTTGTCAGCCAGAGGATCAATCAGCTTCCCGAAGTTGGTAACCAGATTATATTTGCGGGCAAGGTACCCATCAAGAAAATCGCTGATGGCGCCTGCCACGAAAGCCCACAGCGCAATGCAGTTTCCAATGGTAACGGGTACGAACCAACCTTTATTGTCCATGGTATCCATCGGGCTGACTCCGTCGACAAAGGGTGCTACGCCATCTATTGCCAGAGCAATGGCGAATACAATGACAAGAATGATACGGACCAGCGTAATGGTGTTCGGGATGTTTAACATGGTACGCTCCTCTTTATACGCCCGCGAGGAGCTTCTTGCAAGCCAAAAGCGTGTCTACGCGCCGGAGAATGTGTTTTTTTGCTGTGCTGATGCATGTGTATGACATGAGCTGGGGTAAAAAAGCATTGTTGCGTAGCATTTCTGACATATTATGAGCTTGCAAGAGGGGGCGGATATGCTATACTTTGCGCCATGAACGGTTTTCGTATTACCATCCTAGCCTTGCTTGTTCTCGTGGTTGGGCTTATGTTTTACGTTGTTTTCGTAACACTGCCCGGTCAGCAGGCAGATTACAACATCTATCAGATTTCTCAGCAGGTCGCTCAGAATGAGCGAGAGGCCGCCTCGCATCGCGAGCGCGTTAGTGAGTTTGGTGAAGCTGCTGAGCATAATGAGCTTTCTTCTGCCTATGCTGAGGCGGAAGCAGCTGATCGTGAAGCTGTACGTAATGTGTCTGATGCTGAGGAACAGGCCGTTCTTGCTGAGGCTCGCCGCCGCGCTGAGGCGGAAGCTGCTGCTCAGGCTGCCACCCAGACCGGTTCGCAGACGGATGGCGCTATTGGTCTCGTAACAAACTTTAACCGCGAGTGGGTTTCCATTCGTTTTAAGCCGGCAGTGGAGTCTCCTCTCAATGAGGGACTTGTTGTTGCTGTACGCCGTGAAGGTGTTGTGCTCTGTGAGGCTGTTGTGGACTGGAAGGATGAAGAATCCGGTGAGATTGGAGCCACCCTTAAGCCGCAAGAGTTTGGCAGCACGCAGGTGGACGTGAATGAAGATGCCATTCTTCCCGTCCCCGGTGATGAGGTGATATATTCTCCGTTTGCTTCCTCTCGCGACCTTCGCCGCGATGATACCTTCTTGAATCCTCAGCCCGCCACCACCGCCTCTCCAGCTACTGAGGCGGCTCCTCAGCCAGAGCAGGTGGCGGATGAAGCTGCTGTTCCTCAGCCCTGACCTTTTTTTGACTGATTGCTATGCCTTCACGCTCCAAGTCCTCGCTGTTTGATAACACGCCCACGTTTTCATTCGAGTTCTTCCCCCCTAAGACGGAGGAGGGCGCTCGTTCTTTGCTGGAAACGGTGGTGCGGCTTCAGGAGTTTCGCCCGAGCTTTGTGAGCGTCACCTATGGCGCCGGCGGTAGTTCTCGTGAACTGACTCGCTCCGTGGTGCATGATATTCAGCAGCGTGGGATTCCCACAGTGCCGCACCTCACTTGCGTGGGGCACACCACTGAAGAAATTGAGAAAATTCTGGAGGGCTATGCACATGCCGGAGCCAGTGCCATTCTTGCGCTGCGCGGTGATCCTCCGCGCAATATGGAATATGATCCCTCCAAGGATGCTTTCCGCCATGCTTCTGAACTGGTGCGTTTTATCCGCGATTGGGAGGATCGAAATCGTCTTTCCAAGCGCCTCACCATCGGTGTGGCCGGCTTCTGTGAAGGGCACCCGGATACCCGCAATCGTATCCGCGAAATGGATTACCTGAAGGCAAAGTTGGATGAAGGCGCAGATTATATCTGTACGCAGCTTTTCTTTGATAATCACGCCTTCTTTGATTACCGTGATCGCTGCCGTTTGCTGGGGATAGATGTGCCCATCATCGCTGGTATTATGCCCGTGACCTCCATTTCCAGCATGAACCGCATGGCTGAACTTTCTGCTGGCACGAATTTCCCGGCTCGTCTGCTGAAGGCCATGCTACGTGCCGGCGGTGATAAGGCGAGTATTGAGCGTATCGGCATCAATTACGCCAGCAACCAGTGCTCAGAGCTTCTGGACGCGGATGTGGACGGTATTCACTTCTACACGCTGAACCGCTCCAAGGCTACGCTTGAAATTTACAAGAATCTCGGTATTAACAACTATTTTGATGTGGATCGTATCCACATGCTCAGCAACATTTACAAATCCTGAACCATGGAAAAGAAAAGCACCATTACCACGAATCCGGAAGAAATGCCGCTCTCCCCTGAGGAAATCAAAGCTATCGGCGAGATTGAACTCGGGCCGGCTAAGCATGAAATCTTCCTTAATAAGCATTATAAGAAACTCATTATCGGCGGTATCGCTTTCATGGTGGCTGCCAGCGCTGGTATCGGCTATTACTCTTATAAGAGTGAGATGAATCAGCAGGCTGCCGCTCTCGTGGTTGAGGCCATGAAGACGGCCACCCCCTCCGGTGCCGTTGAGCCCTCTGCTTATGATGCCGCTGCACTTTCCCGCATCTCTGCTGAATATCCTGATACTCCCTCTGCTGAGACCGCCATGCTCATGGAGGCACTCTCTCTCATGAGCGACAGTGCTAAGGCTGAGACCGGTGCTGCTCAGCTCGAAGGTATCGCAGCCCAGACCCAGAACGAGCTTGTACGTGCTCGCGCTTTTTCTGCTCTCGCCGCCTACTATATGTCCGAAGGGCAGAATGAAAAGGCCTCCGCCTTCTGGCAGCAGATAACCTCGCTTCCCGTAAATCCGTACACCGCCATCGCTTATATATCTCTCGGTGATATTGCTAAAGAAGGCGGTGATATTGAAGCTGCTAGAAATTACTACAATCAGGTGGCAGCTGTTTGTCCGTACAGCTCTATCGTGAGAGAGCAGGTGGCCGGTATTCGCCTTTCTCTGCTGGATGTTGATGCTCCTAAACCTGTGGAGACTCCCGAACCTCAGCAGCCGTCTCCCTCCACGCCCGCCGCTCCTGCCCCTCAGGCTCCTGCAGCAGGTTCTACTCTCTTTGGCATTGACACCAATAATCCTTTTGGCACCATGCCCTCCGCTCCTGCAGGAAGCACGATGCCCACGACTCCTTCCACTATTCCCGCAGCTCCCGCCACTGTGCCTTCACAGCCCGCTCCTTGGGATGTAGCTGAATCTCCCGCAGCTCCTGCTGCTCCGGCTGTTAGCGATGAGCCGCTTCCTTGGGATATCGAAGAGCCCGCTCCCGCACCTGCTGAGACTCCCGCTCCCGCAGTAGAGGAAACTCCCGCACCTGCTGAGACTCCCGCTCCCGCAGTAGAGGAAACTCCCGCACCTGCTGAGGCTCCCGCTCCCGCAGTAGAGGAAACTCCCGCACCTGCTGAGGCTCCTGCTCCCGCCGTAGAGGAAACTCCCGCACCTGCTGAGACTCCCGCTCCCGCCGTAGAGGAAACTCCCGCACCTGCTGAGACTCCTGCTCCCGCCGTAGAGGAAACTCCCGCACCTGCTGAGACTCCCGCTCCCGCAGTAGAGGAAACTCCCGCACCTGCTGAGACTCCTGCTCCCGCAGTAGAGGAAACTCCCGCACCTGCTGAGACTCCTGCTCCCGCAGTAGAGGAGACACCCGCTGAGGCTTAATCAAAACGCATCACGGTAATGGGACTTTTTCAGGACAATTTCTCCATGCTTTCCGAGCTGGAACGTCTCGCCGCCATGGTGCAGGATCCGGCTCGCGTGCAGGAAATCGGCGCGGATGAGTGGCCCCTCGCCATGATTGCCAGCGGGCTCGTCACCAGTAATGACCCGGATCGCCTCCCTGAGAATCTTGCAGCTTACGAGATTTTCTCTGCAAAGGTAGATGTTGCCGGGCGCAAGGGGAGTCTGGCCCAGTTAGTGCGTTTCGTTACCTCTCGTAAAGGTGATGGCTGGCGTGCTCTGCTGCCGTATACGCTCTCTGAGCCGGATTCTACGCTGAGCCGCACTGCAGCCATGCAGCTGGCCACTCTTGCTCAGCCCGGGCTTTCGGAGAATGAGAAGCTCACTGGAGTGGCTGAACTCGCTCGTCTCCTGATTAAGCAAGAGAATACTCCCGCCACGGTTCTGGAAGCTCTTCTTGCCCTGAGTGATTTGCGCGTTCTTCCTTTATTGGAGCCACTCAGTGAGCAGTCTCCCGAGCGTCTGCGCGCTCTCATTACCGCAATCAATCCCGCTCCGAATCATCTCAGCTATTCATGGGTGCTGAAGGCCCTTACAGCTCAGCCTGCGCTTGCTGACGAGATTACGGAGCTGCTTGCCCGAATGGGGGCTGCCACTTCAGTGGTCATAGACCTCGTGATGCCCATTCCCACTTGGGCCTACGCCAAGCCGGCTCCCCAGCCTCTTCATGGATGGACTCGTGCGGAATACTTCCCCCGCATGCTCCCGGTGCTTTCCGCCCACCTCTCCGAGGCTCAGATTCTGCGTCTCCGTAACGTTTTTGAAGCCTGAAGTCACACTTCCGGCTTGCCAAAACTTTTTCCATAGTGTGTAATATCACGCACACGGTCCCGTAGTTCAATGGATAGAACGGCCCTCTCCTAAAGGGCAGATGTGGGTTCGATTCCCGCCGGGACTAGCCGCTAAAACGCCTACTTTCGCTAAGAAAGTGGGTGTTATTAGTATCTTACATCCAACTTTCGTTGACAAACGTGCACGTTTTTGAAAATATTTATGGTACACGTTGTGGTACACTTTATGGTACACGCTAAAATCAATAACAAAAACATTGCCATCCCATAGAAAACGAATACAGGAATTATCCCGGATGGCAAACAAAGATACCGGATGACAAAAATGGTGTTTTGGAATTGCCCGATTCCAACTCATAATCGGGGTGTGAAAAAACAAACCCAAAACACAGCAGAGAGATTAACAGTATTAGGACAGTTTTGCAAGCTTATTCCGAAATATTGCCTTGCAAATGTATGCGCAGAACTGAACAAAGAAGAAATCAAGATTGCAGCCAGGGCGTTCAGCGTTTGGAGCCATATCGTCAGCATGATATATTGCCACATGGCTCATTGCATCAGTCTTAATGATATATGTGATGGATTGCAGAACTTCAAAGGTAATCTGAATAACATCCGGAATGCGACCGCACCACATCGCAACACCTTGTCACATGCCAATCGGACACGGGACATTGCACTGATTTGGTGGCGGTTCCTGAATTCGGTGTGCAGTCCCATGCTGTCATGTGGGTCGGCTTCAACGAGCCGTTTGAGCAGTGGGTAGCTGATATGGAGCGGTTTTCCGGCGGGGGATTGATAGAAAATGCAGAGGGCCGCAGTGCGATCGCCTTCGTTTTTTGTCAGGGCTTGCTCCAGCCGCTGAGCTGTGCTGAAAGATTTTTCGAGGTTGGCTATGGCATTTGTCGGGGAGCTTTGAGCCCCTCTGTAGCCACCCACTTCGACCAGCTCAGGAGTCATGATAAGCAGCGTTGGAAAGCTGACGACTCCGTATTCATCACAAAGCAACCGGTTGAGAGCCTTTTGCTGTTCGCCACCTACTCGGGAGGCATTGTGCTTTCCGGAATCTATTACTTGCCATTCGGTTATGAATGTGATATAACGACTGCGTAATGAGTGCAGATGAACTTGTTGATACCTATGTGGATACTTCTTTCCTGATGAATGAGCCGGGGAGAAAATACCTGCAGGCGGGCAGGAGGAGAGTCAAAGTTATCCGCACTATCATGGATGAGCTGCAGCGCCAGTCCTCAAATCCGGGGGCGGTACAGGCTCGGAGATTGCTGGAGGAACAACCTCAGATCTTCGATCTTCTCGACGCGGAGTTGTCGGAAGAACGGGATGCGCGTAAAGGCATGCCGGAGGGTATGTACATCTCCGCCGACAGTGTGTTCAGGCGTATTGCCATACGCGGCCTCGACTCTGAAACAAATGTACGTTTTCTGACGGCTGACACGGCGTTGGCCGAAACTCTTTCCGTATACCCAACGAGCCATATCACTTGTTTGCTGCGCCAGAGTGGGGAGCTGGGTGATTGGCGCGTGATGCGTGAGAAACTGGCGAAAGAGGCGCAGCAATCTATGCTTGAGTGGTTAGGTTGTACGGATGTGGTGCTGACATCTTCGGCCCTTCGCTCGCCGTATCTGCACCGTTTTCTGCTGAATGTTCAGGCTGTGAACCCGGGAGGGGCGTCATTGCCGATAGTGCATAAAATTTCCATTGATTCCGTGCTGTTGCGTGGGCATGTTTCCCGCGAGGTGATGGAGCTGCTCGATGACCGCCGTGTTGTGCGCCGGGAAGGTGTTGAAACGGTGTATCGGACGGAATTCGCTATGCTCGATGCCGTGTACGGTGCGCGTTGTCTGGGTAGAGATGTGTGCATGATGGTGGCGGATTGGGAACTCGCGGATAGTATGGAGGCCAGGAGCCGAGGTCATGAGCAGCGGGCTGATGTGCTGAGTTATTGTCTGTTGACCCCATGGGGCAGCACTATGCCTTTGTGGAAGGATTGGCGCTTGCTGCGTGAAGCAGAACGCGGAAGCGCTGAACTTCTACTCGCGGAACCGATGCAGGCTGAACCCGTGGACAAAAGTCCGTTCGCAGAGCAACAGCCGGAGCCGCGAAAAGCAACTCTGTCAATGGAGGAATTCGCACACCTTGCCCATAAGTTCAACCCCAAAGTGGGCGGCCGGGTTCGACAGGGGGCTGCGAATACCATAGCTGAAGAATTGCGAGGCCTGAACCCGCAACAGCCGGAGGCTATGCTTGTGCTCGGGATTCTTTCCGCCCGCCGTCAGAACAAGCCGGAACTGGCCGAAGTGTTGATTTCCTCTCTCTCGGCTATTCATCCCTATTGTCTTGAAAATTGGTTCCGCGCGGGAAATGGTGCCGGCTCGCCCAAGGCGGCGACTATAGTGAAGAGTGAGGTTTACTACAAGTTAACTAAGCGCATTATCGCTATCAGTCAGAACCTGTCGCCCTGTACGGGGCTGGTTCAGCGCCTGACGATGCTCCGCTCGCATGCTCCCGCTCATGCGGACGAGCTGCTCAAACAGGTGAAGGCCAGGGGGGCTAAGTAATTTTCTTTGAAAGAATGTCGCCATCGATTACGTATTCATATATATGAAACATATCTTCACCGCTATCTGTATGGCTGTTTGCGGGGGGCTGTCAGCCTCACCTGCTGATGTTAACTCCGCCGATGCTCAACTGGTGCAGCTGGTAAAACAGGTCGTGTACGGCATGGATAACCTGCGAACCCATGCCGCTGACATCCGCGAGCTGCTGAAGCGTGGCGCAGACCCTAATGCCGTGTATGAGGGCAAGTCGCTCATGCAGTTGGCGGATGATATATCCTGGGATATGCAGCGGGCGTTCGTGCGCTATGAACTGAGCCTGGCTGGTGCTGAGGTGAGTGCCGAGCAAGCCCGGCAGATGCTGGAGTTCGGCGCGGTTTATGGTTACCCTGAGTTTGTGGAGCGGGCGTTGGCCTGTGGTGCTCCGGCGGATGGTATAGTGATAGCTCGCTATTCTTTTGCCTGCGGTGAGAGCCTGTTGTACACAGCTATAGATGGTTTCGAGTGTCACTACGATGGTGACGGTGTGGCATGCGCCCGCCTGCTACTGGCTGCCGGCGCTGACCCGAACCGAATTAATACGAAAGATGCGCTGGTGCCGCTGCTGAATTATCGCTGCACACCCGAACTTCTTACTCTGTTGCTGGAACACGGGGCTGACCCGAATGTTACCAATGCTGACGGGCGCAATGCGCTCATGCTACGTTTCCGCTACCAGTGCCCCCATGCGGCGCAGGAGCTGGTACGGGTGTTGGTGCGGGCCGGGTTGAACATCAATCACCGCGACTCCTATGGTATGACCCTGATGGACTATGTGCTTGATATTGAGCGCAGACTGCAGAGGGCTCAATCCGTTCACCCGAATGAATGGAAAGAGCTCAACGAGATAAAACAACTGCTGCGCTCCCTGGGGGCAAAGAGCGCAGCAGAGTTGAAAGAGTGAATGCGCGATAATCAGCGCACGAAGTGCGTCCAGGCGCGGGGCTCATCGAGTGTGGGGTGTGCCGGGCCATTGGCGATGCACTGCATTATCCATGCCAGATTTCGGCCGAGGTTACGCATGGTCTGGCAGCCCTCGGGGTCGAGCTGTACCTCACCGGGGCGCATGCCGTAAATCATGTTCCAGTAGAAGGAGCTGACGAGCGGCTGGTTATTGTAGGTGATGTACTTGTTGAGGCGGTCGAGTGTGGTGGAGGCGCCGCCACGGCGAGCGACGGCGATAGTGGCACCGGGCTTGTAAGCGAGCTTGGAGCCGGCGGAGTAGTACAGGCGGTCCAGTAGGGCGCAGAGGGAGCCGTTCGGGCCGGCGAAGTAAGTGGGGCTTCCGATGACGATGGCGTCCACCTCATCGAGCATGTCGTAAATGGTGTTGTAAAGCTCATCGTTCATACCGCAGCGACCGTTCTTCAGGCAGCGGCGGCAGCCGATGCAGCCTTGTACGGGCTTGGTGCCCAGTTGGACGATTTCTGCTTCTGCACCGCCGGCGCGTAGACCTTCTGCCACCATGGAGAGGGCATGGAAGGTGTTGCCTGCGGCGTTCGGACTGCCATTAATAAGGAGAGCTTTCATGATGATGGAGACTTGCTTCATGAAGATTAGCATGAAGTTCTCTTCCGGGCAAGCAAAAAAAGACTTGCAAAATAGTTGTAGTTTGTTATGCTGGTGTGCGTTATAACAATTAGCTACCGTTATGAAATCTCTAATTGCCTTTTTTCTCAGGCTGCTGGGCTTTTCGCGTCCTCCATCTGCCTCAGATTCTCCCCGTATGTATCCGCGTACGTTGTGGGGAAAGTGTGAGTATGTGCAGGATGGTGATTCCCTGCGTTTCCTTCCTGATGGGGCCGCTGAAAGCGTGCGCACGCGTCTTTATGGTATAGACGCACCGGAGAAAGGGCAGGACTTTGCGGGGCAGTCTCGCCAGTTGCTGGTAAAGCTCACTCGCCGAAAGCGTATACGCGTGGAGGTGCAGGATGTGGACCGCTACGGGCGCTACGTGGCAAAGGTGTATGTAGGGGGTACGTATGTGAATGAGGAGATGCTGAGAGCCGGCCTTGCGTGGTTTTATAGCCACCACGCGGACGCTCTCAGTAATGCTGATTTGGTTGCTGCGGAGCGAGAAGCCCGAGAGGCTCGCCGTGGTCTTTGGTTGGATGATAGTAGCATGAGCCCGCGTGAGTACCGCAATATGCACGGTACGGTGCATATAAAGAACGGAGAAAACACTATCGGTGAGCGTTAGGCGATAGTCGCTGTTGTTTTATTCCTGTTCGGCCTCGCTAGGGAATGGGGGGACCACTTGTTCCAAAAGCGAGCTGATACTGCGCGTCAGCGGTGTGCTCGCGGGTTCCCATGGAGCTCGTTTTATATCTGAGTATACATTAGATGCCGCGGCTTCTTTTGAGCCTTCATGGCCGAGATTGTAGACCAGATAGAGGGGCTTGTCCTGATTAACCGAGGTGTCCGGGTGCTGTACTTCAATCAGAGCTTCTATCATGCAACGGGTTCTGGTGAAGGTATCGCTCCCTGCAGGGGCTTGCTCTGTTATTCGACCGCGCACGGCCAGTAGCTTTCCCTTATGCACAGGCACTGAGTAGGCATCAATTACTCCGCCGGGCAGCGGACTGTAATCCACTAAATCGTATGCGGTGCCTCCTGCATAGTCCGAGCGCTTAATGGCACATGCAGGTGAAAAGTGAACTTCCTGCCCACAATATGCAGCAAAAGGCGCTGCATACGACAGGTTATAAACGAAGGTATGGTATTGTGTGCCATTCGCTTGTGTGAACTCGTTCTCCTTTATGGGGGCAGTAAGCACCCAGTCATTCGGAATTATTGCTCCGGATTCATGATAGACGCCATCTTCCATTTGCTGGCATGCGGGAACTGCCAGTGCGTACAGAGCGAAGAGAAGTATATAGAGAGAGGAATGATGATTTGAGCGCATAACTAGGGGGGCAGGTATTAATATTTCAATCAGTGCAAGCGGGGTATATAAATATCTAATCTAAGTTGAAGTATACCCAACCAGTTCGGGGGGAGAATAATACATCTCCGTCAACTTGCCTTTTCAGTAGGCTTGTTTTAAAGGCATCGTCGCTGAGCCAGTCATTAATCGTTTCACCGGTATATTGGTGATAGTCGTCAGCCGGGGCTTGGGGCGTACCCTTTACCTGCGAGAGAGCCTGAACGGGCAGGCGAAAACACCCTTCGATGCGGTAGTCCGCATCTTGATAGGGGAGTTCCCGGTTACTCGGCTCATTACCGGTAAGTTTGTTGATAATTCTTACTGATGGGGCCGAGATATTCTCTTGCCGTACATTAAAAAGCTTGCAGATTGTTTCAATATCTTGCTCCTCATCGTCAAAGGAAAAGAAACTGATACCTATCAGGGCTACAGCTGCAAACAGAAAACGAAGAATGACTCTCGGGGGCATGTAGTTTAGATGAAAATCATTTCGTTGTTTCTAGAGCCTCTGCTTGTGGCAATCGTTAAGAATTACGCTTGCGCATGAAGAGAATGGCGGCGGCTATCCAGATGAGTAGGGCTGTAGCGGAGATGCCCAGCATGATGGCCCAGCCCAGCTTGTAAAGGAGGGTGAGCGCAAGGGCTGTCCAGAGGCCGCCTCCCATGATGGGCTCGTGGAGCAGCTGCTTGTAACCGAATGCCTGGGTGGCACAGGTTTTGCCTTCAGGGTCCGCAGCGCGCAGCAGCAGCAAGCCGGTGGCAGTGACGCCCAAGGACTGGCCGAACTCAGCAATCGCGCATTCGAACCAGGACTCACGGAAGAGGCGGCGGGCTACCACCACCACCATGAAGAGAGAGAGCAGGGTGCCCAGCACGATGAGCACCAGAAGACCCACCCAGTTATCCAGCACGACCTGTAGTTTGATGGTGGCCATAGCTGATACAACGAGGAAATCCAGAGCTGCACCGGAGATGCGCTGCATTTGCCCGTGGTCAATGAGGCTGTGCACGCGTACCTTTTGGGCCATCTTCTGCATGAGCAGTCCGCCAATCATACAGAAGGGGAAAAGCGGGAAGCCTTTGAGCAGGGTGATTGTGCCATCAGAGCTGCAAGCTCCCTCCAGCTCTTGCAGACCGAAACGCATGCCGAAACCGATGAGTATGGCGAGGCCTACCAGCGAGATGTGCCAAGCGAGGGAATCAATGGAATCACAGTATACGGTCTGCACGCCGGCGGCGGGCTGGTCATCCTTGCTGTAAATGCCCTTCTTCTGAAGATTATCCTGCTCATGAAAGTGGCGCACGTTCTGGATGTAGCCCTTGCGCGCGGCCCAGTTCACGAGTATGATACCGATAATGACGGCCAGCAGCATGCCGGCCGTGGCCATGGTGTAACCGAGTGCCACACCATCTTCCCATCCGAAGGATTCAAAACTCTCTGCCATGCCGCTTACTGTGCCATGGCCGCCTTGGAATCCAATCTCGAGGAGATTGCCAAAGCCTTCGTTCGTTCCAAAAAACGGCATCAGCAGGAAGCCTACTGCTGCAAAGCCGATGACATACTGCCCCCAAGCCAGAATTTGCCCGAAACACAACTGCGGGAATGCCACTTGCACCACTTTCTTTAGCGGCGGTGTCACTACGCCCAAAAAGAGTGTAGCAAACACCACATTAATCATGAAGCCGGGAAGCTGTCCCACTGTCTTAATGACATCCTCCGGAAGAATCTGCGGAAAGCACTGGAATAGTGCCAAGCCTACGAAGCCGCCGATAACGGAACTAGGAAGGTAACAGCGCTGAAGCAAAGGGATGAGCGTACGGAGAATCTTTCCGATTACCAGTAACACGGAAAGAAGGCAGAATACGAAAATCGCGGTCATGATTCAGTAAAATGGGAGAGTATATGGCTGCGCCGGGCGTGACTATATCACCAATGATGGTATATAGTCAAGCTCGTAAACGCATTTAATAGAGAGTCTCTACCAGTTCCACACTACGGCGGGTTGCGCCGGAGTGCACATGCAAGGCGTTATAGGCGCGCTCACAGCGGGCTGCAGTCTCATCTTTGTCGGAGAGTATCTGAACGAGAGTGTCTTTCAGTGCTTCTTTTTCACACTGCCAGACGCTCTTTTCTGCATTCAGGAGGGAAACGAGGTCCGCGAAGTTAGTCATATCCGGGCCGAAGACAACGGGGACCTTGGCCGCGATAGCTTCCACAGGGTTCTGCCCACCGCGTGCGAGAAAACTCTTGCCGATGACTGCAACGTCAGCCAAGGCTGTCCAGTCTCTCAGCTCGCCCGTTGTATCCGCTACATAGCAGAGATTTTCCGGGAGCGGGCTGGGCAGGGTGGCGGCTGTACGCAGTACGGGGCTAAAGCCAGCTGCGGTCAAATCCTTCACCACATCTGCTCTGCGCTCAGCATGGCGGGGTACGATGAGGGGGAAGGCCCCGGCTTCTCGCACTGCCGTGGCGATGAGTGCTTCCTCTCCGGCATGTGTGCTGGCGGCCAGCACAACGGGCTTCCCGCCGCTGATACTGCTCAGCAGTTCGCGGAACTCAGCGCGGGGCTCCGCGGGAGTGTCGCCCATCACATCAAACTTAATGCTGCCAGTCACAGAGATGATTTCTTCACGCACGCCAATGCCACCAAAGCGGCCTTTATCTCGCTCATTCTGGGCACCGAGGGCGGTCAGGCGGGAGAACAGGAGGGAGGTGATGCCTCGCACCTTGCGGTAACGGCCCTCGCTACGCGGGGACAGGCGGGCATTCAGCATCAGCATCGGGATGTGGCGGCGGTAGCAGGCCTCTGCAAAGTTTGGCCAGAGCTCCGCCTCAATGAGCACTACGGCTTTCGGCTGAAAGCGCTTCAGGCATCGGCCGGAGAGGCCGGGTACATCCAGCGGGGAGTACAGAGCACGAACTCCGGGCAGGGCGGCATCACGCACTACTTGGTGTCCGGTTGCTGTGCTGGTTGCTAATACAACGGGCTCATGATGTGTTTTAATCCACTCGCGAATGAACTTCAGGGCGATGAATACTTCACCCACGCTCACTGCATGTACATACAGGCCGCCCTTAGGCTCTTCCTCGCTTTTCACTTTATACAGGCCAAAGCGCTCACGCAGTCCCGTGCCGAAGCCGCCGCGCTTTTTCATCTTTATCAGGTAGCCCGGTATGGAGAGAATGAGGAATACCGGCAGCAAAAGATTGTATATCAGCAGAAAAATAAAGCGTTTCATATGTCTTTTCTGTAGAAGAGAATGGTGTTTTTACCATAGGTGCGTTCATCAATGAGCTTCCAGCCGGGGAACTCACGCGTGTGGATATCACCCACTCCGTAGCCTAACTGTGCTTCTGCAATGAAGTATCCATCATCTTCCAGCAGCTCATGCAGACGGTCCGTCATGAGCTCGGCTATCATATCGCGGTCGCCTATTGCTTTGGCATAAGGCGGGTCCGCGAAGATGATATCGTAACGCCCCATATCACGCTTCACGAACTGGAGGCAATCGCTCTGTACCACACTTCCTCCGGTCAGGCGGCTGTTCTCCATGTTAGTGCGGGCCATGGCGCATGACTGCCTCGCCGCATCCACCATGCGTACAGATGCGGCTCCTCGGCTCAGTGCTTCAAGCCCTACCGAACCGGAGCCACAGTACAAATCCAGCACGCGGGCTCCGTCAATAATGGGGCCGATGATGTTAAAGAGAGCTTCCCGCACTCTGTCTTGTGTGGGGCGTACCTCTCCCTGAGGCACGCGGATATTGTATCCCTTTGCTTTTCCTGCAATGATTCTCATATTAGAAGGGGTTATCTTCTGCGTCTGCGGCGATTATTCCGGCGCTGATTTCGTCTGGCGGACCTGTTTGGCCTTGCAGTAGGCTGTGAGGGGCGGGCCTGTGGCTGTTCCGCCTCCGGTGCTGCAGGCTTAGCTTCTTCAGGATCCGGTGCAGGGGGGCCTACTCTGAAACGCATGGTGTAGTTACCCTGTGCCAGCATATTGCCACTGCCTTGAGCGCGTTCGGTAAAATGGTATGCGAGGTAGAGGAACTCGCCATTTGTGCGGCGGCTGATGGTGAGGGATTCCGTAATTCTGGACATGGCGTCGGACTTAGTGAGGGACCACGTCGTGCCGGTTCTTGCTCCGTAGACGTTGTCAGAATTACAGGAGAAGGGTTTTGCCGTCAGCTCGCCGTTGTTTGATGTCCACACATTTCTATCTGCGTAGTACACGAGCCCGCCGATTGCGAGCGGTGTGGTTCGTCTCGTGAAGGTGTTAACGCTCACGCCGTGAAGAGACCACTGATTATTTCCCTTATCAAAAGCGCCGAGTTGGACGACCTGCTGGGCCTTGATTTCAATTTTTTTCCATTCTTGGCGGTAGGCCTCATACGTAGCGCGGTCCGGCCAGAACTCTTCTGTGTACGGGATAAGCTGAGTACTATCATACGCAGTAAAGAACTCCTGCTGTTTCTGCGGTGGGAGTGTTTGCAGGCGTGCAAGGAGGGCTTGCTGCATTTGAATAAACTCCGGAGCAGGTGCCGGGGAAACAGTTTCACCTGTGATGCGCATGCCATTACCAGGGAAATCCATGAGAGCAGAGGGCACCTCAGCACAAACTGCCGTGCTGATGAGCGCGGGAAGTGAAATGGCGGTGAGAGTAAGGAAGAGGGATTTCATGAGCTACTGCTCCTATTCTATCATGCTGCCTTGACTTTGACAAGCAGGAAAAATGACGGCTTCTCTGAAAAAATAGGCAAAAGCCGCAGCGAAATGCTACGGCTTTTACTTTGAATAAACTGTATTCCGGGGTTATCTGCTGCCGGGGGTACCGGCATTAACTGCAGCTGCTCTTACCGGGAACATGAGGACGTAACCACCCTGCGCAATCACAGAATTAGAAATAGTGGAGTGCTCGGAGAAGGCGTAATAGAGGTATACGGCCTTGCCATCCGTACTACGGGTGAGGCGAATGGTTTCCGTCATTTGGGAAAGGCTATCCGATTTTGTCAGAGACCACTCAGTACCAACCTGAGCCCCGTATACGTGGTCTTCAGTGGTCTGGAAATCCTTTGCCGTCAGCTCACCGTTATTGGACGTCCATACATTACGACCTCCATCATATCTGAGAGCGCTGATGGTAAGAGGAGCGGAGCGGCCGGTCTGCGGGTCTGTGGTGACGGAAAGAACCGTCCACGTATCATTAGTGCCGGGGCGGAGGCCTACACCCACCTCACGCAGAGCCTTGACGCGGGCTTTCTTCCATTCGGCCTTGTAAGCCTCGTAATCTGCTCGTGCCGGCCACAAGTCTTCAGAATAGGGAATGAGAATCATCGGGTCATAGCTCTCCATGAA
The DNA here is from genome assembly GCA_045540095.1 of Akkermansia sp. Lineage (GTDB taxonomy): Bacteria > Verrucomicrobiota > Verrucomicrobiia > Verrucomicrobiales > Akkermansiaceae > Akkermansia. The sequence goes on from JAZQGN010000043.1 coordinate 139,712, forward strand.
TGCCTTCTGTTTGTCGGCAGGAAGAGTCTGAAGACGGTTTACAAGAGACTGCTGCATCTGAGCAAATTCCTGCGTGAACTCAGGAGTAACTGCGTAACCGGCCGTCATGGTACCATCTGTGGGAAGATAGCCCTGCATGGCCCCGATGTTTCCGGCAAAGCAGGTCTGGGTCATTACCACAGGTGCTGCCAGAAGTGCGAGAATGGGGAAAATAGCTTTCATACTTACGCCTTGTAATCTATCACTGTTTTTTTTACTTGGCAAGCATGAAATTTCGTGATACTGTCATGAACGTATGAAGGCTGAGCTCAAAAGAATGCGGTCGTTGCTTATTGTCGGTGTGATGCTGGCCATGCTGATGGTTTCGTGCCAAACTCCTACACCTGCCAGTCGTATTGCCGAACATCCGGCTATGTTTACTAATCTGCCTGCTGAGCAGCAGCTTCTTGTGCGTCAGGGGCGTTTGTGTGAAGGGATGAATCCGGATGCTGTCTTTTTAGCATGGGGAAATCCGAATGCTCCGGTGGAAGAGTCCCAGCGGAATGGTCGTAATGTCACGCGCTGGGTATATAATGGCTATGAGCCTGTTACAGTTATGAATGCAGGCGTTTATCCTTACTGTGGGCTGCATGGATGGTATCCTTGTGCTTACCCTTCTATCAGCACAGCTTATGTGCCCCGTAATGTCGCATGGGTGGAGTTTGTGAATGGGAAGGTAACTGCGTGGTCCCGCCTGAGTGGCTCACCGAATGGAACTCTTGCTGAATGATTTTATGCCAATGACTGAAAGTGATAATAACAGAAATGAGGAGTTTTATACTCTGAGTTCCGGGAAACTCAGCGTGTGTATCTCTAATATAGGTGCACGTTTGCTTAGTTTTGTATATGATGGAGTGGATATGCTGTATGGGCCGAAAAACGCTCAGGAACTGCGTGAAGATACCTGCTATTGCGGTGCAATCTGCGGCCGAGTAGCAAACCGCATTGCTGGTGGGCAGTTTGAGCTTGATGGTCGCGGTTATACGCTGGCCGTGAATAACGGGCCGAACCACCTTCATGGTGGACTTGTCGGGTTTTCTGACCTTGCTTGGAAGGTGGATGAGGTGTCCTCCACTCGCATTGCTCTCTCCCTTGTATCCCCTGACGGTGATGAGGGGTATCCCGGCTGCGTGATGGTGCAGGCTACGTATACGTTGGCGGGGCAGACACTTACTCTGGACATGACGGCTACGACTGATGCCCCGACTCTCTTGAATCTTACTAACCACGCGTACTGGAATCTTGATGGTTCCGGCACAATGGATAATCACCTCTTGCAGGTGCATGCTTCAGCGTACACTCCCATGGTGGCAAATATACCGACTGGCGCTATTCTTCCGGTGAGCGGTACCCTGTATGACCTGACGTCTCCCGCGGTGTTGGGTGAGCGGAATGCCCCCACGGCTATTGCCGGCGGGTATGATGACAATTATGTACTGTCCGCAACTTCCGGTGTAAAGGAGGCAGCTGTGCTGACAAACGGTAAGTATACGTTGCGCCTCTCTACGAATGCCCCTGGTCTTCAGGTGTATACCGGTGATTATTTGCCGCTGAAGCGCGGCGGTGTGGCTCTGGAGGCTCAGAATTATCCGGACTCTCCTCATCAGCCGCACTTCCCCACTATCGAACTGCGCCCGGGGCAGGAATATCAGCGCACGATTGCTTGGACGATTGAGTAATCATTTGACGATTTACTGGAAGTAGAAAACGGCAGAAGCCTTTATCGGTTTCTGCCGTTTGTCGTTTACTCAAAGCCTTTTTTAGCGTGTGCTGGTGCGCATGCCATGCATAATGTTGTCAGCCATATTGCGAACCGTTTCTTCGAGAATGTTGCTCAGGTGGCTACCGGGGCGGAAGTCTGCCGGCGCGAAGAAGTCCACACGATGCTGGTCAGTTTTCAGGTTATAACACTTGCGGAAGCTGGAGCGTGTGTTATCATCCGGGTTATACACAGCTACGCTTAATCCACCCTGTTGGCGCATTACTGTGAAGCAAGGAACATCCGTGGGGCCATCCCCCAGATAAATCATGTGCTTGAAGGGCACAGGGCGCAGCGCGCTGTCCATGTGATCATTCACATCCTCTGTGTATTTGATAAGACCTTTGTTGATGCGGAAAAGGTATTGCGTCTTGGTGGTATGAGAGATGACTCGCTTGGGGAAGCTGATACAGCCGTTGCTCTCACTGAACTCGCAGGCGAAAACCTCTTTCAGGTACGGGCGGATAACTGAGCCATCAATGATGGATTTGATGCCGCTGGAGATGATGTAAAACTCCACATGGACGCCGGAGAAACGGTGTTCCGGGGTGAGTGCTCTTTCTTCAAACTTCTCGAAGAACTCAGGGATGCCGCGGAAGAAGGTAAGCTTTTGGCCGAGCTGTTTGAGCATTTCGTTGCTGACTCCATCAATGCTGAGAGTATCCAGCAGTTCTTTGAGATAGCTCAGCTCGCCGTCCCAGCCTTCTTCTCGGCTACGCTCGTTACACCTCTTCCAGAAGAGTTCAGCGTTAATGCCGAACTCGGGGAAGATAGTGTCTTCCTGCATGTTATGCGGACTGAGCGTATGATCGAAGTCGAAAATAAGCGCAATCGTATTTTGCGGGACGGATATGGCAGCAGCTGACATCAGATGAGTTCCTTCAGGCGATTGACGGTAATGCCGGGTACAGTGATGGTGGTGCCGTCCACGGTACGCAGGATAGGTGACCCGTCATGTTCCACGCCGATGAAATGGCCACGCACACGTTCGGTGTCCGTAATCGCAACCACAGGGCGGGAGCCTGCCCATGCCTCATCCAAATCATCACGCAGCGCTTCTAGCCCGTGTTCTACAAAGCGATTGAATGTGGCTTCGAGTGCTTCGCCGATAAGGGTGCGAAGTTTCGCGGGCTTGGGGCATGCGTAGAGTAAATCCTGAAGGCGAGTGGGGCGGTCCGTGGTGGTGCGAAAAATGCTTTCAATATCGTTGGAAATATTGAGCCCTATACCAATAGATGCCATCGTGGAGGATGGACGCTCCACGAGGATGCCGGCCAGCTTATCACGGCCAACTAATACATCATTAGGCCAGCGCAGGCGGAGGTCTTTAATGTTATATGCATTCAGAGCCTTAATGATGGCTACGCCGGCCACCAGCGGTAGCAGGCCCCAGTGGCGGTTTATTCGGGGATCCAGAGGAAGATTGTATGTGGCCCAGAGCCCGCCCGGTTCTCCGAACCAAGTGCGGTTAAAGCGCCCACGTCCCTTAAGCTGGCGTTCTGCGCTCACGACTGTCCACGGCTTCTCCTTACGGGCCTCATTAAAAGTAGACTCGCATTCCTTTAACTCGACGACATTCCATTTCGTGCTCACGCTCTCTATATTAGCGCAGTCCGGGCCTGACGTCCACTAAATAATGAAAAATCGGTCTTAAATACGTGAAAAAATCTTGTCTTACCGGCATATGGAAGGTAACATGCAGGCATGTGGCAGTTCATTAGGGTGACAGAGGTGGAAACGGAGCCTGAACTCTGGTCTCTTTATGAAAGCTCATTTCCGCGCTGTGAGAGGCGTAGCATGGCGCAGCATGTTCGTGCCATGAGGGAACGCTCATCGTTTTACTGTGTGAAAATATGTGTGGCAGGGCGCGTGGCTGGGTTGTTATTTTTCTGGATGATGGAGCATTGCATTTTTCTGGAACATCTGGCCATAGCCGCGGAATATCGGAGGCAGGGTGGAGGGCGTATAGCGCTGAAGTGGCTCCAAGGGAAGGGGCTTCCCATTGTGCTGGAGATTGAGCCGCCAGTAGATGAGTGGACATGCACTCGCTTGAAATTCTATGAAAGCTGTGGTTTTATCCGGCTTCCTTATCCTCATATTCAGGCGGCATTTCATGCTGACTCTCCATCTGTGCCTCTTGACTTGCTGAGCTGGCCGTATGCGCTGATTTTTGCGGATGTGGAGAAGTTTGAAGGTTTTCTTAGAGAAACGGTTATGACATATACGGACACTTAGCCATCTAACCATTATCGCACATGATGAGAGCTAGCGATGTCGCTTTCTGCATGGGTGATTTAAGGCGCAGAATTGTAGATCATTTCCGGAGCATTTTATCATATATGTGGCAGTACATGGGGACGATTTCCGCCATGGGACTATTTCTGGGTGTATTGGGAATGGGGATTTATCATGTTCTTACCCCGGTAGAAAGTGCATTGACATACAAGTACTTTCATGGGGTGGTTAATCCTGCTGAGGCTCAGCTGCCGCGTGGACTGAGTGAGATTGTATCAGGTGGTGAAAATGGGGAGTGCCTTGTGTTCGAGTATGAACGGGATGGCCGTCTGAAACGCTTCTTTTATGTGGACAGTCGTGGCGAGATTTCGCACATGTCTGGTAGTAAAGTGGCTGAGCAGCGCATGGAGTATGATGCCGCTGGGCGATTAGCTTCACGCTGTAATTATGATGCGGATGGGAATCTCGCGCCGGACGCTTCCGGAGTGGCGGTGCGTGAGTTTTCATACAATGAGCGGGGGCGACTTACCGGGCGGACCTTTCGTGATGAAACCGGACGAAAAATTGTACCTCGGATGCCCGGTTTTGCGGAAGAGCGTATAACTTATGATTCAGAGGGACGGCCTGTGATGATACAATACCTAGATGGTGAAGGAAAAGAGATGGTAAATGCCAAAGGGGAAAGCTGTATTACATTCTCATATGACGATCCTCGCCAAGAGAGGCTCCGTACGAATACAGTGAATGGAGTAATCGCTGATAATACTGATGGTGTGGCACAGGAGCGAGTTTGCTACACTCGTAACGGCCTAACTACTCACACCTTCTGGACAAATGCTGCTGGTGAGCCTGTTCATCACTCCGGGCATGGGGCTTCATCTGTGCTGAAGGAGAGCAGGCCTGATGAGAAATTGCAGCGCACGCGGTATTGTGGCGAAAATGGTGTGATGCGTGAGGATATGCGCGTATGGGCTGAGCACTTGGTGCGCTCCACTCCTCATGGACAAGTAGAGTGGGAGTGTTTTAATGCGGCGGACGGTCTCCCCTGTGATAATCCGGCCTGTGGATATGCGGAGCGTGTGTGTGAATATGCTGCGGATGGTTCGTTGCTGCGTGAGTACTTTTGGGATGCTCAGGGAAATCCGGCTGAGTGTTATGAGAAGCGTCATACCGGAGAAGGTTCGGCTCGCCACGTGCTTTCTTTGAACTCTGATGGTTCCACTTCTCTTACGCGCGAGGAATAAAAAACACCCCGCATGCTAATGCTGCGGGGTGTCTGAAAATATGTGCCAAGAGCAGGGGCTTTACGAATAGGCTGATTCCACCTTCTGGGCCACGTCGCGATAGCCGTAGTCCACTTCGTAAATGACCTTGAAGCTCTCGAGGGCCTTGGGCATGTTGCCGCTCTTCTCGTACAGGCAGCCAATCATGTAGAGAATCTCCTTCTTGGTGTCGTCCATGGTGAGAATCTCCTTATCAGCGTCTTCAAGCTGGCGGATAGCCATATCTGTCATGTTCTTGGAGGCGTAGCACTTGCCGAGCATAAGCATGGCTTTAATGCGCAGGTTCGGGTTTGTGCGGGCTCGCTGGAGCGGGGGAATAGCCTCGGTGTACATCTCGGCATCAAAGAGTGCCTGACCGTACTTGTACTGAAGCTGGGCGTCCGTCGGGTTGGCTTCCACGCGGGCGGCGGCATCAGCCACGGCGCTCTCGGCGATTTCTTTCTTACGGGCTGCAAGAGTGGCCTTTGCTTCTTCGTTCTCGGGGTCAGCTGCCAGCACCTGCTCGTAGTACTCGATTTCTGCCTTCATAGCCTTCTCTCGCATTTCCATGGCCTTGTCGTTGATGGAAAGGTCTGCGCCGCCGCTAAGCTCGTATGCATAGGCATAGAAGGAGTAGGAGTTTGCGTAGTCTTCCATCTGTTCGTAGATGGAGGCGATATCACGCACAATCTGAAGATTGGTGTTATCTGCAGCATACTGCTCAGAAAGCTGAGCAAGGCGCTGTTCCATTTCTGCACGGGTGAGGCCCATCTTGTCGGCGCTTTCTAAATCAGTGGTAGCGCTCTTGTTCTTCATCTTGGTGCGGAAGTCACCCTTGCCTTCCCAGTTACCCTGCTTCATTGTAGCACGAGCGGCGCAGTCCTTCTCACCGCGCTGAGCGATGGCGTCTGTGCGGTCGATGTTGAGAATACGGCGGTATGTCTCAGCGGCCTCGGCGAAATTCTCGTGCTTGATGTAGTGGTTGGCCAGCATGTGCATGTGCTTCTTAGCATTCGGCTGACCCTGACAGATGGTTTCTAGCGCGAAGGCTGCCAGCTCGGGAAGATTCAGCTCATTCGCAGCAGCGAAGAGTGCTTCATTCGCGGTGACGGAGTAGGGGTCTTTCTCCAAATCATCTTCCACGGATACGATGGTGGCGGCGGGGTCCTTACGGGAGGATGTCATGCGCATGCCGCCGAAGAGGGATGAACGACGTCCGGCATCTGGCGTGGACTTCACCTCACAGGCGCGCAGCATTTTGCGGCCTTCAAGGAAACCGGGCTGGCGCTTGATGAGAGTTTTGAGAATGCTGACGGCATACTTATAGTTTTTGGCAGCTACGGCCTGCTGGGCTTTGAGCCAGAGCCCGGCTTCAGCCTGCGGCAACTGTCGGTCAGTGATAATGGTAATCATATGCGTGTGTAAGAAGTGTTCAGGGCACGAGATACGAGTAAAGCAGCCGTGCTCTTGCTGTTTTAGGTAGACTACCATAAAATACACACGATTTCAACCTTGTTTTTCTTGTTTTTTGAAAAAAATATGGCAAAATGACGCAGACATGAGATTAGATGCCATACTGAGCCGTTACGGGTACTGCTCACGGCGTGAAGCCGCGCAGTGGGTGAAGCGTGGGCGAGTGACGGTGAAGGGTGCTATTGCGAAATCTCCTTCAGCCAAAGCTGAGCCTGCAGATGTGCTGGTGGATGGCAAGCCGATACCTTTCCCTGATGGCCTGTATGTGGCGATGAATAAGCCGCTTGGCTGCACTTGTAGCCACCGTGAGGAAGGTGCCTTGGTGTATGATTTTCTGCCCGAGCAGTGGATGAACCGTGGTGATGGTGTGAGCACGGTGGGGAGGCTGGATAAGGAGACGTCCGGGCTGCTGCTGCTGACGGATGATGGCGCTTTTTTGCATGCTCTTACCAGTCCTAAGAGGCATGTGCCCAAGGTGTATGAGTTTGAGTGCTCAGCGCCTATACCTGAGGACGCTGTTAAGCTGTTTGCTTCCGGTGAGTTGTTGCTTCATGGAGAAACGACTCCCTGTCTGCCGGCGGAGTTGCAGATTACAGGGGAGAAAACCGGGCGGCTCACTCTGCATGAGGGGCGTTATCATCAGGTGCGCCGAATGATGGCAGCAGTAGGGGCCCCCGTGGTGGTTCTCACTCGCGTGGCCATAGGGCCACTCTGCCTTGCAGATCTTAATCTGGCTCCCGGCGAGTGGTGCGCTATAGACCCGGCTCTATTCTCATGAACTTTGACATGCCCATCGAGGTGCATGCGGATTTTCGCGTGCTGTATGAGGATGCTGATGTGCTGGCTGTGGATAAAGCTGCACCTCTCCTCATGCACCCCACGGGTGATAAGAATGAACCCACTCTCTGGCATGGCGTGAAAGAACTGCTTGCTTATGAGCTGGCGTGTGGTGGGCAGGTTTCATTCATTAATCGCTTGGACCGTGAGACGAGCGGTATCACGCTCGTGGCAAAAACTTCATCAGCGGCGCGTGAGCTGGGTAAAGCCATGCAGCAGCGCTTGTTTCAGAAGGAGTATTTTGCCGTAGTGCAGGGTACTCCACTATGGGAAATCGCCTGCTGTGATGAGCCAATACTCCGCATGGAGAATGTGCAGCCAACGCGCATTCACGTGCGCCAGTGCTGCCACCCGCAGGGGAAGCCTTGCTGTACGGAGTTTGAAGTGTTGCAGCGAGTACCTGCCCACCGTGGTCTTCCTGCGCTGACTCTGCTGCGCTGCATTCCTCATACAGGGAGGCTTCATCAGATTCGTGTGCACGCGGCCTATTTGGGCTTCCCTCTGCTGGGGGATAAGATTTATGGCGGTAATGAGCAGAATTATCTGGATTTCATCGCGCAGGGCTGGACTCCTGAACTAGCTGAGAGGTTGCACATTCGCCGACATGCGCTGCATGCATGTTCTCTGCGTTTCCAGTTTGGGGCGCAGAAAATTGAGGTGAAATCGCCACTTCCTGCAGATTTGGCCTCTCTTCTGGCTTGATTTTTCGACCTGTTTGCGCTAGAATACGGGCGTCATGAGTAACGCCAAATCCGAACTTCTTCAAATCTTGCTGGCTAAGTCCATCAAGACCGGTCATTTCATTCTCGCTTCCGGTAAGGAAAGTGATCTTTACTGCGACTGCCGCATTACCGCTCTGGATGCCCGCGGTGCTAATCTCATTGGTGAGGTAGGCTGGCAGATGGTGCAGGAAGAGATTCTTCCGAAGTTCCCCGAGGCCTGCTCCATTGGTGGTATGACCATGGGTGCTGATCCCATTTCTCTGGCTATCGGCATGTACTCTGCCTCTGCAGAGAAGCCCCTTTGCGTGTTCACTGTGCGCAAGGAAGCTAAGGACCATGGCCGTGGTAAGCGCATTGAGGGTAACTTCGCTGCAGGTCAGCAGGTTATCGTGGTGGATGATGTGATTACCACCGGTGGCTCCACGCTGAAGGCTATTGACGCTATTGAGGCCGAGGGCGGTAAGGTTGTTGCTGCTCTGGTCCTTGTGGACCGCCAAGAGGGTGGTCGCGAGGCTATCGAGAGCCGCGGCATTCCCGTGTTCCCCATGTTTACGCGTTCCAGCATCTTCGGCGATAAGTAAAAAGCTAGATGTTGCCGATTATTGCAGGTATTGAGGGTGCCGTGCTGACGGCGCGCGAGCGGGAACTCTTTTCGCGCCTTCAGCCGGCTGGTTATATCCTCTTTACCCGTAATATTATAGACCACGAGCTGACCCGCGAGCTTACGGATGAGCTGCGGGCGCTCACGGTCGGGCCTGATGTGCCCATTATTGCCATTGATCAAGAAGGTGGGCGCGTGGTGCGCACGGCTGATATATATGTAAAGCATCCCTCTGCTGCCGAGCTTGCGGCTACAGGAAGCAGCCACCTTATTACTCAGGCCGCATGGTACAATGCTCAGTGCCTTTATACCCTGGGCGTGAATACGAATTTTGCCCCGGTGCTGGATATTGGTTCCGCTCGAGCAAACGCGCTTCCGAGCCGCTGCTGGGGTTATGATTCACAGTCTGTCACTACTCACGCCGGTGTGTGGAACCGCGCCCATGTGCGTGCGGGTATTGCTACATGTGGTAAGCATTTTCCCGGAATGGGGGCGGCAGAGTGTGATCCGCATTATGACCTGCCCGTATTGCATGGTACGCGTGATTCATTCTTGCAGGATGCCGCCATACCTTTCAATGCGCTGATGCCGGAGCTGCCATCCATGATGATAGCGCATTTGCTCATACCGGAAATTGATGCAGAGCTGCCTACATCCCTATCTCCAGTTCTGGTGCAGGGCTTTCTGCGGAATCAGCTTGGTTATGAAGGTGTGGTGTTTACTGATGATCTCTGCATGGGGGCTATCGCCAAGCGTTACAGCCCCGCTGAATCCGCAGCTCTTGCGCTGAAAGCCGGCTGCGACTTGCCTCTCATTTGCCATGATGCCTGTGAGCATCTCGAGGCCGCCGCTGAGATGATTTCAAGCTTGCCTCAGAGTATTCTGGACGCTGTTGATAAGCGTGTCGAACGCTTCCGTATGGGACTCCATACACGGCCTCCGATGCCGTTCATTCAGTGGCGTGAGTATCTGGCGGACTTGCGTGCTTTCAATGAACAAGTGCCCGCTCTTTCCGTGGCTGCCCCCGGTTCTCCTGTACAGGATTATTGAATCTGCTTGCGGCTCTCATTAAATGCATGAAGATAAAATAAACGCCCCGGAACGATTACGTGCTCCGGGGCATTTGTTGCTATTTAATCTTCTGCGCTTTGGTGCGAGTAAAAGTCATCTCTAGTAGCAAAATCCCATAGTTCTAATGCTTTGGTGTACAGATTGAAGACTTCCTCCTCTGACGCTTCAAAATCCCCACGCATTGCCATAAGAAGAAGCTCTCGAGCGGCCCAGTGTACGCCATATTCTATCTGGCTATGATAAAATGCCTGACATTCTTCTATACTAGCTGCATTTGGATCCGCGTATTCATTTAGATAGCAGCGTAACAGACAGCGTGCGAGGGGATCAGACATTTGAGCTGCAGTAGATATATAATGATATGCTCTTTCTTTATTTCCCTCAAATGCCGAGCCATTGAGAGTCGCCCAGCCTAAGAGAGTCAAAGCATAGGGGTCGTTCTTGCCTGCGTGTTCTGTGAATTGTTCCAGTATGGAGGTCCTTAATTCTTGGGCAGGAGCATAATTGATGGCTTCATCAGAGCTCAGTAATTGCAATGCCGTTTGATAATCAGGTGGCATTACTTCATTATCAAGGTAAAAATGAGCCAGACCCAAATTGCCTTTGGGGTTGCCGGCTTTGTAACAGCGATAGTACAATAAATAGGCCTTATCGTAATCCTTTTTTACGCCATCTCCGTCGTAATAATGCTCAGCAAGCCCTGCCATGGCTCCGGGGTGGCCTTGGTCAGCTGCTTTTCTGTATAGCTCAATGGCTTTTTGCGGGGTCTTTGCTACACCTTCGCCGAGGCTGTATTGAACAGCTAATTCAAATTGAGCCAACGGGTCTCCTAGATTAGCTGCTTTTTCCAGCCAAAAAGCAGATTGAAGAAAATCTTGTTTAACACCGCAACCGCTTAAGAAACAGTTCCCATATTCATACATCCCCTCAACATTACCAGCCTCAGCCGCACGCTTAAACCATTTGGCCGTATCCTTGTCGCTGTGATATGGACAATCCTCCGCCATGTAAAAAAATGCCAGCGCCACCATTGCCTGATCGTTTCCTAAACTTGCTGCAAAGGTAAGCCATTCAACGCCTTCTGTCAACATGCCTTCATACCTTTCTGGGTCTGATTTATTAGCTGAAAAGATATAACATACCCCTAACGTATAAGCCGCAAAAGCATTTCCTTTCTCTGCCGACTTTACCATCAAATCCATGCCCTCAACTGCTTCTCCTTCCCTAAATAACTTCATCCCTCGTGCTAAAAGATTTTGAGGATGGTTCTCAGGAAGTTCATCAGAGACGGAGAGTTCCGCTGTGTTAATATAGGTGAAATAATAACCACCAAAGCGTTGTTGTAAAATGACTGTGTTATCCATAAAATATTATTTAGTTTATAAAATGCAGTTGAAATCACATTCTTCTCAGTTGCTATTGTTTGGGGCAGTGGCTCTGAGACGTTATACTCTTATATCATACTTATTTGCGCTAGTCAAATAGTTTCAGTAATATTCTAATGTCATTATTAAGATTTATTAAGTCTTGTTATTGTTCTGATATTCTAATTCGATGAAGGAATTGTAAGATTTTCCTAGGCTTGTCCCTGTATAGTCTTAATAGTTATTCCAACGTACACTGTTATTTTGTTTGAGTGTATTGAGACGTTGGCTCTGTTCTCTTTTTTACGCAGGAGTGTATTCTTTGCTTGCAATCTCCGGCGGGATGGGGTATCATAATGCCGTTAACAAAATAATTTTCTAACCATGAAAATCCTTATTACCGGCGGTGCCGGCTTTATCGGTTCCCACATTGCTGAGCACTATCAGGGTGTGGCTGAAGAAATTCGTGTGCTGGACAATTTGCGTACCGGCTACAAGAAGAATCTGGATGGCTTGAACGTTACTTTCATCGAGGGCTCCATCACAGATCGTGAGCTCGTGGCCAAGGCTGTAGAAGGTGTGGATTACATTTTCCACATGGCTGCTCTGGTGTCTGTACCGGAATCCATGAGCAAGATTCGCGAGTGTATTGACCTGAACGTAAATGGTCTGCTTGTGGTTCTTGAAGAGGCCAGTAAGGCCGGTTGCAAGAAGGTGGTTCTGGCTTCTTCCGCTGCCATCTACGGAGACAATCCCATCGTGCCCAAGGTGGAGACGATGTATCCTGAGCCCAAGAGCCCCTATGGTATCACCAAGCTTGACGGCGAGTACTACATGGACATGTTCCGCACGACTGGCCAGATTAACACCGGCTGCTGCCGATTCTTTAATGTGTTTGGCCCCCGTCAGGATCCCAAGGGCGCATATGCTGCTGCCGTACCGATTTTCATGGAGAAGGCCATCAAGGGCGAGGATATCACCGTGTACGGTGATGGTGAGCAGACTCGTGACTTCATCTACGTGAAGGATATCGTGGGCGCTCTGGCCTATGTGGCTGAGCATCCTGAGGTGACTGGCGTGAATAACGTGGGTTACGGTGGTCAGATTACCATTAATGACCTTGCTGAGATTATCATCAAGGCTGCTGGCTCCTCTTCCAAGGTGGTGCACCTTCCTGAGCGTCCCGGTGATGTGAAGCACAGCCGCTCCTGCGCTGATAAGCTGCGCAATGCCGGCTGGGAGCCCAAGTTCACTCTTGAGGAAGGTCTGAAGACCACTCTCGAGTACTTCAAGAGCGTAACCAAGTAATTTATTATTTCGGCACCGCAGAGCATGCTTTGGGCTGCTCTGCGGTGCTTTTTGATGGGCTGCTATGTGTGATGATTTTACTCCTCGACTGAGTGTCAAAGAGCTAGGGAGGATTGCATCTGAGCGCTTGAAAGCCTTTCAGGCTGAAGATGAGGAGCTCCGCCCTGTCGTGAATACCACTCGTAAGCTCGCCACGAACTTCTGGGGCTGCGCTTGGATGCGCCACCTAGCTCGCTGTGAGGCGGGTGGCCTTTGCCTTGCTCCAGGGCGCTCGTTGTTGCGCCATGGCTGTGTGCTTGATTTACGCATTGCTCCGGGGCTGATTACGGCTAAGGTCAGTGCTGAGGAATTATATGAAGTTTCTCTTCGTATCCGCCCGCTTGTGGATGAGAAACTGGAGGCTTTGCGAGGGGCTTGCTGTGGAAAAATTGACTCTCTTGTCTCGCTGCTGGAGGGGAAAATAGATGCCGCTGTGCTTGATTTGCTTTGTGCGCCTGAAGGGGGATTGTTGCCTGAGCCTTCAGATTGGCGCATGTCATGCAGCTGCCCGGACTGGGCTGAGCCCTGCGCCCACGCTGCCGCTGCGGTGTATGCCGCCGGAATTCTTATAGATTCGGACCCGATGCTTTTGTTTACCCTGCGTTCGCTTTCTCCGGATTGCCTTTACTCTCTGAGTGCTCCATCCATTTCGGAAACTCAATTTGACGCTGCATCTCTCAGCTCCGCCTTTGGTATAGATATCGACCTCGATTTTTAATCATAGCTCTTCATCGTTTGGACGTTTTATAGTTGCATTGCACCCTCGGGTGAACACACAATTATCTTTACAAATCATTTTTTGTCCGTTAGAATAGAACATGTATGAACATTAAGACTGCTCTATCGTTATTTTGCTTAAGTATGTTGAGTCTGCTGTCTGCAGAGGCTCGGCAGACTGGTGCTTCGTACAGAAGCCTTGCTTCACCACCACCGCCTGTTACAGCTAGTGTTCCTGCCAGAGCTGAGGCTTTCCCGGCTCTGGTGCGTATGCCTGCAGATGTGGAAGCCGTGGCCTCTTCTAATAGTTCTGCTGAAAAACTGGCTTCTTTTATGGGGCGCACTCTCATTTCTTTAACCTCTACGGAAGATGCCGCTGCTGACTCCGCCGGGCCGTTTGATGCGCCGGAGGTAGCCAATATTGTGGAGAGTTTTGCTATTGGCTTAGGAAAAGGGAGTGCGAGAGCATATACCACCTACTTGCCAATTTATTCATATGTAAGCTCTCGGCGTGAAGGTGCCTCAATGGCGGAGAGTTGGGCTGAGAGTGCGACTGCTGATGTCGCTGATGTCATCAGAAGTTTCCGATTCGTTGCATATCAGTCGGATGCCAATAACGCATTGTCTGCTTTCAGAAGTACTGCTTTGCCTCCGATTTATTCAATTGTTACGGTGAAGCCTTCCAGTAGCCGTAAGTTACCCGGGATTATGAACTCCTGCGTAGAATCCTCTTCACATTCATCCGCTGAGGCTGTTACCATTAATGGTTTCCGAGGCTGGAAGTACAGCATGGCCTCTCTGTTTCCCACTCCGGAAGCCAGAGATACTCTGGGCAAGATTATCAAAAACTCACTGACGAATAGATACGTCTATCAATTATACAAAGTAGTAGGTACGTCTCTGGTGATGGTCATCTGTGAGAAGCCTGAGGCCATCAAGCTGCCATCCGCTACACCTGCTTCCGTTCTTGGTGGAAACAAGCTGTCGTTTGCTGATTATACTCTGCGCCAGTCTCCCCTTTGCATAGCATATGCTACTCCGGAGATGACCGGAACGCTTGCCGCATACAGCAAACGAAACGTCAATCTGGTATCATCTTATGTGGCCACCGTTTTCCGCAAGTTGGCCGCAGCTAATACTGAACAATCTTCATTCTACAGTTCGGCTGTTCGCGGTGTTCAGATTCTTACGCGTAATATTTGCTCATACTTTCCTGAGAAAACTGATAAGCCATTCATGATGTGTGCATGGAGGACGCTGAGTGGAGCTACACATATTCGTCTGAATGTGGATGCTTGCGGTGCTTCATATGCGGAAGGTACTCTATCTTTGGCTGCGATGGGCCGAGGTAAGAATACGCTTTTCTATACTGAGACCACCCCGTATACCGCGCCTCACTCTGTCACTTGGCCGGATATCTTGGCGCACTGCGTGGCTGCGTATTGCGGTATGGAAGCTACCACGGAAGATGAAAGCTCCAGTGCTAATTTGTCTGCGCGCTTCCGCCTGTCCATGAATGCCCTCAAACGCGTCACTGCTGCCATGGGTAACAGCTCCGCCTTCGTTATTTATAATGTGTCAGGATTTCCGCACTTTTCGTATGTGAACAGCTTCACTGACAGGAATGCCCTGAGCGCAGCTGGTGAGAACTTTGCCTCTACCATCGGGCCGCTCCTTGGAAAGGGGCGAAACTACATCAGAGGACGTTACAGAGTCAGCCGTGGCAGCAGGGCAACCAGCGTTACCATCAGTTCACCTGAGGGAATGAATCAGATTAAGCCGAATATCCTGTTGACGCAGAATCGCATTGCCATTGGTACGATTCCTAATCTCAACAATCTGGCGCTGAGAACTGCTACCGGAACTTCTCGTTTTGCCGGTGCTGTATATACCATTCGCCCGCAGGCGCTTGTTCCTCTTGCCGGCTCTCTTGCTGCGTCTGCTGATCCTTCTGCAGGGATGGCGGTAGGCCTAGCAGCTGCATTTGCTGGGGCTATTGGTGATATTGAGGCCGCTGATACCATTCGTGAGGGCGTTCGTGATTTCCACCTTGTTATGAGGCCCGCTTCCGGTGAGCCGATATCAATCCCCTCATTTACTCCGTCTGAAGACAGTAGCGATTCTTCTGTCGATACGCCGACGGAAGATACCGACGATTCTTCTGACGATACTCCGGAGCAAGACTCTTCCGGCGAGGTAGAAGATGATGGCCCGTCTACTCCCGATGAGATTGATGACTTGGATGAAGAGGCCGCTGATGAGACGTTCTCTGAAGATGAGTGGGCTACCGATGAGTGGAGCTGATGCTCAAACTTCCCAAGCAAAGGTTAAAAAACAAACGGCGCACAGATGTGCGCCGTTTGTTTTAATTCCACGAGGTCATTTCCCTGAACCGTTCCATGCGTGAGGCTAGCTCGGAGCGGGTTAGGGAGAAGAGCGATACTGTGCCGAACTTCTCGCACACGGCTGCAGCCACCACCGTGGCCATGGCCACACCGCGTTTCATGTCCTCCCATGCTGGCTGACCATCGTTTAGGCAATGGGTCAGGTACCCGGCTAGGGCTCCCATGAATGAATCGCCGGCGCCTGTCGGGTCAGTCGCATTCACAAGTGGCCAAGCCGGGCATCGGAAAAGCTGTATCTCGCCGGACTCCGTGCGGTGGAATAGTGTGGAGCCGGCGCTGCCGTGTTTCACTATCACATATCGTGGCCCCGCCTCCAGCAGTTTGTAGCCGGCCTCTAGGCTATCGTTCGTGCCTGCATACTCGCGCGCTTCTTCATCATTCATCAGAGCCAAATCCACCTTGCCGAGAAGTTTCTGCGTATACGTTCTCTCCCGGATAATCCAGCTCTTCATGAAATCAGCCATGCGGAAAGTAGCGTTCGGGCATTGCTCCAGCATGCGGTATTGAAGTGGGGGCGTTACGTTGGTGGCTACGGCCAGTGTGCACTGCTGCAGCTCGGGGCTAAGCTCCATGCGCCAGTACTCCTGTACTCCCTCCGTGGTGCTCACGGTGGTGCGATTATTCATGTCGTCCTCGTACTGCCCCGTCCAAGCGAAAGTTTGCCCTTCTTCCGTTGCCACGTGCTGCATGCTTACGCCGCGAGCTTCCATTGCCATGCGGTACTTGTCCTCAAAATCCGTACCCACCACGCCCACGAGTGCCATATCAGCTGTTACCAACCTCGCCGCCAACGCTGCATAGATGCCGCTGCCGCCCAGCACCGAATTTGCACGCCCGGACGGAGTAATCAGAGTATCAATGGCGATGGTGCCGTATATTAATGCTTTGTCGCTCATGAGATTTCTCCTTTCAGCATAGCAAGAAGTGTATTTTCATCTATGATGGGGACGTTCAGCTTTACTGCTTTATCTCTCTTGCTGCCACCGCCTTCGCCTGCCACAAGGTATGAAGTTTTTCCGGTCACAGAGCCTGTTGCCTTGCCGCCTGCTTCTGTAATGAGGCGTTCAAACTCGGGGCGTGGTCGACTGAGTGCCCCGGTAAGCACGAAAGTGAGTCCGGAAAGTGCTCCGTTGGCCTTGTTTCCTGTTTCTGAGTATGAGGGAGAGGTGGGATTAATGCCCAGAATATCAAGAGTAGATATAACTTGGTGTCCTGCTGCAGATTGAGCCCATGCGATGAGTTTTCTGGTAGATACAGAACCTAAAGGATTACTGAGTTTCAGTTTGTTAGTCCCGTCCGCTTGAAGGGAGAGGAAGCCTTTTTCTTCAAATAGACGGGCTTTTTCCTGAAGCTCGCTCTTCAATGCAGAACGCAGATTTTCAAGTTGTTCTTTGTCTGCTCCTTTGTTTGAACGTGCTTTCGGATTTAAGGTGTTGTATTGAATAACTCCTTCCTCCAACTCTAGCAAAGAACGCAGGTAATCTGAGTTTACTACATGTTGTAAGTCACGATGGTATCTTGCAACTTCGCGCGATGTTGTAACCCCTATAGTTGGGATGCCGAAGGCAGTGAGCCAACGTTCAAGTGGGAGCGTGCGGGCTTTGTTCAGCGCTTCAAGAGCTTTGGCTGCATTTTTCTCGCCGAAGCGGCGGGGCTCCTCCTCAGTGCCGAGGTTGAGGGCAGCGAGCTTTTCGAGAGAAAGGGAGAAGAGGTCTAGTGGGGTTGAGAGGTAGCCGTTGCGAACGAGAGCTTCTGCCACGGTGCCGCCGAGGTTTTCTATATCCAGCGCTTCACGCTTGCAGAAGTAAGTGGTGCGCATGGCGGCTTGTGCAGTGCAGGTGAAGTTTGTGCAGCGCCAAGCTACTTGGCCTTCTTCTTGGGAGATGGGCTCTCCGCAACAGGGGCAGACACCACCCACTGCATCGTAGAGGCTATAGGGCTGAGAATCTGCGGGGCGCTTGGACTTGTTCACCTGAACGACGGCGGGGATGATTTCGCCGGATTTTTCCACGAGCACCGTATCACCAATGCGGATGTCCTTGCGGGCGATTTCGTCCTGATTGTGCAGGGTGGCGCGTGATACAGTGGTGCCGGAGAGGGGGACGGGCTCCAGCTCAGCCACGGGGGTGAGCACGCCGGTGCGGCCTACCTGAATGGTGATGGCGCGCAGGATGGTTTCCTTTTGTTCCGGAAGGTATTTAAACGCGGCAGCCCAGCGCGGAGCGCGAGCCGTGGAGCCGAGGGATTCACGCAAGGCGAAGTCTGAAAGCTTAATGACGGCGCCATCAGTGCCGTACCCTAGGTCGTGACGCAAGGTGTTGATGTCCTGCACGGCCTGGCGCACGGCGGCAAGTCCTTCAGCTCTGATGATGGGTGCATTGCATGGTATGCCCATGCGATGTAGCAGAGCCTCAAAATCATCAGCAGTGAGCATGGGCTCTCCCTCGTATTCACCTATGCCGTGAGCAAGAAAGGCCAGAGGGCGGGCGGCCACCTCCTCTACATCCAGCAGCTTGATAGTGCCGGCGGTGGCATTGCGCGGGTTGGCCAAGGCGGGTAAGCCCTCGGCGTCTCGCTGCTCGTTCAGGCGGTTGAAGTCCGCAAAGGGCATGTAGACCTCACCGCGCACCTCCAGCACGCTGGGTGCGTCTTCCGGAAGCTGGCGAGGAATGCTCTTGATGGTGAGGATGTTAGCCGTGATATCATCTCCGGTGGTACCGTCTCCACGCGTAGCGGCGTAGGCCAAGCGCCCGTTGCGGTACATGAGAGTAACGGCACAGCCATCAATTTTCGGCTCGATGACGACATGGGGTGCATCTTGTCCCAAGCTGCGGCAGAGGCGGCTGTAGAAATCGATGAGCTCGGCATCCGTATCTCCCTGGCCGGGTTTGTGCTCGAAGATATCATCAATACTCTGCATAGGGCGCGGGTGAGTCACCTTGCGGAAACCTTCCGTGAGGTCGTTGCCCACGCGCTGGGTGGGGGATTTGGGAGTAATGAACTCAGGGTGTGCTGCCTCCAGCGCTTCAAGCTCGCGGTACAGCGCATCATACTGGGCATCTGTAATCTCTGGGGTGGCTTGAGCGTAGTAAAGCTCGTTATTATGGTTAATGACAGCACAGAGCTCCTTATAGCGCTCAAGAGGAGATTGCTGGGAAGGAGTATTTTGAGCCGCAAATTCAAAGAGGTCCATAAGCCTTGAGTATGGTATCGGGATTATTGGCGGTGGGGTGGTCAAATTGCTGCAAGCGATTACCTGTGAGTTCCTGAAGCAGAGATATGGCTTGCTTCCACCCGCGGGAAAGATGCTCAGGGTAATGAGCATCAGAGTTGATGACGATGGGGATGCGGCGCTCCAGCAGCTGCCGGAGCAGGGGGATGGAGGGGTACTGCTCCGCACAGTGTTTGTGCCAGCCAGCGGTGTTGATTTCCACAGCCATGCGGCTCTCTTGTAGCGCGTCCAAAGCCGCGGTGTAATATGCCTGAAGGTCGCCCTGCGGCACTCGGCCCCAGATTTTCACGAGGTCCATGTGGCCCACGATATCGAAAAGCCCGCTGCGGATGAGGCCGGTCATGGATTCCCAGTACAGGCGCCAGTCTTCTTCCACACTACCAGTAAGGCATTTGTTTGCGTACAGCGCGTCATCCACGGAGCCGTTGCCAGGAAGATAATGGATGGAGCCGATAAGGTAATCCCACTTGTGGATTCTGCGCAGCTCGCGAATCCAAGGTTCGATGCCGGGAATCCAGTCGCACTCCAAACCGGAGATGATGCTCAGGGCTGTGCCTTGGGCGGCGTCCCGGGCCTGCTGAACCCAGCCGAAGTATTCCGGCAACTCGGCGTAGAGCATGCGCCAGTCATCAAATGGCTCCTGTTCAGGGGCCATGGGGGCGTGATCTGCGATGCCGTAGGTGGTGAGCCCGAGCTCGAGTGCTTGCTTTACAAAGGCTTGAGGCGTACCTCCCGCGTGGTGGCAAAGAGGGGTATGGGTGTGATAATCCGTGCGTTGCATGGGTGTCATCGATTCAGCAGGAGGATATACTGATCCATCAGCGAGGGCAGGTCAGGATCATCGTAGCAGTTGATATGTAACAAACGGGCGGCTTCTTCGGATAACTCTTTACGGAGGACGGCGAGGCGCTCATTTGCCGTGCGAAACTGCTGCTCTTCGCCGGAAGGTGGTTCAGCCGGGAGGGCGGCAAGGCTGGCGGAAAGTTGTTTCTGCGTGGCAATAGCTCGCCTCAGAATGGTGGTTGCTGCACGGGCTGTAGCTGAATCCGTCGTTTTTCTGAGCTCATACAGAACATCTCCCAAGGTGCTGCACATGCTGCTGATGAGGCGGGAGTGCTCTTGTGCCGGAACGGGTACGGGCGAGGGCGGTTCACTATAGGGAGAATCCGAGCTCAGTGTCGCAAGGGCGGAAAGGAGTGCCTCGGAACCATAGGCCTGTTGTTCTGTCAGCCGGGTAACTGTGGGGAGATAACGCTGGGCAATGTGAGTTATCGTCATCATTGCCTGCATGATGCGGCGGTTTGTGGCAGCATCCGTGGGGGCGTCTTCTAAGCGGACAAGCAGTTGGCGCACCTGCGTCTGCAGGGCTAGTACCTCGGGCGCCGCGGCGTCAGCCGTTTCCCTGTCCGTAATACGTTTGAGAAGCGTTTCGATGCCTTCCGTAGTCTCTATCAGTTGTTTACATATGTCATCCGTAGGGCTTATCGTGGCGCCCGCTTGCACGGCATCTGCGGCCTCTGCCATTCCGGGCAGAGGTAGCGCCAGCAGAATAACCGATATTAGCGCCCTGATTTTCATATGTAACCGCGTGTTATTCTAGTCTTGGAGGGAGGCTTTGTCAAGGCTGGACTGTATCAGCCGCGCATATCATTTCTAGCGCTTTGCCTGCCATCATGAAGCCGAAGGTGCCGGTCACATGGGTGGCTGAGCCGAAGCCGGAGGCGCAGCTGATGCCTCCTTTTTGCCCGGCATCTCGCTCTGTGCTGACGCTGCCGTCACATTTGGGGAACTTGGGCTTTTCCGGAGAGTATACGCAGGGGATGCCCACCTCCGGGCAGCGGTCATAGAGCGGGAAGTTGTGGTCTTTCCTGAGATTTTTACGCAATTGCGAGAGCATGTTGTCTCCATGGGTCCGGGCCAAATCCGCCATGGTGATGAGTGATGCATCCGTGCGTCCTCCGGCTCCACCGCAGGTGACGATGGGGATATTACGCCGATAGCACTCCGCAATAAGATGAGTCTTGGGGCGCATGGAATCAATGGCGTCAATAACGACATCCGGCCGTGTGTCAAAAAGCCTTTCCGGCGAGGAAACGGTGTAGAAGGAGATGAGTTGTTCCACTTTCACCGCCGGATTAATGAGGAGGAGGCGATTGGCCATGACTTCCACCTTCATCTGGCCATATGTGCCTTGCATGGCGTGAATTTGGCGGTTCGTGTTTGTGATGCAGAGGTCATCCATATCCTGCAGGATGATGGTGCCCACTCCGCTGCGTGCGAGCGCCTCTGCGGCCCAGGAACCTACTCCACCGATGCCCACCACTGCTACTCTGGATGCCGCCAGACGCTCAGCTCCTTTCAGTCCGTACAGGCGGGCAATCCCGCCGAAGCGTTCTTCATCTATCATAAACTCTGTTAATAGCTTGTATGCAAATAGCTTTTCCTGTAGTAGAATCAATTTCCACCATGGCTCCGCAGACCACGGCCGGCCAGCCGCCTATTGGAAGCTTGCAAGGCATGCAGTTAATGCAGGCTGAGAGGACTGCTTCCGTATCTCGCCCGATGATGCCGTCTCGTGAGCCGCACATGCCTACATCCGTCACCGCAGCGGTACCTCCCGGCAGAATGCGGGCATCCGCCGTTTGTACATGTGTATGTGTGCCCAATACAGCGCTGGCCACACCATCCAGCCGATGAGCCATGGCGATTTTCTCACTGGTGGTTTCAGCATGCATGTCCACCAATAGGGCACAGGCCCCCTCTGCGCGGAGCCTTTGGGCCTCATCCATACCTGTGGTGAATGGATTTTCTGGGCCAGGTGACATGAACGTTCTTCCACGGAGGCAAAGGACGCCCACTTTTCCTTCCGGGGTATCTGCCAGAATACTGCCTTTACCAGGAGTGCCGAGCTGGAGGTTGTGGGGGCGCAGAACGCGCGGCTCGCTGTCGATCCAGTTCACTAGGTCCTGCTGATCCCACGCGTGGTCACCGAGCGTGATGACATCCACACCATTGGTAAAGAACTCCTCGCAGAGACGTGGTGTGATGCCTCTTCCCGCAGCCGCGTTTTCGCCGTTCACCACGACAAGGGCAGGGTTAAACTCTACTCTCAATTCGTGTACAGCCCTGTAAAGGGCAAGCCTGCCGGGCTCCCCAACAACATCTCCGAGAAAAATCAGCCTCATATGTTCACTTTAGGTCCACAGGGAACAACGGTTACGGGAATCTTGGCTGCCCGTACCAGTTTTTCTGCCGTGTTACCCAACAGGATGGAGGAGAGGAGGGAGTGATGGCGATTGCCAATGACCAGAATATCAATCTTGTGGCGTGCGCAGAAGTTATGAACGCACTCCACGATATCGTCTGCCTCCTCAGCTTTGCCATAGATGGGGATGTCCCAGTCCTTGCTTATCTTTTCAGCCACAAGGTGAGCGCGTTTGTCGGCCATAGCGAGGACGGTGGTCGTCTTGTCAGCACAATCCATGGGGGAAATGGCTGTGAATCCTCCCAACATGTCCTCTGCTGCCATACAGCCGGCGGCGTCCATCATGCATGGTTCTACAGCATGCAGTAGGTACATCTTTCCTCCGCACTTCTTCACCATATCCGCCGTGAAATCGAGAACAGGGCGGCCTTCTTCCGAAAAATCAGTAGCTGCGAGTATCCTTACCATACCCGTATCATATCAGTATTTCAGCATTAAGCCAAGAAGAAAATGCTGCAAAAATGTGGCCTGTCGTGCCTGATGTTATAATTGGGCGTGTTTTCTTGCGGCAAAGGCATGATTTAGGCTTGAAATGGGGGGACTATGTTGGTAGGATATGCGGGCGATGCTATTTGAGAGACAACCACTGACTCCACAGGGTCGAAAGGAAGTGCTGATGCGCCTTTTCGGTGCAGCGGCCAGCCGTGGCGGTGAGTGGTCTGCAGCGCAGCATGTACCGGTGGCCGTGCTAGAGGCTCACGGCGATTTAGCCGCTCATGTGCGTTTCATGCTGGATGCTGCGCGTAATAATCGTACTCTCTCTAAGGAGCAGCAGAAGCTGCTTCACAAGGCTGAGCGCATACTTGATTCTTTGCCTGAAAGTATTTTAGAAACGCTTCCTGCCGGGCCTGAGGATAACTGGCTGCAGCTTTATCGCAAACTCGTGCAGATGCACGGGTATTTGGAAGACGCTCTTCCGGATTTGGACGCGGATGAATATACCTCCATTGTGCAGAAGATGGTGGCGCTGGCGGAGACGGTGGCGGCAAGTGCTGCTGTGGAGGTGAGTGCTGCCTCCATGTTTGCGCTGATGTTGGTGCAGGTGCACCTGAATAAGTACGAGCCGGTTAAGCCGAGCCGACCGAGGCGTAAAAAGAAACATGCCAGCTCCTCACGTAAAAAAGCTGCACCCTGCAAGAATGAGGATAAAAGCTGAGCTTGTTGTACCCTCTGGAAGCTGAGGAATGCTTTTCTTAACGCTTGCGGACGCTGCGTGTGCTACCCGGTCGCAGGAAGCTGAGGGCTATGGCTGCTGTGAGCCATGTTACTAGTGCCGCACTTACATGGAACCACTCGCCACCAATCATCATTTTATAGGCCCACCAGATGATAGCTCCAAAGGCGGCTAGCATGATGAGCTTGCGGAGCGGTGAGTACAGGAAAGGCAGAAGGCGCACGGTAAAAAGAGCAGCGAGTGCCAGAACACCCAGACTGATGGGGCCTTCTGCCGGGTTGCGGTACATGAGGCTGAGTCCCGGTGCACCGGGCTCCGTATGCTTTGTGACGCGCTCCTCTGCACAGAGCTGAGAAATGGTAGCAGCCATTAGCTCGCTGCGGCCTTCGGCTTGCTGAGATTCCGCGGGCTGAGTCAGCATCAGAATCTGCGGGGATTGCGCGTTTTCGGCTGCGGTGGTACCATCAATGACATCACTAATGTTCAATGCGGTAGTGTTGACTTGGTTCAGACGTGTGCGCCCGTGCTCGTCGAGCGGGAGCGTGATATTGCCCAGTTTGATATCACGGCCGATGCGGATGTGAATGTCTGCCGCGGTGTAGCCTTTAATCATGAGCGCTAAGCGCAGGGGGAGAGTGGGGATAATTTCACCGTTCCATCGTACCAAAAGAGGGTAGGAACGAGTTCCTGCAGATGAGCCTCTCTGGGTGAGTCTTTCGTCATCCAGCCAGTCAGGAGCCCAAGCTAATTTCAGTGATTCCTGAGCCTGCATGAGATGGTTTTCCACGGCTTTGTTGGCTGAAGGAAGCCCGGTGGTGTCACCTTCCACGCAGTCTGAGGGAATCGTGAAACGGCGAAGCACCGTGGGGGTGAAATCTGCCTCAGCTGCGGTTCTGCCACGCAGGCCAAGGGCTGCGTTCTCAAAGGCTTCCAAGCGCATGCATACCATCTGTCGGGCAATGGCTGAATCTTCTCCCTCCCAGATAAAGGGGGCACTGTAGGCAAGATGTCGTATGCCTCTGCCGGAAAGTTTGTTCAGGAGTACAGCGGTGTCCTGTGCCCCCAGTGGTAGCGCAGCAAAGCAGTTGCGAGCCGCCTCGGCATTCAGCTCCATCACACCAACTGCGGGACAGTCCATGTGGCGGGTTTCTGTGATGACATCCGGTTCAGGCGGAGCTACTTGCCCATCATGAAGAAGGTGGAGCGTGCGGTCAGGAGGAACAGATCCAAGGAAGTGCGCGGCATGAAGGTACAGGCGGTTGTCAAGCCACTCCAAACGGTTCCCGATACTCATGGTTACCGCCACGATGATGACCAGCCAGAAAAAGCTGTTCCATTTGCTCAGATAACGTCTTGTAGCCATTGGGAGACTTCTCTGAGGGGTGAATTGAGTTGTACGCGGTTGGTTACCTGACGCAACCTTCTCAGTCCTACGGGTATGAGGCTGAGGTACCATTTCTTATTCTGATTATAGCCGATATTGGCAAAGGCTCCGAGAGCCTGCATGAGCCGCTGCATGGCGCAGGCGTGGAAGATGTCCTCGTGCAGTGCGCTCCCATTCATCTCAGTATAGAGCGAGAGAAGTTCCTCGCATTCCTGCTCGGAGAAATCCATGTACGGGTCATACACAAGGGAAGCGATATCATACTCCGCTCTGCCGTAGCGCATGCCCTGGAAATCAATGAGCCAAGCCTTGCCGGCGCTGAGCATAATGTTCTGGCTTTGGCAGTCACGGTGAACCGGTACGCGCGGCAGTGCCGCCAGTTCTTCTGCCATAAGATGCAGGGCAGGGTGCGCTGCAAAGGCTGCTGCGTCTTTGCACAGATGCCTGCCCACGAGGTGCTCTGCAAAGTACTCCTGCTCCCAGCGGTACATGGAGGATTCGAATGCAGGCTGAAGTTCCCATGTCGGCTGCAGGCTGTGCAGAGGTATAAGGGCGCGGAAGGCTTTGGCGTATGCCGCCTTGCGGATGGGCCACGGGGCGTCTTTAAGGCTGAGGAGGTCTGTGACGCCCAAATCCTGCACAAGGCATGCGCCCCGACCTTCGCCGTAATCAGCAGTGCTCAGTATGGCCGGCACATTCATGCCGGCTGCTGCAAGTCCTTGTGCTGCCGGCACAAAGGATGCGTTGTCGGCCCTATTTGCTGTCCAGTAAATGCCGAGAATTCCTTGCGCTTCCGGCTGAGAGGAGCGCATAATGCTGCGTCCGGAGGCTCCCGCGGCAATAAGTTGCATGGAATCTACTCCGACCGGAAGGTGGAGAAGATCCTGCATGAGTGATGCGATAGCCTGAGCGGGAGTGGGCATTATTCTACTCGGAAGAAGTTCAGCCCGTTTTCGGGGCGCTGTTGCTGAGGATTATGTCGAGCGGGAGAATTAGGGATGGATACCTTGATTTCGTCATCGTCTTCATCATCTTCTTCATGAGCAGCGGTGAGGACAAATTCTTTGGCTTCCTGAATGGAAGGCGGAGGGGGTGGGGGCTGCGGTGTGGGAGACTTGAAGTAAGTACCTTGGGGGAGGGGCGTCGGCCTCTTAATAGCGGGTGGGGGGGATGCTGCGGGCTTTGCATCCTGCTGCATAATCTGCTGCTGTCTGAGAGTGTACAGAATACGAGTGAGTAGATAAACGATGGTGCCGACAGCCAGAGGCCACGCTGCGAGAGCCAGCTCATTAAAGAAGGCATGTGCCCCCATGCCATTTTCTGCATCTATGAGCACACATGCAGTGTTCACAACACCACAGAATGCAAATAATACGGATACGAGATAACCTGCTATGAGAGCCAGAAGCATGTGATGCATTTTATCAAATGGGGGCAGCCTGTCAATTCTAATTGCGTGTGCAGTTCGTCATGAGTTCTGGCCCGTTGTCATACATATCAGTTATACAGCGGATGTTTTTTACGGTGCACACAGAATAGGCTGGTCTTTTGCGAGGCTGCTGCTATAATGCCAGCGTATTTATGGCTGACATGCAATATCGCAGATGTGGAAAGAGTGGTGTGCTTCTGCCTGAGATTTCTCTTGGGCTGTGGCATAATTTCGGAGGTGGGGCAGATACCGAGACTTGCCGCGCTATGATAGCTAAGGCTATGGAGCTCGGAATCTGCCATTTTGACTTGGCTGATAATTACGGGCCGCCTCCCGGCAGTGCCGAGGAATGCTTTGGTCGCTTGCTGAAGAATGATTTTGCCGCTCGGCGTGATGAGATGTTTATCTCCACAAAGGCCGGGCATCTGATGTGGCCGGGGCCTTATGGTGACTGGGGCTCCCGAAAGCACCTGCTGGCCGGGCTGGATCAGTCCTTGCGCCGCCTGCAGTTGGATTATGTTGACGTGTTTTACTCTCACCGCCCGGATCCAAACACGCCGCTTGAGGAGACCATTGGCGCGCTGGTGCATGCTGTGCGGAGTGGTAAGGCTCTGTATGCCGGCTTGTCCAAGTATCCGCCGTCGCAGTTCAATCGCGCTTGTGAGATGCTGAGGGAGGAAAAGGTTCCTTGCCTGCTGCACCAGTTCCGCTATAACCTGCTGGACCGAGCCTGTGAAAAGGCTCAGCTGCCTGATGTTGAGGAGCAGCAGACAGGTTCTATCGTCTTCTCCCCGCTCGCACAGGGCATGCTCACCGGTAAGTACCTGAATGGAATGCCGACTGTGAGCCGTGCTGCGGATGAAAGTTCCGTGTTTTTGGATGCCAACAAGGTGGCGGCAGATGCCGTCCGCGTGGCCGAGTATCAGAAAATCGCCACGGAGGCCGGCATGTCTCTTACTCAGCTGGCTCTTCGCTGGCTGCTGCGTCGCAGTGAGATTACTTCTGTGCTTATCGGTGCCCGCACCGTGGAGCAGCTGGAGCAGTGCGCCTCTGCTTCCGGTCAGGAGGCTTTGCCTGATGATGTGCTTGCGGCGATTGACGCCGTTCAGGCCTGATTCCTTAGCAATTTTTGCACGTAAAAACCGCAGCCCTAAATCAGGACTGCGGTTTTTTATGAGCTGTATCAAGTATAATTTAGGCCTTAGCTGCGAAGGTGTCACAGCAGGGGCACTCACCCAGAGTCCAGCTGGCCTTGCCACTCTCTGCGATGTGAACGAGAGCGTGGTAGGTGTCCTCCTCGTCGGCATTCACCTTGGCGGCAATCTCCTCAGCCGTGGCGGGAGTGGCGCTCAGAGCAGCCTCAGCGCTGGCAAGAAGCTTCAGGAACACGTTAGCGGCAAGCTTGCCGGCCTGCACGCCGGGCTGGTGATAGGCATTGATGTGAATAAGGCTGGCGTAGAAGCTGACAGCACGCTCGAAGAGGGCGATGAGCATACCCAGCGTGTAAGCGTTCACCGTGGGGATGGAGATGGTGATGCTCTGGCGGCCGCTCTCGCTGAGGGCCTTGCGGGTGCCGCGAAGGAAGCCCTGCAGATAGTCACCGGCGGTGAAGGAATCCTCCACCTTCACGGTGTCGGTCGGGGCCTGACGTACTTCGATGAAGGTGACGAAGAAGTTATTAAGGCCGTCGCGCAGCTGCTGCACATAGGCGTGCTGGTCCGTGGAGCCCTTGTTGCCGTACACGGAAATACCCTGATTCACGGTCTTGCCGTCGAGGTCGAGCTCCTTACCCAGAGACTCCATGATGAGCTGCTGGAGGTACTTGGAGAAGAGCACGAGGCTGTCCTTGTAAGGCAGTACCACCATGTCCTTCTTGCCCTTGCCCTCACCGGCTGCATACCAGGCCAGAGCGAGCTTCATGGAAGCATTGGCGGCAGTATCAGCCACGCGAGTGTGGGCATCCATATCAGCAGCACCCTTCAGCAGGGCATCCACATCCACGCCCTGAAGGGCGGCAGGTACCAGACCTACGACGGAGGTTTCAGAGGTGCGGCCGCCTACCCAGTCTTCCATGGGGAAACGCTTTACCCATCCCTCAGCCACGGCAACCTTGTCCAGCGTGGAGCCCACGCCGGTCACGGCCACAGCCTGAGCGGCAAAGTTCAGGCCCTTGCTGGTGAAGTAGGCCTGAGCGCAGACCATGCCGTTACGTGTTTCAGGAGTACCGCCGGACTTGGAGATAACCACAGCGAGAGTCTCCGTGAGCGGCAGGGTGTCCAGCACCTTGTACATGCCATCGGGGTCCGTGTTATCAAGGAAAGCCATGTTCAGGCCGTCAGCGGGCAGGGCGTCAGCCACAAGCTCGGGGCCGAGGGCGGAACCGCCGATGCCGATAACAAGGCAGGTGCTGTACTTCTTGCCGTTGGGGGCGAGAATGCGACCGCTGAGCACGTCAGCAGCGAAGGCCTTGAGGTCAGCCAGAGGCTCGTCGATTTTTGCCTTCAGCTCAGCCGTGGGGGCGATGGCGCTATTACGCAGCCAGTAGTGGCCCACCATGCGGTTTTCATCGGGGTTTGCAATCGTGCCGGCCTCGAGTGCGGCGATGTCGGCATAAGCACGATCAATGAGAGGGTTCATTTCTGCCAAGAACTCGGGAGTAAGCGGCAGTTTGGAAAAATCAAGGGAAATCCCCATCTCGGGGTAACGCAGAAGCTGCTGAGCGTACTGTTTCATAACGGGCGCGGATTATACTCCTGCTTCCCGAGTTTGACAAGCCTTAAATTTGCCCGTAAGCTTTTGCCAGCCTGAGTGTGCCAGATTGAAAAGCATGGAAACGGGAAGAGTTGCCGCGTATATCAGCAGGGCTTGCCATGTGGTTTCTTCCGGCCAGAATCTGTTGAAGTAAATAAGAAGGATGACGTGGAAGTAATAAATGTTAGCCGAGTGGAGGCGCCCTATACGCCCCAGCACCGGCAGAGTGAAGTCCTTGTAGCGGCAGCAGGCCAGCATGAGGCACACGACAAGTGGCCATGTGCAGAGGAAGAAGATGCTGCCGCCGGTGTTAATGTAGAGCCTCAGGGCATATTCTGCATAAATGAGTAACAAGAAGCCAGCGAGGCAAATGAGGATATTCACTCGGCTAAGTATTTGTGCATGGTGTTTGTGCACCAAGTAGCCGGTAGCTAGAAAAGGAAGCGCCGTTACGATGGCATTAGCGCGCATGAGGAAGAGAGTATCACTGCTCAGCTCAGGGAAGAGAAGTTTACCGTAGGCCCGGAGAATATAGGCGAAAATGTAGAGCAGGGGTACAAAGTAGATAGCGCGAGGGGCAAATCGACGCAGGAGCCACATGATGAGCAGCCCCTGCCACATGGCGGTAAGATACCACAGGTGCGTGCTGATAACGTGACCGGTGAGCAGTATCATCAGAAAGTCTCCCATACTGTAACGGCTGAGAGGGGCTCCATCCAGCAGGTAGAGCGTCAGATACATCGCATTGCAAACGAGGCTTAGCCCCAGAGATTTTTTTGCCCATTTCGTGGCTTTGCCAAGCTCTCTCTCTTTATTTGCTGAGTACAGCAGAAAACCGGTGATAGCTAAGAAGCAGGGCGTGGCAATGCCCAGCAGCGGGAGGAGCGCCGCTTTGCCACAGAGCTCAGCATGTACTATCACTACCAGTATGGAGCATATAGCCTTCAGTACGTACAGGGACTCAATGCGTTTCTTCTGTTCTATCTTGCCGCCCATGCGGTGCGCATTATAGAGGTGACTTTAGCTTATGTCAATAGTAAAAACAATGTCTTTTATTCATTGACTGTAACAAGAAAAAAGCCAACGCGCTAGGCGCGTCGGCTTGGAAAATGCGGCTTGTAATCCGGAGTTACTCGGCGGAGGGAGCCCACTCGATGCGGTTCTCCTCCTTCCAGAACTTCTCCAGTCCGTAGAACTCGCGGACTTCGTCAGCCATGATGTGAACCATCACGTCGATGTAATCCAGCACGGACCAGAGGGCATTCGGGGTGCGCTCGGCGTATACGGGCTCGATGTTGTACTTCTCACCCACTTCCTTATCGATACCGCCGAGAACGGCACGAAGGTGGGGGGTGGAGGTGGCGGTACAGACGATGGCGAAGTCTGTAATGGAGGATGTGCCACGCAGGTCGTAGATGGCTATGTTTGAGGCCTTAGCCTCATCGGCAGCGGCTGCGCAGGCGAGTGCCAGTTCTTTGCTGTTCATGGTAATATATGAAAAAGGGGTTAAAGTGAAGTATTCTGAGTATTTTCGTTTTCCTGAGCGGGGGCCGGAGGCTGGTCATCAGGAGTCTGCAGGTCGGTGGGAGCATCCAGCGCCTCGGATACAGGCGGGGGTAACTCGCGTACGGGCGGGTTAGCCATGGTGCCGGTTTCCAGCAGCTCCTCAATCTGCTCGCCGTTCAGCGTTTCATACTCGATGAGCTTATCCGCAACCAGCAGAAGGCGCTCCTTGTTTTCCGTGAGGATTGCAATGGCGCGGTTATAGTTTTCCGTCACGATGCGCTGGATTTCTTCATCAATCATCTGGGCTGTGCGCTCAGAGAAGTTGCGCGTGGTCTGGGAGATGTCACGAGCCAAGAAGACTTCATTATGGTTGGTACCGTACTCGATGGGGCCGAGTTTTTCGCTCATGCCGTAGACGCATACCATCTTGCGGGCGATGGCCGTGGCTGACTGAATGTCACCGCGGGCTCCACCGGAGATGTCTCCGAACACCACCTGCTCAGCGCAGCGACCACCCATGGCCATGACGATGTAGTCCAGCAGCTCGCTCTTGTACTCGCTGTGCTTGTCTTCATCCGGCAGCATCATGGTGACGCCGAGTGCCGGGCCACGGGGAATGATGGTGACCTTGTGCAGGGGAAGGCTCTTTTTCAGCTCGGTCTTCAGCAAGCAGATGGCATGGCCTGCCTCATGCACGGCAGTGTTGTACTTTTCTTTATCCGTGATTTCAAGGGAGCGGCGCTCACGGCCCCAGCGGACCTTTTCACGGGCTTCCTCCAAATCACTTTGCGTGATGGCGGGCTTGTTCTTGCGAGCGGCCACGAGGGCTGCCTCGTTCACAAGGTTAGCAAGCTCGGCACCGGAGAAGCCTGTGGTGGCACGGGCAATCGGGTTGAGATCCACGTTCGGATCCAGCTTGACCTTGCGGGCATGCACACGAAGAATCTGCTCACGGCCGGCGGCATCAGGAAGGTTTACCACCACCTGTCGGTCAAAGCGACCGGGGCGAAGTAGGGCGGGATCCAGCACGTCCACTCGGTTCGTAGCAGCAATGACGATGACGTTCTCATTCGCGGTGAAGCCGTCCATTTCCACGAGTAGGGCGTTCAGGGTCTGCTCGCGTTCGTCATGACCACCGCCCACGCCATGGCCACGGTGGCGGCCTACGGCGTCAATTTCATCGATGAAAATGAGGCAGGGGGAGTGCTTCTTTGCCTCGGCAAACATATCACGCACACGGCTGGCACCCACACCCACGAACATTTCCACGAAGTCAGAACCGGAAATGGTGTAGAAGGGTACATCTGCCTCGCCGGCAATAGCCTTGGCCAGCAGGGTCTTACCTGTGCCGGGAGGGCCTACCATAAGCACGCCCTTGGGAATGGTGCCGCCGAGATTACGGAACTTACCGGGATTGCGTAGGAACTCCACGATTTCCCACACCTCTTCCTTAGCTTCAGAGATACCGGCTACGTCCTTGAAAGTAATCTGGTTCTGGCTGGGATCCAGCAGGCGGGCACGGCTGCGGGCAAACTTCATGGCACTGCTGGGGCCACCGCCCTGAGCGCGGAAGAGGAAGATGAGAATGATGAAGATGAGAACCACCGGCAGGCAGTTGATGAGAATCATCTCCCAAGTGTTGCTCTCTACCTTGTATACGGCGTGGCTGCCCAGCAGCTCCTTCACCTGATCACCTTGGAAGGTGCGGCTGAAGGTGACGCTTACGGGCTCTACATTGGCGCGCTCTATGATGCCTTCTGGGTTCTTGCGGTACTGACCAACCACGACACCCTGAGTGCGCTCTGCATTCGTGAAGTAGATGACAGGGTGCTGCTCTGTGGTGTCCAGAATTCGGCCTTCTTCACCGAGCACTCGGAAATAATCCGTGGAGATAACCTTGTCTGCATCCTTTATGGCATCTTCAGCGGGGGCCTCCTGACGCGTCTCAGTGATGCCATAGCGGTTGAAAAGGGTCTTAAGCTCTTCACTCTCTGTGAAGGGCATGTAGAAGGGCGCGTACGTAGGGGCAGGCATCTGCCTGTAGGCATAGGCTGTCAGCAGGCTATTGCTGGAGCCATCATCGCTGGTGACTTCAATGGGGTACTGCTCGCGGTTCGTCAGAATGATTCTACCGCTTCGGTACTCCTTCTTAAACTCGTCTAGGGTGAGATTGCGGGCTGTGTGTCCCATGCCGCCATCTGATGAGAATGCCAGCATGAGGATGCCAGCGATGACGGCCATGAGGATCCACAGTCCCCAGTTCGGGGCGCTGCCCGGTGTGGGAGGAAGTCCGTTTTTGTTCTGGTTCTGGTCTGCCATGGGCTTCGATAGTGATTTTCCTTATTTTATCCTATCAAGCCGCGGAGATAAACGCCATTTCGAGACATAAAGCCCTAAAAGATTGTCATGAATCCGCTGATTATGGCAGCCTGACTAGCCAAATCTCAGATTTTGTGATATGATGCGCCGCATGCAGACGGAGGTAATAGAAGAATCGCTGGATTACAAGTTTACGGATGTGGCCTGGCTGAAGCAGGCTCTCACTCATCCCAGCGCCGACCAGAAGCGCAGCACGAATCTGGCCTATGAGCGTCTGGAATACTTGGGTGATGCGGTGCTGGAGCTGGTCGTGAGCCGAGAGCTGTTCTCTCTTTACCCCAAGGCAGATGAGGGCACGCTTACGAAGCTTCGCTCCGGTATTGTGAGCCGCCAGCATCTTTCTGACCTTTGCCGCGAGCTGGGCTGGTGCGATCATCTCGTCATGAGCCCCCAGCTGGAAAAGAACGGCGGGCGCTATGCTTTCTCTGTAATGGCGAATACCTTTGAGAGCGTTATCGGCGCTGTTATGGCTGATTCTAACTATAATGCCGCCCGCAAAGTGGCCCTTCGCCTCATGGATAAGAGCCTGAAGAATGCCCATAATTACATGGAGGTGAACTACAAAGGTAAGCTGCTGGAGGAGCTTCAGGCTGTGGATGGTACCGGCCCGGAGTATGTGGTGGTTCCCGTGGATGAAAACAAGCCGGCTGGTCCGTTCTTTGCTCGCGCCACGTGGCATGGCCGCGTCATCGGTGAAGCTGAGGGTAGCTGCAAACACCGCGCTCAGGTTTCCTCCGCGCAGGATGCTCTTGCTAAGCGCTTGTGGGAACAGGCATGACTCTAAAGCTTTGATAAGCTTTTAGCCGTTGTCGCGTTTATTCCTGAGAATGAGCGCAAAAGAGTTCGTGGGCGTTTCTTCGCTGTGGAAGCCATGCGGAGTATGGAAATGGTTCACGGATTTCCAACCCTGAGATCGGTACGCGAAAACGGGTGTTACTCCCCAGCTCCATCCTGTACTCAAAATAGTGGTACCTCTCATCACTGCCCAGATAATCCGTTCCGCGATACATGGATCGAGGAAAATTTACAAGCGCAACGGCTTCTGCGTACGTGTATGTTTTCTCCGATGGGGAACATGAGCATAACATGATTGCGCTCAGCAGGATGTACAAGGTAAAATTGTTCATAGCTTTTTTCAAGGTTGTTCTGAACATCATGATAACACGACGCGTTGGTATAATTAAAAATTAAAAACTAAAATTCGTCATAAAGAAGAATTGTGATTGCATAACATGTTTATTTGCAGTACAATAAATAAGCTAAAACACGTACGTGCACAAACATGCTATGCAACCACACAGACAGTCTGACAGAATTTTGGAGATATGCAAGTCTTTTTCTCTGGAATTTTTGAATTCTTACGGAAACTTGCAGCATTGCGGACGAAAGCCTCGTTGCGCTGATGTCGAAATTATTGCTCTTTCGCTTTTCTAGGAGTTCCTTTCCATCGATAGCGAATGTCTGTTTTTTTGATACGCTGCAATCAATACTACCTGACCTTGCTATTCGCGTGGGCTCTCGGAGAAATTATAATGCTCGGCGCCATCATTTGGTGTATCTTATCGAAAAAATCAGAGCTCGCATGGTCAAGAGTATATCTGATGACGTATCGGGGGCTATAAGGCTGATTGATTCAATGCCTATTGAGGTCTGTAGATATTCTAGAGCAAAGGGTTGTCGTATATTGAAGGATAATGAGCAAAGCGCTCCAACGTTTGGTTATTGC
>JAZQGN010000044.1:0-61447 GCA_045540095.1 Akkermansia sp.
AATCCCGCAGCCAAACGAGCTGATCAGGCATACCGGATTTTCCGAGATGGAAAAGCAAAAGAGCTGCTCACCCCGCGTAATGTACTGCTTTTGGGGGCCGCACTGTTATACCTCATCAGCCCGCTGGATGCCATCCCGGATATAGCCCCCATCATCGGTCTGCTGGATGACCTTGGGATTCTCACCCTCATTCTTTCCCTCGTTATCCCCGACTATCTGGAAAATGAGGTACCGGAAGAACAGCGCGAGCAGCTGCGCCGCGAGGCTAAAATAATCCAAGATGAGCTTCAGGAAGCTGAGACCGTGGACGTTGATATTGTGGACGAAGCAACAGTTCCGCCCCCTGCCGACTCTGACGATGAGGCGTCGGAAAACAAGACATTTTCTTCAATCGTGAGGCGCATGGCCGCCTACTTCCGCAGTAAGCAAAAGCCTAATTGATTTTACCATCATCATGGGCCCTGCCCTTTCTCACCAGCGTCAAGCGCCAGAATGCGCTTGACGCTGGAAGCGGAATCATGTAGCATAACAGGCGCTATGATACGCGAGGTACATCCCCGGGAAGACGCCGCAGCACTGGCCGCCATATACAATGAATACGTACTCCACACCACCATTTCCTTTGAGACAGAAGGAATAAGTGCAGCACAGATGGAGGCACGCATAGCAAGCTTTTCCAAGGAATATCCCTATTTGGTGTATGAAGAAAACGGCGAAGTGCTGGGCCACTGCTACGCCCACCGCTGGAAGGAGCGGGCAGCCTATGTCGGCACTTGGGAAAGCACCATATACCTCGCTCCCCAAGCCTGTGGTAAAGGGGTAGGCCGCAAGCTCATGGAGGAACTTATCACCCGCTGCCGGGCCGCTGGCTGCCGGGTTCTTATCGCTTGTATCACTCAGGGCAACGAGCGCAGCTGCGGTTTCCACGAGTCACTTGGCTTCCGCCAAGTATCACACTTCCACGCCGTTGGTGAAAAATTCGGAAAACTTCTGGACGTGGTGGATTATGAATTGAGACTGAATTAAAACATCCCCGCCCGCAAACAACGCAGAAAACACACGGCTTCAAGTCATATCGGCTCCTAAACTCGAGAAAAATCCTACTTGAAAGACGAAAAACCTGCCCCGCATGCGGGACAGGTTTTTCTGTAAGTGTAACTGTAAACGCGTAAGCGCAGGGCTTACTTGTTCATAGCTTCCTCGATGGCCACAGCCACGGAAACGGTGGCACCGACCATGGGGTTGTTGCCCATGCCGATAAGGCCCATCATTTCCACGTGAGCGGGCACGGAGGAGGAGCCGGCGAACTGAGCGTCGCTGTGCATGCGGCCCAGAGTGTCGGTCATGCCGTAAGAGGCGGGACCGGCAGCCATGTTGTCCGGGTGCAGGGTACGGCCCGTACCACCACCGGAGGCCACGGAGAAGTACTTCTTACCAGCCAGAACGCACTCCTTCTTGTAGGTACCGGCAACGGGGTGCTGGAAGCGGGTGGGGTTGGTGGAGTTACCGGTGATGGAAACGTCCACGCCCTCGAGCCACATGATGGCCACGCCCTCGCGCACATCGTCAGCGCCGTAGCAATTCACCTTAGCGCGCTCGCCCTCAGAGAAAGCGGTGCGGTTCACCACCTCCACCTTACCGGTGGCGTAGTCGAACTTGGTCTGGCAGTAGGTGAAGCCGTTGATACGGGAGATGATGTAAGCGGCGTCCTTGCCAAGGCCGTTCAGGATAACGCGCAGAGGCTTCTGGCGCACCTTGTTGGCGGAGCGAGCGATACCGATAGCACCTTCAGCAGCAGCGAAGGACTCGTGACCTGCCAGGAAGCAGAAGCACTCAGTCTCCTCGCGCAGAAGCATAGCAGCCAGATTGCCGTGGCCCAGACCCACCTTACGGTCGTCGGCCACAGAGCCGGGAATGCAGAAAGCCTGCAGACCTTCACCGATAGCCTCAGCGGCATCAGCGGCCTTGGTGCAGCCCTTCTTAATAGCGATAGCAGCGCCTACGGTGTAGGCCCAACCGGCGTTCTCGAAAGCGATGTTCTGGATGCCGCGCACGATCTCACGCACGTCGATACCCTTCTCAAGGCAAACCTTCTCGGCGTCCTCGCAGGAGGAGATACCGTACTGAGCAAGGACCGGGAGAATCTGGTCGATGCGGCGGGAGTAGGATTCAAAAAGAGGCATAATCTTGTCTTGTGTGTTAAGGGTTCTTTACTCGTGGCGGGGGTCAATGTACTTGGCGGCGTCAGCAAAGCGGCCGTAGGAGCCGGTGTGCTTCTTCACAGCCTCGTTGGCGTCCATGCCCTTCTTGATGTCTTCCATCATCGGGCCCATCTTCACGTACTGATAGCCGGTGATTTCACCGTTGGCGTCCAGAGCAAGCTTGGTGATGTAACCCTCAGCAAGCTCCAGATAACGCGGGCCCTTGGCCAGCGTGCCGTACAGCGTACCAGTCTGAGAGCGAAGGCCCTTACCAAGGTCCTCAAGGCCGGCACCAATGGGCAGACCGCCCTCGGAGTAAGCGCTCTGGGTGCGACCGTAAACGATCTGCAGGAAGAGTTCGCGCATAGCGGTGTTGATGGCGTCGCACACCAGGTCGGTGTTCAGAGCCTCCTGAATGGTCTTGCCGGGCAGAATCTCACTGGCCATAGCGGCGGAGTGGGTCATACCGGAGCAGCCGATGGTCTCCACCAGAGCCTCCTGAATAACGCCGTTCTTTACGTTAAGCGTCAGCTTGCAGGCACCCTGCTGGGGAGCGCACCAACCCACACCGTGGGTCAGGCCGGAAATATCCTCGGTCTTCGTGACTGCGGTCCAGGCACCCTCCTGAGGGATGGGGGCGGGGCCGTGATTGCAGCCCTTCTTGACGCAACACATCTGTTCTACTTCGTGTGTGTACTGCATAGTTTCGTTTTTGTTTTTGGGAAAACCTTGTTTGCCACTGCGGCCGTAGATGCAGCGGCGCTCTCAGTCAATCCGAATTGTACCGCGATTAGTACCTGTTAGGCAAGACTAATCTTGTATTTTTATTGTCAATCTGCCTTTTACAGTACTTTCTCCTTGCTTTGCCACACCTCGCCTGCTAGACTGTGAGCATGGTTTCCCCCTGCTCGCCACCTATTCACCGCCTTTTGACGCCGTTGACTTTCTGTCTATTGGCATTAACAGGTTGCATACGCACGGATATCGGTAACAGCATCGGCAGCATAGGGAGACAAGTGGCAAAACCGCTTCCCGAGCGCATCCTCCCGGAAGGACATCCGGACGTGTCCGACACCTCTCCCTGCGACTGCCTCGTGAAGCTCTACCGCAAAGATGGCCGACTGTACATCGAGATGCCGCTAGTCTATGTCACAGAGCGCCGCTGCGGGTTCGAATATGAAGGGCTCATATACAGCTCTTACGGAGTAGCAACATGCAACCGCCCATACAGCAGGGAAGAATTAGCCAAGCTCCCGCAAGAGAATATCGTTATTGCCTTGCATTCTAATTGGTTACACAGAGGAACGGGTGGCACCTACCGCCTGACAGAAGCGGAGCAATTTACCCCCCGGCCCAGAAGCGACAAACAAGCGCGAGGTAATCTGCAGATAGCAGACCCATACCTCATGTTTTCCGTAACCGAAAATATTGACCTCTCATCTGCGGAATATCTGGGAAGCTACCACTTCTATGAAGCGCGTCAGGTAGCCCAGCTCCTACCGGTTCGCCGCACTTGGTACAACTATGCACTCATGCCCCTGCAAGCCATTGGCTATGTGGCGGATGTACCACTCAGCATCGTCACAATGACACTTACCCTTCCCTTTGCCGGAGTCCTTTCACCCCATTTGGATTACACCACCACCAACCAACCGGAACGTTCAGACACCTATATCGAGCCATGGCACCGATACGACAACTGATTTTTTCCCTCGCCCAGCTTTTGCTACTCCCCGCCTGCACCATCATTGACACCGGTGGCGCAATAAATAACATAGGCCGAGAAGTACCGGTGAGCAACAACTACGCCGCCAGCCTAGCAACAACGGATGAAGATTGTCATCTACGCCCAAAACATGAGAGCGTTACCGTGTTTACCACGGCAGATGGAAAGCGCTATGCCCAGCTGAACGTCCGCTACCTACCGGCACGCTCAGATTGGTTTCAGGGCTTTCAGGTGGGAGGCTGCCCGGTGATGGCCAAGCCGCTCTTCCACAACCGCCCCCTCACCATGGATGAGACTGTAACCGGTAACACTCCGCATTCAGAGAGGTACTACGTTGAGCTGGAAGGCACTTCGTCCTGCAAGGCAACACGCTTGGTGGAATTTTCAGACATTGCCCCATATGGTATACTGTATACAAAGGGGCTGACTGTTGACACTATACAGATGAGGGCCACTGAACAACAGGCAGCAGTAAATGCCTTACTACCAGACCGCCGAAGCGGGCTTAATACTGCCATACAGCCCCTGCGCTGGGCCGGCGAGGTGGCGGATATACCGCTTTCCATCATCGCCACCCCTGTCAACTGGCTTATCATGCTGACAGGCTACAACCTCTGGGAATTGTAAGCACTCAGCCGGCAGAACAGCGCGTCGATTTCATCATAATAAAAAGAGACTGATGAAAAAGAAAACAGAACATCAATAAAAATAATAATAATGATATGATTTCCAAGAACAGCCAAAAGAGATCAGATACCGCACAGCGGAAATTCCACCTTGTTTGGCGCCTGCTCATTGTGTTGATTCTGGGCTTTGGCCTGTTCTGTTTATTAGCTATCGGCTGCGCAGCAAATACAGCGGATAGATACGAGCTCCTCTGGTGGGAATACCTTATGTGTATGCCCATGAATATAAGCCTATTCGCTTTGTTTCTCTGGCCTCTCGCGGAAGTTCTGCCCACCGGCCGCTGGCAGCGGCGAGTGTTCGTCCTGATGATCTGCTTGGTATTACCCGGCTTGCTAGCCGCTGCGCCCGGATGGTTCTTCGGCTTCAGAAGCATGTGGAGCCCGGGCGATGGACCCATCGGTCTGCGCCTCGCGGTCGCAGCTCTTCCCCTTATTTTGGCAGCGGGGCTCACCCACTACGTCCGCGTCAGAATCAGAGAAAAATCATAACCACACCCACGAAAGACGCAATAAATACTTGCGAACTTGGGGCAGATAGTGTTTGATAGTGGATGAATGCAAGGGGCAGATGACAATTTCAGGAATCCGCGGCGAGTTCCGCTGGGGGCACTGTGTGTCCTGATGTCCGGCATACTGCATGCGGGCGGAGCTTGGCTTCTGCTGCCGCCCCCTCGCGCGGAGGGGGAAACACCCACGCGACAGGAAACGCGTTCACGCGCTCTACAGGTAATACGAGAGATCCACGAAAATCCCCAACTCACTGAGGAAGAAAAGGCTCCCGAGCCGCTTCCCGTTGTTAAAACGGACGCAGACCGTGAACAGGAACGCCCCGAGACTCCCGATTTTCAGGGCAACCGAGATGCCCGGGCCGAAGGTGAAACGGATGGGCCGCAGCGCAGAAGTGACGAGCCCGTGCCCACCATGGCCGGCGAGGAAAAAGAGGAACTCAATACCATGGACCGCGAGCGACAAGACGGCCCCATCGAGCATGATGGCCCGAACCAACCCCAGCCCGCGGCACCACCGATTCCGGAATCTTCCCCCGGACAGCCGGATGTGCCCTTAACCCCGCAGCCGGAAACCGGAACAGAGCCCGCCGCAGCTCAGCAGGAAGAATCCACCCCCAGCACACTGCCCATCTCGGAGCAACAGGATGGCGACATGAATCTGCACCCCGCTGAAGAAGAACAGCCTGAAGCGCCAGCTCCCCAGCCGGCACCTCAGGCCCCAGGCGAGCCGGATTCCGCAGGTGAAGCCCCCATCCCTTCGCGCCCGGTAGTGACCCGGCCGATTTATGATCCCTCACTGGCGCCGCACGCCCAGCCCGACTTCCGTACCACGGAGCGAAGAAGCAGGCGAGCCGGTCAATTCGTGGTTGGCCGACATGCTTCCGTCAATGTCGCGGCCACCCCTGAGGGCAGATACCAAGAACTCGTCTACCGCCACATCGCTCACAGATGGTATGCCGCTTGTGACACTCACCGAGGGGACATCATCCCGGGCACCATCATTGTCGCGTTCCGACTGAACAAACGCGGCGGTGTGGAAAACATGAACCTCGTCAACCGCCGAGGTGCCAGCGTCATCCAGCAGTCCTTCACCTTCGGCGCCATCCGCCGAGCAGATTTACCACCCATGCCCGCCGAAGTGCAGAGAACTCTCATCGGCGAGCAAATGGAACTTATCTTCACCTTTAATTTCGATTAACCTCCATCCACACCATCATGACTGAAACCATCAGCAAGTTCATGGAAGCCTGTCACCCCTTCGGCTACCCTCTGCTCATCTGTTCCGTTGCACTCGTGGCAGCCATCCTTTATCACCTCATCGCCCGCGTGCGTGCTAGGCAAATACTAAAACTCTATCCGCTGCTGAATGACCTCAAGTCCGAAACGGAAAATGCACGCGGCCACCTCCGTGACTACTGCCGCCAGCACCCCTCCCCCATCACGGATGAAATCCGCTACCTCATCCGCGAAAATGAAAACACCGCCCTGCCCTCACTTATCGAAAGCCGCCTCCGCCTACTCATCGACTCACAGCGCTCCGGCATGACCACCATCAGCATCATCACCACGGTGGCTCCCATGCTCGGAATTCTCGGAACCGCGTGGGGCCTGGTGGATATCTTCGGCGTCTTCGGCTCACCGGAGGCGGATGCGGAAATCGCCATCGGCATTTCAAAAGCACTTTACACCACCATCTTCGGATTAGCCATCGCCGTGCCGGGGGTCATCGCTCTTGCCTGCTTCGAGCGCACGCTTGAACGCCGCGCCGCGCTCATCAATGAAATTTTTACGGATTTGCTCGCCCAGCGGAACAAACTCTGATTCCCTTCTCTGCCCATGAATATCTACAAGCGCAAGCATGCTGTGCAAGGTATCCCCATCGTGCCGATGCTGGATATCCTCACCATCCTGCTCATTTTCTTCATCGTCCAGACCGAGTTCAAGCGCCAGGTAAATGTGCTGAAAGTAGACCTCCCGCGCACGGAAAACATATCCGGCGAAACGGGCAACCGAAATGATATCCTCTTGGAGCTCTCCTCAGATGGTCAAATTGCTCTCGCCGGGCGCGTGATTGCAGCAAATGAAATTCCGGCTGCCGTGCGCCGGATTCTCGCAGAGAACCCGCAGGCCAACATCCAAGTTGCCGCCGCCGAGGGCTCTTCCATGGGCAAATTCATCGAAATTCTCGATACTCTGACCACCGCCGGGCTCAATGTGGATGAAATACCTATCAGAATCAATTATAAGCATTGATTCTCTGCACTTTATACATTTTCTCCAAACTTGCTTGGTAAAGTCGCCTTTATTTGTTTAGCCTATTTTTAGCCCATTTTTCATCAAATAAGCGGCTATTTTGCACATTTCAAATGCTCTTGAAAAGGTCATTTTTGAGCTCAAATCTCCTCCGGAAAACGCTTCTTCCCCCTCAAAAAATATAGTATAGTTATATTTATTACCGATTTTTCACCCCAAAAAAG
Organism: Akkermansia sp.; assembly: GCA_045540095.1. Taxonomy (GTDB): domain Bacteria; phylum Verrucomicrobiota; class Verrucomicrobiia; order Verrucomicrobiales; family Akkermansiaceae; genus Akkermansia. The sequence goes on from JAZQGN010000044.1 coordinate 7,600, forward strand.
GCCCTCGCCCGCCTCACCGAATGCATCCGCTGTCAGTAAAATACAATCAAGTCAATTTACTATTTACGGCCGCCATTTTTCGGAAGCATCAAGGCCGGGAAACTGAAAGCGACGGGCATTTTTTTCTTCTCTTCTCAAAAAAATCACACCGCTAAATCTGAAAAAATCGGGCAAAATGAAATCTCAAAATCATCCCTCCAGGTGGAAAACAAGTCCGATTTTGGGATTCGAAAGAATCTTTTTTCCGGAATTCTCCGGCGTTTTCATTTCTCGAAACGCTTCTCCCCTTCCCTTCTCACACTGAAATTTCAGAAAAAGTGGAAAAAAACACACTTTTTAACCCTATTGAGATTTTAACACAGCAAGCCAGATGTTCGGACTATTTTGCAGACACGCGCCATATTCCTACAATACATTAGGAATATAAATGCCTATTTTGGCTACTTTGCGCCTCATCTTTTTCCAACTCAGTCAAAATGTCGAGGTTGAGCGGCTCGGATGATAAAGGATTTTTGAAAATCACAAAAAAGTCCAACTCTCCATCAACTTTGCTCATTTCCGAACATCGAGCATTTTTCGAAAAAAATTCCCCGGCTCATCTTACTCCTCATCCCGATTTTCACGCAATCGAACGACACTTCACCTCAGAACAAAATGCTCATATATTTACCTAAAAATCGCGCTAATACATACAACATCATATCATCGAATAAATATCATATATATTTCAAAAACAGCCTCTCATTTCATATCATATTTCCTCATTATAAAAATAAATAACAAACGCGCAACACATTAGTATTGCGCGTTTGTTAGACACTTTTTAATTTTAATCGAAAGTCTTATTATAGTGCCATATTAAGCATTACTCCGTATGAATATTACAAAACCGACTCAATATACTCGCGGCAGTCTCGGGCCGAGTCCCGTGAATATCGTCCATACGATTGTACCGGCTTTTTCTGCGACTTCGGTAATGGGGATATGGGGCCCGACAAGCTCTACTTCATCGCCGGGAGCCACGAAGGGAACATCCGTCACATCCGCCATAATCTGGTCCATCGTCACGCGGCCAAGCATGGGGCAATAGTGGCCGTTAATATATACGCGCGCCCCCTTGCCTGAGATGCTGCGGGGCCAGCCGTCCGCATAGCCGATGCCAATCGTAGCCACGCGCGTGGGCTTATCCGTAATATAAGTTCGCCCGTAGGCCACGCCATGGCCGGCAGGCAGCTCACGCACGAGCGACACCCGCGAGCTGAGGCGCAGCGTGGGGTGAAGCACTCCATCATAAATAGAGGCCATCGGTGCCACGCCATAAAGGAGCAGTCCCGGGCGTGCAAGATTAGCGATGGGCACCTCATACCCCAGCTCACCGGCACTGGCCGCGATATGGCGGTAGCGCAGGCGGAAGTGCGGCTGCAGAGTGTTCACGCAGTCCGTAAACAGGCCGATTTCATTCTGCGTGAAAGGCACATCTTCATCCGCCGAGGGGAAGTGAGACATCACCCCATCCACCACAAGATTCGGCATCGCCTTGAGCGGCTCAATGATGGCGCCGAGCTGCTCCGGCAGGAAGCCCTCACGGCCCATCCCGGTATCCACCGCGAGGTGCACGAGGAAAGTCTTATCATACAGCGCGGCCAATCTCTGAAAATGCTCCGCCTCCTCCAGCGTAGAAATGGTAGCACACCAGTTATTGAGCACGATTTCCTCACGCTCCTCCGGGAAAGTCGGGCCCAGAATGAAGGGCTTGGTGCGCACACCAGCGCGGCTCAGGCGCCTCGCCTCGCCGGCATTGGCCACACCAAAAAAAGCGATACCATCCGTATCCAAGCGGCGGGCCACGGGTTCGAGGCCGTGACCATAGGCGCCGGCTTTAATCACCGGCATCAGCTCCGTATCCGGCAAGGCCTGCCGCGCAATATCCAGATTATGCGCGATAGCCTCCAGATCCACATCTACCCAAGCACGTGGCGGACTTTCATTTGTCATATCTGACCACCACTTTAACACCCACCGCCTCATTTTGCAAGACTAATCACCCTCCCCCCCGGAATCTCCCCATTTATTCCCAGAAATCCAATAAAACTCACACGCAGCCAAAACTCAAAAAAAAAATCATCCCCCATCACCCCCACTCCGCAAACTCTTTCAGAATTTAACATACAACCATCTAACTATCTGATTATGAGTAATACTCCCGCTCTAAGTAACGTAACATTCGACCAAACGTAACATTTATAATAAATAAAATTATTCAGATTTGCAAATATTTTGCTGGACATCTAAAGAAAAATCAGTATTATTTGCGCATGGAATCTCTCCCTAAAAAACCCCACGAATATTTCATGAAGCTGCTGAGCATCATTGATGATATGCGGCGCGCCAGCTTCAAAACAACACCCAGCACTCAGCAGAAAAAAATGCTCGGGTTGACATTCCGTCAGGGTTCTGCCATAGCTCAGATTAAGCTTCTCACCACAGAGGCTCCCCAAGGTGTAGCCCTGAAAACCCTCGCCGGGCACCTGAAGATGACCGTTCCGGCCACCTCCCTTCTCGTGGAAACCATGGTGAACAAGGGATTTTTTGAACGCAATCCCAACCCGGAAGACCGCCGCGCGGTCTGCATCCGCCTCTCTGAGAAGGGCCACGAACTTTGCAATGACGTGCACGCCCGCCTTCAGTCCGAAATTGACAAGGTAGCCTCCGTGCTCAGTCTGGATGAACTGGAAACGCTCTCCCTTGTTGCTGACAAGCTCGAGAGCAAGTTCTATAATTGATTCTCCCCCATTAAAAGTGCCGCAAAAGTAATTTTGCGGCACTTTTGCTTGACTAGACTCGAAGATACGTGTAGTATAAGAGACAAACAGAGGGCACATGCTCACAAGGCGCCGCCCGCAAACACCTTTTCTTATGTCAACAAAACCAAATCTTCTGGCGCACGTACGCCAACACCTCATCAGCCGTGGCGAGGATTACCAGTGGGTAACCATGGGGCCCGGCAGCGAGAAAATCGGGCTGGCTTACCTGCCCATTGACACCACAGGCATGCCCTGCACCTTCATGTTCACGGAGTTGCATGAGCCCTGCAGCTTGGTGTTTGACGTCCATTTTGCCACCCGCGTGGGCAAAGAATTCATGCAGGAGCTCAGCATGCTCCTGCTCACCATTAATGCAAATCTGCCGGAGGGGCAGCTGCTGCTGGACATGGAGGGCGGCTATGTCTATTACCGCCTGAAGTTCGTCGTCAGCGATGCTGAAATGCCCGAGGAAGAAATCCGTAAAAAGATAGCTTACATGGAGCGCATGGGCGTGGGCATCACCATGACATACGCTCGCATCATCGGCCAGGAGTTCCCCCTCCTTTCCTGATTTTCATTATCCACCCCCCTAATACAAATACAACATTATGTCTCTTGAGAAACCCTTAGCTGGTAAGGTCGGCATCGTGACCGGCGTCGCAAACAAGCGCAGTATCGCCTTCGGTATCGCCAAGGCTTGGCATGAAGCCGGCGCTAAACTCATCTTCAACTATCAGGGCGAGCGCCTCAAGGATGGCGTCATCAAGCTCGTGAAGGAAAGCTTCGGTGAGGACACCCCCGTGTGCGATCTGGACGTCATGAATGACCAGAGCATCGCTGATTTCTTCGCCTTCGTGGCCTCCCACACGGACCACGTGGACATGATGCTGCACTCCATCGCCTTCGCTCCCAAGGCTGAAGGCACTCTGGAAGGCCACTTCTCTGACATCCCCCGCGACGCCTTTAACATCTCCCTGCAGGTGAGCGCCTACTCCCTCATCGCCATGTCCCGCGCCGTAGCCCCCCTCATGGTGAACGGCGGCTCCATCATGGCCATGACCTACTACGCCAGCCAGAAGGTCGTACCGAACTACAACCTCATGGCCGTCTCCAAGGCCGCCTTGGAAACCTGCTCCAAGTACCTCGCCTTTGATCTGGGCCGCCGCGAGGCTCCCATCCGCGTGAACTGCATCTCTGCCGGCCCCGTGCAGACGCTTGCCGCACGCGGCGTGAGCGGCTTCACCGGCATGTTCAAGGTATACGAGGAGAAGAGCCCGCTGCAGCGCTCCTGCACGCTGGAAGAGCTCGGCGCCACCGCCACCTTCCTCGCCAGTGATGGCGCAGCCAGCATCACCGGTCAGGTGCTGTACGTGGACGGCGGTTACGAAATCGTGGGCATGTAAGCCCTGCCCCACGAATCCCCCTCTCCGCGCCGGGACGTTAAATCGTCCCGGCGTCTTTTTTTACACTTGCTTTCATGATATCCATCTGATACACTAGGAATATGAAAAAGCTCCTGCTCATTCTCCCGGCAATGGCAGCGGCGCTTAGTGCGCAAGCTGAGATTACACCAGATAAGATCTATGCAGACCACATGGTGCTGCAGCAGGGTGCTCGCGTACCCATCACCGGCACCTGCACCGGCCGAGGCGCCGTGAGCGTCAGCTTCGCCGGGCAGACCGTGCAGGCACAAGTGCGCGGCAACCGCTGGACCGCCACGCTGGAGCCCATGCAAGCCAGTGCTGAAAGCCGCACCATCACCATCACCCAAGGAGATGACAAGATGGAAATTAAGGACGTGCTCGTGGGCGAGGTGTGGATAGCCTCCGGCCAGAGCAACATGCTCTGGCGCCTGAACCAAACGCGCGATACCAACACCCTGAACGAGCCGGACAATCCCCTCTTCCGCTTCTACCACTCCCAGCCGCAGGTGCACACGAATGCCGTGGCATACGGCCCGCGCGAGCAGGAAATCCTCAAGAACAACCAGATGTACAGCGGCTCCTGGAGCTGCAACACCCGCCAAAGCCGCCAGCGCATGAGCGCCGTGGGGTACTACTTCGGCCGCGAGCTCAGCAAGCAGCTCGGCACCCCCGTAGCCGTGGTGCACGCCTCCCTCGGTGGCTCTGAAATGATGGCATGGATGCCCCCCGCCGTGCTGCGGGCCAAATACCGCGAGTGCACCACCCGCCGCTGGCTGGAAAGCCGCTACATGTCCGCTTGGGTGCGCGGCAGAGCCCGCCAGAACATCGGCCGAGACCTGAATGCCCCCCACCCGTACAAGCCCGCCTACCTCTTTGAAACCGGCATCGCCCCGTGGGTAAACTTCCCCGTGGCCGGCGTCATCTGGTACCAAGGCGAGAGCGATGCCGAGATTCAGGACATGAAGCAGAACTACGCCCTGCTGAAGGACCTCATCACCGGCTGGCGCACCGCTTTCAACAATGAAAACCTGCCCTTCCTGCAGGTGCAGCTCCCCCGCATTAATGACCGCAGCGCCCTGCGCGCCTACTGGCCGGAGTTCCGCACCGTTCAGCAGTGGGCTCAGGACAGAATCCCCGGCGTCTACAGCCTCACCACCATCGACCTCGGCTCCACGAATAGTGATGTCCACCCGCCCCGCAAGCTGGAGGTAGGCACGCGCCTCGCCCACCTCGCCGCCGCCCGTGTGTACAGCGTGAGCATCCCCTACTCCGGCCCCGTCGTCCGTGAGGCCAAGGCTCAGGGCAGCACCATCACCCTCAGCTATGATCACGCTGAAGGCCTCACCACCACCAATGGCCAAGCACCCGTCGGCTTCGAGCTTTCCGCCAACGGCAGAGAATACCACCCCGCCACAGCCCGCATCGAGGGGAACACCATCATCCTCAGCTCGGACGCCGTGCGCGCTCCCAAGCACGCTCGCTATGCCTGGGCCACCTACATGCAGCCGAACCTCGTGAACGCCGCAGGCCTCCCCGCTGTCCCCTACGCGCCCACCGCGCGCTAATTCCGCCCCAAACCAGAACCCTCTTCAAAAAAGTGCCGCAATCCTTTCGGATCGCGGCACTTCTTCTCTCTCTCTTTGTTACTTTCACACAATACTACGCATGAAAAAACGCTCTTCACTTATAAGTACGCAAAAAATCTCCACTTTCTTTCAACTTTTTCAAAAAAAGTCACAGAAAAGAGCAAAAATAAGCTGGAAGGGGCGGGGAAATAAGCAAGAATAACTCACCAAGGCAGAAAAAAAAGAATGCATCCCCTGCAACAGTCGTATTGCCTCAAAAAAACAGTCACCGAAAAGTGGATGCCTCAAAATTACGGTCACCGAAACTTTAGCGGATAATTGACTCAAAAACAAGGCAAATCTACCATTTTTCTGAGCAAAAAATCCAGCGAGCGTAGCGATTCGGCTTTTTTGCTCAGAAAAATTCGCCGAAAGGGGGTGGAAAACTCATAAAACACTCTCAGGTTTCATGAAACTGATGAGTTCATCAGCTTTGCTCAGACTCACCCGGAGCTTCACTTCCTCGTGACCCGCATTGGCTGCGGTATCGCAGGATTCAGGGACGAAGAGATTGCCCCCTTGTTCCAAGCAGCCTTACCCCTGAAGAACATCTCATTGCCGGAGAGCTTCCATAAGCTGCTGAGTGCCCCTCCCGTAGAGCGTGATTGACATCGAGAAGCCGGTAATCATTATTGATGAGTTGGTACAGCGGGCCATTCGAATTAACCGCGTATCCATAACCCGCTACGCAACCCCAGCCTCGTGGCCTCCAGCCTCATGTACAACGGCGAGCATTTATACCAAGGCTTCGGCCAAGCCGCTATTGTATGCTAAAGCCCCGGTAGCCCCCTGCTCCATGAGAAGCAGCGGCTAGGCCCTCCTGTGGGGATGAGGGCAATTTGAGCCATGCAACACTTTATAATGAAGTAGCTTCTATCTTACCCAAATTTTAGGCATTGACAACTTAAACTCGTCATCAATAAGCTTACACTGCTCTTTAATTATGCCGCGACGGCGAATTGCGGGTTGCAGACAATACTGTTCAAACTCCAGTTTATTTACATCTGTACTTTTAGTCCAATGAGGAAAGAGAAGTTTCATATAGCCTACGGCCACACGCTTAACAGCTTTAAGATCTCGAGTATCGGCATCTTTATCATGAGCAACTAGCTCATCAAAAAGACAGCCATAAATATTTTGAATTCTGAGCGCATGCAGGATTTCAGAGAAGTACTCCACATTAAAAGTCCAGCCTTTAAAAATAATCCCGTGGTTAATACGCGGCAGAAGCCACCCTTCTATGAAGCAATGAAAACGGTCAAGCAATGCTGACTCTCTAAAAGACTGAGGTAGAGAATCAAAATAACGCCGACTTACAGGAGTTCTGTCCACTGTAAGCGGAATATTGCCCATAAGCATCAGACCACATTCAGAGCTAAACTCATTGTTATCAATGGTTGTTTTTCCTGACTCCAAATAAGATTTTAAAGCGGCTTGTATCTCGGCAGGCTCCTGAAACGTAATTGTTTGAATCTCATCAAACGCTGTAAAATCGTGATTCTTAATAATGCCGTTTTGTTGTTTGGCTTTATCATAAAAAAGCTTTGCTCGTGTAACCTTTCCACCACTAATAAGCCAACCATATTTAGATAAATTGCCAAAAACAAATGACTTACCTGTTCCTTTAGGCGCGAGCTCCACCACGTTAAGACGAGGTTCTACAAATATTAACAAACGGGTAAGGAACTCCATTTTCTGCGTAATGTTATCGAAGCCTTCAGCCTCATATTCCATGGCAGAAAGTAAAACATCTATCCATTCATGTAAAGAAAACTCTTTCCGAGCCTCACGAAAGAAATCAATATCCACAGAGAGGTAAGGTTTGAACGGAGTATATTCTACCATCTCAACATGGTTCTTTTTGCCATCATCGTCTGGTAAAACTGCGAGTTTAATAATACCCCACTTCTCGCCATCAACCAGTTCACCTTGGTGTTTTCTGTATACATATTCAGGAATTTGGCCTTCATTAAGTTTAATTCCTAAATCTGGTATAGCAAAACGACGCACTCCTCTAACAAGATCAATGTATATAATAAAGCGTGTTAATACTTTAACTTCTTCACCTGCATCCAATCTATCCTTAACGCTTTCCTGTTTCTGAGGTATTACCTTATCCATGAAAACAGTGAGCTCTTCACGTCTAACAGAGCCATCGGGATTAATATACCTTTTTAGAATAAAGTCTTTAACAAATGACGGTAGATTACGCCCAGCAAATAAACTATTTGTGGAAGCTGGGTCTTTGTAAATTGCGACGGTTGAAAATTGTTGCCGAACTTTTTCTGATATTACCTCGTTCATAATTAAATGTCTCCCAAAATGTCATCTTCGCAAACCCCAGTCTTAACAGAAATAGAATCAGTCATGGAGAAAGAGCCTATCCCAAGAGTAACTTCGTTAGCGGATTCAACCAAATGCAAAGCTGCACTTTCATACATATCGTTTCCAATCTTGTGCAGAGAATAGGTCTCTCCGTTATATTTTAATTCAGGCACATCCATCGTATTTGAAAGAACACCTTTGATTTTATACCTCACTACAGGCGCGGCGATTGTTACAGTGTTATGAATTAACTCGGCTGTATAATTTGACCGATTTTTTTGCCCAGATACGATAAAAATAGGTACCAATACTTCTTCGGGCGTAGCTCCACCATGAGCGCCTACACCATATGGTGTTTTATCAGCCAACGAGTCATGAGTTAGCGAGCAAATCACTTTTTCATTAGGCGCAATGACGTATTTCTTATCATGCTGAATAGGTGTTTTTTTCCACGTAGCACAGCGTCCACAATGTTCACCTTTAGCCCCAGATATGGGGAATGCTCCGCCCTGCTGAGCTAAATAGCTAATCCCATGATCTGACACTAAAGCGATTTTTTTGCCGTTGTATTGGCTCAAAACTTTTTCAACTTTATCGCGTACAAGTTGAATTTCTTCGCAGATATAGCCTGGATATACCTTATTAGTATGAGCAAATGTATCCAAATCCCCGATTTTTTTTAAACAGGCATGAGAAATCTCTTCCAGTATAGCTTTATTGACTGAAGTTATTGTAGGCAACTGAGCCGTCCCTATATAAACCTCATTCAAATAAACACCATCACCTTCGTGTTCTTCAATAATTTTACTGATAAATGGTATCCAATCAACACCTAATCCATCAATCCAATAGTAAATCTCAATATCCTCACGATTTGCAAGAATCGTTTTGACCGTTCTAAACTCATTTCTCCATGTTTCAAACATTGCGGTTGACGCATTGTTTGTTCCAAGGAGATGAGCAACAGCACTAGAATAGCGATTGGCAATTTTCGATGAACGATATTCATTTATATATGAGTCCAACCAAGTAGCACCAGCAAACAACGCCTGAGGCATAGATGCTGTATATGCATACAAATCAGGAAATAGATTCTTAATGCACTCTCGCCCAATTTTCCCGTCTCCAAACCAGGTAACTAAAAGCTGTTTTTCAGTCTCAGTAAGAGTAGTTATATACTTCAATGCTTCAACATAACCACGCTCAGGACTTTCTGCCATCTCAATTAGCTTACCACTAAGTCGACGCTCTGCTTGTTCTGTTATTTTAGCACCATTTTTCTTACCGACCGAAAGAAGAACACTACGTTCTTCTACACGTGCAGCATTAAAGGGTTCATCAAAAATTAATAATGCAAGCCTCTCAAACAACTCACTCGTGTGTGTTGTTGAACATAAAGTAAGAGCTTGGCATAAATACTTTCCCTCGCAAAATTTTGTCAAATAGTAAATTCTGAGAAGCCATCGAGAGAAAGAATCTTTGTTCTCGAACCAAAACTGCATGAACTCAGATTCTTCTAACCTCAATACATTAAATCGCCTTAATACAAATTTCTCAAGACTAAACGACCGCACGTCTTGTATCTCGGAAGCTAGTTTTTCCCAATGAATCAACTCTTCGGGATTATACGAAATGTTTTGAGGAATTGCTCTCAAGCCAGTTCTGAGAAAATCATAAGCATTATGACAAATTGTATAATCAAACGAATTGTCAGGTCTTGCATTTCCTGAAATAGCAAATATTGTCTTCGAACAACAAATGATGTGAGGATTAACCTTATTTCCTTGCCGCCACAATGCGACCCACTCTTTGACAGTATTACAATAACTATACTGTTCATGGTCTAACGAAAGGCCATAATTAGAACCATTGCATAGTATGAGATGATAATGTTTTTCTGATTCGGCAGCAATATATTCCCACACATGAATCTCTTTATCTCGGCGAAAACATTCTAGCTTATTTTGCATTCCTATCAAAGGAACGTATATTCTAAGGTGTTTTTTTTGAGATATGAAGTTTGCTTCTTTTAGTCTTATTGTCGTCAGCAATGACCTAAATTCTTCACTCGTATAAAATCTAGCCAATTCAGAAAAAGGGGCCAGAACAACATCTTGCCCTGCAGAACGCTCTATATACTCGTTAATGCGTCTTGCTAAAGTAGAATATGTTGGAAAAATGTCAGGATTCTGTGCATCGAGCCATTTTTCAATCCCCACTACTTGGATTCTCTTTTCTGCTGATTTTTGGATAAACTCATAGAAATCGCTAAAATTTTCAAACAAAACAAAGCGCAATGGATAGCGATTTGCACTTGTAATGCCTACATCCGCGATGTCTTTATCTCTATCCATTTCTTGATAGAGAGCTTCAAGCGAAGAGAACTTTGCGAACATATTTATTTTGCTATTTTGGCAAGAAGCCATTCATCTCCTTCATTGCAAAGACGCAACAAGATATCTTTTGCCTCATCTAAACTGCGAATTTTATCGACACGCGACTTAGCACTTCCTCGTAGCTTTTCTAACTTGTCAGCCACTTCTGTATCAGGTGTCTCCTTTTCGCCATACACATCTTCCTCATTTGTTAAATCTGATTCTGATGGTGCAGTTTGAGACATCTTTTTTAAACGCCAATCTTTAGCATGGTCGATAACTGCTTGCTCAGACCAATAACCCACACTTCCCTCTGAATGCTCGAAAATATATTCTAATACTTCAACTAATTCGCCTTCTTGTATGTTGACAATTTGCAACTGGAGGAGAAATTGATGGAAGCCAGCAGAAAAAGCATTTTCAATGTTGAGCAGGTTCATCATGTCCATTCTCTGTTCATCAATCAACCTAAGGGTTTCGGTAACAAGCGCAGGATTACGAAGTTCTCGCTCGGAACAAATCGTAACAACGTTATCAATGAGACGCTTAATTGCAGGTGTAACCTCTACTTGCGACGGAGAGTCCGCCAGTATACTGTCAGGCACATACTTGAGAACCCACAAAGGAGCTTCTTTCCTCATAAGATAAGAGTTAACGATTGCATACTTAGCGCTAGTTAAACTTGAGATATCTCCATACTCTTTTGATCTCGACTCTAAAGAAAACAGAGAAGATATCTCCTTGCATAACTTTCCTTCTTCAGGTGTTTGAAACTTAAAGCTGAGCTTTCCACCTGATTTTTTGCTACCCTCCCAAACTTTGAACAACAACTCTATATCATCAACCATTGCGTTCTCGTCCCTAGGCTTTCCTTGCATATCAAAGATTTTCTTTACCCAAGGGCGCATAGCAAAAGCCATCATTGCCATATTGGCAAAATTAGAATAGAAACCATATGGTGGCTTTGTCAACGATGCAAACTTGTCACCAAAATCAAATGTTTGAGATTTATCCGCTCTTTTAATTATCGCGTTTACTGTTGAACATACCTTCATCAAGGGATGCTCATTTGGAACATCGGTTTTCCATTCCAAATTTTCATCTAAACAATCTTGCAACAAATGTTGGATAGGACGCATGTTAGCGCTTATCTCTAACACTTCATTAAAAGTTTTCGCAAAAAGCATAGTTCGTACTATACCCTTGGAATTCTGTGGCTTCCAAAAAGCCAGAGGTGTTTTTGTTCTCAATTGTTCGTGAGCGTCCGGAGCAAACGGATAAAGGTAAGGCACTAATTCATTTTTAACAATTGTCGGCAATTGCCGAACCGTAGTTGGTACTTTATCCGCACCATTAACGTAAACAGTTGCATTGTTTCGCAAAACTGCCTCCATCCATTCTTTCACCATGCTTTGAGCATTGTCGTTGTGAGACTTGCTCTGATCAGCTAAGCCACGACTCTCCGCACAAGCTTTATTCGCCATGTATTCAATAAATTGGTCATATTTTTGGTCGGTAAAAACCTCATCGAATACAACATAAACGATATTTTTTAAATCCTTATCGTCCTCATCATTAGCGCAAGTCTCAACAAACGTCCGCAGCTTAGCAAGTTCTACGTTATTTCGAGATAAGAAAAGCGCAAAAAACAAACTATATTCTTTAGCTTGTTTTCTCCCCTTCTTAATTTTATTACGCAAAATGGCATCATTCTCTTCATCAGAAAAATACCCGTACTCATACGGACGAATAGAATTAGCTAAGAACCTCTTTTCAAAAAAGTTAGCAGGCCCAAAACTAGCAACAGCATGAGTACGATGGAAATTCACAGAACGCATCTCGACTTTTTTATTTTCTATCTCAATCGGAGGCAAAGCCGAAAATTGTACAGAATACATTCCTCCGGGAGCACGCTGAATAATAGAGTCGTCATTCAGCCATTGAAGCACCTCATCAATTTGCAATTCATAACGAGTGCCCTCATATAGATTTTTGATATTCTCTTCAGAAGGTGTTATCAAACCATAATTACTACTGCCAGAAACATTATTGAAAGCGTTAAGAAGAAGTAAACTCTTGAAAATAGCAAAATGAGCTTCGCCTTTATTTTTAACCCTGTTAATGTACGAGTTGTAACGCTCAGTTACAGCTCCATAATGGGTAACATCACTCTGCAAATCTTTCAATATATAATCCCACAAGTAATCTGCTGTAATAGTATCACAACACTTAAACTTCTCCGAATCCATTAAAAACTGTCGTATAGACTCATTTTGAGCAAGGAACTCAAATACACCACGAGTAGCAGCGCCAACTACAGTAGCATAATGAGTTGCAAGATTAGCAGTCCCAGGATGGAGCGGGAATAGACTTCTAAGGTCTGATTCCGTAGCTTTCGTGTCGTTCGTATGCTGATTATATATTTCTAATAACCTTGTATTACGATCATAAAAAGCTTGCTGCATTTGTTCATGCATAGCTCGGTCACAGATTGTAAACTTTCTGGACATAATACGGAATGCGGAAGCAGGCTCCATATTATATTTCATACGATGATAACGCCCATCTGTTTGTTTTAACTGATCTGCACCTATTGTGTCAAACGCCGAAGGATGAGAAATAAGGAACAAATACGAATTATTTTTCTCTGCCATAAAAGTATCAGCTACCTCCTGCAAAGATTTTAATACTTGAACCCCCATGGGATCCCGCATCACGTCAGTAAACTCATCCCATATAATTAAGAGACCGGTATACTCGCCTGCTTCAACTAATTTGTCTTGTACCTCAATCAACCAATCTTTCAGCTTAGCATTTTCCTGACGCAATGTCCCAAATCCAGAGATACGGAGTGCATCCATCACAAGATGATAAGCTCCAATATCACCTTGGCGCAATAAGTTAATGAGCACCTCTATAGTTGGGGCTGTTGCTGCTAATTTCGGATGCGAATCAATCATGGACTGCCATAGTCCTTGGTGGGAAAGTATATTTTCTATGGCTCTTTCAAAATCAGAAGGCACATGTAATTCAACGCCTTTATTTCTGAGAGAAGTAATTACAGACTGTTGCAACACCAAAGCCATATCAACCGAGTGGGTCATAGACTCCAGTCCATACAATTTAACAGTCAGCAAACGCTTGTGTTCACGAAGCGACAAAATGGCCTGTTTTTGACTTTCATATTTTTCTTCACCATATTCATCGTTCACCCACGAGTTGATTTCATCAAGGGAATCCCCCAGCAAATGGCTAATTACAGCAACAGCGTGGCTTTTTCCTGTTCCGTACGTTCCATTTAACCAAAAAGATTTGTGAAAATCAATATCGTTATTTCGAACGGAACGCAATACCGTTTGCAAAATCGCGTTGAATTGGTCGTTAGGAATAAAGGAAACCCATTCGTGCTCACTTTCGCTTTCGAGGTTGTAAGCTGCACGGCCACCTTTAATACTAATGATTTCTTGATATGATGAAGACATTTTTAGGAGAGAGTTGATTTTTTGATTACACAAAGAGTTTCAATAAATCCAGCATACTTAAATCATCTCTTATCGTGATATGCTCTAGACCCATCGACAAATCGGCAGTCAAAACTCTGTTTCGATCAGAAGTTAGAGCTCTCAACTTCTTGAGCAATGATTCTTTAGATAACCTAAATTCTTTGTATGCACCATGTTCTTCTTCTGAACGATATAAATCGGAAACCCTAAACATATTAGTTTCTTTAGACCTTGCAAATCTAAACACGGAATAAGCCAAAGCTTCGACACTCAAATCATTATAAGCATCTCTTTTAATATTAGATCGCCCCTCGGGAACGGCTTGCATCATTTCATCACCAATAGGACTATTTTTTGCCATATTAACAAACGCAGTTGCTGCGTTACCTATCGTAGACGCAGACACGGACATTCCTTGGCAGATGATGCTTTCTTTTATCGTTTGCTTATTGTAAATTGTTCCAACCTCAATATTCTGGCATACCCAACCTACAATAAAAGAGTTGTAAGAAAGATTAATGTAGATTATTTCCCAAAATAAAGAACGATTATTCTGATAAATATCTCGCAACACTTTCCCTATTGGAGTTATATTGTTTTTACTATCTGTAATCTCTGCATCTCTTAACCATGCTTTAATAGAATCAACTTGAGCAGTTCCCAAAGTGTTTTCTTTCCAAAATGTATCGCCATCAAGGAAAAACTCTTCAACCCACATATCTCGGAGTCCAAAAGTCTTATACCCTTGCACTTTAGTTGTTATCTTTCGTTCGGTATCGGTAATCATACGTGTACAATCGGCAGAAATGCATCCACGATCATGACTAAGATAACACTTATGACAGTGAACACATTTACTTTGGTCAATATTTACGGAGGGAACAATAGATAAAGCCCCTGTAGGGCAATCGACTTCGCACACTTCGCAATTAATGCAGTATGCTGTTTTATACGCCAGTCGATTAAGGAGAGCCTCCATATCCTTGCTGGGGCTGTTATAAACTTTGAATATTGTGATATCACCAGAAACGATTAACTCGTACGGATACACATTTTTTCGATAATTTAATTCTCCTATTGTTTTATTTTTCAGCCTATTAACAGTATAAGAGCAAAGCGCAGGAAGCCAGTTCTCTATAGGTTGGCGAGCATTCTTTATTTCAACATGATATACTCCACTCTGTTCCCCTGTTTTAAATTCGACGACTGGGAAAATTTGTGTTCTGTCTGCCAAGGGTTTGGTCTTCCACTTTCTATCAGTAATGTATTGTTCTACATCTACTATTTTGGCCTGTTCTGCATATTTTTTAAGTCTTAAAACAAATGGGGCCATATCATCTTTAAGGGTATGACTGACTACCATATCATCCCAAGTTGTTGAAAAAGGACAAACTAAACAACCGACACGAGCTTTTCCATACCTATAGGCTGGATTGATTGGAAGATTATGTCTGAAGAGATAGAGGTAGATTTCAACAGCATTCCACAAGAAAATTGGATGTGCATTAAAAACAAAAGTATGTTTACCCCTACCGATTCTTTGATAGGCTTCTCGTCGAGTAGACTCTTCTGCTCGTACGCCGTCAAACGTCAAAACCTTGGCTTGTTTGTTGCCTTTAGTCTTAAGCATTCTATAAAGGGGTGCTGTTTTCATTATTGAACAGCACCATCGGTGGTTGTCACTCGGTGACCCGATTTTGTCCCAATAATTCAAAACAGAATCGTGATTACGAGCCATTAGAAACTGTAAATCCGGAAACTTCGCGTTGTAATAAGTCTGTACTTCTTTGTAAAGATTCAAAGAAGGAGGCAACTCATATCCGGTATCGCTGTATATCACATCGAATGCAGCAGGCGGAATAGCACGAGTACATAAATCAAGAACAACCTGTGAATCTTTACCACCGGAAAAAGAAGCAATAAAACGGTCGATATGAGTGGACAACAGTACTTTCTTACCTGTGTTTTTAGCTTCATCCAAAGGCATTATATCAAAGCTATCACAATTTTGCTTTACTACTGCCATTTTCCGCTTGCTTATTTTTTCCTCCTTTTCTGCCATAGCGATAAAATCAAGCTTATTGGCAGCTTCTTTTTCATATGCAAGATTAACCTTAGCATACGTTGAATACGTATCACGTATAAATTCTATAGCCTCGCTTTCCAAAGCAAACATCAAATCAGCATTTTTTTCAAGCATGGCTGCAATGTTTACTGATTCTAACTGTTTAGACTCAATATTTTCACAAAAATCGAGAACAGGTAAAGAACATAAATTAGCACCCTTGGCTTCGAAAATGCGTTTTCCTCGATAATAGTATTGCCGCTTAACTGCCCACATGATAGGCTCGGGATTTCGAGAATAAGACCAACCGAGTTTATCAAGACCAAGCAAATCAAGCTCTTCGTAGAAAACAGGGCGAGGGCTAACACCTAAAGTATTTTTTGTCACTTTAGTACAGAGAATAATGCCCCCAGTTTCTTCGTCCCACTCTACGTTGTACATGCCACTAGAAATTGTTTTATTTGCGACTACTTTTGGTCTCTATAGCACACTCAGTATACAGCATTTCACACGTATGTGTCAAAACCAAAATCTTCAGCTGACTTACTTTAAGGTCTGTTTTGGATTTGCTTATGTTTATTTCTCTTTTAAATTGATTCATTAAAATTATGTCATTGCCCCCCGTTCAATAACGTCCATTGTCATATAATCCATATTTGAAACTTATAAGTATTCTAAAAATCTTTAGAATGGGCAAGCCAAGACAAATATAGTCAATAGATACCATCTCTGCATGTTCTTTCAAATTAAATCTCTAAGAGCCTAAGCCCTTTACTGACAAGAATGCTCCATTTCACCAACAGATTTGAAACTCGCCAGATTAGCTTGTATTTTTTTACTACGAGCTACTTTTGTGCTAGCCAACGATTGATAGAGATACGAGTGACATTGATTCTACTAACGCCGAATATCGGGAAGAATCGCCAACAAGTAATTTAATCTAGTAATATTGTGCATTTCGATGAATAACTTGCCTGTATTGATGTACAAGACCGATGATGGTCTGACCAATGTTGACGTCACCTTTGAGGAGGATACAGTCTGGCTGACGCAGGATCAGATGGCGGAGCTTTTCCAAAAGGCAAAGTCAACCATCAACGAACACATTAAGAATATATACGCTGATGGAGAACTGTCTGAAGCAACGACATTGAGAAAATTCGGAAATTCCGAATTTTCTACTAAGCCGTTGAACTTCTATAATCTGGGTGGGTGTATTTCGGTGAGGGATGGCGTCCCTCCTGAGCGAGGGAGGAGTCTGTTTGGATACCTACACTCCCGCGGCCCACATTTTCTAGCGTCGTTCCCGGCCGGCTTTTCCTTGATACGCTGATGGCGCTTTGAAGGCTGAGGGGTATTTTTTAAGCAATAGTGCCGCCCCCGTTACCGGGGACGGCACTGACTCTCTCCAATTATCACTTACAAAATTTTATTTGCACAGGGCAGTGCTCCAAGTTTCTGCCTTAAAACCGGGAATGACACTGCCGTTCTCGGTTACCAGCAAAGGGCGCTTCACCAGCATGCCATCCGTAGCCAGAAGGGCGAGCATTTCCTCCTCGCTCATCTCCTTCAGGCGAGCGGCGAGATTCAGCTCACGGTATTTTGTGCCGCAGGTGTTAAAAAACTTCTTGAGGGGCAGCCCGCTTGCCTGCCACCAGCTGCGCAGTTCCTCGGCTGTGGGAGCCTGCTCCACGATGTGACGCCCGGTAAACTCCACCCCCTGCTCCTGAAGCCATGTACGGGCCTTCCGGCAGGTGCTGCACTTGGGATATTCGATAAACTGCGTGTTCATGAGCACAAATTACCACTTTTCCTACCGCATTGCAAGGATTATTTTTCAAAATGACAATTTTTTTTATTATTCGGCATGGGCATGATATTTAAGAAAAGCTAGAAAAGGGGAATACTTGCAACCCACAGAGCCATAATATATGGCACCATGATAGTATTGACGGCACCATAAGTTGTGGTATGATGGCACGCATGAGATGCGTTCAATGCGGCTATATGGAAGACAAGGTAATCGACTCTCGCACGTCGAAGGACGGCACATGCATACGCCGGAGGCGCGAATGCATACGCTGCCAGTACCGCTACACGACCTATGAGCAGATAGAACGCACGGAGCTGCGCGTGGTGAAGCGCGATAATGTACACGAGGCGCTGAACCGCGAAAAAATTCTGCGCGGCATGATAAAGGCCTGCGAGAAGCGCCCTGTAAGCATGGACCAGCTGGACAACGCGGCGGATGAAATCGTGGCTGAGCTGCACCGCGATCACCAGCGCGAGGTGCCCTCCTCCATCATCGGCATGAAAGTCATTGAAAAGCTGCAGGGGATAGACCCCGTGGCCTACATACGCTATGTGTCCGTATACCGCCAGTTTGCGAACGTGGAAGAGTTCATCGACCTCATTCGCCGCATGGAGCGCAAGAGCCAGAATGACCCGTTACAACGCAAACTTATCTTCTGATGATTTCCTTCAAAAACAAGCGTCCTCTGCTGCAGAACGGCTACTGCGTGTTCTCGGATTATGACCTCAGCTGGCTCGTGAACGTGCTTCAGGAGGCCGCGACCGAGGCCGGGACCACTCTACCCTTCAAGGAGGAGATAGCCGCCGGCATTCTCATGTACTTGGAGAACAACTGCCCGCTGCATGCCGTGCCCTTAGATTACCTCTTTGAGCGCATGCGCAATCTGCTGAACCAGATTGGCCTGCCACTCATCGCCGCGCACCTGCGCAAACAGACGCCGCCCATCGACATCGAGCTGGATACTCTGGCAGCGGAAGCTCCCCTGCCCCTGTTCTTCTACACCGAGCTGCGCCGCCGCATGGATAACCTGCGTGACAAGGGGCTGACAAATTACCATTTCAGCGGAAAAACGCGCTGCAGCTTCGCGCTGGGGGACCGCCGACGTGCCTGCCCCACCCAGCGGCAAGCGCTGGCAGAGCTGAATGCCTACCTGCTGCAAACGCAGGAATAATCCCCCGCCACACACAGGGGCTGCAAGTAAGCGGCAAAAGTTTCGCCCGTGAGTTTCCATACCCACGGGCGTTTTTAATTACTCAATCACCGTCCAGAGGCGGCCATTACGCGCCTTAATGAGGCGGATATCCAGCTCAAAGGCCGCGCGGAGGTTTTCCTCCGTGAGCACATCATCACGCGAGCCATAGGAAAGGATGTTACCCTGCTTCAATATCATACCGCGGGAAAAGACGGGGAGGATATCCTCAATGCGCTGGGTAATGAAAATGATGGTAAGCTGCGGATGAGTGGCGGCGAGCTCCTCAATGGTGTGCAGCAGGAACTCACGGCCGGCGATGTCCAGATACACGCTGGGCTCATCCAGAATCATCAGCTGGGGGTCCGTCATCAGCGCGCGGGCAATCAGCACCTTCACCTGCTCACCGCTGCTCATGGTGGCCACGGTGCGCTCCATGAGGTGCTCAGCACGCAGGCTGGCCATGAGGGCCGCGGCCTTGCTCTCCTCAGCGGGTGTGGGCTCACGGTACAGGCCGATGGTGGCATCCGGCCCGGAAAGCACCATTTCACGCCCTGTCCACTCGCGGTCTCCGAGCCACTGGTGCATGAGCGGGCTCACCCATGCAATGTGCTTGCGCAGCTCCTGCAGATTAACGGTGCCGAAGCGCTTGCCCAGCACCTCCACCGTGGCGCCGAACACGGGCCAAGCATAGCCCATGAGCATGCGCACGAGCGTGGTTTTACCGGCGCCATTCGCCCCGAGGATAAAGCAGCGCTCCCCGCGCTTCACCTCCCAGCTGATGTTATGAAGAATCTCGCGCCCGGAAAGGAACACCTTGGCATCTCTGACAGTTACTGCATTCATAATGTAAGATAAATGAAAAAGGCACGGAGCGATACATGCGCTCCGTGCCCTGATGTTGAAAATAAGGTCAATTAAGCACCGAGCTGGAAGCGCTCGAAGGCAACCACGGTGATGGAGTCACCGAGCTGCTTGGCGATGTCGGCCACGAGCTTCTCCACGGTGATGGAGCCGTCCTTCACGAACTCCTGGCTCATGAGGCAGCTCTGCTTGTAGAGGGCCTTAAGCTTGCCGGGAAGAATCTTCTCCAGCAGAGCCTCGGGCTTGCCCTCAGCGATGAGCTGAGCCTTAGCAATCTCCTGCTCCTCAGCCACGAAGGCGGGATCCAGAGAGGAGGAGTCCACGCTCTTGGGAGCGCAAGCAGCGATGTGCAGGGTGATGTCCTTGCACATGGCCTGGTACTCAGCGGCGGCGGCGGTCTCAGCCTTGCCGCAGTTCACCTGCAGGAGCACGCCCACCTTGCCACCCATGTGGATGTAGGAAACGATGCTACCCTCACCCTCCAAGGCGTAGCGGGCAAACTTGCGCAGCTTCATGTTCTCACCGATGGCGGCGCACTGCTCAGCGATGTACTTCTCAACGGTGGTGCCGTTGATGGCCACGTTCAGAGCCTCATCCAGAGACTTAGCGGAGGAAGCCTTCAGAGCGGCAGCAATCTCAGCCACGAGGGCCTTGAACTTGTCACCCTTGGAGCAGAAGTCGGTCTCGCAGTTGATCTCGAAGATGATGCCGTCGTTACCCTCCACAACGGTGGTAACCACACCCTCCTTGGCGTCGCGGTCAGCCTTCTTAGCAGCCTTGGCGATACCCTTCTCGCGGAGGTACTTCACAGCTTCGTCCATGTTGCCGTCGCACTCGATGAGAGCGTTCTTGCAGTCCATCATGCCGGCGTCCGTCTTGGCGCGCAGCTCTTTGACCATCTGGGCGGTAATTTCAGCCATAGTAGTGTCTTAAGAAATTCGGGTTATAAGGCGATTAGGCCTTGTTCTTGTTGATGGCGTCCGTAAGCACGGAGAGAACCAGGCGGATGGAGCGCACGGCGTCGTCGTTGCCGGGGATGGGGAAGTCCACGCTCTCGGGATCGGCGTTCGTGTCGGTCAGAACGATCACGGGGATGCCCAGGATGTGAGCCTCGCGGATAGCGATGTCCTCGTGGTCAGCACC
Source organism: Akkermansia sp. (assembly GCA_045540095.1). Lineage (GTDB taxonomy): Bacteria > Verrucomicrobiota > Verrucomicrobiia > Verrucomicrobiales > Akkermansiaceae > Akkermansia. The sequence goes on from JAZQGN010000044.1 coordinate 28,730, forward strand.
GATGGCGACCATCACGTCAGGAGCGCCACCCATGTTGCGGATACCCTGCAGGTTGCGCAGAAGCTTCTCGCGCTCACGAGCCAGAGCGGCGAGCTCCTTCTTGGACATGCTCTTGTACTCGGGCTGCTTGTCGAGGTTCTCGAGCCAATCAAGGCGAGCGATGCTCTTCTTGATGGTGGCCATGTTGGTGAGCATACCGCCCAGCCAACGGAAGTTTACGTAGTACTGACCGGTGGCCTCAGCGGCCTCCTTAACAGCCTCCTGAGCCTGACGCTTGCAGCCAACGAAGAGAATCTTCTTGTTCTTGGCAGCCTTCTCAGCAAGGAAAGCGCAAGCCTTGTCCAGGCACTTCTCAGTCTCTTCCAGGTTGATGATGTGAATGCCATTCTTCTGAGTAAGAATGTACTTCTTCATGTTGGGGTGCCACTTGCGGGTCTGGTGACCGTAGTGTACGCCGGCCTCCACCATCTTGGATACGAGTTCGTTAATCATTGTATTTTGATATATTGTGTGAGCCCTTGTATCAGGACCCACGGATGAGCGGAAGGTGCTGCGCTATAGCCCCCAGCCCTCCGTTGTTGGTATTGCAGCATCAGCGGGGACGCACAGAATACACCTTTCCCCCCTCATTGTCAATCAAAATCACGCCATTAATCTAAAAAATGTCGCATTAAATGCTTGCAATCCAGTTGAATGGTGGTATTTTAGCGGGGTGCACCTGCTGGCCGGGTGCGGAAGTTTCAAATTAACCCATCACAAGACAATGGAAATTCTTCACGACAAGGACGCTGATGTAAGCGTTCTGAATGGCAAGACCGTGGCCGTTATCGGTTACGGCGCTCAGGGTCGCGCTCAGGCTCTCTGCATGCGCGATAGCGGCGTGCACGTTATCATCGGTATCCGCCCCGGCAAGAGCTGGGACGCCGCTGTGCAGGACGGTTTCGAGGTAATGACTGTGAACGAGGCTGCTAAGAAGGCCGACATCGTACACATTCTTCTGCCGGACGAGATGCACGGCTCCGTGTACGCCAATCAGATTAAGCCGGGCCTGTGCGCCGGCAAGACCCTGTGCTGCTCCCACGGCTTCGCATACGTGTTCAAGACCATCGAGCCCCCGGCAGACGTGGACGTCATCATGGTAGCCCCGAAGGGCCCGGGCACGGAGGTTCGCCGCGTGTTCGAGGAAGGCTTCGGCTGCCCCGGCCTCATCGCTGTATTCCAGAACCCCAGTGGCAATGCTAAGAACGTGGCTCTGGCCATGGCCAAGGCTGAGGGTCTTACCCGCGGTGGTGTGCTGGAGTGCACCATGCAGCAGGAGACATACGAGGACCTCTTCGGTGAGCAGAACGTGCTCTGCGGTGGCCTTGTAGACCTCATGAAGTATGGTTTCGAGACCCTCATCGAGGCCGGCTATCCCGCTGAGATGGCCTACTTCGAGTGCGTACACGAGGCTAAGCTCATCGTGGACATCATTTACAACAAGGGCATCCAGGCCATGAACGGCGTTATCTCCAACACTGCTGAGTTCGGCGAGTACTACAACGGCCCGCAGATTCTCGGCCCGGAGGTGAAGGAGAAGATGAAGGAGAGCCTCAAGCGCATCGAAACCGGCGAGTTCGCTCGCGTATGGCTGGAGGAAGCCGCTGCCGGCGCCCCCAACCTGCTTGCCAAGCGTGCCGCTCTGGCTGAGCACCCCGTCGAGGTGGTGGGCAGCAAGATTCGCGCCCTCTTCGAGCGCAACTAATCTGCAGCTCCGCATTCTTTATAGCACAAGCCCGGCTCACACGAGCCGGGCTTCTTTTTTGCATGGAGCTCGCGCCGTGGTGCGCGTTCTCCCATACCACCTCACAGAGGCTGCATGAAAAACGGTGATTCTCTTGTTACTTCCTACGGCGACGAGCAGTCAGCCCCACCAGAGCCAGCAGGCTCAGCGTAGCCGTGGCGGGTTCCGGAATTGTCAGAACAAGGGCACGTTGTACAGCATCATACACAAGCCAAGCATCCGATACAATAAAAAGGGAGGCATCAAACATCTGGTCTGAATCAAACTGTATAAGCGAAATTTGTGTTGTTGAGTTTGATGCCATAAGGCTGGTTAAAGCGTCTGCGCCGCTCCACTCCAACCACACTTCCCCGGTAAGTGTCAGCTGCCCTGAGAAAGCCAGAACATGCGTTGTTACACCGGTCAGATCAAACTCAAATGTAGCTCCTTCCTGTAAGGTTAAGCTGCCGGTATAGGTTGCCCCTACTGCAGCGCTCAAGGAACCGCCATCCAGCACTTCAAGAGAGGCAATATCGGTCTTACCACCGTCTTTCATCATCAATGTCGCGGTATCGTACACCACACCGGATTCAGCAATGAGAGCAGCACCATTCCCGATGATTAGTTCTCCGGCTTCAAGAGTGACAGCATCAGCCAGCAAGGACAAGTTAGTAATTGTATCCGCCCCGTCTCCCGTCTTCAACAAGACGCCATCATGATTTTCTGTAGTCAAATTAATCTTGTCACTACCTGAGGAGTGGCCGATAAACTCATAGCCCGAGCCATTGGAAGCGCTAAGCTCCATACCGGCAGCGCGCACCTCTCCTGCAACCTGTACTTTTGAATTATCGCTTCCATAATCACCAAACTCCACGACTCGATTTTCTGAATAATACGTATTGTAGTATTTATCATGCGCATCATTAGTGGTGGAGTCCACATACACCTCCCATCCCGTACTGGCAGTGGGCAATTCATCGGTTGTAGACCTGTAATCACCACTCCAGCTATTCAATTTTCCGTTCCATTCCAAATTACTCTCCTTTGAGGTATACGCACTGTACATTTGCTCCAGCTCATCAGGTGTATTGATATACCCAATGGCATCAATTTTCCAGTTTTTGTTGGAATATATCCATGCGGTTTCACATTCTTCATCTGTATATAGTTTCATATCAGACCCCACATACAGCTCAAATAATGAGTACTCCCAATCATCTGAGTTCGTAACACGCAGACTTTTAATTTCATTATCATCCCCCAGCGTGAAACCATAACAGGTAATTCCATGCCCGGAAGTACCACTATCCAACGATATATAGGCGATTTTCCCCACTGAGTCTTGTACAACCTCACCATTCTCACCTATAGTGCACCCCATTGCATTCAAAAGCGCAGTTCCGGCTTCTGCTCCATTTCGAGAAATGTTATCAATCTTGCATGAGATATCATCAGGATTGGAACCTACCTGCAATGGCGCCGGGAAGTAATCCGAAAAATATCCACCGGATGAACTAGTACCACCGTAAGGCGTTGAGGTGCGCTCATAATTCCCATAGCTCGTAATTCCAGTCACAACTGGGACAAACTCGTTATTTTCGTCAATTGTGTAAGTATATCGATAAGTTTCAACAAGCGCCGACAAATCAGCTCCACTAAAATAATACTCGGCTGCATGTCGCAAATGACCAGCTTCATCAATAATATTATCATAAAACACCATCCCTACCCTGAGGGACTGCGTTCCACCTAGGTCAGACAAGCTCTCCCTATCGTATGTCAAACCATAGGGTAATTCAGCGGTGTTATTGGCAAATACACCATAATACGATTGCCAGTACTGGATTACATTTGCAGATACTTGGTACCAACATGTATCAGAATCATCAGCCAGATGCTTAGACCAAGTTCCCCTTGCTAACTTGGACTCAGATTCATATACAGGCACATCGGCCGGCACTCGATTTTGCAATTCTCCTAAGAAGGAAAAATTATTACCAGCCTTTTGGTACTGCTCATAAGTCTCGGAAATGCTATTATAACCATCACCCGGCCAATAATAGCCTTTTCCGGTATCATAAAAGCGCTCAGAATGAGATAAGTCAGCCGGATTAACACCATCAGCCAAATAAGTAACAGCCTTAGCAGAAAATGAGCCTAAGACACTCAAAATAAAAGCAAGAAAAAGAGAACGTTTCATATCATGAGAGAGAGAGATTAACAATACAATGGAGAGAAGAACTCTTTATCCAACGGTTGCATGATACTGCGCACTTCTCCATTTGTCAACAGAAATTTTAAGCACGCTCGCATATGCGCCAAAAACAAACGCTTAAACTATACATATATCGTTCAAAATGTGCAAATAAGAAATGATAGAGTCACTAACGGCCAACGCCCAACAATATCTCAAATTCACTAAAGAAAAATAAATAATCCGCAACTTTTTAGTCGCAGCACACAAACGCACACCCCCTACACACGGAAGAGCATGCGCGATACCATTTTTATCTTTTAGACTCTTATTTAGAGAAGAAAAAATCCCCGCCTGAGACAATCGCTCAAGCGGGGATTTGAAAAATGCTGTGTATATTAGATTTACACGGAAGCCTTGATGATGGCGGCGAAGGAGTCGGGCAGCAGAGCTGCACCGCCCACGAGAGCGCCGTCGATGTCGGGCTGGCTCATGAGCTCAGCGGCATTGCCGGGCTTCACGGAACCACCGTACTGCAGGCGTACAGCCTCAGCAGCCTCAGCACCGAAGGTGTCAGCGATGACGCCACGGATGAAAGCGTGAGCAGCCTGAGCGTCCTCAGCGCTGGCGGTCACGCCGGTACCGATGGCCCACACGGGCTCGTAAGCGATTACGAGGCCGGCAACCTCAGCGGGGGTAAGGCCCTCAAGGCCCTCCACAACCTGAGACTTCAGAACGGTCTCAAGCTCACCGCCCTGACGCTGCTCGAGAGTCTCACCGATGCAGTAGATGGGGCAGATGTTAGCGGCAAGAGCCTTCTTAATCTTCTTGTTGATGTAAGCGTTCGTCTCGCCATGGTACTGGCGGCGCTCGCTGTGACCCAGCACCACGTAGGTGCAGCCCAGCTCATTGAGCATAGCAGTGGAAATCTCACCGGTGAAGGCGCCGTTGTCGCGGTCGCTCACGTCCTGAGCGCCCACGCCGATGCACTTGCACTCACCGAGGGTCTCCATCACGGCGGGAATCGTCACAAAGGGAGGAACGATCACCTTGTCCACAGCGATATCGCAGGTCTTCTCTTCCTTGAACGCGGCGAGGAAAGCCTTAGCTTCCTTCGGGCCCATGTTCATCTTCCAGTTAGCGGCAATAATGGGTTTGCGAGACATAATAATAAGATGTGTCTGTTCTGACGGCGTCAGCGTACATTGAAAGGGGCGAAAAGTCAAGCAAAAACGCCGCAGTCTTTCATTTTCTGCCAGCAAGGGATGAGACATGCATAAACTCCGGGCATCTGGCGCGGCACGGCTAAGCCGCCGCCCTGCTAGGCGATACCGAGGCGTACGCCGACCTCAAGCGCATCGCCCACGCCCCCGATAAAGAATATTTTTAATCCTACAGGACTTCGCTAGTAAAATCAGAGCGCTCTTTTACTCAGTCTTCCTCACTCCCCCAACTCTTCCGGCAACACGCCGCGCAATGCAGGCAGCTGCTCCAGAAAAGGCTGCATGGCCTGCTGCATGGCGAGCTCAATACGGAACTGAGCCGGGCGCACCTTATACTCGGCCTGACATACGGAGGCGTACACAGCAGCAAGGGCATCGACACGCAGGCGGTCAGCCTCACTCTGCAATAAATAATCCGTATAAGCGCGCAGGCCGGCCATAGCCTCGGCGTCTCCCTGCTCCAAAGCGGCTATGAACTCAGCTAGGAAGGAATGCACCGTCTTGTAGTCGCGCACCCAGCGATCCTCCAACAGCTGAGCAGGTAATTTCAGCAGCTCCTCGCCGCCCATGTCCGCCACCAACGAAACCAAATCAGCCTGCAAGCCCGTGGAATCCCCGTTCTTCATCTGCTGCTCTACTGCCCGCGCCACCTTAACCAAGCGCTCCAAGCACGGCGTAGTATCTTCCTCACGCGGCATGCTCACACAGCTGTCAGCCTCTGCCGCATCCCGCACCCATGCGCTCTGCCAATCAATCGCATCCGCCAGCAAAAGCAACTCACACAGCCGCTCACTCGGCAATTCAGTCAATGCACGCCAACGTGGCAGCAGCCACTTCTCCCCTATCATGGAAACTGTCGCCTGAGGATTCACGTACACGCCCGGGGCATCCAACACCGTTTGAAGCATTTCCGCCACGTCTACGGTCTCCCTTACCAGAGCTAACTGCCCGGCCATGGAGGGCGGCAGCGTTACGACTTCCGCAGGCAGGTCCACCACATGCGCATTCGGTATCACCTCCTCAGCCTGAATTGATAAAGCACTTATAAGCAAACTCAAAATAAGACAAAACACCTTCATATCCGGCTGATTTCCATTCTTGGCATTGATAAGCACCCCCCCCGTGAACGCAAGAAAGGCCAGAGAACTAAGTCCTCTGGCCTTTCAGCTCCGGCGGTTGGGGTCGAACCAACGACCTAATGATTAACAGTCATCCGCTCTGCCACTGAGCTACGCCGGATTTGCGTTTCCCGTTATTTTCGGGGTGCGGGAGAATTATACACAACTTCACGACCCATTGCAAGCTTTTTTTGTAAAAAAAATGCATTTTTTTTGATTTTCTGTTGAAAAATGGGGGGAAATAGGGTAAAAAGAAGCCATGAACACCCACCGACCCACCACAGGAACCCTTTATTTCACCCTTTTCGGTATACCTGTCTGCATTCACCCCAGTATTTGGCTGATTCTGTTTCTGCTCGGCCTTAGCAATGGAAACGGCCTAATAAACGCGGCGGTATTCGTCGTGATGGGTATGCTGGCTCTTCTGGCACATGAACTGGGGCACGCGCTGGCGGGGCGATACTTCACGAAGGAGCAGCCGTACATTACCTTAGCCATGATGGGCGGCGTCACTGAGCTGCGCTCGCGCCCACGTACGCGCACGCAATATTTCCTCTATGTACTGGCCGGCCCGGCTGCCAGTCTACTGCTGGGGTTAATTGTCGCCATTATCATGGGGCTTCACGTAGGCAATGTAGCTGCAGGCATAAACTTCTACCTACTGGCCCCCTTTAGCCAGCTGGAAGCCATGCCCTTTGAGCAGCAGTACAGCATCGCCCTCGCACTGGAAAACGGTACCATCCCACATTCCGGCATGATGGTATACAGTACAGCCATGTTCATCTGCATGTGGTGGAGTATCTTTAACCTGCTGCCCATCCTCCCGCTGGACGGCGGACAGCTTCTCCTCACTGTAACGAACAACCTGAAACTCTGCTCCACAGTGGGCATGATTCTGGGCGGGGCTCTGGCCATCCTCTCACTGATGAACGGCATGATATTCTTCACCCTCTTCATGGCGTACTTCGCCTATATCAACTGGCAGATAAGCCGTGGGGCCTGGTGAATTAACGGCATGTCCGCCTTTCCGCTTTACTCACACCACCTTCCGTAGTAGCATATACGCAACATCTGATAAAACATGAACGCACCTTTTACTGATAAATCACTGCATGTGGCATGGTCCGCGCTCACCCCGGAACGAGCCCGCACGGAAATCCGCGCCGCCATTGAGCGTGCCAAAGCCGCTGTAGCCGCCATCTGCGCCGTGCAAGCCCCCACTTACGAGAACACATTCGCCGCGCTGGAAAGCTCCGGCGCTGACCTCGTGCGCGCCTGGGGCAGACTCTCGCACCTGCAGTCCGTGATGGATTCTCCCGAACTGCGCGAGGTCGTTAACGAGCTCATGCCCGAGGTGGTCATCTATTCCTCCAGCGTCACCCTTAATCCGCAGTTGTACGCCGTGCTGAAGAAAGCCGCAGCCCAGCCGGAAATGCAGCAGCTCAGCGCCGTGAAGCAGCGCTTCGTCTCCGAGACGCTGGCTGACTTCCGAGAAAACGGTGCTGACCTCAGCGATGAGCAGAAGCTCCGCTACGCTGAAATCACCACCAAGCTTGCGCAGCTCTCCCAGACCTTTGGCGAGCACGTGCTGGACTCCACGAATGCATGGGAATACATCACCGCTGATGAGACGGATCTGGCCGGACTGCCGGATTCTGCCCGCGAGGCCGCCCGAGCGGATGCTCTCAGCAAGGGCCATGGCAGCGAAGAAGCCCCGCAGTGGCGCTTCACCCTTCAGTTCACCTCCGTGCAGCCGGTGCTGACCTTCGCCGAGAACGAAGGCCTGCGCAGCCGCGTGTGGCACGCCATGAATGATAAAGGCACCGGCGCGTACGATACCGTGCCCTTCATCCACGAAATCATGGCTCTACGCACCGAAAAAGCAGCTATGCTGGGCTATGAGCGTTACTCCGATTACGTCACCTCCCGCCGCATGGCCGGCAGCGGCACCACTGCGCTGAACTTCATCAACCAGCTCCACGAGCGTGTGAAGGCCCCCTTCCTTGCTGAGCAGGAAGATATCCGACTCTTCGCTGAGCAGGCCTCCGGCACAGCCATCCCCGTCATGAAGCCGTGGGATATTGCCTACTGGTCCGAAAAGCGCCGCAAGGCTCTGTATGACTTTGACAGCGAAGAGCTCCGCCCCTACTTCCCCATGCAGGGCGTGCTGGAAGGCATGTTCTCCATTTATGCCGGCTTGTATGGCATCAACTTCCGCCAGCTGCCTACCTCCTGCATTAAGGAAGGAGAAAGCCTGCCGGAAGGCACTGTGGAAGTATGGCACCCGGAAGTGCTCTTCTATGAGGTGTATGATGATGAGAGCGGCGAACACCTCGGCTCCTTTTATGCAGACTGGTACCCGCGTGACAGCAAGCGCGGCGGCGCTTGGATGAATTGCCTTGCCACCGGCTGCCCGCCCACCGCGGAGCAGCCCCGCCGCCCGCACCTGGCCCTCATGTGCGGTAACATGAGCCGCCCCGTGGGTGACAAGCCCGCCCTGCTCACCCACCGTGAGGTTGAGACGGTGTTCCATGAGTTTGGCCACCTGCTGCACCAGATTCTGAGTGATGTGGAAGTAGAAAGTCTGGCCGGCTGCAACGTGGCATGGGACTTCGTGGAGCTTCCCAGCCAGATTAACGAGAACTGGTGCTGGGAAAGCGAGGCTCTGGACCGCTTCGCCCGCCACTGGCAGAGCGGTGAGCCCATGCCCGCCGAGCTGAAGCAGAAAATGCTCGCTGCCAAAAACTGCGGAGCGGCCACCTTCTTCATGCGCCAGCTCTGCTTCGGTAAGCTGGACCTCGAGCTGCACACCAACACCGCCGCCTATCAGGGACGCGATGTGGAGGAAGTGGACCGTGAAATCCTCGCGGACTACCGCATCCCCACCACCGAACCCGCCAACAGCGCCCTGCGCTGCTTCAGCCACATCTTTGACGGCGGCTATGAATCCGGTTACTATTCCTACAAGTGGGCCGAAATGCTGGAGGCGGACGCCTTCTCCCGCTTCGCGAAGGAGGGCATCTTCAATCCCGCCACCGGGCGAGACTTCCGCCGCTGCATCCTCTCACAGGGCAACAGCCGCCCCGCGGCCGAGCTCTACCGCGACTTCATGCATCGCGACCCGGATACCGAGGCCATGCTGCGCCGCTGCGGCTTAGTCTGATTTTTCACATTCATCCGCATACCACCGCCCTGCAGGCAAACACCTGCAGGGCGGTTTCTGCTTGACTTTTGCTGCTCAAGCTGTACAATCGCGCCCATGCAGCAGGCATTGGAAATCATGGCCCCGGCGGGGTCCTTCGAGTCATTGGCAGCGGCGCTGCGCGCCGGAGCAGACAGTGTGTACTTCGGCGTGGGCATGTTCAACATGCGCGCCCGCTCATCCGTGAACTTCACGCCGGATGACCTGCCCAAGGTCGCCCGCCTCTGCCACAGCTGCAATGCTAAGGCCTACCTCACCTGCAACGTCATCATCTATGATGAGGAAATGGAGCCCATGCAGGAACTCCTGCGCAAGGCAAAGGACGCCGGGGTGGATGCCGTTATCGCCGCGGATTTAGCCGTCATCACATATGCTCACAGCATTGGGCTGGAGGTGCACATCTCCGTGCAGGCCAATGTGTGCAACCTCGCTTCCGTGCGATTCTTCGCCGCCTATGCAGATGTGATGGTACTGGCCCGCGAGCTGAAGCTCAGCCAGATTCGTACCATCATCGAGGGCATTCGCAAGGAAAACATCACCGGCCCCTCCGGCAAGCAAGTCAGAATCGAAATCTTCGCCCATGGTGCCCTCTGCATCGGCATTTCCGGCAAGTGCGGCATGAGCCTCGCCGCCTATAACCACAGCGCAAACCGCGGCCAATGCTTCCAGCTCTGCCGCCGTAAGTACCGCGTCACCGATACCGAAACAGGCTTCGAGATGGACATTGATAACCAATACATTATGTCCCCTAAGGACATCTGCACCATTCGCGTTATTGACCAGCTGGTGGAGGCCGGTGTATCCGTCTTCAAACTGGAAGGCCGAGGCCGCTCTGAGGCCTACGTTTCCACCGTCACCTCCGTATATAAAGAGGCAGTCACCGCCTGCGCTGCCGGGGAGTGGAGCCCAGAGAAAGTGCCTGAGTGGGAGGACCGCTTGCTGCACGTCTTTAACCGCCAGTTCTGGCACGGTGGCTATTACCTCGGTGAGGAATGGGAAACATGGAGCGGCTGCTCAAACAGCCTTGCTCTGGAGCAGCGCCAGCACCTCGGCCGAGTGATGCGCTGGTACCCGAAAGTGGGTGTGGCGGAAATCAGGCTGGAGGCCTCCGCCGTTTCCGTAGGTGACAAGATTGAAATCACCGGACCGACCACCGGCATCGTACGCCTCACCGTTCCCGAGTTGCGCTATGATGATGAAACCGGCACCACCCTCGTGGTCACCACAGCGCCCAAGGGCGTGCGAGCCCTCATCGCCACCCCCGAAAAAGTGCGCCACGGTGATAAGGTGTACCTCGTCACACGCCGCAAGCTCAAGTAATATCTCATAGTCTGACAGTCTCTTGCCTTGCATGGCTGCACGCTATCAGGTAATATAAGGGAAAAGTTATGTCCAGCACATTCGGTTCCGTTTTCAGAATAAGCACCTGGGGTGAATCACACGGTACAGGTGTGGGTGTTGTAATAGATGGTTGCCCTGCTCAGATACCGCTCACCGTAGAGCAAATTCAGGCTGAGCTGAACCGCCGCCGTCCCGGCCAGAGTGATATCGTCACTCCTCGCAACGAAGAGGACCGCGTGGAGATCCTCAGCGGCGTGCAGGATGGCCTCACACTGGGCACGCCCATAGCTCTTTCCGTGCGCAACAAGGACCACCAGTCCTCCGCGTACAATGAAATGCAGCACACCTACCGCCCCTCCCATGCAGATTACTGCTATGATGCCAAGTACGGCATCCGTGCGTGGGCCGGCGGTGGCCGGGCCAGCGCTCGTGAAACCATCGGCCGCGTGGCTGCCGGCGCCGTAGCAAAAGCTCTGGTGCAAGCGCTTTGTCCCGGGCTGCAGGTTATCGCATGGGTGCAGCAAGTTCATACCGTGTTCTGCCACGTGCTGCCCGCAGACGTGAACCCTGCCGTGGTAGAGAGCAACATCGTTCGCGCAGCGGACCCGGAAAGCGCTGAGGATATGAGCGTCGTCATCCGCGAAGCCCGGGCCAAGGGTGATTCCGTGGGCGGCGTGGTGGCCTGCACCGTGAGAAACTGCCCCGTTGGGCTGGGTGACCCCGTCTTTGATAAATTGGAGGCTACACTGGCACACGCCATGCTGAGTATTCCCGCCTGCAAGGGCTTTGAAATCGGCAGCGGCTTCGGTGCCCCAGCCCTGAAAGGCTCCGAACATAATGACCCCTATTATATGGATGGCGACCGCGTACGCACCCGCACAAACAACTCCGGCGGCGTGCAAGGCGGCATCAGCAATGGTGAGGACATTAACATGCGCCTTGCCTTCAAGCCCACTGCCACCCTCATGATTTCCCAGAATACCGTGAATGACGAGCACGCTGAGGTGCAGCTGCGCGGCAAGGGGCGCCATGACCCCTGCGTGCTGCCCCGCGCCGTCCCCGTGGTGGAATCCATGGCTTGGCTTGTTCTGGCAGATCACATCCTGCGTCAACGCTCTGTACGCCTCTGACCCACATGAAGATAGATAAATCCACCTCCCAAGCTGACTTGGAGAAACTTTACGCTGCCGTGGTAAAGCGGGAGTTCCTGCGCGGCACGCCGCTGAATGTGAAAGCATTTCTTCGCTATGCCGTGCTGTTCCTGCTTTTTCCGGGCATGATACTCGGCTTCTATGTGGGGCTGGCAGTCACAGCAGCCTTCTGCGGCGTACTGCTTACGCTGGTACTCACGGATAACACGCACTGGGGCATGACAGCCACGCTCTCGTGGATAGGGCTCGGCCTCATCCCGACCACATTCCTCACCATCAATACTTGGCGCACTGCAGCACGAACCCGGGCCCTGCGCATGCTAGACCGTGAGCCGCTCGCCGGCACCAACGCAGCCAAGGCCACCATACCCGCCCACATGCCTCTCAAATGGCGCCCTAAGAAGGTGGAAGGTAACACCATCCGCATCGCGAATGCCACGGTGAAAGCTGAACAGGACGGCGTTTACGCCTTTTTGCTCTGCATTAAAAATTATTCCGGCACCCGCCTCGTGACAGACGGCCCGGCAGGCATGTGCCTAGTGCAGCGAGTGGGTAAAAAAGGGGAAGAACTGCAGGCCCTGCTCCTTTACCGCCTGAAGGCCGGAGCCCATGAACTGCTGTGGACCCTGCATGGAGATGAATCTCCACAGACCACGCTGAGTCGCTTGAATTAATCAGCTTCCCTTCTCTTTCCGGAAGCAACTCACAATAAAGAAGAAAGGCAGAGTGGACATCCACTCTGCCTAAATTGTATATAAAAACTGGAACGCTATCTTTAGTAGCGCACACGGTAGTTACCGGGCTCACGGGGAGCCTCAGGCTCGCGATCGCAAGCGGGCAGCATCGTGTTCAGAGCACGGCGCTGAATGGTGCGGCGCATGCCGGCGTCATTGCGCTCAGTGACGCGCTGGGCCTCACGAGCAGCCTCCTCACGATGACGCTCAGCCTCTGCACGGGCCTTGCGATAGCGCTCAAAGCTCTCACGCTGGCGCTCCGTGGCAAAACCCTCGCGAAGAAGAGTCTCCTCAGAGAGGTCAGACTGCTCAATAACGGGTGCAGCCTGAGCCAGCATGGCAGCAGCTGCAAAAATGGAGAAGATGGAAAGCGTTTTCATAAATATAAGACAATCTCAGTATACGTAATCCCCCTGCCATGTCAAGCTCATTCTTATGTTTTTTACTCAGAGTCGGAAAAAAACTTGCAATTTGTCCGCACACACGTTAGGATGTGTCGCCGCACGTCGAACATCATGAGTGAGCAGAACAAAGAAAAACCGGACTTCAAAGCAGCCGCCATTACCGAGGTGGACCGCACCATCATGCCTCAGGCCCCCGGTGTGGAGAAGAGTATGCTCTCTATGATGGCGATTGACCCCACCAACATCATCTCCCAGTGCATCGCAGATGGTATGAATAGCGAGTACTTTTACGTGCCCGCTCACCGCATCCTCTGGGAGCTCTTCCGTGAGCGTTATGAAAAGGGAATCTCGCTGGATATCGTCTCGGTAGCGCAGGAACTCTCTGACCATAAGCAACTTGAGGCTGTAGGCGGACACCCGGGTCTCACTGACATTTTCGCGTACGCCACCACCACGGCACTTTACAACGTTCACTTCGAAACGCTTAAAGAAAAATTCATCCGACGTAGCATCATCCTCACGGCCAATAAAGCCTCTGACTCAGCCTTCACCTCCGAAGCTGAAATTGACGAGCTGCTGGACCAGACTGAACAGGATGTGCTGAAAATCCGCATGAACTCCGCCAAGGGCGAGGAATGGAGTCTCAAGGCTGACATCGATAAAGCGGTGACGAACCTGGAGCGCATGATGTCCACCTCCGGTGGCATTCTAGGCCTTTCCACAGGCTATCCCAAGCTGGACACGATGATTAACGGTATGAAACCGGGCGAGCTTTTCATCATTGCAGCACGTCCGGCCATGGGTAAAACCTCCTTCATGCTGAATATCGTGGAGCATGTGGTGCTGGATTTGAAGAAACCCATGATGGCCTTCTCCTGCGAAATGCCCAGTGAGCAGCTCGTGGAGCGCCTGCTCTACGCCCGCAGCGGCATCAACAAGCAGGACCTCAAAGCCCGCCAAGGCAAGCTCAATCATGATGAGATGAAGCGCTTCCGCTCCGCCATCACCGAGCTGAAAAACAGTAAGCTCATCATTGATGACACCGCAGCCATCTCCATCTCCGAGCTGCGAGCCAAAGCCCGCCGACAAATGCGTAAATACCCGGATTTGGCAGCCATCGGCATTGACTACCTCCAGCTCATGCGCTCTCACACCAAGCAGGCTCAGAACAGCCGCGAACGTGAAATCGCTGAAATCTCCGGCGGCCTGAAGAGCCTCGCCAAAGAACTTAAGCTTCCCATCATTGCCCTTGCCCAGCTGAACCGTGGCCCCGAAAACCGTACCGGCAAAAACAAAGGTACCCCCCAGATGAGTGACCTGCGTGAATCAGGCGCTATCGAACAGGACGCCGACATGATTGGGCTTCTCTGGCGCTCTCGTTACTATGCAGAGGACGACGAAGAACGCGAAACAGTGGGCAACGAGGCCAACCTCCTGCTGGCCAAAAACCGTAACGGCCCCACCGGTGACGTACCGCTGAGCTTCCACGCCGAAATCATGCGCTTCGTACCGCGCGCCGTCGTGGATAACGATGAAGAATAAACAAAAGCACCCGCAATCAGCGGGTGCAGCATAAAATCGGGCGGATTCTGAAACATCAGTACTCCATGCTGATGATGCCGGCATCTATCAGGGCCTCATCTCCGCCATGGTAATTCACCGTCTCAAGCGGCACGTATGCCACCACAGCCTCTGTCACACCAGGACGAGGATAAACGATGGTATTCCCGCCCATATGGGCGGCTTTCTCCTTCACTGCCTGAACGTAGTCCTCATTCTCATACGGCAGCGTGGCATTATTCAGAATACGGAACTTCCCTACGATAACCGTACCCGGCACGGAGGGTACAACCGGGAGAAACTCCACCTCGTACACCGGCACATGAACACGCTCCCCCGCCACCGGAGCAGGCTCAGCCTTCCAGTCATTCACATTCGGCCCTGTAGCGCAAGCGCTCAGCAGCACAGCAGGCAGTAGCAGCAGAAAGTTCTTCACAGTCGATTATCAGTACGTTATTACAAGGAGCAGATAGCCTGCACTCAGCAGATAATACCTTCCCCTCACGAAAAACTATACACCAAATCAGCGTATTGTCAAGCCACTTCTCTACAGGCTTTTTCCATAACACCTCATTTTTTTCTTGCAGGAGATGGGTGTTAGGGTTAGAATGAAGCCATGGCGGACATTCATCCTACGGCAATTATCGATCCGACCGCAGAACTTGCGGACGATGTTAAAATCGGGCCTTACTGCGTGGTGGGCCCTCACGTGAAAATGGGTTCCGGCTGCGTGCTGCACAGCCACGTGGTCATCGGTGGCCCCTCCACCTTCGGCAAGAACAATGAGTTCTTTCCCTTCTCTGTCATCGGCCTGAAGACTCAGGATTTGAAGTACAAGGGCGAGCCGACCTATCTGGAGGTGGGTGACAACAACGTTTTCCGTGAGAACTGCAATATCAACCGCGGCACCACTCCCGAGACCAAGACCATCATTGGAAACAATAATCTCTTCCTCATCAACAGCCACTGCGGCCATGAAGTACACGTGGGTAACAACGTCATCATGTCCGGTTACGCGGCAGCTGCAGGCCACTGCATCATCAATGACTGGGCCATCATCGGCGGCTGCGCAGCACTCCACCAGTTCGTTCGCGTAGGCGAGCATGCCATGGTGGGCGGTGCCAACCGAGTGGTACAGGACGTAGCACCCTACATGATTGCCGAGGGCGGCTTACTGCGCTCCGTGAACACCGTGGGACTGCAACGCCGCGGATTCGCTGAAGACGACATCCGCGCCATCAAGTACGCCTACCGCAAGCTCTTCTTGGACAAGAAGTCCAATATGACGCTCAACATCGAAACCCTGCTCAGTGAGGGCGAAGCCCAGCACGTGAACAATCCTCACGTACAGCGCATTCTGGAGTTCCTCAAGACCTCCCAGCGAGGCTTCCTGCACTGATGAAACGCCATATCGTCTTTGATTTAGACGGCACCCTAGTGGATTCTCTACCAGGGATTGCCGAAGGCGTGAACCGCTCCCTGCAGGAGCTGGGGCGTCCCGTGCTGAGCCTGAAAGCCATCAGCCGGATGATAGGCAGCGGCGCGGCGAACCTGTGCGGAAAGGCTCTGGGGTATGAGGATGCCGCCCACACTCCGGCTGAGGAGCTGGAGGCCATGCATGCGCAGTTCCGCAAGCATTATCCGGAATGCTGGCAGTACCCGCTCACCCGCGCTTACCCGTGGGTGGCCAATATGCTCACTCTGCTCTCTGCAGAAGGTGCGCAGCTTGCCGTGCTTTCCAACAAGCCGCATGATGTCACCGAACCCATGGTGCGCGCAATCTTCCCACATATCCCCTTCACCGCCATTATGGGATACACAGGAAAGTTCCCCCGCAAGCCCGCTCCGGATTCCATCCACCACATCGCCTCCCTTTGGGGCGTCCCTGCCAGAGAAATCACGCTCGTGGGCGATAGCCTGTACGATGCCCGCACCGCCCAAAACGCCGGCTGTGACCTCGCGCTGGTGGCTTGGGGATATGCGGAAGTAAGCGAGCTGGTAGCATGGCCCGCACCGGTATTCGGCTCAGTGGACGAGCTTCGCCATTACCTGCTGAACGCCTGAGTCTCCCGCCATGGATTTCATCATATTCGCTGCAGCTAAACCCTCTATTGCCTATGCGCGGCAGGGGGTGCAGTTTTTTGAGGAGCGTCTTCGCCCGCTCGGCAAAGTGGAAATCCGCTATGTGAAAGCGGGCAGCCCAGAAGAGGTATCCGCCCGCCTGCTTGAAGCGAGCAAAGGCTGCCTGCGTATCGCCATGGATGAACGCGGAGAAAACTGGACCTCCCGAGAGCTGGAAAAACGCGCCAAAACATGGCAGATGCGCGCGGTCAAACACGTAGCCTTCCTCATCGGCGCCGCAGATGGCCACACACAAGAGCTGCGTGATGCCTGCGACCATGTGCTCTCTCTGGGCCACCACACCATGCAGCATGAGCTGGCGCTCGTCGTCCTTCTGGAGCAGATTTACCGCCTGCACACCATGCTGGCCGGCAGCCCCTACCATCGAGACTAACGTAGTCCGGGCCGAAGCTATCTCCCCTAGTCTCTTATCCGGCTGAGCCGCATCAGGCTCAGCCTTTTTCTTTACCTCAGCCTTGAAGGCATGATTTCTGCCAACGGGCAGCGGGAAAAGGCTTGCTTTTCAAGGGGGCATCTGCTAGACTCAACTCGCAGATTATGGCGGACGATTGCAAGATAAGCCCAATGATGGAACAGTACCTGCGCATGAAGCAGGGCTTGCCGGATGACGTGTGGCTTTTCTTCCGGGTGGGAGACTTCTACGAAATGTTCTTTGAAGACGCGGTGGAGTGCTCCGCCGCGCTGGGGCTCACGCTCACCAAGCGCCAGTCCATCCCGATGTGCGGCGTGCCGCACCATGCTGCGGAGGCCTACATAGGCCAAGTAGTTCAGGCCGGACGCCGCGTAGCTATTGCGGACCAGATGACAGATCCCGTACCGGGCAAGCTCGTAGAGCGCCAGATTACCCGCATCATCTCCGCCGGTACCCTTTCGGACCTCACGCTGCTCAAGGAGAACGAGCACAACTACATCATCGCCTGTTACAAGGACAAGAAAACATGGGGGCTTGCCTGTGCAGACCACACCACGGGTGAGTTCACCGTGGTAGATTACGACACCCGCGAGGCCCTGTCCGAGGAAATCAACCGCATTCGCCCGCAGGAAATGCTAGTGAGCGATGAGCAGAAAGACCTCTTCACCGGCCTGCCCGTCACACAGTACTATGATGGGTACACCTTCCTTCCCGGCGTGGCACGTCCCTTCTTGGAAAGCCACTTCCGCGTGCACTCTCTGCAAGGCTTTGGCTGTGCCCACCTAGTGGCTGCCATCGGCGCGGCGGCGGCCATCCTGCACTACCTGAAGCACCAAATGCGCCGCAGCACGGACCACTTGCGCCGCATTGCCCTGCGCCCCACGGATAACGCCGTGCTCATTGATACAGCCAGCCGTGCGAATCTGGATCTTGTGGAAGCCCGCGGCGGCATGCGCAACACCCTGCTCGGCACACTGGATGGTACGTCCTCCCCCATGGGCGCCCGCAAAATGAGAGACTGGGTACTGCACCCCATCTGTGACCTCGCCGAACTGCTGCGCCGTCAGGAGCTTATCGCCACCTTCCTTAGCGAGTCCTTCCTGATGAGCAAGCTGCGTGACACATTCAAGGGCGTGCGAGATATGGAGCGCCTCACGTCCCGCTTGGCCCAGAACGCCGGCAACGCCCGAGACCTGCTCGCGCTGGGCACCTCTCTGAGCCTGCTGCCGAATATCGCAGAAGATTTGCAAGCACTAGCCACGCGCCAGCCCCTGTTCGAACCGCTGCTGCAGAACCTCGGAGACTTCACCGAGCTCACCGCCCTTCTGGAGCGCGCCATCTGTGATGAACCTCCCGTCACCATCAAGGAAGGCGGCATGATTCGTGATGGCTATGACGCCCGACTGGATGAGCTGCGAACCGCCTCCCGAGAGGGTAAAGGTTGGCTGGCAGAGCTGGAGGCCCGCGAACGCGCCGCTACAGGTATTGATTCTCTCAAAATCCGCTATAACAACGTCTTCGGCTACTACATCGAGGTCACCAAGGCCAACTACGCCAAAGTGCCCGCCCACTATGTGCGTAAGCAGACCCTTGCCAACGCTGAGCGCTACGTCACGGATGAACTCAAGCGCATGGAAGGCACCATCCTCGGCGCGGATGAGCGCTCCCGCCAGCTGGAGTATGAACTCTTCTGCCTGCTGCGTGATGAAGTAGGCCAGTACATAGACCGCATCCAGATAAGCTCTGAAGCACTGGCTGAGGTGGATGTGCTGCTGAGCCTCGCAGAGACAGCCCGCCGCTACAATTACTGCCGCCCTGTGCTGGATGAAAGCCGCGTGCTGCACATCCGCAATGGCCGCCACCCCGTCATCGAGCAGGTGCAGACGGATACTGCCTTCGTGCCCAATGATGTGGAGATGGATGAGGAGCATGACCGAGTGCTCATCCTCACCGGCCCGAACATGGCCGGTAAGTCCACCTACATTCGCCAAGTGGCCCTCATCACCCTCATGGCGCAGATGGGGTCCTACGTGCCCGCGGAATCCGCCAGAATCGGCCTCGTGGACCGCATCTTCTGCCGCGTGGGCGCCAGTGATGACATCGCCCGCGGGCAATCCACCTTCATGGTGGAGATGAGTGAGACAGCCCTGATTCTGAACAACGCCACGCAGCGCTCCCTCGTCATTCTGGACGAAATCGGCCGAGGCACTGCCACCTTTGATGGTCTCTCCATCGCCTGGGCCGTTGCGGAGCACCTGCATGATGTCACCGGCTGCCGCACCATGTTTGCCACGCATTACCACGAAATGGTGGACTTGGAACACACGCACTCAGGCGTGAGCAACCGCCACGTGGAAGTGCGCGAGTGGAAAGATGAAATCGTCTTCCTGCGCAAGGTACTGCCCGGCCCGGCGGATAAATCGTACGGCATTCAGGTGGCTCGCCTTGCAGGTCTCCCCGCCCCCATCATCGAGCGCGCTAAGCAGATTCTCACGCATCTGGAAATGAGCGCCGGTACCCGCGAGCCCAAGACAGTGCGCCGTAAGAAAGCCCGAGAACACGGCCTGCCGGCCGCCGAACCCACAGCCGATATCACCCAGCTGGATATGTTCTCCATGCTGGATGAAGGCATCTAGCACTTTCAAACACTCATCATTAAGCCACCAAATCGACACCGTAACATGAAATCGCAATACACTCTGAACTACCGCGTTATGTACTACGACACCGATGCCGGCGGTGTCGTCCATAACCTCGCCTACCTCCGCTGGGTAGAAGAAGCCCGCACCAAAATGGCCATCACTCTGGGCATGGATTATGGCACTATGGCAAAGGAAGGACGCCATCTCGTGCTCGTGAGCCACGAAGTACACTACCACTCCCCTGCCTTCCTCGCTGATGAAATCCACGTGAACACCTGCTTGGAGAAGGTAGAGAAATCCTCCATGTACGTACGCACCGAAATCCGTCGTGCAGAGAACGATAAGCTTTGCGTCAGCGTGTTGCAGCGCCTCGCTCTCGTTCAAATGCCTCAGGGCCGTCCCTGCCGCATGCCTGCCGAGTGGGTAGCTCTTGCCATCTCTGCTGAGAACAACGATTAACCACCATTTTCCCCGTATGAAACACATCATCGCAACACTCACCATTCTGCTTGGACTCTGCACTTGGGTAGCCCCGGAAGCCGAGGCCCAGCGTGAGAACCGCCAGAGCAGCTCCTCCCGCTCTCGTCGCGAGCGTACCGCACGTCCCCAGCGCCAGACCGCCCAGCAACGCCGCGAAGCCGCCCGCGCCGCACAAGCCCGCAGACTCGCTGAGCGCAGAGCCGCTCGCTTGCAGCGCGCTTTTAATGATGCTGAGCCCACAGCCCCTGTGCCCCAGTTCCTTAAGGCTCAGACCTATGGCACAGATGCTCGTCCGAATCTGGAGGCCAAGTACTACGTCGTCTTCCGTTCTTCCTCCACCTGCCGCCACTGCCATGCTATCCTGCCGCAGGTGATAGATGCCCACGCTCAGATGCTGGCTTCCGGCATCGTGGATGTGATTTTCGACAGCTACGACGGTGACCTTGCCGCCACCCGCGAATATCTGGAGAAGAACAACGCGCCCTTCGCTGCCATTCATAATCCCGCCATGGTAAAGATGCCCGGAGGCGTGCACCAGTACCTCCTCCTGCCGCCCGCCATCTACATCGTGGATGCTCAGGGTAACCGCATCGCCAGCGGCCCGGCCGCTTCCGTGCTCCCGGACTGGAGAAAACACACCATTGAGCGCGAAGAAGCCGCCCAAAAGGCCGCGGAAGCCCCCGCTCAAGATTAACCGCTTTCGGCACAACTCGCTTCCGAAATCCCCGCCTTCGCTCATGCCTAGGCGGGATTTTTTTGCACCCGCAGTCGGCCATCTGTCATTCTTCCCAAACTCGCAAATCGTCCCGAGTGTAAAAAAATCGCAAGGCGGACCTTTCGATCCGCCTTGCTATCTTCTCTCTCTCTTCTTTTTCTGACGGGCAGATAAATCCGCGCGTCAGAATCGAAAATCTACGCCGAAGGACACATAAAGAGCCGGCCTGTAATGGTGACTTTCCCAAGCGTCCTTTCCGGCATTTCGCTCCAAGAACTGAGCGTTCGTGGTCAGCGTGGAACCCACAGCAGCCGTGATAATGCGCTTGGTCTGCCCGGGCTCTGAAAAATCATATTCCATGCCGGCACCCACCACCAGCGAGCGCACGCGGAAAATGCGGTCGCCCCGCTCCGTATCCACCGCCCAGATACCGCCCCGACTCGCCACAAAGGGGCCGATGGCAAGCCTATCCGTGGCCTGATACATGGCCTCCAACTGGTAGCCCTTAAGGCGTACTGTCCAGTCTTGGCTCGGCTTCCAAGTGAAGTTCACCACCGGAACGGCAAAATACTCTGCAAAGCGCGGAGACGTGGCCAGCCCCACGGAATACGTAAAGCTTTCGCTGTGCTTTATGGTGTACATCACAAAACCGGTAAGGTCCATACCCGTGCGCACTGCGTCACAATCCGAGGCCAGCTCGGGAGCCACACCATAGGTCCAGTAATTACCATTCGGCTCCGTAGTGATGAAAATCACAGGCAGCGCGAAGTTATACAGCGTACTGTGAGCCAAATCCAGCGAGCCGCCGGTATTAGCCACTGTAATCTTAGCGTCAAACTGCACATTCACCATCGTATTCCCCCAGCCGGTACGGCGGGGATCAGAAAACGGAAGTGTCAGCGCATAGCTCTCCAAGCTCAGCTCAGAGCCGCGACCATGCCGCTCCCCCATGCGGGTGAACCACTCAAACTTTCCGTAAGTCGGCAAAATGCCCGTATCCGGCAGGCCATAATGCCAGCCAGCCCCCGTTCCCACGGTGGCGGCACCGGCTTGCACCACCCCAGCGGCACATGCCGCCAGTACTGCTGCGCGAATTATTCTCATGCGCTCCAATATACCACATTCGTTTGATTTTGGCAAGTGTTATATTTATTTAAGTTTTCTTGAGCATTTGATATTTTATCATATAAGACACTGGCATTCAATTGCGTTCCTTATATACCGAGCATCCTAATGATGACATAACCAGAGCCACCGCAGCCCCCATTCCCGCATTCTTCCGCCCTTATACCCTCTTACTCCTATGGAGAATCTAGGCTACAGCTACTGGCAGAAATCAAAGTAAAGCGAGCTCTCACCGAAATGGCAGAACATACACTCGGCATGTAATAACACGCTTTTCCTTCACTTGTAAGCATCAACATACATGATTTCCGGCACGCCAAGATGTCAAATTCTCTAATTTTTTTAACCAAATCGCAAAAAAAGCTAGCGTTCACTCTAATTTTATGCTAAACTGAAGGCGTCCCGAAGAGGGAGAGAGTATATCATCATACAGGAGTGCAAAAAGCTATGAACGATCTCACTAAACCTTTCAAGCGTCTGCCGGTGGCTCTCATCGGCACTGGTTCCTACGTACCTGAAACCCGCCTCACGAACTCCGATTTGGAGAAGATGGTGGACACATCAAACGAGTGGATTATCGAGCGAACAGGCATTGAAGAGCGCCGCATCGCCGCCCCCGGCGAGAGAACGAGTGATATGGCCACGCAGGCCGCCAAGCGCGCCATGGAGGCCGCGGGCGTCACCCCTGAAGAGATTGACCTCATCATCGTCGGCACCGTCACGCCGGATACCTTTACCCCCTCCACCGCATGCTATGTGCAGGCAAACATCGGCGCAGTGAACGCCGCTGCTTTTGATATCTCCGCAGCCTGCTCCAGCTTCCTCTTCGCCCTGAAGACTGCTGTGCAGTACATCGGCTGCGGACAGGCCCGCACGGCCCTCATCATCTCCTCCGAGAAGCTCAGCCACATCGTGAACTGGGAAGACCGCAGCACCTGCGTGCTCTTTGGTGATGGCGCCGGTGCTGCCGTGCTGCGTACCGGCACAGGCGTGGAAGGTGACAGCGCCATTCTTGCCTCCGACATCGGCTCGGACGGCACCCTCACGGACCTCCTGCTGGTGCCCGGTGGCGGCTCTGCCATCCCCACCACCGAGGAAAACATCCACGAGAAGCTGTACACACTTGCCATGCGCGGCAATGAGGTGTTCCGCTACGCCGTGGCGCACATGAAAGACTCCGCGCTCTCCCTCATTGAGCGCACCGGCATTAAGCCCGAAGAAGTCGCCCTTGTGATTCCTCACCAGGCCAACCTCCGCATCATCAATGCCGTTGCACAGCGCCTCGGCATCCCCGTGGAGCGCGTCTTCATCAATCTTCAGAAGTACGGCAATACCTCCGGCGCCGCCTGTGCTATCGCACTGGATGAGGCCATCCGCTCCGGCAAGGCCAAGAAGGGCGATATCGTCCTCATGGTCACCTTCGGTGCAGGCCTCACATGGAGCAGCGCCGCCATTCGCCTGTAATCGCGAGTTACCCGCTTGGGCTTACCCCCTGCACCGGGCACAAAGTGCACTTGTGCCCGGCAAAGGGTGCCTGAAGCAAGCACCGGTACTCGCAGTCCCCTTTGTCCTTCCGGATTACAAGCTACGTCACTCGCAGCTCAGCTTTCAGCGCTGAGCTCGCTTCTTTGTGTACCCGTAGCACACGGGATGAACCGCTGGTATTCCCCCGCACCTGCCCGGCAGCCTTTGCTTTTTTGGTGGCCTTAGTGGCTGAGCAGAGTAAAACCCCGCGGCGCATCTGGGCCGTGGCGGATGCCCTGCCCATGCAGGAACGCGTGGCAGCCGAGCTCCCGCTGTGGGATGCCCCCTGCGTCTTCATCCCCGAGCGTGAAATTCATGTCAATAACGGCCTGAGTGACCCGGACCTCGCAGCCGAGCGTTTAGAAGCCCTGCGCGCCATCTCAACCCCGCCGCTGGCGCCGCAGGTGGTAGTCGTCACCGCTGCCGCGCTGAACCAGCCGGCCCCGGTATTTGCCGAGGCGGCAGAGGGCACCACCATCAGCCTTAAAACCGGTGAGGAATATTCCCCCGAGAGCCTCTGCAAAGCCTTCACAGAGCGAGGTTTTGAGCGCGTGGAGCAAGTCACGGCCCGTAGCCAGTGGAGCCTTCGCGGTGGCATTCTGGACGTCTTTCCCCTGCAGTCACCCTGGCCGCTGCGCGTGGAATTCTTCGGGGATGAGGTAGAAAGCATCCGCGCCTTTGATGTGGATAGCCAGCTCTCCTTCCGCAAGCTGCCAGAGGCCGAGCTCGTGCTGGATGAGCCCCCGGCGGACCGCCAGCTGCGGGATTTCATTGTCAAGGAAGACTGGGTTATTTCCCTGCCCGGCTGTGGTGAGGCGGGTGATGTACTCGTGTTCGAGAACCCGCCGGATGTCGTGGATGTGCTCCCCGAGCTGGATGAGCTGAACGCCAAGGACCCCCTCGCCTTCTTCGGCACCCCGCTGGGCAGCTTTGACACCGGTGACTTCGTGATGCAGGAAGCCCGCCGCGCCCTCGCCCGCCAAAGCCTGCTGAAGTGGCGTGAGGAAAAGTGGCGCGTGGTCATGTTCTTCCCGCATGAGGGTGAGAAAAAACGCTTTGAAGAGATATGCGGTGAGGATGAAGCTTGGCGTGCCGTGCAGAGCCGGGACGGCGATCTCCCCTTCGGCTTCACCGTGCCGGGTGCCAAACTGGCCGTGCTCTCCGCAGCAGAAATCTTCGGCCGCTATTCCTCCCCCCGCGCCCGCAAGCGCGATGACCGCGAGGACCGCCTCCGCCGCGAGCGCGCCCAAGCCCCGCTGCGTGAAATCGCCCCGGGCGACCTCGTCATCCACTCCGCGCACGGCCTCGGCCGCTTCGTAGGCATCGTGCAGGATGACAAAACCGGTGAGCAGGAGCTGCACATCCAGTACGCCGGCGGTGTTCTGCTGCGCATCCCCCTGCAGCAGAGCCACCTCGTGAGCAAGTATGTGGGCCTCGGTGCCAAGGCGCCTGAGCTCTCCCGTCTGGGTGATGCCCGCTGGCGCCGCGCCTGTCAGGCAGCGGAGCGAGCCGTGCAGGATTACGCCGCTCAGCTGCTGGAGGTACAGGCTGAGCGCGAGAGCAACACCGGCTATGCCCACCCCGCGGATTCCTCGTGGATGTGGCAGTTTGAGTCCTCCTTCCCCTACCGCGAAACGCCGGACCAGCTCCGCGCCATCAACCAGTGCAAGGCGGATATGGAAGCCCCCCGCCCCATGGACCGCCTCATCTGCGGCGACGTCGGCTTCGGCAAGACGGAGGTGGCCATCCGCGCCGCCTTCAAATGCGTGACCGGCGGACGACAGGCTGCCATCCTCGCCCCCACCACCGTGCTGGCGGACCAACACTACCGCACCTTCCGCAGCCGCATGAGCGAGTACCCCGTCCGCATCGAGCTCCTCAGCCGCTTCACCCCCGCCAAAAAAGCTGCAGAAATCATAGAGGGCATGCGCAGCGGTGATGTGGATATCGTGGTCGGCACACACCGCCTCATCTCCAAAAACGTCTCCTTCAAGAATCTTGGCCTAGCCGTCATTGATGAAGAGCAGCGCTTCGGCGTGCGCCACAAGGAGCAGTTCAAGCGCATGTTCCGCATGGTGGATATGCTCACCCTCTCCGCCACGCCCATCCCCCGTACCCTGTACGTGGCTCTCATGGGCGCAAGGGACATGAGCACCATTGACACCGCCCCCCTGAACCGCCTGCCCGTACAGACCGCCGTCTGCCCCTACAGCGAGGAGCTCATCGCCCGCGCCATCGAGCGAGAGCTCGCCAGAAACGGCCAAGTCTTCTTCCTGCACAACCGCGTGCAAAGCATCCACAGCGTGGCGGAAACCCTCCAGCGCCTCGTGCCAAAAGCACGCATCGTCATCGGCCACGGCCAGATGGATAAGAGCGACCTCGAGTGCGTGATGCGTGACTTCGTGGCAGGTAAGGCGGATGTGCTCCTCTCCACCACCATCATCGAGAGTGGTATCGACATCCCGAACGCTAACACCATCATCATTGACCGCGCAGACCGCTTCGGCCTCGCAGACCTCTACCAGCTCCGCGGCCGCGTGGGCCGTGGCGGCCACCGAGCCTATGCGTACCTCCTCCTCCCGCCGGATGCCCTCTGCACTTCCGATGCCCGCAAACGCGTGGCCGCCATCAAGCAGTACACCGAGCTCGGCAGCGGCTTCAAAATCGCCATGCGCGACCTCGAAATCCGCGGCGCAGGCAACCTCCTCGGCACCCAGCAGAGTGGCCACATCGCCGCCATCGGCTTTGAGCTGTACTGCCAGCTGCTGCGCCAATCCATCGAGCGCCTTCAGGGCAAAGCACCCGCCATTCGTGCAGATGCCCAGCTGAAGGCGGATTTCCTCTGCGTGAGCGAGGCAGTGCTCGCCACCCGCCCGGATGCCGAAAACCTCATCGGCGCCTTCATCCCGGAGGCTTGGGTGGAAAGCACCCAAACCCGCATGGCCTGCTACTCCCAGCTCGCTAAAGCTCTCACGGAAGATGATGTAGATGACCTCGAGCGCCAGTGGATTGACCGCTTCGGCCGCCTCCCCCGCCAAGCCCGTAACCTCCTCATCTGCCACAAAATCAAAATCATCGCCTCCCGCCGCAATATCTCGAACGTCGAAATCTCCGGCCAAAAGCTCATGCTCACCCGCAATAAGGATTACATCCTGCTGGACCGCCGCTTCCCCAGACTCGCCAAAATAAAGCCCGCTGATAAACTCCGCGAAACACTCAGGTTCCTGCAGGAGATGTGACGCTCAAAATACGCATTGACAATTCTTATATCGAGCCTTATAATCAAAGAAATAAAAGTTCTCTGTACGACATGCCTACATACATATCAGAGCTACATTTGAACAACTTCCGACTTTTCAAGGAAGCAAATATCCAGCTTCACCCAAATCTCTGCGTATTTCTGGGTGACAATGGGTGTGGTAAAACAACCATCATAGATTCCATAGCTATCCTGATATCCGGTATTTACAGAGCCATCGGAGAAGATGCCCGCTT
Source organism: Akkermansia sp. (assembly GCA_045540095.1). Lineage (GTDB taxonomy): Bacteria > Verrucomicrobiota > Verrucomicrobiia > Verrucomicrobiales > Akkermansiaceae > Akkermansia. The sequence goes on from JAZQGN010000044.1 coordinate 55,954, forward strand.
CTTACATCCGATTTCTGCACGTTTTAGCGAACGTCACAAGCAGGCAATCAAAGGACTTTTTTCAGAGTACGCAAGAAGCACTACAAACAGCAGCCTCAAAGGTTACTTGCACATATCAGAAACAATAGCTGAATTAAAGCATCAGTTTTACCATTTGGAGCGTAATGGAAACATGCTTCAACAGATACAGGATATGAGTGACCACAGTGGGGAACAGACTTTAGCAAAACTCATGCAGTCAGAAAATGCAGTAGCAATTCCCACCTTTGCAAAATACGGTACCGATCGCAACACATTCTCAACTATGACAGAGGCAGTTTCATCAATCGAAACACCTCCATTTGCCGGCACCCCCTTAATGGCTCATGTGGATGCCATGCAGAGCAAGCTTGACTTCAACTCTTTTCTCAGTTGGTTCAATCAAGAGGAAACTGTCGAACTGCGTAATCAACGATACAATAAACAATACTACAGCAGAGAGCTTGATGCCGTACGCAGAGCAATCGAAAGGGTATTTGAAAACTCTGAAAGAAAAATATCATCACCTCGTTTTGAAGCATCACCCTTACGATTTGTCGTCACCGAAACAACCGACGAGGGTAATGTGGATTTAGACTTTTCCCAACTTTCTGACGGCTACCGCAGCATGGTCGCCCTCGTTGCGGATTTTGCACGTCGACTCTCCATTGCCAATCAAAATTCCGATATTGATCCGCTTAATGGTGAGGGCATACTCATGATAGATGAAATCGATGCCCACCTGCATCCCAAATGGCAATATAGAGTTATTGAAGATTTGCGACGTACTTTTCCCAACGTACAGCTAATCGTCACCACTCACTCACCCGAGATTATATCAACTGTTGACAAAGACAACGTATACATCTTGCAAACTCAAAACGGAGAATTACAAACCACACACCCGCGCAACCAAACTCGGGGTTGCCCCACTGCAAACATCGTGAGAGAGGTCATGGGGGCTCAGGCCGCGCCTATTAATGTGCCGGAATTTTCTACATATCTGGACTGCTTAGTCTACATACAACAGGGAGATATTGAATCAGAATCATTCAAACACCTATACGAGCAAACTCTTGCTCACTACGGAGAAACTCATCCCTTAGTCACCGAAATGAATGCTCGCCTTGCCGGAGAAAAGCATCGCAAGTCTATTGCGGCAAAATACAAACGCAAAATTTTATGAGGCATATTCCCTCACAGAGTCACCCCCTTCATGACGAGCTGATTACCGCGCGAAAGAAGGGGGTATCATGGAACGATTTCTCAACATCCCCGCAAGGTGACGCTTTGAGACAAGCTAAAGCTATAGAGCAAAACGGACTCTGTGCCTATTGCGAATGTAAGCTGACCGGTGACGATGGTAACCTCCCCAAAGGCATAGCTCACATTGATCATTTCCACCGAAGGAATGACCACCCTGAGCAAACATTCAACTGGGATAATCTTTTCCTTTCCTGCAAAAAAGATTCACATTGTGGTTTATACAAAGATTACAAAAGAATGCATACAGAGGACATCATTCACCCTCGTTCCGAACAACCACAGGAATATATCACTTTCGTGTCTGATTCTTCATTCGGTGTATACGCTAGGCCCCTTCCAAATAACAACCGAGCTCGAGCAGAATACACAATCAAAGCATTTAATCTGAATGCCCCAGAGTTGGTAGCACAGCGCTATCAATCCCTTATAGAAAAACGCATTCAAATTGATAATCTTACAGAAGAAATAGAGTGCGCTATCGAATATGAACTTTGGGAAGAGCAAGCTGAACTTATCTCAAAAGCCATCAAACTTTTGCAGGATTTCAGCACATTGCCCTACGCCTCAACTATCATGGCTTACGCAAAAGAGCGGTGGACGGATTACATGGACATAAGCCAATGAAACTCCGCTAACTTCACCATCCTGCTGGATCGCCGCTTCCCTCGCCTCACCAAAATTAAACCCGCGGATAAACTCCGCGAAACGCTCAGGTTCCTGCAGGAGATGTAATGCAGCCACCCTCCGGTAGCTCATCTCGAAGCCATGTGAGGATATCGGTAAATTCCTCGATGGTGAGCACCGTTTGAGTGGGGGCTGTTTTTCCGATGGAGTGGTCTAGCTTCATGCCAGCCGTTGAGGCAAGAGCGGCACGATAATCAGGGTTCTGCTCATAGCAAGCGCGGAAGGCGGCTTGGAGTAGCCGCCGGTAGTCAGAAGAAAGCCTAGGGAAAGCCACACCGCGCCAATAAAGGGTCTGGGTGGGTTTCCAGTCATAGCGGCGTCCGGCACGCATGGCACGGCCACCAACGAGAGCACAGATTTCGACTTGGCACTGACTATCCTGCACCTTCAAGCTCTGCAGAAAGCCCTCAAGCGAGGCACAAGCCACGCCATCGAACACGAAGGCATTTGGCGCAAAGTTGCTCAACAGGGTTGAGGGGTACACACTCGTGCGAATGTCATACGTGTTCGTGACGGGATTATAATCAGGATTATCTGTGAAAATGGCATTCATCAGTCATATTTTCAGAACAAAGAGCCGTACTCACGCAGGCGTGTCAGGCGCCCCACAAACTCATCAATTGTCAGGATTGTTTCCGTTGCATCATCCTTGCCTATGCTGTGCGCCAGAATGGCATTGCCCGTCTGAGCCAGCAGGCGGCGGAAATCCTCGCACTGATCGTAACACGCCTGAAATGCGCGGGAGATCAGCTGCTGATACTCCTCCGAGTGGCGCCCATACGCGCGCCCCTGCCAATACAGCGTCTGCTTCTTTTTCCACGTTATCTCTGAGCCCACATTCTTCGCACGAGGTCCACTCATTCCGCATATCTCCAGCTGGCGCTCCGCATCATCCGTCTTCAGAGACTGCAAGAATCCCTCCAAACTCTGAAACTCCACGCCATCCATTGTGAACGGTTTGTACCCCAGATTGCTTAAAGCCGCAAGCTCCGGCCTCACCTTCATGCGAGAGGATATATCTATCACTAGCCCCTCATTATCTATCATTTCTTCTAAAGTTTTCATTTTGTTTGTATAAATTATACATGCATATGAGCGCTATCCAGCAGCAACTGTTCAAGAACTGCACCAAATATTTTTAGCTTCTCCACCTGTTAAACCTAACCTCTTGCGTATACGAAGAAGTTAGGATAAAAGGGAGGCATGAACTATATAGCAGCGTTGGCGTTACTGGTGGCGGTGATGGCGTGCCTCGTGGGGGAATATATACGGCTGGAGCACCTGAAAAAGCGAGTGGAAGGAGCGTGGAGTCAATGGGACCACGCTACGCGGCGGCGCAATGAGCGGCTGGGGGATTTTGTGGCGGTGCTGGCGAGTTACTTGCCGCAGGAGGATGAGCTGGCGCGGGAAATGCGGCGCTGGGTAACAGACAGCGGACGAGCGCTGGCGGCGCAGCACGGAGCGCCAGCACAGGGAAGCGCGGCGAAGCTGAGCGAAGCAGAACGGCGCTTGCAGGTGATGATGCGCAGCTCAGGGCGCGCGGTGGAGAACAGCACGGAGCTGCGGGAAAACGTGCAGCTGCAGGAGCTGTACCATGCCATGGCCACCTCACACCTCATGCAAAGTGCAGAGACGCAGCATTACAACCGGCTGGTGCATGATTACAATGCGGCACTGGAGGCCCCGATGACGCGCCTGCTGGCACCGGTGCTGGGCTTCAGCGCGCTGGAGGAAATCCGGCAAGGGCGGAGATTTCCATGAACAAGCGTACCGACAAAAAGACCGCAGGCCTGTGATAGGCTGCGGTCTTTTTGGTATATGAACTAAAGTAAGATTTACTTAGCCTCTTCCACGGTCACCTTAGCGTTGCGGGCCAGGAGGTCAATCACCTTGGAGGTGATGATGGAAAGGCGGATACCGGTCATGCGGTTCTCACGCTGCAGCTTGCGGATGAAGCTCTTGAGGTTCTTCTCGCGGGCCTGCTCAGCCATGTTGGTGATGGCCTGAAGCATTTCGTTATCGGAGGCGGAGATCATCTCACGGCGAGCAATCTCCTGCAGAGCGAAGTACACGCGGAGGTTGCGCTCGGTCTCAGCCTTAGCCTCCTCGCGCATGGCGTCCATGTCCTTAGCGGCGTCGTAGTTACCGGCCTGGATAGCGGCGTAAAGCTTGCGCTGCACGGTGTTCTCGTTCTCACGCTCCACGAGGTCGGCGGGAAGAGCGAAGGTGAGCTGGTCAGCAAGCTTCTCAGAAATCTGGTCAGCCTTAGCCTCATCATTGCTACGCTCCTTGCTGCTCTTAAGGTTCTCGCGAACGATGTCGCGGATTTCCTCCATGGTCTTGCCGGGCAGAGCAGCAGCGAAAAGCTCCTCAGTCACGGCGGGAACCTGCTTCTCACGCACCTCCTTCACCACGCAGGAGAAGGTTACCTCCTTACCGGCGAGGTCAGAGATGGGGAAGTCCTCCTTCAGCTTAGCAACGATGTCCTTGGACTCACCGGCGGAAACGCCCTCAAGGCCCTCAGCGAGCTCGGGGATGAAGCGCTCATCCTGCAGGCTTACCCAGTAATCCTCACGGCCCTCAAGGAAGCCAACGCTCTTGCCGCAGTACTCGGCGGTGGGCTTGCCCTCGCAGGTGGTCTTGAAGTCCACTACCACGATGTCACCCTTGGCGCTGGCGCGCTCTACGGGCTCGTGCTTAGCGGAAGACTCAGCGAACTTCTGAAGAGTTTCGTCGATTTCGGCGTCGGTCACCTCAGTAGAGGGAACGGTCACCTCGATACCCATGTACTCGGGGAGCTCGAACTCGGGCACCACGGTAAGGGTGGCAGTAAGGGTGTAGGAGCCATCCTCAGCGATGGTGCCTTCGGGGGTACCGAAGTCCAGCACCTTCAGATCGGGGTTCTGCTCGAGGCACTTGTCCTGAATGTCGCTCTTAAGGCGCATTTCAAGCTCTTCGTTCACGTCAGCGGCATAACGCTTGGCGATCACGCTCTTGGGGGCCTTGCCGGGGCGGAAGCCGGGCAGGCGCACGCTCTTGGAGTAGGCAGCAAGGATGGAGTCCTTAGCGGCGGCCACATCACTGGCCGGAACGGTGGCGCTCAGGCTAACCTGACAATCGCTGATTTTGTTGATGCTGATTTCCATAATAACTAGAGGTTTGAAAAATTTTCGCGTGGCGCATTATAGCCCTGAAAGCACACAAAAGCAAGCGCATAGTGCGAGATGACGTAATTTTTGAGACAAAAAGAGAGATTTCCTCGGGAAGAAGCAGCTTTACAAGGAGATGGCAATGGAGGACAATCTCCCCGCGGTCAGGGCAAGCACGACCACAAAATAAAGCAAAAAATGTAGCAACGTCATTTTCTCAGTGCACCGAGCTATGGAGCTGAATTGCAAGACCAAATGCGACAGTAAGTGATTTTTCTTCTATTTAGGCTGCAAATTTGATAAAATGGAGCTTTTCTGCATGTGCCATGAGGCGTGCAGATTTTCCTTCAAAGATGCGGCGAGGATAACGGTTCATC
>JAZQGN010000045.1:0-16302 GCA_045540095.1 Akkermansia sp.
TTACTTGCCAACGCTCTTGCCTTCCTTGCGGCGGATGTACTCACCAACATAGTGAACACCCTTGCCCTTGTAGGGCTCCGGCGGATAGTAGCCGCGCACCTCAGCCGCGAACTGACCGACAACCTGCTTGTCAATACCCTCAACCTTCACCTTGGTGTTATCCGTCACGGTGACAGTTACGCCAGCGGGGATGGGGTGGAGGATGGGGTGAGACTTACCCAGAGCGAGATCCAGAGCCTGGCCCTTAACGGCGGCCTTGAAGCCCACGCCCACGATTTCAAGCTGCTTCACGAAGCCCTTGCTCACGCCCTCAACCATGTTGGAGAGGAGGGAGCGGTTCGTGCCATGAAGGGCACGCAGCTTGCGAGACTCATCAGCACGGCTCACTACGAGCTCAGTGCCCTCTACGGCGGCGGTGATACCCTCAGGAAGGGTCCAGCTCAGCTCGCCCTTAGCGCCCTTCACGGAAACGGCCTGACCATTGATGGTCACGGTCACACCGGCGGGAACATTGATAACTTTCTTACCTACTCGAGACATAATATTCTATTACGGTCAGGGGTTATACGTTACCAAACAAGAGCGATGAGCTCACCACCAATCTGAAGCTTGCGGGCCTTGGTGCCCGTCATCATGCCGGAAGAGGTGGAAACGATGGAGATACCCAGGCCGTTCATCACGGTGGGGATGTCAGCGGAGCAGACGTACTGACGGCGGCCCGGCTTGGAGCAGCGCTTCACGTCTGTGATGATGGACTTACCCTCCTTGGTGAACTTGCTCTTCACCTTGATGGCCTTGTCCTTACCCTCACCAACGATCTCGTAGGACCAGATGTAGCCCTCCTCCTGAAGGATGCGGGCGATCTCGGCCTTGATGGAGGAGTACGCAACGGTGAAGCCCTCAGTGCGGGCGATACCGGCGTTCTTCACGCGGGTGAGAAAATCTGCGATAGGATCACTTAATACTGCCATGGTCGTTTATGTGTTAGGCGTTCTCTTCAGTCTTCTTAGTGGGCTTGCGGAAGGGGATACCCAGCTCGGCAAGCAGGTCACGACCCTCATCGTTCGTCTCAGCGGACGTTACGAAGATGATATCGAAACCGATGTTACGCTTAATCTGGTCAAGCTCAATTTCAGGGAAAATGGACTGATCAGGGATACCGATGGCGTAGTTACCGCGGCCGTCAAAGGACTTGGTGGGCAGACCACGGAAGTCACGGATGTTGGGGGCGGTAATGTTGATGAAGCGATCAAGGAACTCCCACATACGAGTGGAGCGCAGCGTCACACGGGCGCCGAGGACTTCACCCTCGCGGAGTTTGAAGTTAGCAACGCTCTTGCGAGCGTAGGTCATGGAAGGCTTCTGGCCGGTAATCTTAGCGATTTCAGCAACAGCATCCTCAACAGCCTGCTTGCGGTCGGGGTGCTTACCCATGCATGTGGTCACCACAATCTTCTCGAGACGGGGGATCTGATGCACGTTGGTGTACTGATGCTTCGCCTGGAGGGCCGGTACGACCTTCTCCTTATAGTATGTAAGCAATGTAGGGGTGCTCATAATTTTAGCGGGTCAGCTCTTGTTGTTAATAAGTTTAGGTTATGATGGCTTAAGCGCGGAGATTCAGCCTTTCGGCATCAGCTCTCTTTCTTCACATTGGAGATGTGGATGGGGCCGTCAATGTCCTTAATGCCGCCTTCAGGATCAGCCTCAGAGGGCTTGGTGGCCTTCTTGAGAGTGCGTGCACCCTCAACGATGACCGTCTGCTTAGCAGCGTTTACGGACAGAACGACACCACGCTTGCCCTTGTTCTTGCCGGCGATAACGAGTACGTTGTCACCTTTCTTCACGTGGGTCTTCATCGTGTGTGTGTTTGTGGTTTATGAGTTCGCGCCACACTACACCTGTAGTATGGGGTCACGGAGTTTACACTTTTACCATGCATCCGTCAAGCATAATCTCAAAATTTTGTTGAAATTCTGAAAAAATAACTCAGGTGTGAGTGTGAAAAAGCCTCCTGCGGGTATAAAGGAAGCGGCAGGTAAGAATAATGGCCGTGAGAGTAAGGGCCACGATGAAACTGACCCAAGCACCGGGAGCCCCCATAGCGGGCACGATACAATCCGTGCGGATGAGGAGGTAGGCCAGCGGCAGCCCCACGCCCCAGTAGCAAGAGAGGTTCGCCCATGTAATGATAGCCGTATCATGACAGCCGCGCAGCAGGCCGCTCATCACAGCCTGCGTGGCGTCTGAAATCTGATAAACAGCACAGTAAATAATCAGTACGGATGCCAGCTCCACTATCTGCTCGGACTCCGTGTACAGCCCCACGATATCTCGGCGCAGCAGAATGGTGACGAGCATGAAGAAAATCACAAGAGCGTAGGTAACAATCAGCAGCGTGCGCAGCATGGCTTGGAAGTCACCTGCCCTCTGGGCACCCACATGGTACGCTGCGCGAATGGACGCGGCAATACTCAGGCTGAGAGGCAGCATGAAAATGACACCGCTCACATTGATAGCCACCTGCTGGGCACTCACGATAACCTCACCAAGTGGCGCCATGATAAGCGTCACCATGCTAAAGAAACTCATCTCACACAAAGAGGCCACACCTACAGGGAGCCCCAAGCGGAGAATGTGGCGCACACTACGCCAATCCGGGCGGCGCAGCGCGAGCATCTGTCCTGCCCTCTGTCGGTGCTGTCGGCTGCCAAACATCATGGATAAAAGGCAGAGACACATGCACCAGTTAATAATGGCGGTAGCCAAGCCGCAGCCGGCACCACCCAGCGCAGGAATGATACCCCAACCGAAGACAAACGCGAAGTTCAGCGGTATATTCAGCAACACACCGCACAGTGAAACAAACATGGCAGGACGCGTCTGGCCATAGCCTTCAAAATTCGCCATAATGACTCGCATGAGCAAGTTCGCAGGCACACCGGCCAGCGTGAACCACACGTACATCTGTGCACGCTCGGCAAGCTCAGTATTATCCGTCACGTAAAAGAAGGCATAGGAGCCCAGCACCATGATGAGCACCTCCACCACACTGAGGCAAAGCGCCAGCACTTTACCATTATTCAGTATATGCCCTGCCTTATGAGCCATCCCTGCACCGCGAAGACGAGAGATAATGGCGCTAAGAATCGTCAGTACGGCGCCACCGGCTATCATCACTGTGCCGGAGATGGAAAAGCCCATAGCAATGGAAGCCAAATCCAGCTCACTGCTCCACCCGGCCACCACCGTATCCGTCACGCCCATACCCATGTGCAGGATATTACCTATATAAAGCGGAAGCATCAGGGCCATGAGCCTCTTGAGCTCATGGGGGTCTATCCATTTTCTGGTTGGCGCGCTCTCCATTTTCCTCTGACACATGGGTGAAAAAAAGCTCCATCTTGCGATGGAGCTTTTCATGAAGCATCTGGAACGGGATTCGAACCCGTGTTGCCCGCGTGAAAGGCGGGTGTCCTAGGCCGACTAGACGATCCAGACACTAGGTTGACAGCTTTTTCAGCCGTGCGCAGGCAATTTACCATATTCTCACACTCTTGGCAAGCATTATTTTTATTTTTTCTGCTATTTTTTTACATTTTTTGTCTATTTGAAAGGAAAACCCGCCCCTGCTACTAGCAGAGGCGGGTCAGAATTACCAGTGAACCGGTTCCGGATTACGGATTGGCAAGGCCTTCATCCGGGAAGAGGCTCGGAGCGGAGGAGCCTGCCGTAGGATTGTCGCCGGTGCCTACGTCACGGAGACGGGTGGGCTTGCCGGTCGGGTCAATCTTCTCTGCGGTCACGAAAATCATCAGGTTCTTACGAACGTGGGATTCAGCGTTGCTGCGGAAGAAGCGGCCGATGAGGGGCAGGTCACCGAATACGGGCACCTTGTCCTCCACCTTCTGCACGTTATCCTCAATCATACCACCAATGGCGATGGTGTGACCATCATAGATGCAGGGGTTAGAGTTGATGTAACGGCGGCTGAAGATGGGCATATCAATACGGTTCTCCGTAAGAGTGATGTGCTCGATGGTCGTGTCATTGGCCACACCTGCGGTAATGGGAGAGCCGTAGTTCACGAAGCCTTCGAAGTTCACCACCTTAATTTCGAAGTGATTGAACTTGATGATGTCGTTGCCCTCGAGCTCGTCCACCTTAAAGCGCATCACGATACCAACTTCTTCCACTGCCCACTCCGAGGGGTTAGCCGGGGAAGCAATCGGCATGGAGGTCGTATTGTTATTGTTGTTCCAGTTGTTGTTGTTATTACCACCAGCGCTACCGATTTCAGGAGCATCGTAAGCGGAGGGGTAGATGAAGCGACGAATCACCTCAATCTTGGCGCAACCGTTGTCACCACCCTGGTCACTTGCGAGCGGATCGGGCTCGGGAGTGTACTCAAGTTCACCGGGACGAGCCACAAGACTGGGAGCAGACATGATATCCACGCCCTTCTTCTGGGAAAGGCCGCGCATAATCATCTGGAAGGAACCCTCGTCATAAATACCGGAGAGGGAGAGGATGCCGGGAGCAGCGTGACGAGCTGTGTTAGCAGCAGCGGAGCCGGAAGCCACGAGGGAGTCCATGGAGCTACCGGTAAGAGCGCCGGTACCGGAACGGAGACCGCCGGTCATAAGGCCGTTACGGATAGTAGAGGCGCTGTCAACCAGACCGGTGTTATTGTAAATAGGCCAAGAACCGTTGTTGTTGTGGTTGTTAGCATATGCAGAACCACCACTGGTCACGAAGTCGTTCATGGTGCGAAGGGGATCAGAGCCCTGACCGCTCACACCACCGAGGTAGGTGCTGCCGTTGTTGGAAACGGAGAAGGGATTCACCACCCAGTCGAAGCTGAGCTCTTCCTCGTTCGTCTGAGAAACCTCCACGAACTTGGCGGTCACCTTAATCATCTGGGGCATCTGGCGGCGGTACTCGTTCACTGCCTCTTCCACAGCGTCCAGGTTGTTAGCCGTGTTTTCCACGGTCAGCATACCGGTACGGGAGGAGTACTGAGCAGTAGCACCACGGGGGAAGGACACACCGGCTGCACGAAGAGCAGCCACAGCGTCAATGCGGGGAGCACGGCTGGAGGAGGAAGACTCCTCACCAAAGCCACCATCATCATCATAGCTCTCTTCACCGCCTTCCTCGCTCACGAAGAAGTCACGGGAAACCTTCCACTGGCGCTTGAACATACGCTCCACGCCGGCACCTGTCTGGTACACAACGATGGCGTTGTCCTCCACGCGGTACTGGCAGCCGGCCTGCGTGCAAATCATCTGCAGCAGTTCCTTAGCATTCACGCCCTGCACCTTCAGGCCGGGCACCATAGCCTCCTGCTGGGGAGTAGCCATAGCCACGGGCTGTTCGGATTCCTCACCCTCTTCATCCATACCAGCATCGGAGGACGCAGCGGGAGTCTCCTGGCGCGGACGCTCAAAGATGAAGTTAATCTGGATACCATTCTTACGAGCTTCACCACGGAGGAAATCAAGAGCCTCTTCAATGGGAGTATTCTCAAAGTTTACAGAGGAAATCTGCATTCTGGAGAGGTTCTGATCATTGTTGATCTGACTCTCCGTCACCTGTGCAGCGGCATCACCACCACCCACTTCGATATCGGGCAGGTCCTGCGGCTCGTGCTCTTCCCAAAGGGCATCCACCTCAGCCAGAGCTCTGGCGCGGAAGGAGTTGCGAGCGCTGCGATAGTAGTTCATACGACGCTCGGACACAGCCTCCTGACCCTGACGGGCGGCTCTGTTGTACGGGTCAATCTTGATAACCTGAGCAAAGGTGGAGTAAGCGTCATCAAACTTACCGAGGTCATAGTAACCATAAGCGAGGGCAAGGAGACGAGTTACTTCTTCAACGTCGCGAACGTGCTGGGGTGTGAGAGCGGGGTTGTTACGCACGGGGTCGCGCAGCAGGGAAAGGTCACGGCGAGCGCGTTCGTTGTTCGGATTACGGGAAAGGACATCCAGCAGAAGCTGCTCGGCGTCATCATAACGGCCTACACGGGAGTACTCACCGGCCACAGCGATAGAGGCATCACCGATAACATCGATAATGTGCTGCTGAAGCACCTGAGTGGCGGGGGCTTTGGGAACGCGGCTCCAAGCGGCCTTAAACTTATCAAGAGCTTCAGAATAGCGTCCTTCCTGATAAGCGGTGCGGCCTTCCTGCAGGAGCTGCTGAGCTTCCTGCTCCATGGCGCGGCGGCGTGCGGTTTCACGGGCATTGATGCTGCTCTGACCGGCGTAAACGGCAGTGGGGCCAACTTCGCTGGTACCGGCGGCTGTTGAAGTGCTCAGGTATCCGGCCGTTTCAGCCTGCACAAAGGGGCAGGTCATGGCCATAGCCGCAAGCATCATCGTATACTTTGAGGTAATGAGAGGTGCGTGGTTCATGGTAATGTCTAAACTATGACAGAAAACTGTTCACTTGTAAAGTCTACAATTCAAAAAAGTGGAATTTATTTGTAATTTCGGGTGAAATTAAGCTCATTTATAGGTCAATTCGCGGCTTTGGGCACGGATACGGGGCTTTCTGCCCCATTCGGGCGCACATTTACGCTACCGGCGGCATCCACGGTTTCGAGCACGCATGTAATATCCGTACCCGGCACAGTGAAGGAACCATTAAGCTGTGCGGTGACTGTACCCTCAGGCTTACCGGCTGCAGGGCCAGCGGTCACACGGAGCGTGACTGTGGTATCCTGAATGCTGCGGCCCTTGGCGTTAGCTGTACCGTGGTCACGAGTACCGGGACGGGTCGGGCTACCGGAGCGGATGTAAAACTCCTTCTCCGAGGAAGCTGTCACGTTATCACGCACAACCACAACGGTTTCAGGAGAGCCATCAAACTCCATCTGCTCAAAGCGCAGCACGGTAAAGCGGGTCTTATCGCTATTGCTGAGGCCGAAGCTATCACCCACCTTCAGGCCAGTGAAGCGGGCCACGGGAGTTCTCGTCTCCGTAGCAGAGGCGAAAATCTTCACGCCCATGCTGGTGGGAGCGGACTCATAAGCGAGGGTGGAATCCACGGAGATGACTGCGCTGGCATTCGTGACGCTCACCACCTCCAGCTTGGGGGGCTCACCCACGCGGATAAGCGCAGGATAGCTAGCGGGATCACTGGGGTTAGTATCAGCAGCCTTTTCTTCACCGTTGGAGAAGCCGTCCGCATCACTGTCCATCGTGAGACCATCAGCGCGGCCCAATGCATCTGCGATGCCGTTAGTAATAAACCAATGGTTCGGCACGTCAGCATGCACGGGGCGAGTAGTGGGCTCATAAATATCCACCACGGAGTTGGTACCCTCAGCATCATTCGTCACCTGCCAGAGTTCAGGAGAGAAGAAAATGGGGGTATAACGTGCCTTGCCGGCGATGACAGCGCCCTCGGGGGCGACATCAGCTATCGTATAATCGCGCTGACGGATAGCATTAGTGGTGGTAGCGAGCTCGGAAAGTTCCTTAGCAGCAGCCACGCCATCATTGGAAAGTTCAGTCTGCGCAGCAGGCACCTTTCCACCGGTGAGAGTGTAAATGCCAAAGGCACCGGATGCCACACCGAGGAGAATACCGGTAATGAGGGCATTCTTGCCGAAGTTTGTCTGTTCAGCCATAATAATGATTATTGAAAGAGTTTAGAGAGAGGATTACCTTCTGCGGGCATTGGGGTTGAAGTAAAGGACCTGCAGGTTGAGGTGCACGCGCACCGTCTCGTCAGGAGAACCGGTCTTACGCACAGCAATCTGGCGAACTTCAGGCTCCTGAGCACCAGCAGCGTTATCCGTGATGCTATCACCCATATTCGGGTCACCACCGGGTGCCATGTAGGGGTCCACAGCGGGGAGACTTTCCTCCGTGCTATTTACCCACATACCGGTAATCATGATGAAGTAATCCTTATCAGCAGAAAGAGAGTTCAGCACCTGAGGAAGCACGCTCACGGGATTCTCAGCCACATCACTGCGCTTGGCATTAAATGCCACCTCCAGATTCAGCGGGAAGAAATCACTGCGAGTGCGTTCTTTAGCCTCGGGAAGCGGAGCGCAATATACCTTATCCAGCAGGGGTGCACCACTCTGCACGATGAGGTCTGCCACGCGGCGAGCAGCACGCATCTGGAAGTGCAGGTAAGGCACATCTTCAGCCGTGGGTGCGGAGTTCTCATAGGCGCCCATGCCCAGGTTAGCAGCAGCGGGGGAGAGGGTGCAGCCGGCTTCCTGAGCATTGCGGCCGAGCTCAGCCACGGAATCACGCAGGATGTTCTGGAAATCCACAGCGGAGATGGTTTCACCATTACCCACACAGCTCTGGCGGTACCTTTCGAAGTCCTCCTTCAGAGCAGCGAGTGCATCATTAACACCGCGCACGGATTCCTTCAGCGCGGAGAGAGTCTGGCGGGTGGGAGGAAGAGCCGCAGCATCATGATCCTCCACCTGCTGTCCATAACCCTCCAGCTGCACTCGGGCAGCGGAGCCATCAGCCGTGCGCCCGAAACCAAAGTACACCAGCCCGGCGAAAGCCAGTGCAAAAACGCTGGTAAGGCAAAGCACACGCTTATTTTCAAGAATGTTCATGTGTATTGAGAAGTGAGATGATTAACGGTTCGACTGTCTAGCGGGAGCGAGCTCAGGAATAGCGATGGGGTTCTTGAGCGGCATAATCATGGTGAAACGCTCCACATAGTCAGGAATGGTCATGCGGTTATTACGCACGTTACCGGCACCGACGAAGCGGCAGTAGCGGTTCAAATCACGCTGCAGCTCACTGCTCTGATAGCTGAACAGAGAATCAGCGCTGCGCTCATCAAAGTTATTGGAGATGAGGTCTATCACAGCCTGACGATGGCTGCGGTCATCACCCGGGCGCTTGACGGTATAGCCGGTCACAGCAATGGCGGTCACACGCGGGGCCTGATTGCGGCGGCGCACATCCACAGCCTCAGGGGCCTGATTAATGGCGCTGGTGTTACCGGCATTAGCACTACGGGCGGGGTCAATAAGGCGGGTCCCCTTCACCTCAAGCTGGTCACCGAGGGTCTCCTTATTGGCATCATAATTGATGAGGGGCGCGAACTCCGTGAACCAGTAACGCACGGAGGCCGTACGCTGAGAGAGCTGCTGCACGAGCTCAGGATAAGCTGTGCGCATGGTGTAATACTGCATGAGCTGGTCAATCTCGCGCTTGGCGCGGTCATACTTACCCTTCTCCGTAGCGATGGCGCCGCTCATGTTTTCAATTCTCTCTACAGCGGGGCGAGCCTTGGCAAGAGCCTTCTCAGCATCACTTGCTGTGCTGTCTGCAGCCCATGCAAAGATAGCAGCACCGGCCACGGCAATCAGACCACCCGTGATAACCTTGGGCAGCATCTCAAGCTCAGCACGTTCCTTACCCACACTCGTGGGCACAAGATCCACACTGAAAGCACCCACCTTAGCAGCGCTCACGGCAGCACCGGCCACAGAGCCCAAGCAGAGGGCATCCATTGCCAGGGCCTCTTCATCCACCTTGTTACCAATCTTAAAGGCATTAAGCGGGTTAAGATACTCCACGGGGATATTCAGAGCACTCTGCAGGAATTCCACAGCGTAGGGCATGCGTGCACCGCCACCGCAGATGTAAGCCTTCACCGGGGCGCTACCCTGGTACTGAGCGCGGTAGTGGTTAATAGTACGCTGAACCTCAGAGCTGAGGCGGTTCATGGCATTACGAATAGTCGTAGCAAGGGCGGCCTCCTGCTCAGAGAGGTTATCAGTGAAGCCATTACCCAGAGAAACCATACCCTGCTCCACCTTCATTCTTTCAGCCTCACAGAAGCCCACATTAAACTCACGGGCGATGCTGTTGGTAATGAAGGAACCGGCGGCGGTCACGGAGCGGGTGAAGAAGCGGCCGGCCTCAGCGAAGATGATATCAGTAGTCTTGGCGCCGATATCCAGAATCATCACGGGCTCTTCCTCCTCAGGATAGCTCACGCGGAAAGCGTTGTAAAGGGAAGTGATGGAGCAATCCACAGCCACCGTCTTGAGGCCATTACCCTCCACCTGGCTGTTCAGACCATCCAGCTCATCCTTCTTGATAGCCACCAGAAGCACCTCTGTATCACCCTCCTCGCGGGAGGGAAGCACCTGGTAATCCAGCTGCATTTCGTCCAGAGACATGGGGATGTGCTGCTGAGCCTCATAGCGCACCTGCTCATCCAAATCAGCGTCCTCCAGAGCGATAAGCTTCAGGAAGCGCATAAATACTTTCTGACCGGAGACGACGTTACGAACCTCGCTCCCCTTCACTTTAAGTTCCGTCACGAGCTCTGCGATGGCGTTACTGATGTAATCCATGCGCATGCCATCCTCGATAGGATCGAGAACAATCTCCTTGCGGGCATAGCGCGAAAGCGCATATCCCTTACCGGAGGGGGTAAACACGCCCATGGTAACGCTTTGCGCACCAATTTCAAGAGCGACGGTTGTTTTATATTCAGCCATAGAAGTAAGTAATAAGTTGAAGAATCAATTAGCGATTACGCCTTGTCCGGCGGCTATTGCGGCTGCTGTTACGGCCGCGGCGCCCGGAAGTGCTCTCATCTGCGGAATCAGGCGTGGCAGAGTCACCACCGGTGGGAGTAGTGCCGCTATCAGCAGAGCCCGTGGAGTCAGCACCTGTGGAAGTAGTGCCGGAAGGAGCAGGTGCAGGAGCGGCAGGAGTGCTCGGTGTGGAGCTGGCGTCCGTCGTCACCCAAGGCATGGAATCAGGCATGGCATAGGCATACGGCGTCTCGTTAAGGGCATAGAGCACGGCGCCATTGGAATCCACGCCGCTTGCTTCCCACCAGCGGCGGGGCAGCTCAGAGCGGTCAAACACCACATTGGAGGACTCCTCCCTGTTCATGCAGGAAGTACCATTCAGAGAGGCGTCCATAGCAATGGCCACCACCTTCACATCCGTGGAGTGAGCATTCGGGCCATTGCTGCTCACGAGCATAGCATTGCGGGGAGAAAGGAAGAGGTCCACCGTCATTTCCACCTTGCTGTTGCTGTTAGCACCGGAGCCGCGGCCGAGAGCAATCTCATGGTAGGTGAGAGTCTTGCTCACGCGAGCATAGGAATCACCGCCGCTCTGGCTCTTTGTCTTGAACAGCACGTGCACGGTCACGGTAAGCCCCTCAAGATAATCAGGAGTGGGAGTATCATTACCGGAGCGCCTGCAGCGCCCTTCAATCTGCACGGGAATACCGATACGCTGCCAGCTGGCGCTGCGGCTGCGCCCACGGGATTCCGTGAAGGACATCGTGGCAGGCTTCCCTTCCACTGCCTGCACAAGCTTACCGGAGAGCCCGGGGGTATCGCCGCGCAGAGTCACCTGTGCGAAATCAGCATCAACAGCGGAAGCTGTCATGGCAGTGCATGCAGCCAGAACAAGTTTGGACCAAAGGCTATTTTTCATGGTAAAAATTCTGATGTACGTTATATTTATACACAATCCCCCTCCCTTTGGCGAGAACAAACTTCCGTCTGACGTGATTTTTTTGATAATTTCAGCATATAAACATAACATAACTCTTTTTCTGAGGCATAATCAGGTATTTAGCTTGAGACACTCTGGCGCTTGTGATATAAGGCATTCAGTAATCATGAATCTGCTGGCCACATACTTTCATAATCTAGATCCCGTCCTCATAGACATCCCCGGCACCCCGCTGGCCGTACGCTGGTACGGCTTGGCATACATCGCCGGATTCATCCTCGGTTATCTCGTGCTGCTCTGGCTCTCCAAGCGAAAGCTGTACTGTGTGGAGCCTGACAAACTGGGAGATTTTATCACTTGGGTCTGCATATTCGGCGTACTGGCCGGTGGACGCCTCGGCGAGTTCTTCTTCTACTGGCTACCGGAACAAGGCTTCTCCGGCCTCATCGCTGACCCCACTTGGGTATTCCGCGTCTGGGAAGGCGGCATGGCTTCACACGGCGGCATCCTCGGCGTTCTCCTCGTAGCCATCTGGTACACCCGCAAGTATAAGATTTCCCTTCCCGCCGTGACGGATGGCCTCGCTATCGTCTGCACCATCGGCCTCTTCTTCGGCCGTGTAGCAAACTTCATCAATGGTGAATTGTACGGGCGCGCGTGCGCAGCTACGCATGCGCTCGCGTGCAAATTCCCTCAGGAGTTCTTCTCCCTGCCGGATATCCAGCAAATTCAGGCCCGCGTCGCCATAGAGCACACCCTCGGCGCCCCCTTGGCCGATTTTGCCATGCGTGATGCTGCCGGCAATTTCACCGAGGGTTACGCAGACCTCCTCCTGCGCCTCTGCCGTGAGAACCCCGCAGTTTGCGAGGCTCTCGCCCCCTTCCTTACCCCGCGTTACCCCTCCCAGCTTTTTGAAGCCCTCGGGGAAGGCCTCATTATCTTCATCATCCTCATGACCGTACGCCTCACGTGGAAAAACGCCCCCGCCGGCATCTTCTCCGCTCTCTTCTGCTTCCTGTATGCTACCGCACGCATTACCTGTGAATGCTTTAAGGAACCGGACGCCAACGTGTGGTACGGCATCACCCAGGGCCAGCTCCTCTCCTTCGGTGTGGTCGCTCTCGGCATTTGCTTCCTCTTCCCGGCCTACAAAAACTACAAAAATTCAAAAAAATTGCAAAATTCTTAAAAAAAAGCTTGCAATGCACGTCAAAATCGTGTAAACTCCCCTCGCACGCTACTGAGCAAGTAGCCTGCAAATGGGTAGGTTCCCGAGCGGTCAAAGGGGGCAGACTGTAAATCTGCTATCGTACGATTTCGATGGTTCGAATCCATCCCTGCCCATTTCTCCCATGCGGAGGTAGCTCAGTTGGTAGAGCAACACCTTGACATGGTGGAGGTCGTAGGTTCGAGTCCTATCCCCCGTACGCAAGTTTTCCCGGACATAGCCTGAAGGTTCACGCCTTCAGGCTTCAGTGTTTCAAGGGATTAGCGCGACAACCTGCGACATAGCCGGACATAGCGTAGTACCCCTCTTTGGTGTACACGTGGTATACAACTTTGTACACAGGTTGGTATACAGAAAATACCCCACTCTTCCGGGGCATACGGAAGAAACAAATAGAAATCCATATATACATGGCAGGCATAATTAAAAGAGGAAAGACATGGGCAGCCATCTTCTACCTGAACGGTAAGAAGGTGAAGCGCTCGACCGGAGTAAAAATAGAACAACATGGATACACCAAGCACCAACTCAAAACCATGGCGCAGCAACAGGCCGAGAGGCTCGAAGCTCTCGCCAAGGGCGATGCTGTGCTCGACAAACAGATGGATGCCCTCCGGGCAGCTGCCGAGGCAGCAGGCTCCGGCAGACGCATCCCCACAGTATACGACTACATCACCCACAGCTACCGGGCAGAGGGTGGTGAGCAGAACGTCAGCAACGCCAAACGAGCCCACAAGCTCTTTCTGACCCACCTCGGCTCAAATGCCACAAAACGCTTGGACAAAATCACGCGTGAGATGTGCCAGAGCTTTATCGATGCCCAGATTCAGCAGCGCAAAGCCGTTGGCACTGTCACCGTATACCGCTCACACCTCGCCAAGGTATTCAACGACGCCGTGAGGGAGGGGCTGCTCACACGCTCACCGTGGACAGGCGTGAAACTGCCCAAGAACGACACAGCCCATCACGAGCCGTTCACACGAGAAGAAGTGCGTAAACTGCTTACCGACCTTCCCTCAATCTGGCAGGACATGGTAAAGCTGTGCATTTATACCGGCGGGCAGCGCATTGGCGACGTAGCCATGCTGAAGTGGGAGAACATCAATCTCACCGAGGGCGTCATCCGCTTCAACAGCAGGAAAACCAGCCATCGAATCGAGAACCCTCTCACTCCCGAGCACTTGCAGCACCTGAAGGAAATGAAGGCATTAGCAGACCCGGGAGAAGAATACGTGTTCCCGATTATGGCTCATACCTACCAGCGTGGGCGAGGCCACGTCTCCACCGAGTTCACAAACCTGTTAAAAAAGCTCAATCTGTACAAAAAGGCCGCTCCCGACAGCTCCAGACAACGCGTTGCCGTTCTCAAGAGCTTTCACTCGCTGAGAGCATTCATGGTCTCTTCCCTCAATAACATTGGCACCCCTCCCAGACTCGTCAAGGCCATCGTTGGTCACGCCGATAACGATGACATTGAAGGGCAGTACTATTATCACGCCTCTCTGTCAGAAAAAGGCTTAGCTCTGCAACTATTCTTCAATTGGCTTTACGACGACCGACAGAATCAGCTTGAATGGCAAGCCCGGCCTCTTTACCTGCACAAGAAGGCATAACCCACAACATCAATCGACAAGCCCCCCGGTAGCACCCACTGCCGGGGGCTCTGTTTTTACCAACCTCGCAATGAAAACCACATCTTACACGGCCGAAGTATACCGCACCAAACCTTCCGGCAGAAAAATATGGTGCGTCCGGCAGGGTGCACGCCTCTTGGCTGTCACCTTATACCGCAAAGGCGCCGAGAGCCTCGCAATAGAGCTCACGCGCCTGTCACATCAACACAAAGTCCCCCATAGACCCCCTACCACCACAGTATGAATACCAAAACCATCGCCAAGCTAGCTATCACCATCGGACTCGTATTCCTCCGTTGGCTCGAAGAGGAGCTTACCCGTCCGTCAGAGCGACGCGAGCTCCAACCGTACGCCCCGAACGACCCCGATGTATATTAATCCCCATTCAGGAACTATGAATATGCTACACCCTACAATACTCCATACCATCGGCAGAATTGGCCGGCAATACGCTCAGGATGCCCTCAGAGCCTACCTCATCAACCGGGCTGCGCAATGGAGCCTCAAAGCATTTAAACGACTCGCAGAGAGTCTTTTATCGAATCGCTCAAACTGAGCACCATCACCCGGGCATGTGAATAAACTGCCCAGACAAAGCTCTTTGTTTATTTTTATTAACTATTACACATCACTGATACGCATAACTCATTAACCCCTTATGCACAAGCAAAACAGCACATCCCTAATCCGTTCACCCTGTGCGCATTCCATATTTGAAGCATTTTAAAATCTGTTATTTTCTCGCGTATACGCGCGCACCGTTAAGGGGGCCTTATATACCCTACCCTAAAGGGTAGGTTAAAGTCCATTCTCTCTATTAATACTTCGTATTAATGCTCGAAACAGAAGGAATCATCTGCGCGCGCACGCGAGCCGGGAAACGGCTCGTGTCGCTGCGCAATGAGAAGGCTGCGCCTTTTTCTCTTTTTAATCCCCTTAGCACTCTTGCTATCGGTACACATGCACACAACATGCCTCAGAACGCTCAGAAATAGGCCTAAAACTCGCTTTTATTTTATTTTGGATACATTTACCATCTTTATACAAAAGACGCCTTTTAGGCCCATTTCTGCCATTTTAACTATCTTGTCATGTTAAGTAGTCTTTCGCCCCCCGGCGACTGCCGGTCCCTTCAGCCCACCATCCGTGTACCGGAAGTGCTCAATAAAATCGGCGATATTGTAGCGCTTCTCACCCACCGCCCCCTTGTAATCCTCGGGACGGATATACTCCAGCCAGCTCGCACCCGCCAGATATCGCTCCATCTGCCGGGTACCCACGCCAATCATTTTAGCAATCTGACTCTTCGTACCGTACCTCTGCTCCACACCAACAGCATTCCCGGCCCTCTCAAGAGCCTCGTCAACCTGCATACGGATATGCCGCACCAACTGCTGACCAAACATCTCCATCTGTTCACGCGTCATCACCACCATATCAGCTCCTTCCAGAGCCGGCATGTCAAACCTCATATTAATACTACCCTGCTTATTCTCTTTCACCTTTCTTACCATTCGATGTTGAATTATGTTATTTTGGCTCTCGTTCGCACACACGCGCGCACGCGAATGTGCGAATAAGGAATCCATCGACCCGGAGAGCCACCTGAGCCGATGCCGTTTCGACCGCGAGGTATTCCTTGCGGAGGCCTGTCATTATAGCAGCAAAAATACGCAAAGCAAGATAATTCTCGCGCATTCTGCGACATACCCTTCTACACTGAGTAACAATAAATAACGCTTATTCTCCCGTGAACGAGGGGCACATCACCCCTCGCCGGCACTTATTCGTGCCGTTTAGCGGGCAGCTCGGCCAGCAGGCGGTCAAGCAGCTGCTCGATACTCTCGTGAGCCTCTGCCGCCCATTCACGCAGCTGGGTCTCCATCTCATCCGGCACCACGGCAGTGATTCTCTTCTCACTCTCCGCCATGAGCTCTTCCATGCGGCGAGCCACCAG
>JAZQGN010000046.1:0-8498 GCA_045540095.1 Akkermansia sp.
ATACGTGTCCCAAAGATTTGGGACACGTTGATTTACGAATTACAATTTACGATTTACGAATTAAAAGTAAGCGGCTTACGCCGATGTTGGGATAAAAGAAAAATTGTGCCAATGAACGGACTGTATGATACCCGGCCAAGGAGAATTCGGCAAAACACGCTGATTTTGTGTACACAATGGCTATATTCCCCCAAACTTTGGGACACATGTGCCCATGCACCGGCCATAGCTGTCCAACACCTCCCTAACAAATATAATTAACTTGACGCTAAATGCGTAAAGAGGTATAATTCCGCTAACAGTGGCTTTCTCTCGTCCGAAGGTTAAGTAATCCTCTCAGAAAATATGCCCCCGTTCTCTGTTTCGCGCCTTAAAGCTCCTCATAAGCCTGTCCTCAGGTACGGGTATTCGGCGAAAGTACAGAATACAGGAAGCTACAAATAATGGAACATCAAATCATATCACTTATGAACACAACAAATAAACTTATGATTGCGGGAGCTCTGACCGGTTCCCTATTGCTCAATAGTTGCTACTTCAATTCAGCAGGACACATATTTGATAAGGCCTCATATCAGGCTTCATCTTTTACCCGTGAACTGAGGTCGAACAACAATCAGGTTGTTTATACTGATGGGTCGGATTACTATGTAGAACTCACTCGCTATCGCTTAGGGGAGCCCGTGGTCACTCAATACAATGCTTTTTCGCAAAAGGAGACTGGCTCCGAAGAGAAACTACAGGAAAGGGGAACGGCCGTGTTCCGTATACCGAGTGATTTTGCCATGTTCCTTACCGGGCAGGCCAAGGGACCTGATGTTCCCTCCGAGATGACCCTCGTGCAAAATGGAGCGGCAATTAAGAGCAGTTGTTCGACGTTGCCTATCGTGAGAGATGCCGGCAAATATGCTGAAGTCTGGCAGCATAGATCTTCCGCGGCCCCATGGCTGTACGCTGCCGGCGTACTTGATTGGCTGTGCGTGGACCTGCCCATCACCTGTGTGGAAAACGCCCTCCTCATAGCCGGGTGCGCCGCTGCCATTGGCGGGGAAATGCAATCAAGAGCAAATTCCTACTCAAGCGGTTCCAGCAGTAGCGGAGATAGCGGAAGCTCCTATAGCCCCCCTAGCCAGTATGAAATTCGCAGTTTCTACCATTCACAGGGTATGTAACAAGCTCTTGCCTTGAAAGCAAAAAAGAGGGCATGGCGCCCACTTTCTTATTAGGGCGAGCGTGAGAGCAGAATAATACCATTATGAACTGAACTCATTACCTGCCCACAATCAAAAAAAGCTGCCGGAGCATTCACAGCTCCGGCAGTTTTTGAATAGCTTGCAGAATAATTAACGGCCAAAAGCCTTCTTAATCTCCTGAAGGCCGCTTAATACGCGACTCACAGCAGCTTCAGCTACAGCCGGGCTAACCGCGATATCATCAGTATCAAACACCCACTGGCAGCGAATATCGCCATCCGAGTCCAGCCAAACCTGAGTATCAAGCTTACTGTTCAGCTCATTGCAAGTCACACAGGCACTGTTCCAACGGCTCCTCGGGAGGCTCGTGGGAATCCAGCCCCATACAAGCACCACATCATCAGAATTATTGATGGACACGTAGACTGTGATATCGCCTGCACTGATGCGGATATCATTATCTTCATCAATGGTGTAAGGAATTTTATTGCTGGAAAGTACATTTCTGAACACGCTCTGAGTGTTACCACGGGCAGCCTCCGCCTCGGAACCGACAAGAGGAAGAGCCACTACAGAAGCCATAGCAGCAGCCATCATCAGCTTGCTGCCGCGTTTGAATATGTTTTTAAGCATAGTATTATCTTATTGATTGTTAACGAGAAATGGCACCGGACAAGTAAGTTAAGACGTTCTAACCTAAACAAAATCGGAAAATAACAGTTCTCTCTCACCACACCCGAAAGTGCATATCTTACTTATACCACACCATTCCCAGACATGTCAAACAGGAATTATAAAAATCCACTCTGCCACATCACGAGAAAGAGGAGGGGATAGAAAAAACAAAGAAAATTAGCGACCGACGCGCTTTCTGGCCTCTTTAAGGCCGTTGAATACGCGACCAACAGCAGCCTTGGCTACAGCCGAACTGACAGCAATATCATCCGTATCAAATGCCCACTGGCAGCGGATATCGCCATCGGAGTCCAGCCAGAACTTAGCATCATAATCATCGTTCAGCTCATTGCAAGTAGCATAAGCACTGCTCCAACGGCTTCTGGGTAAGCTAGTGGAAATCCAGCCCCACACACGCACCACGTCACTGGAATCATCAACAGTTACAAAAACTGTAATATCATCAATCGAGATACGGATGTTTCCCTCGACAATTGTGTACGGAATGTCTGCGTTAGTAAGAGCGTTTCTGAACACGCTCTGAGTGTTGCTACGGGCAGCCTCAGCCTCGGAACCCACAAGAGGAAGAGCCACAACAGAAGCCATAGCAGCAGCCATCATCAGCTTGCTGCCGCGTTTGAATATATTTTTAAGCATAGCATTTATGTAATAGATTCATTGCCATCCCATAGGAAACGAATACAGGAATTATCCCAGATGGCAAACAAAAATACCGGATAACAAAAATGGTGTTTTGGAAATGCCCGATTACAACTCATAATCGGGGTGTGAAAAACAAAACCAAAACACCACGGAGAGATTAACGGTTTTAGGACAGTTTTGCAAGCTTATTCCGAAATATTGCCTTGCAAATGTTTGCGCAGAACTGAACAAAGAAGGAATCAAGATTGCAGCCGGAGCGTTCACAGCTCCGGCTGTTTTTGAATAGCTTGCAGAATAATTAACGGCCGAAAGCCTTCTTAATCTCCTGGAGGCCGTTAAATACGCGACTCACAGCAGCTTCAGCTACAGCCGGGCTAACCGCGATATCATCAGTATCAAACGCCCACTGGCAGCAAATATCGCCATCCGAGTCCAGCCAAATCTGAGTATCAAGCTTTCTGTTCAGCTCATTGCAAGTCACACAGGCACTGTTCCAACGGCTCCTCGGGAAGCTCGTGGGAATCCAGCCCCATACACGCACCACATCATCAGAATTATTGATGGACACGTAGACTGTGATATCGCCTGCACTGATGCGGATATCATTATCTTCATCAATGGTGTAAGCAATATTATTGCTGGAAAGAGCATTTCGGAACACGCTCTGAGTATTGCCGCGGGCTGCCTCCGCCTCGGAACCTACCAGAGGAAGAGCCACAACAGAAGCCATAGCAGCAGCCATCATCAGCTTGCCACTGCGTTTGAATATGTTTTTAAGCATAGTATTATCTTATTGATTGTTAACGAGAAATGGCACAGGACAAGTAAATTAAGACGTTCTAACCTAAACAAAATCGGAAAATAACAGTTCTCTCTCACCACGCCCGAAAGTGCGTATCTCACTTATACCACACCATTCCCAGACATGTCAAACAGGAATTATAAAAAATCCCCCCTACCACATCACGAGGCAGGAGGGAGGGGAGAATAGAAAATCCGAGGAATGGATTAATTGCTAAAGAGCTTCTTTACTTCGTTCAGATTACCGTATACGCGAGACACAGCAGCGATAGCTACAGCCGGGCTGACGGCAATATCATCAGTATCAAACGCCCACTGGCAGCGAATATCACCATCAGAATCCAGCCAGAACTTCTCACATCTATTGGTATTCAGCTCATTACAAATGGCATATGCATTACTCCAACGGCTTCTGGGCAAACTCGTGGGAATCCAACCCCATACACGCACCACGTTTTCAGCATTATTGATAGACACATAAATCGTGATATCGCCTATCTTAATGCGGATATCATTATCTTCATCAATTGTGTACGGAATGTCTGCATTAGAAAGAGCATTACGGAACACGCTCTGAGTGTTGCCACGGGCAGCCTCAGCCTCGGAACCCACCAGGGGCAGAGCCACTACGGAAGCCATAGCAGCAGCCATCATCAGCTTGCTGCCGCGTTTGAATATATTTTTAAGCATAGTATTTATGTAATAGATTGTTAAATATGATAAGTGCCGGATAAATAAGATAAGTCTTCCACCCAAACAAAATAGAAAATATGACTTTTCTCACACACCCATGAAAAGATGTACAGAGTTTATACCGCTCTCATACCGGTTATGTTCAAGCTGAAATACAAAAAAACGGGCACTTTGTGCATATATTTCTTTTTTCTTGCATTAGAGTAAGGTCTAGGGTAGAATAGTGGCGCTATGAAAAGACTCGCAGGAAAAACTGCTATCGTGACAGGTGCCGGTCGTGGTATCGGCAATGCCGTGGCTCGCCGCTTTGCAGAAGAGGGGGCCAAGGTTATTCTCATTTCCCGCAATCCCGCCTCCTGCGGTGGCGCAGCAGACTCCATCAATGCGGAGTTTCCGGACAGCTGCAAAGCCTTCCCCTGCGACGTGGCAGACGCCGCCGCTGTGGAAGCCTGCATCAAGGAGATTCTGTCGGAGTACCCCACCATTGATATTCTGGTGAACAACGCCGGCATCACGAAGGACACCCTTCTCATGCGCATGAAGGAAGCTGATTGGGACGCCGTGCTAGACACGAACCTGAAGAGCGTTTTCCTCTTTGTGAAAGCCCTGCAGCGCACGCTCATGAAGAGCCCCGCCGGCCGTATCATCAACATGGCCTCCGTGGTGGGCCTTACCGGTAATCTGGGCCAGGCCAACTACGCAGCCTCCAAGGCCGGCGTCATCGGCTTCACCAAGTCCGTGGCACAGGAGCTTGCCAGCCGCAAGGTAACCTGCAATGCTATCGCCCCCGGCTTCATCGCCACGGAAATGACGGATGCCATTCCCGAGGCCGCCCGTGAGGCCATTCTGGGCCGCATACCGATGCGTGACATGGGCAAGCCTGAAGACATCGCGAACTGCGCCCTGTTCCTCGCCTCTGACGAGGCGCGCTACATCACCGGTCAGGTACTGGTGTGCGATGGCGGCATGGTCATGTAAAACTGCTTTTCCCGTATTTTCCGGCTCCTGCTGCCCCGAGTGGACAGCAGGAGCTTTTTTTTCATAACCATAAAACATATGCGGCGCTTTCACGGAGAACAGAAAACTACGGCTTGACAATCAGGCATATTCCCTGTATACTCCGCCCCCGTATGGAGAACCAGACGACCAATATCGATCTCTCGACGCTTGACACGGAAGCCATGCGCAGCCGTCTTTCCGAGCTCGGGAGCTATCTTTGACCCGGCTTCCCTGGAAGCAAAAGTAGCAGAACTGGATGAGCGCATGAGCGCTTCGGATTTCTGGGATAACCCCGCAGCCGCCCGCGCCCTCATGGCTGAGGTGAACCCCATCAAGCGCCGCTTGGAGCAGTTCCGCGCGCTGGAAAGCAAACTTGAGGACGTAGAAGTCGCCATCGAAATGGCCACAGAAGAGCCTGAAATGGCAGCGGATGCCGCCGCGGAGTACCAATCATTCGTAAAAAGCCTGCAGGAGTTTGAGCTCATTACCCTTCTGAATGGCCCGCATGATAACGCCGGCTGTTACGTAACCATTCACGCCGGTGCCGGCGGCACAGAGGCCTGCGACTGGGCCAGCATGCTGCTGCGCATGTACCTGCGCTATTGCGAGCGCCACGGCTTCAACACGGAAATCATGGAAAGCACGGATGGTGATGAAGCAGGCATCCGCTCCGTTACCGTGAAGATTGAGGGCGAATATGCCTACGGCTACCTGAAAAACGAGCGCGGCATTCACCGCCTGGTGCGCATGAGCCCGTTTGACTCCGCCGGCAAACGCCACACCTCCTTCTGCTCCCTGGACGCCACCCCGGATATTTCCGATGACATCGAAATCGAAGTCAAGGAGGCGGACGTGAAGATGGACACCTACCGCTCCGGCGGTAAAGGTGGTCAGAACGTGAACAAGGTGGAAACCGCCGTTCGTCTTACCCACCTTCCCACCGGCATCATCGTAGCCTGCCAGACACAGCGCTCCCAGCTCCGCAACCGCGAAGAAGCTATGCGCATGCTCAAGGCCCGCCTCATCCAGCTGGAGGAAGACCGCAAGCGCGCTGAGGCTGACCGCCAGTACTCCGAGAAGGGTGATATCGCCTGGGGTAATCAGATTCGCTCCTACGTATTCCAGCCCTACCAGATGGTAAAAGACCTCCGTACGGGCGTGGAATCCGGTAACATTCAGGATGTCATGGATGGCAATATTGATGCCTACATCGAAGGCATGCTCCGCCACAACATGTAATCAAACATTGTAAATCAGCGAGCTGCGGGTTACGATGCTCAGATTCGTAATTCGCAGCTCGCCCATCTCCGCACAGCCATGCTTACCATTGACGTCCTCACCCTCTTCCCCGAGCTCATTACCACCCCGCTCTCCCAGAGCATCATGGGCCGAGCGGCCAATAAGGGAATCATTGACGTACGCGCCCACCAGCTGCGAGACTGGGCG
Organism: Akkermansia sp.; assembly: GCA_045540095.1. Classification (GTDB taxonomy): domain Bacteria; phylum Verrucomicrobiota; class Verrucomicrobiia; order Verrucomicrobiales; family Akkermansiaceae; genus Akkermansia. Next base: position 6,471 of record JAZQGN010000046.1, read on the forward strand.
CATGACAAGCACCACCGCACGGATGACTACCTCTGCGGCGGCGGCCAAGGTATGCTCATGAAGTGCGAGCCTATCTTCGAGGCTATCGAAGAACTGCGCAGGGAAAACACAAAAGTCATCCTCATGACCCCTCAGGGCCGAGTTTTCTCCCAGCCTGTGGCTGAAGAGCTGGCAGCCCCTTGCATGGCTGAAGAGGCAGATGTGCACTACATCTTCCTCTGCGGACATTACGAGGGCGTGGACCAGCGCGTGATTGACACACTGGTGGATATGGAGCTCTCCATCGGTGATTACATTCTCACAAACGGCGCCATTGCAGCCGTAGTCGTGATTGATGCCATAGCCCGCCTACTCCCCGGAGCCTTGGGGGACGCCCGCAGTAGTGAGGAGGAATCCTTTGCTAACGGGCTACTGGAGGCACCGGCATACACCAAACCGAACGTCTTCCGCGGCATGGCAGTACCGGAGGTATTCCTCTCCGGAAACCATAAAGCCATGGCTGAATGGAAGCTGGAGCAGGCACTCGCCCGCACCAAAGCCAACCGCCCGGACCTCTATCAAGCTTGGGCTGATGCCCACCCCGAATACTTCTCCCCCAAAAAGAAAAAAAAGCGCACACCGCTCACCCACTACAGGCCCAGACCTCAGCAGGAAAACCCTGCTGACTCAGAAAAGCTGTAAAAAAAACGTACAGCTTTGAACAAAAGGCACACAAGGCTTGTCAGAGCATTGAGTAGGCTCATTCGGTACAGCTTAGCCGAAAATCTTACCTATTTTGCTTGCACAAAATCAAGCAGTCTAGTATAATTCCGCGCATGAAAGAAAGGTGGTACAGAAACCCGTATAAACTTGCCTTCCTTGGCCTTCTGGTCACGGGAGTTGTGGCGGGGGCTTACTATGTATCCACCCATGGTTCCGGAGCCGCCGGCCGTGCAGAACAGGCCGGAGAAACCGGTTTCGCCGCAGCGGAGCCGCTCAGCAGCATGCCCTCCACTATCATGCCCGGCCTCATCCAACTCACCGCTAGCCAGATGGTACGCATCCCCTTGGCGGATGGTTTCCAATGGCCCGTTGGCGCGCCGAATATGGCTATGATGTATGATGCTCAGGGATTCGCTGAACAGAACGACCGCCGCGGCGGCCTCCACACCGGGCAAGACCTCAACGGCATAGGTGGTGAAAACACGGATGAAGGCGAGCCCGTATGTGCCGCGGCCCGTGGCCTCGTGCTGTACAGCGGATGCCCCTCCCCGGATTGGGGGAACGTGGTCATCATCGCCCACCGCTTGCCGGGCAGCTCAGACATCATCCAGACCTTTTACGCTCACCTTCAGAAGAGCACCGTGCACCCCGGCCAGCTCGTAGGCAGAGGCCAGCGCGTAGGCAGCATCGGCACGGCGAATGGAGCCTACCTCGCACACCTGCACTTTGAAGTCATTCAATCCCTCAGCCAGGAAGCCGGCATGCCCGGGTACCATCCGGATGGTACCATGAACCGCCTCAACCCTGCTGAGTTCATCGCCGCGCACCCTGCTCCCGCCATGCATGACCCATACGAACAGGTACGCAGGCTCATGATACGCGAGACCGCTCATGCCGCACCGGCCACCATACACTCCACACCTTCCAACAATCCAAACACTATTCAGGTAAATCCTTCACAATTCCTCAGATAAATGAAACGCAGCATCGTACTTTTTCTTGTATCCTTCCTCGCCACAGCCGGCGTAGGCGGCGGCATATATTATGCATTCACCAACAATCTGATTCCGGGAGCAGGCAAGATAGCCTCTATCCTAGCCCCCGGCACGGATACTGACACGAACCGCAGCCAGATTACCAGCGGCAACCAAGCACCCGCAGTAACACCTGCTACCCCGCAGCCCAAGGACGAACCGCAGGTGCAAGACCCCACTCCGAAGCCGCCTGTTCCCGTTGACCCTCAGCCCCCCGTTGATCCCCAGCCTCCTGTCGATCCTCAGCCTCCCGTTGTTCCTCAGCCCCCCGTCGCCCCCGAGCCGGTTGAGG
>JAZQGN010000047.1:0-82294 GCA_045540095.1 Akkermansia sp.
TTGTCGGTCAGTTCGCGGCTGAGGTGCGCGGCTACTATCCGCCGGAGCCCTACAAGGGCAAGGGTGTTCACTATGTTGGTGAGTACATCCGCCGCAAGGAAGGCAAGAGCGTTGGCAAGTAATCATCTCAAACACTTATTAAAAAGTTTACAAGAATATGAGCACTATCAATCGCAAAGCCATCCGCGCCCGCGTTCATACGCGTATTCGCAAGAAGCTTGCCGGTACGCCTGAGCGTCCCCGTCTGGCAGTTAATTTCTCCAATCAGCACGTTTATGCTCAGGTGATTGACGACGTGAAGGGTGTTACCCTCTGCGCCGCTTGCACCAAGAATCTGGAGATGAAGAAGGCCAATGTCGAGTCCGCCGCTAAGGTGGGCGAGCTCATTGCCAAGAAGGCCCTGGAAGCCGGTATCACTGAGGTTGTGTTTGACCGCGGTGGTTTCCTCTACCACGGGAAGGTGAAGTCCCTGGCCGACGCCGCTCGTGAGGCCGGTCTCAAATTCTAAACAGAAAGGTTTAAGACAATGACTGAAGAAACAAAGGCTCCCGCAACAGAGCAGAGCGCCGCTCCCCAGCCCCAGCGTGGCCGTGGTCCCCGTCGTGACGGTGGCCGTGGTGGCCGTGGCCCCCGCCGTGAAGGTGGTCGCCGCAGCGAGGCTCCCGTAGAGGAGGGTCCGCAGCTGATGGAGAAGGTCGTGTACGTGAACCGCTGCGCCAAGGTGGTCAAGGGTGGCCGCCGCTTCTCCTTCTCCGCCCTCGTAGTAGTGGGTGATCAGAAGGGCAAGGTAGGCTACGGTTTCGGCAAGGCCAATGAGGTGTCCGACGCTATCCGCAAGGGTACCGACGCCGCCAAGCGCGCTATGAAGAACGTAGTCGTGGTGAACGAGACGATTCCGCACGAGGTGTACACCGAGTTCGGTGGCGCCAAGATCGTTCTGAAGCCCGCCACTGCCGGTACGGGTCTTGTGGCCGGTGCCAAGGTGCGTGCCGTGCTTGAGGCCGCTGGTGTGGCGAACATCATCGCTAAGTCCCTGGGCTCCTCCAACGCCGCTAACGTGGTGAAGGCTACCATGAAGGCCATGCAGTCCATGCGCACTGCTGACCAGGTGCTTTCCGCTCGTGGTAAGAAGAAGAAGGAAGCCGCTATCTGAAATTAACATTCAACCATTGATTTTACCATCATGTTGACACTTCAAACACTTCAGCCCAACCCCGGTGCCAAGCATCGCAAGAAGCGCCTCGGTTGCGGCGAGAGCTCCGGCCTGGGCAAGACCTGCGGCAAGGGCAACAAGGGTCAGAAGGCCCGCAGCGGCGGCTCCATCCGCCCCGGCTTTGAAGGTGGCCAGATGCCCCTTCACCGCCGTCTGCCGAAGAAGGGCTTCAACAACGCCCGCTTCCAGTCCAACATCGCCATCGTTAACCTGTGCCAGCTCGAGGCTTTCTTTGACGCCGGTGCTACTGTTGACGAGAACAGCCTCCGCGCTACCGGTCTGGTGAAGGGCTGCTGCGACGCCGTGAAGCTCCTCGGCAATGGCAACCTCTCCAAGGCTCTCAACGTGACGGTTGACTTCGCCAGCGCTTCTGTTGCTGAGAAGATCACCGCCGCCGGTGGTACCCTTACGGTGCTGAGCGCCCAGTAATGGTAACAGTGCTAAAGCACTGAAAACCATACACTGAAGATTACACGAGGCCGGGTGGCGCAGCGCCACCCGGCATACGTGTGGGGAAGGGAAGGTGCTCCGAGCACCTTTTTTACCCGAAAAAACGGCAGAATCTATTATCGGCGTGCCCCGGCAGAGTGCCCCGCCACACTGCACAGCCCATATCCCTGCCAACCGCTGCAAACACACTTCTTTAATCTCACAAACTGAACAGGTATCATGATATCCGCATTCGCTAATACCATGAAGGTGCCGGAGCTCCGCAGCCGCATCCTCTTCACGCTCGCGATGATTGTCATCGTGCGTTTGGGTGTGCACCTGCCGCTGCCCGGCGTGGACGTACAGGCCCTGAATGATTACTTGGCCAGAACTGCTGCTGAAGGTGACAGCCCTTGGGGCGCCCTCGGTGCTATTCTGACTATTTTCTCCGGTGGTGGTCTGCAGCAGTGCGGTATTTTTGCACTGGGTATCATGCCCTACATCTCCGCTTCCATTATGACCCAGCTGATGGGTGCCGTGATTCCGAGCTGGCAGAAGATGCTGCAGGAGGAAGGCGGCCGCCAGAAGATGACCAAGTACACACGTATTCTGGCCATCATCATCGCAGTGGTGCAGGGTTATCTGCTCACTACCTCCCTGCGTAATCCGGCCAACATCGGCCTGACCGGTTTGGGTGATCTCGTGATGAATCCCGGCTTTATCTTCACCATCACCACGATTTTCATCATCGTGACGGGCACCATGTTCCTCATGTGGATTGGTGACCAGATTACGGAGCGCGGTGTAGGTAATGGTATTTCCCTCATCATTTCTGTGAACATCATTCACGCTCTGCCCGGTGCATTCTCCATCGCTTGGAAGACTTGTGTGATGGCCGGTGACGGTGTGACTATTAATCCTCTGGGCTCTCTGAAGATGGTGGCTCTCATCCTCTTCATGGTTCTTGTTGTAGCTCTTGTGGTTACCATCACTCAGGCTCAGCGCCGTATCCCCGTGCAGCAGGCTAAGCGCATGATTGGCCGCGGTAAGGTGATGAACGGCAGCACTCAGTACCTGCCCCTGAAGTTGAATTACTCCGGCGTGATGCCCGTTATCTTCGCCACTGCTATTCTGGCTCTTCCCTCCCTTCTGGTGCAGCAGATTTTCTCCGCTGACAGCGCCGTGGTGACTGTGGTGAACGTGCTTATGTCCCCCTCTGACATCGGCTACTACATCATCTCCGCTATCATGATTTTCTTCTTCTCCTACTTCTGGGTGGCCACCATGTTCCGTCCCCAGCAGATTGCTGAAGATATGAAGCGCAGCGGTAGCTACATCCCCGGTGTACGCCCCGGTCCTCCCACCGCCACTTTCCTGGATCAGACCATGAGCCGCCTTACCTTCGCCGGTTCTCTGTTCCTGACGCTCATCTACTTCCTGCCGAGCCTTCTTTCCGTGTGGGGCAGCCTGCCCATGCTTGTAACTCAGTTCTTCGGTGGTACTTCCCTGCTGATTCTTGTGGGTGTGCTGCTGGACATGATGCGCCAGATTGAGGCCACTCTTCTGCAGAAGAACTATGATGGCTTCATGAAGAAGGGTCGTATCCGCGGTAAGTACAACCACCTGCAGGGTACCGGTGCTGCCGCTGAGGGCAAGGGTATCGTTATCCTCTGGGTTATCATTGCCATTTTCGTGCTCATCGGCGCAGTAATAATGGCCAGCTAATCGCTCAGATAAAATTATCCTGTTCCCCGGCGCCGTGCTGTTAATCAGCACGGCGCCTTTTTCATTTGTTCTGATTTAGCTTGCAAATCCGGTGGAAGTATTGTAGAGTGGCGTTGTTATGTTACGTTTAGCTGTACTTGGTTCCGGCTCGGGCAGTAATTGCCAGTCAATTTTCAATGCCATTAAGGATGGCCGTCTGGATTCAGAGGTCGTTATCGTTCTTTCAGACAATCCTGATGCCTACATCCTTGAGCGTGCTCGCCAGCATGGCGTGCCTGCGGAAGTGATGGATTGTGGCGGTTATAAGAATAAGTTCCCGCTGGAAGTGCAGGCGGCTGTGGCCGAGAAGCTCAAGGCCCTGAATGTGGATATGATTTGCCTTGCCGGGTTCATGCGTCTGGTGAAGGCGCCCCTTTTGGAAGCTTTCCCGCGCCGCATTCTAAACATCCATCCCGCTCTTCTTCCGGCATTCCCGGGCGTGGAAGCATGGCGTCAGGCGCTGGAGGCCGGTGCTACTCAGGCCGGATGTACGGTGCACTATGTGGATGCCGGTATGGATACCGGAGAGATTCTCATGCAGGCCTATGTGCCGGTTATGCCTGATGATACAGCGGAGTCTCTTCATGCCCGCATTCAGGTGCAGGAGCACATTCTTTACCCTGCCGCTATTCTTTCTGCTATCTCCCGACTTTAAGGAAAGTAAAGAGGGTTTTATAAAAAATGCCGCGGATTCGGAAAAGAATCAGCGGTATTTTTATTTGAAGGGAAGGGGCTTAGCGGTTAATGATTTCTCTGATAGCTGTGGAATATTTTTCCGGTGAGTCCGGGCTGATATCATAGCGTAGGTAGCAGCGCTCACGCAGAGCGTCGTATGATTCACCCGGTCGTGTGATAAGGGCGCCATGCCTGTAAAGAAGGCGTGAGATGGAGCCGTTGTGAATGGGTGCTAAATCATAGTATGTGGGCATATCCGGCGCCATGTGGCGGAAGGTGGACATTACGCCGCTGGAGCAGTTATTAGCCGCGGTGTTATAAGCGGTGTGGTTTTCTTCCGCCTCCTGAGCCAGTTTCACAAAGTGCATAAGCATGGCCCTAGCACCCTCCGGTTTTACTTTCATTGGCATGATGAGGAGGTCTTCATGGCGGTGGTTTGTGCGCAGAGCATAGATGTCTTCTTCCGTGCCGAAGAGGTATATCAGACCGTATTTTTTGTAGAGCCCGCCGATGGCATTTTGCTCCACTCCTTCGGGCAGGCGTGTTTCTGCGGAAACAACGAGGTGTTTTCCATCCGCGAAGTTGAAGCTTATCATCGTGTGGCATATCGCTTCCATGCCGTCCCAGTGACATTCTGCGAAATCGGCTCCTGTGATGGTGGCGAGATTATAGCTTTCTGTTCTCCAGATGGAATCATAGTCATGTTCTGAGCGGTAGCGGAAGTCTCTCAGGTTCCGGATAGTGAGGATATCCCCGTTCAGTTCAAACTCCGGTGCATGAGCCCAAGGTGCCTGCCACTGCTTGGGCTGCGGCCCGGGAATGAATAGGTAACACACGGCACTAAGTAGAAAAGCTGCCCATAGCGGCTCTTCCACACGCTTCCTTTTTAACAATAGGTAGCTGCATGCAACTGCTGCTGGGATAAGCAGACTAAGCGGTTGATAAATCCACAGCCCTATGGACCACAGAAGGCACGTCGCCAGAAGGCTCCATCTGATTCCGCGCCAGATATATATTAAAGATAACTTTATTATTTCTGGGGTTGATTTTTTCATGGCCCTTAATCGAAGCGTATGATGAGGGGGCGTTCTGGAGAAGCGCCACCTTCTGCCAGTGGGGAGATATCAGCGGTGTGTACCCAGCCGCGTACGCCTGTAAATGTTTCCACATAACTGAAGGTGCCGCGCACAGCCAGCAGGTGAAGAGGGGTGGACGCCGGGAGCTCTATGATGGCAGAGGCAGCATCAGTAGCTGCGCTACGAGCTGTAGTGGCAGCGGTTACACATGCCAAATCTGCCGGTGCAAGGCTTTCCATATCAGGAACTTCGCGGGTGGCGTAGTACAGCCAGTCAGCGGCGCAAAGCATGCAGAGGAGGGCTGTGGCGGCAGTGCTGGTCTGAAGGAGGGGCTTGCGCTGTTTGCGCCAAAGCAACATGAGGGCGATGCAGAGCAACAGCATGGCCGCGCATAGGTGTGTGAGAATCCAGAGCTGACCGATGCTCAGCAGTGTGAAAATTTCATCTGTAAGACCGCCAGAAGGGAGCACGGCGCCTTCCTTGCGGCGGATGAAGTCTAGGTTGGCGCGTGCTTCAGGCAGGCCTGGGTCCGTGTGCAGTGCTTGCATGTAGAAGAGGGCCGCGTGCCCGTTTTTACCGAGGCGGTAGTAGCAGTTGCCCATATTGTAGAGCAGTTCTGCGCTGTTGCGTGTAGGACTGGCACTATTTTGCTCAGCCTGTAAGAGCTCCAAGGCTCGGCTGAAGCGTCCTGCTGTGTAGGCTTCCAACGCGGCATCCTCATTAGCTTGTGCTTGTGGAAGCATGCAGGGCAGCAGCAGGAGAAGAGCGCCTAATTTGGCCAGTGCCTTTCTTACTGCCCTAAGCATGCGCGCGCGCTCGGACGGGCTTACATCAGGTGTTGCGCCCGGGGCGAAAGCTTCCGTGTCTCTCCTGTTCAAAATGTTTCTGAGTGCTTCAGTATGCTCGGTTGTAGGGATGCGGCATTCAATAAAGGCACCTATACCTTTCAGGAAGCTTAGGCTATCTTTTTGCGCTGCAACAGCTGCAAGCTCTTTCTCTCTGGCTCGGTTCGCTGCGCCCTCTGCAATAGCACCCTGCAGTTTTCTCAGCAGCATCCATACCAGTATGCTCAGTCCCGGCAGGTACAGCAGGTACCATAGCCAGCGCGGCAGGCGCAGCTCAGGACCATTGCCCCCGGCGGCTTCTCCGGGAAGGAAGTGGTATATGTCCGTAAGCTCTGCTACCGGCACCGTGCCGGCTGGCGGCGGCTCAGCCGCTGCTGTGATGACGCCGCTGCCTGCCGCCTCCGTTTCTCTCCAGAGCAGGGGAATAGGGGCTGTGGACGCTGTTTTATATGTCAGTTCTTCGGGGGAAAAGTAGGTGAAGGAAAAGGAAGGAATGCTGCCCACCTCAGCCTTAGGGTGCATGTGCAGGGTGTAAATCATGCCGATGGTGCGCCCGTTGATATCCGGAATGGGTTTGCGCGTAGGCGGGATAATCAGCCAGTTCTGCTCATCCTGAATTTTCGGGCATTCCAGCTGCCTGAGGTTGCCGGTACCCATTACGGTAACTTCCACCACTGCAGCCTCATTCATGGCCAGATTGTCAGCTGTGGTTGTGGTCTTTATGGAGTATTGTCCCACGGCGTTGGTGAAATCCACCGGTGCGCGGTCGGGAAGAGGAATGGCGCTGATTTCCGGTGCGGGCATGGGTACATCCGTACTGTTGTTTTCACCGACCAAGCAGAGGGGTAGTTTGCCTGAGATGGTGTTTCGTCCCTCATGTGTGGGGGTGAAGCTGCAATAGAAATCTGCTGTGTTCCAGTGCTGCCCCTTGGCGTAGGCCGTGACGTTCTGCCTCATTATCTGGCCGTGGAATAGGCCCAGCACCCCATCCGTAGTGGAGCTCAGATCACTCACGTATACACTCTCTGAGTTAAGCTGTGGGAGGTAGGGCGCTGTGCAGTGCGTGGGCATGAAGATTTTCAGCGCGGCGCGTACAGTCTGGAATACGTAGCTGTTCTCCTCTTCCGTGTGCCAGAGCACGCCATAGGTGGTGGCGCCGAAGTTGTACCACTTAATTTCGCTGGTGGGTACTACCGGCAGCGGGGGCACGTCTACGGTGACTTTGCGCCCGGAACTGTAGCTCACCTCGATGGGGGCGGGGGCTATCTGCCCCGCGATGTCCGCCTTTATCATGATGGGCTGCACTGCAATCATGCGGCGTTCCGGGTCCAGAGGGTTAGGCTTTGCCTGCCACTCCAGCAAGCGTACCTGAGCATGGGAAAGAGCCGGATGGGCCGGTGCGAAAAACTCAGGCTCCTTCATGGGGTCTTCCTGAGTTTCTATCAGGTACAGAATAACCGCTTCTCCCGGCACGGCCACCCCGGTGGACCACACGGGCTGTATCTCAGCGTGCACCTGGCTGATCAGGAAGGTGAACAGAGCGCAGAGGGTTGTGATGAACTTCTTCATGTTAGACGTGTTTTAATAATCTTTTTCGGGGAGAATCACGGTGTTTTGCGGAGGAATGGGTGAGGCCATTTCTTCATCCATGTGCATGCGCAGAAGACTTTCAGCGCGCTGGCGTGCTTTCTCTTCATCCCGCTTGCCATTATCTTCCGGCTCGGGGGTATCCTGCTGCTGAGGTGCTTTATCCTGCGGAGCTTGGTCCTGAGGCTGATTGTCGTCCTCCGGGCTGGGATTGTCCTGGGGGAGGTCGTTGGGGGGATTGTCCTGCGGGCTATCATTCTCCGGTGAGGGGGCGTCTTGCTGAGGCTCTTCCTGATTGAGGCGTTCTATTTCCTTTTCCAGCTCAGCGATGAGTATATTAATTCCGGATATATTGGTGCGGGCAGGCGCGAACTCCGGTGTAATCTTTAAGGCATCATGGTAGAGGACGAGATTTTGCTTGAGTTCGTCCACGATGCTTTGTAATTGCTCGGGAGCGGGCTGAGGGGCTGAGCCATCCGGAAGCGGAGGCATGGAGTCTAGCTCATCGTAAATGAGCCTGAGTTTGTTAAAGGTGGTGGATGAGGCCAGATTTCCCAAGGCGTGTAAAGCGGCTGTCTGCATGGCTGGGTCTTCATCCAGCAGGGCCCGAGAATACGCTTCCTGTGCGGCTTGCTGAAGCTGCTGTGCGGCTAGGTCATGGCCTTCTGCATATGCTTCAGCGCTTTCTCTGCTGGCGGCAGCTTCTACCGGCTGGCTGAGCAGCAGGAGGCCTACGGGCAGCAGCAGTGCAGCCTGGGCTCTTTTGCGCCATTCTGTGCTCAGCAGTATGGCGCTCACCAGCAGCACCAGCGCGATGATGGTAAACCATACGAAAAGATCGTTCGGGCACTTGTTTATGGAGAATGCTTCCTCGTGGCGATCCAGCCGTGTTACGGACTCCCTTACAAAAGCTGACAGGTTCGTGCCGGAGTTCATATGGTAAAAGGCTCCGCCTGTGGCTGCTGCAAATTCCTTCAGCAGGCGTACATTCAGCTTGCTTACAACGTGGCGGCCGGAGGCATCCCGCCAGAGCCCGTTTTCTGCATAGGCGTCAGGAATGGTTCCTCCGGCTTCGGTACCTATACCTACGGTGATGACAAGGAGGTGCCGCTTGCGAGCTTCTGCTGCGGCTTCTGATGAAGTGCGCACCGTGTCTTCACCATCACTGAGAATGATGAGAGCATTCGTTCCGTCCGGCGCGGAGCGATTGAAATTCTCCATGGTGTGGTTCAGCACCTGCTGAAAGTTTGTGCCGCCTGCTGCCACCCAGCTGCGGTCTATGTGCTGCAGTGTCTCGCTCAGTGAGGCGTGGTCATAGGTGAGAGGCACCACGGTGTTGGCCTCGCCGGAAAAGATGATGAGACCGATTTTATCCTCTGGCAGAGCCTTGATAAGTTCATATGCCGCAGAGCGGGCTTGCTCCAAGCGGGAGGGCTTTACGTCCTGCGTTTCCATGGAGCGGGAGATATCCAAGGCAATGAGGATGTTCCGCGAGTTGGTGGTGGCGCCTGCTTCCGTGTACCCATTGATGGGGCGAGCTGCCGCCAGAATGGTGAATGTGAGAGCTAGCAGTCCCAGTATGGCCGGAAGTATTGTGCGGTGGAATGGCGAGCGTGTCACCAGTTCATCCCTGTGTGAAGGGGATACCAGCATCTTCCATGCTTGCTGCGAGCGCCGCCGGGTAAGTATGGTTACTACTGCCAGCAGGATGGGCAGCAGCAGGGCAAGCAGAACGTAGGGATATAGGAAGCTCATGGCGTATTGTAATCGCGGGTCAGGGGGCAGGGCGGGGGCGTGTGAAGTGCAGCAGGCAGCCTAGCGTAAGCAGGATACAGGCTATTCCCAGCGGCCAGGGGAATAGCTCATCATAGCTTTGGAAAGTGCGGCGGGCAGCCTCCGTCTTCTCCAGCTTATCAATGCTGGCAAAGGCCTGTAATAGTCCGGAACCTGAGCTTGCACGGTAAAAAATCCCATCCGTCAGGCGTGCAATTTCCTTCAGCGTGGGTTCATCATACAAATCCACTTGCGCCGTGTAATCAGAGAGTTGTTTGTCTCGCCCAATAGCTATGGTGAAAATCTTGATGCCCAGCTCAGCGGCTAGGCGGGCGGCATCGGTTGGAGAAATTGTGCCGCTGTTATTCACGCCATCTGTCACGAGGATGATAATCTTGGATTTGGTTTCACGGCGTTCGTTGAGGCGGGTTGCGGCGGAGGCGATAGCTGAGCCGATGGCTGTGCCGTCCTGAGCGATGTAGCCGGGGCGAGCCGAGGCATTCCCGCGGTTATTGCTGTTTTCCGGGATTACATAGAACTGGTCAATGACATCATTAACCATGCTGTGGTCCAGCGTGAGAGGACTGCAGAGCCTGGCTTTACCGGCGAAGGCTACTAGCCCGATGCGGTCATTCGGGCGGGCATCGATGAACTCTTTTATCACGCGCTGGGAGGCTGTAAGGCGATCCACGGTAACGCGTCTGCGGCGGTTCTGTTCATCACGAGTGGTGAAGACCATATCTCTTTCCGCCATGGAGCCGGAGAGGTCACAGCAGAGCATGATATCGATGCCGCTTACCTTCTGCTCCTGATAGCTGTTGCACCAGCAGGGGCGGGCAAGTGCTACCAGAAGTGCGGCCACGCCCAAACTCAGGCAGATGGGGCCTATCTGTCCAGCCAGACGTGCAGGACGCCGCAGTTGCTCAGCTAAAAAGCGGATGGTGGGGTGGCTGATACCTGTTGCCGTGCCAGTGAAGCGGCGCAGCAGTAGCAGCGGCGGCAGCAGCAGAAGCACCCACAGCCAGCCCGGCTCCAGCAGCACGAACTCTCGCGTTGCTTCAGGTGCCGCAGTTTCAGCGGTAGCTAATGATATGCTAGAGAAAAGACTCATAATTTCTGCATTTTTGCTATAGCTGCTGCTGCGGCGGCTTCTTCTGCCTGAGCTTTGGTGATGAGGGTAATGAGGCCGCGGGTCTCTTCAATGAGAACGCGTACCTGCTGCGGATCCTGCTGCGTGATGCCGCAGTACTTCATATCCGCCAGCCTCTCCAAAATAAAGCGGGTGTCATATCTGCAGGCTATCGGTAAGGTGGAAAGGGTATCCATGCGCTGGCAGAACTCCTCGTGCGTTTCGTACATGGCTGAATCATTTATCTGAGCCGTCAGAAAACGGCGGATAATCATGGAGAGCTTCAGGCTGCACTCGCGCAGGGTGGGAAGCTCCTCTGCTAATGCGTCCAGTTCACGCTCGGCTTGTTGCTGCGGCGTAAGCGTGGCTTGTTCCTGCTTTTTGCCTTTGCGGCGGCGCCTCATGCGGATTACGAGCCCACCCAGTACCAGAGCTACCCCTAGGCCACAGATGATAAGCTCCCGGAAATCGGACGCCATGAATGTCTCAGGCGGTACGTTTCCTTCCAGTTCCGGGATGGCTTGCAGAATGTGTTCATTCATCGTGGTGGTGCAGTGCTGGGGTTAGCGGGCAAAGAGGCGGCTGCGCCGTGCAAAGAGTTTACGAAGCTCCGGCATGAAATCCAAGTGGGTGAGCAGGCTCAGATAATCTATTCCCTGCCGGGTGAATGTGCGTTCCCAGCTGAGCATGTGAGCTTTCATGGCTTTATTGTGTGTGGTGCGCATGTCTTCATCTCCCGGTGTGGCGATGAATTGCTCTCCGCTTTCGGGATCCTGCGCGTAGAAGCTACCTACGTCCGGTAGCTCCAGTTCCAGCGGGTCATTAATACGCAGAGGGATGAGCTCGTGAGCGAAGTTGAGCTTGCCAACGGCCTTTTTATCCGGTTGCATGAGGAAATCACTCATCAGGAAGCACATGGCAGGTTTGCGCTGCGTGAGGATAATTTCCGTCGCGATGTCTTCCATGCTGTCATCCTCACCACCGAGCGGGGCAGAAAGAATCTCTCGCACCACGCGCAGGCACTGTTTCATGCCTTTTGCCGGGGGCAGATATAAATGCGGGCGGCAGCCGAAAAGCAGTAGGCTGATTTTATCACCATTCTGCACAGCACTGAAGGCCAGCACAGCTGCAATGCGTGCTGCGTATTCCAGCTTGCTGTCAGCCGAGCCTCCGCCGGCGTAGCGCATGCTGGCACTCGTATCCACAGCCAGCAGCAGCGCTTGCTCTCGCTCCTCGTGGAACTTTCGCACATAGGGCGTGCCGGTGCGCGCCGTCACTTTCCAGTCGATAAAGCGGGGCTCATCTCCCGGCATGTATTCGCGGAAATCATCAAAGTCCAGCCCTTGTCCACGGAAGCCGGAGCGGTACTGTCCGGCGAAGGTGGCAGTAACAAGCCTGCGCGCCTGCATTTCAATGCGGCGCACCTGCTGCATGATTTCCTGTGTCTTATCCATGAGCGGAGGGCTGCTGATGCGTAGCTTACGGCACGGGAACCTTGGAGAGGATGTGGTCTATGATGTTGTCACTTGTCACATTCGCGGCCTCCGCTTCATAGGAGAGCAGAATGCGGTGGCGCAGAATATCGTGAGCCAAATCCTTTACATCTTGGGGAGTCACGTACCCTCGCTGGCGCGTGAAAGCGAGCGCTTTCGCTGCCAGGGCTATGTTGATTGTAGCTCGGGGAGAAGCGCCGGCCCGTACTAGGCCATCCAGACTCCTGTCCAGCTTGCCCGGGGCTCGGGTGGCGCGAACGAGGTCCACAATGTAGCGCTCCACGGCGGGATCTGTAAAGATTTGATTCATAAGGGAGCGGGAGTGCTCAATTTCTGATTCCGTTACCACAGGGCTAGTGGTGGGGGTGCCGGAAGTTTTGCTCATGAGTTCCAGCACGCGCAGCTCCTCATCCCTTGTGGGGTAATCTACAAGCACTTTGAAGAGGAAGCGGTCCAACTGGGCTTCCGGGAGCTGGTAAGTGCCTTCTTGTTCTATCGGGTTCTGCGTGGCCAGTACAAGGAAGGGATTCGGCAGGGCATAACTCGTCTCACCCAGCGTTACCTGACGCTCCTGCATGGCTTCCAGAAGGGCGCTCTGCACCTTAGCCGGGGCTCGGTTAATTTCGTCCGCCAGAATCAGATTGGAGAAAATGGGGCCTTTTTTCGCACTGAAGCGGTGCTCATCCGGGTTATACACCATAGTGCCCAGCAGGTCTGCCGGCAGCAAATCCGGCGTGAACTGGATGCGCGAGAACCCGGCGTGCAGTGTGCCGGCCAGCGCTTTTACTGATAGAGTCTTTGCCAGTCCGGGAACGCCTTCCAGAAGTACGTGCCCCTTGCAGAGCAGACTCAATATCAGGCGGTTTATCAGCTCTTGCTGGCCTACCACCACTCGCGCCATCTCCATTTTCACCACGCTCACCCAAGCGGAGCTCTGCGCTATCTCTTCGTTGAATTGCTCAGTATTCATTGTTCGCTCGTTTACTTAAATTATCACGTCTCAGCCCCTCTTTCAAGCATGTTCCATGTCTTGCATGGCTATGACACAGCTTCATTCTTTCTAACTCTCACCTTTGCTCCCATATTTATGCTCTGCAGCTCAGTTTTCCAAGATTTTTGCTGAAAATTACAAATTCGCCTTGACGTATGCCAGAAATAGTGTAAAATACCGCTCCGCTAATCTTTTTAACCGTAGAAAATCTTATGTCCAGAATCTGCAATATCACGTTTGCCATGCCGCATAAGGGCCGCCGCATCCATCGCTCCGGTCTTGCCAAGAAGAAGGGCGGTATCGGTCGTCACGTCACCAAGACTGTCAACCGTACGGTCTACCCGAACCTTCAGGAGAAGCGTATCTGGGTGCCTGAGCTCAACGGCGGCCGTGGTGGTTACATCCGCATGAAGCTTTCCTGCAAGGCTCTTCGCACTATCTCCAAGAACGGTGCCTACAACGTTCTCAAGAAGGCCGGGATTCTCTATTAATCCCCCCCCCCCTCAGAAAAACGTCACTTTTTTTTGAACGGGGCGGCACTTTAGAGAGTCTATCTTTTCGAATCAGAAGATTCCCAAGTGCCGCGGGGCTGTTCTCAGAACGAACGCGGGTACTTCGCAAGGCTTCCTACTGAATAAACAGACTAAGCATTTC
Organism: Akkermansia sp.; assembly: GCA_045540095.1. Lineage (GTDB taxonomy): Bacteria > Verrucomicrobiota > Verrucomicrobiia > Verrucomicrobiales > Akkermansiaceae > Akkermansia. Next base: position 13,630 of record JAZQGN010000047.1, read on the forward strand.
GAATTTAAAATGACACCCCAACAGACTAAAATCGCGCTTCGTATTAACGATGACAACCTTAACCACCACCTGTGGAATAACCGCGGTGTATGGTGGTGCCACGTTACGGTTCATAAGCCGGATGCCACAGCAGAGCGTCTCCGCTTCTCCCTGCGTACTAGGGATATTAAGAAGGCTCGCACTCTGCGCGATCGCATCTTTGCGGACATTCAGCGCCACTTCGGCATAGCAACCTGATAAAGGATTTATCCTCTACGCGGGGCAATCTTAACGGATTGCCCCGCTTTTTTTGTGCCATACTAGGGCAGAGTGTGAATAATGTCTTGACTCCTGCCGCAGACTGTGGCAAACTCTCCCTGCCACCGGGGCCCCCGGAGGTATGGCTGGAAAACCCCGTCAGGACCGAGAGGTAGCAGCGGTATTCAGACCTTATCTGCCGGGCCTGCCTCGGTGGCGTTTTTTTTGATGGGGCGGGGCTTGTTTGGAGCCTGTTCTTCTTTAAATATAAGAAGCATGCAAAGGGATGGTAAAGCTCGTAGAAGCAGCACCTAAGCGTCCTTACGGCGTGAGGTAGCTTTCATTGTATGTTTTACTTTTTACAAAGGCCTTGTAGACCATTTGTAAGCTTTCCTCTTTCACGCAAATAAAAAACAGCCGCCGTTCCCTGAAGGAGCGGCGGCTGAATGATAAGCTTGCGTTATCCTAGTATCAGTTCAGAGTGGTGATATAGTAACCTGCGATAACTGCGGTACCAATCACGCCTGCAACGTTCGGGCCCATGGCGTGCATGAGCAGGAAGTTGGTGCGGTCAGCCTTCTGGCCCTCGTTGTGAGACACACGGGCAGCCATGGGAACGGCGGACACACCGGCGGAACCGATGAGCGGGTTAATGGGGGTCTTGCGCCAGCCGGGGATAAGGTTCATAATCTGAGCGCAGATGAGACCGCAGCAGGTAGCCACGGCGAAGGCCACCACACCCAGCATGATGATGAGCAGGGTTTCACCCTTCAGGAAACGTACGCCCTGCATGGTAAGGCCTACGGATACACCCAGAAGGATGGTGGTGATGTTCATGAGCTCATTCTGAGCGCAGGTTACGAGACGCTCTGTCACCTTACACTCACGCAGGAAGTTGCCGAACATGAGCATGCCGAGCAGAGGAGCTGCATCCGGGCAGAGAAGGATGGTCAGGATGGTTACCGTGAAGCAGAAGAACATCTTCTCTCCCTTGGAAACCATGCGCAGACTCTTCATCTTAATCTTACGCTGCTTCTCAGTGGTGCACAGGCGCATGAAGGGCGGCTGAATGAGCGGCACGAGAGCCATGTAAGTATAAGCAGCCACAGCGATGGCACCCAGAAGCTCCGGAGCCAGCTTACTGGCCAAGAAGATAGAGGTGGGGCCGTCTGCACCGCCGATAATACCGATGGCGCTGGCCTGACCCTTGGTGAAGCCCAAGCACACAGCGGAGAGGAAGGTGAATGCCACGCCACCCTGAGCTGCTGCACCCAGAAGCAGGGCCTTGGGAGAGGCAAGCAGCGGGCCGAAGTCCGTAAGTGCGCCTACGCCCATGAAAATGAGCGCCGGGAAAATCTCGCACTTAATGCCGAGGCCGAGAAAGTCAAAGAGGCCACCCTCGGGTTTTACGACGAGGTACTTCTGCGGGGTCTGGCCGGTAACACGTACGCGGCCCTTGCCGTTTTCATGAGCCACCATGGGCTGAGCCATGGCAGTCTCGTACTGCTGCTTCACCTCATCGGAGAGACCTTCAGTACTCTGCATGCTTACGCCGGGTTCTTCGTACGGGGCAAGGGTGAGCGAGATAAAGCCCACGTCATCGATAATGGAGTGATCTACCTGCCCATCCTTGAGGGCCACGACTTCTCGCTGAGCCTGGGTGATGACCATACCGTTGTCCGGGATGTTAGCGATGAGAGCGCCGAAGGCAATCGGCACCATGAGCAGCGGCTCAAACTGTTTCGCTACACCCAGATACAGCAGAACGGCCACGATACCCCACATGGCGTACATCTGCCACGTCATCTGGAATAATCCGATGCCGGAGATGAACTCCGAGAAGGAATTAATGAGTTCTTGCATATTGCAATGGGAAATTTACTGATTGTTACACCCCCTGCACACTTGTAGTGCAGGGCCTGTAAGCCAACAGGGGCTTAACCGAGGTAGGCCAGAGGCTGGTTCTCAGCCACGGTGTCGCCGGGAGCCACGCAGAAGCTGGTCACGGTACCGTTAGCGGGAGCGTAGATGACGGTGTTCATCTTCATAGCCTCCAGAGTGAGCACCTGATCACCTTCCTTCACGGCGGTGCCGGGCTTCACATCGAGGGATACAACCTTACCAGCCAGGGGGCTCTGGATGGGGGTGCCGGCGCCGGCAGCTGCAGGAGCGGGAGCAGGAGCGGGAGCTGCTACGGGAGCGGCGGCTACCACGGTAGCGGCCACGGGAGCGGGAGCAGCCACAGGAGCGGGTGCGGGAGCGGCATTGCTGCCACCAAGGGTTTCTACGGTAACGTCAAAGGTCTGACCGGCAACGGTAATACGGAGCTGTTTCATTGTGTGATATGTTTGGTTTAATTGTTAAGTTTTTAGGGTGCAGCTTTATCAGCCGCGGTTGATGGTGTGAGAGTTCATGATAGAGGTACGGCCACTCTGGCCGTAGGACGTGTCGACCGGCTTGATGTCGAGGATTTTGGCCTCGCTGCCGACGGTTACCTTCACTGCAGCGGCGATGGCGGCAATGACCTCAGGGGTGATGCTGCTGGCTGCTGCATCATAGATGCCTGCAGCGATGGCTGCCACCTGAGCCGGGGTAGGCTCGGGGCCAAGCACGGGAGCAGCTGCTACCGGAGCGGGAGCGGCTGCTGCCATGGCGGCCTTGGCGGCTTCTGCCTGCGCTTTCTTCTTCTCTTCCATGCGTACGGCGATAGCGCCGGAGATGGAGAGAATCACGCAGAGCAGACCAAGACAGCAGAACACCACCAGCATGCCCGTGATCTGGTACGTCAGCGCGTCCATGAACTCGGGCCATGTTATGGCTAGTGTCTGGGTTATGTTCATATGTGTTGTTATAGTGAGAAGGGATTACAGCGGCATGTTGCCGTGCTTCTTGGCGGGGCGCACTTCACGCTTGCTGAGCATGGTGCGGAGAGTGAGCGCAATCTTAGCGCGAGTTTCCTTGGGATTGATAACCTCGGTTACCTGATCGCTGGCGGCTGCGGCGTACGGGTTGTAGAAGGCCTCGGTGTACTCGGCCAGCAGCTCCTGTCTGCGGGCTTCACGGGCGGCGTCATCCTCGATGCCCTTCAGCTCACGGCCATAGAGAATCGGCACAGCACCCTGTGCGCCCATCACGGCAATCTCAGCCGTCGGCCACGCGTACACGGCATCAGCACCCAGGCCCTTGCAGCACATGGCGATGTAGGCGCCGCCGTAGGCCTTGCGCAGAATCATGGTCACCTTCGGCACGGTGGCGGAGGAGTATGCGAAAATCATCTTAGCGCCGTGGCGGATGATGCCGCCACGCTCCTGTTGCTTGCCGGGCAGGAAGCCGGGCACGTCCACGAGGTTCACCAGCGGGATGTTGAAGGAATCACAGCAGCGGATGAAGCGGGCTGCCTTATCAGAGGCGTCAATATCCAAGCAGCCGGCCTTCACTGCAGGCTGGTTCGCGATGATACCTACCACCACGCCGCAGATGCGGCCGAAGCCCACCACCACGTTACCGGCGAATGCTGCATGCACTTCCATGAAGCTGCCTTCATCCACAAGGCGGGAGATGACTTTCTTTACGTCCAGCGGAGTGTTGTTGCTTTCGGGGATGATGTCGTTCATGCCTTCGTCATCCGAGATATCCAGCGGGCAGCTCAAATCATGGGGAGGATCTTGGGTGTTATTGGAGGGAAGGTAGCTGAGTAGCTGCTTAGCGATGGTGATGGCTTCCTCATCCGTGTTAGCCACGAAATGGGCATTGCCGCTCACACCGGCGTGCACATCAGCACCGCCGATTTCCTCCATAGTGCATTTCTCGTAAGTCACCTGTTCGATGACCTTGGGGCCGGTGATGTACATGCCGGCTGCGCCACCGCGGCGGATGATGATGAAATCCGTCAGTGCCGGGGAATAGGCTGCACCACCGGCGCAGGGACCCAGAATGAGGGAAATCTGCGGTACAACGCCACTGGCTGCTACGTTGTTGTAGAACACGTTAGCAAAGCCAGTGAGGGATTCTACACCTTCCTGCAGGCGGGCGCCGCCGGAATCATTAATCTGGATGATGGGCATGCCGCCCTTCATGGCGTACTGCTGTGCATCACAAATCTTCTGGGCGTGCATGTAGCCCAAGGAGCCACCCTGTGCCAGGAAATCCGCAGCGGAGGCTGCTACAGGACGCCCGTTTACAAGGCCGAAACCTGTTACAATGCCGTCTCCGGGAATTTCTTTGTTCAGCATGCCGAAGTTACTGCAGTGGTGCTTCGTATGCATGCCGATTTCGGTAAAGGAGCCAGTGTCAAAAAGACAGGCCATGCGCTCGCGTGCCGTCCTGTCCCCCTTTGCATGGCGGGCTTCATACTTTTCCGGCGTCGCAGCGTACTTAATCTTGCGCCTGCGGGCTTCAAGGTCTTCCAGTAATTTGGGATCTATAGCCATATGTTTTTAGTGTTGTGCGTGTTGCGTCGTGTGGCGCTCTCTGAGTGGTGTACAGTACTCCCCTCGCGCCCATTCCACGCTGCCACATTCTACCACGCTTATCGCCCCATGAAAAGCAAATTCCGCGCTTTTTATCTTAAAAAATGCGAAAAAGTTTGAGTGCGCTCTACGTTTTGAGTGAAATGCCCCTCCGGCAGCCGTACCGGAGGGGTAAAAATGGATTTTTAGCGGAAGGAGTGGCTATTTGCTGCACTCACAGCTGAATGGTGATACGTGGGGTGATGATGGCACGGTTATAGCGGCCGGGGGCCACGTGGGTGCGAGGCCAGATGATGCAATCCGTGATTTCGCAGCCGGCCGGTATGTGGGCGTCCTGTCCCACCATGCAGTCTTCGCTGATATCGGCGAGGGCTGATATGGTGGCAGAGGGGTGAATGCGCTTGCTGCTGGGCATATCCAGAATAGCGTTCAGGTAACCCTCAGGGGAACCGATTTCGTACCAGTTGGCCCAGTCAAAGGAGACGCCGCCTGCTTTCCCTTGGCGGACTAGCTCCAGCCAGATGGGGAAGATGGAGAACTTTTCTTCCTCTGGGAACATGCGGGCTACTTCCTGTTCCATGATGTAGGTTCCTGCAAACTGGTGGGTGCCGGGGCAGATGCCAAGCGCGTGGCGAATGTCCGTGATACGCCCGGTGGTTTCATCAAAGCCCACATTGCGCTTGCCGTCCACGCTGCGGAGTGCCATGGTGATGAGGTTGCCGCTGCGGCGGTGCTCTGCGAGCAAATCTGCCAGCGGAATATCCGTGAGGATGTCACCATTGTGTACGATGATAGGGCCTTCTTTCCACAGGGGAAGTATTTTCTTTACGCCGCCGCCGGAGTCCAGGGGCTCTTCCTCGTGGCTGAATGTGACGGGACATCCCCGGTACTGCGGGTCGGGGCAGGGGAAGGCTTTATCCCAAGCGAACTCTAGGCAGGAAGTATTGATGATGAACTCTGTAACGCCTGCAGCCATGAAGCGGTCCATGGTGTGCTGGATGAGCGGTTTATCAAAAACCGGCATCAGGGGCTTGGGGAGGATGTGTGAGAGCGGCGCTAAGCGGGTGCCCAAACCAGCGCCAAGGATGAATGCCTGCATGGTGATTTGTATACTTTATTAAGCAGTTGCTGCTGCGGCAGCTTTCCTAGCTTTTTTAGCTGCGAGGAATGCACGCAGTTTGCGCAGGGAGAGGATAGTAAGAAGGACTAATAGTGCAGCACCAACGATAGCCAGCAGAGGTGCTAATACAGCCATGACCGCTCCTGCGACGGATAGGCCGTTTTCCACTGTGCTGACGATGGGGTTTCCCATGCCGGCGGAGGAGGTGGTGCTGGCAGCTCGCACTGCGCTGGTGCCCAGTTGAACGGTGCCGGCTGTACCGGCTCCGGCCACGATACCTATACTCCATTGCAGCCAGTCCGGCAGCTCTCCTAGCATGCCGGCTGTTACTACTGCTCCGGCCACCAGTGCAGCTGGGCCTACGATGGTGTCTAAAAGGTTGTCTACCACAGGTATGTAATAGGCCAGAATCTCCGCAATTGTGGCGGCTCCTAAACAGATGATGGCGACATCGCTCCCCACCCACGCGAGGTTTTCATCAATGCTGAGCCCGCAGAAGCGTACGCCCAATGCCATGACCAGTAGGGGGATGAATACGCGGAATCCACAGGAAGCGGAGAGAGAGACGCCCACGCATAATGCAATGCCTGTTTGGAGATAGTCTATATTCATGTGTTGAGGTGATGGTGGAGATTACCAGAGCTGTGGCATGTTGAAGCCTACGGCGCAGGCGCCCATGATGGCATTTGCAACAGCGTGCATGATGATGGCCGGCGTGAGGCGCTTAGTGAGGACAACCAGCATGTACGTAAGGGTGCCGTAGCAGAAGGCTCCTGCGTAATCCGCCGGACTGTGGATGAAAACAAAGGCTGCCGTGGTTACCACATATCCCAGCCAGCTGTGAGTGCCAATAGCGACCTCCTGCGGGAAATCCCGGTTTACGCACCAGCGCATGAGGAATCCGCGCCAGAAAAGCTCTTCCGCCAGTGCTACGATGACGGCCGCTCTCAGGAAACGCAGAACGTATTCTGCGTATGTAGCCGCGGTGCCTTCTCCGAAGATGCGTTCCGGGAGGAAGCCACTGCCGGTGTCCGGAATCCACCCGGCAAAGTATGGCACCAGCCAGATGCCGATACCTACCACGCCGAACGCTGCTCCCAGTAGGCAAGAGCCCAGATTCCAGTCCCACTCTACTTCTCGCCTCACATGCCACAGCCACCAGCCGACCACCAGCGTCTGTACCGGATACACTAGCATCTCAGGCGCTCTTCGCCACCAAGGTGCATCCGGGTGATCCCATTCCACTAAACTCCCACCTACGCCCAGTAATATACTGAACGCCATGAAGATAGCAAGCGGATAGACGCAGGTACGATAGAGTGCAGTATCCGATTTCATGCTAAAATCCTTATTTGCAATCTAATGAGTGCTGAGTTCGGGAGTGGCTGGAGCCCTCAGGGAAAAGCTGTGCGTTTGTTCTGAGGATTACCTGAGTGAATCACAGAATTTTTCCATCTTGTCACATGCCTCTTCCAGCAGTGTGAAGGCGGTGGCGTAGCAGCAGCGCAGGTAGCCCTCGCCGCAGGGGCCGAAGGCAGTACCGGGTACGGCGGCTACTTTCTGCTCTTTGAGCAGGCGCATGGCAAAATCCTTGGAGGAGAGGCCGAAGCGCTTGATGCTGGGGAAGGTGTAGAATGCGCCGCCGGGCAGGTGGCAGTCCATTCCCATATCATTGAAACGCTTCACGATGTAGTCGCGGCGCATGTGATAGCTATCACGCATTTCCTGCATGGCGGGGGTGCCGTTCTGCAGGGCCTCAATGGCGGCCTCCTGGCTGGTGATAGTGGGACAAATCATGGTGTAGGAGTGAATCTTCATCATCTGCTCGATGAGCTCGGAGGGGCCGCAGGCATAGCCTAAGCGGAAGCCGGTCATGGCAAATGCCTTAGAGAAGCCGTGAAGGAGCAGGGTGCGCTCTTTCATGCCGGGAAGGGAGGCTATGCTCGTGTGCGGCACGCCGTCGTAGCGCAGCTCGGAGTAAATCTCATCCGTGAGGACGAACAGGTCATGCTTAATGCAGATTCTTGCAATCTCCTGCAGGGTTTCCAGCGGGGCGATGGAGCCCGTCGGGTTCGTGGGGAAGTTCAGCATGAGCACTTTAGTGCGCGGTGTGATAGCCGCCTCAAGCTTGGACGGGTTCAGCGCAAAGAGATCATCAATGCTCGTTTCTACCGGCTTGGGAGTGCCGTAGGCCAGCAGTACGGAGGGGGCATAGCTTACGTAGCAGGGCTCGTGGTACAGCACCTCATCTCCGGGGTTGATAAGGCAGCGTAGCGCTAAGTCAATGGCTTCGCTCACGCCTACTGTGGGCAGAATCTCGCCAATCGGGTTATACGATACGTGGAAGAAGCCTTCCACATATTTTGCGATGGCTCGGCGCAGGCTTTCCAAGCCGTAGTTACTGGTGTAGGTGGTGTGGCCTTTTTCCAGTGAGGTGATAGCGGCCTCGCGGATGTTCCACGGGGTGACGAAATCGGGCTCTCCCACGCCCAAGGAAATAATGTCTTTACTGCCGGTAACAAGGTCGAAGAATTCGCGGATGCCTGAGCGGGGCAGGTCCACCACCTGTTTGGCAAGAGTACGGTTCCAATCCATGATATTAGTGAGAAAAAAATGAAATCAGGGAGCCACGCTGATGCGCTGGTGGCTGGGTTCTTCAGTGAAGTGCAGGCCATTGAGCTTGTACGTCTTCAGGCGGAAGTGTGTAGCTGTGGAAAGCACACCCGGCAGGCTGGCCAGTTTTTCACTCACAAAGCGGGCTACTGAGAGCAAATCTGATGCGTCCACCTGTACCAGCAGGTCAAAGCCACCACTCATCAGGTAGCAGCTGCGCACTTCGTCAAAGCGTGAGAGGCGCTCGGCTAGACGGTCGAAGCCGCCGCCGCGTTCCGGCGTGCATTTCACTTCGATGAAGGCACTCACGCCCTCATTATCATCATTCACAATCGTTTGATAACCGACGATGCGACCCTCCTGTTCCAGAGTCGCTCGCTCGGCCGCAACTTCAGAAACGCTCACCCCTAAGCGGTCGGCAATCTGCTGGTCGCTCAGGCGGGCGTCCGTTTCCAATATTTTGAGAAGGGTTTCTTCCGTCATAAGTATGCCCATACTACCACGCGTGTACGCTATGTCAAGCATTAATCATGTACTCAGCATTGCTATTTCGTATGTATGAAAAGCCGTCCGATAACCGAGGAATTGAGCAGAAAAAGCACCACGCGACCGAAGTCGCGTGGTGATTTGAAAAAAGAGGGGTGGCTGAAAGCCAAGGCGCGATTAGCGCTTGCTGAACTGGAAGCGCTTGCGAGCACCGGGACGACCGGCCTTCTTGCGCTCCTTCATGCGGGAGTCACGGGTAAGGAGGCCCTGCTCACGGAGCTGAGCGCGGTACTCCTCGTTGATCATGACGAGGGAACGAGCGATAGCCAGGCTCATAGCGCCGGTCTGACCGTGGATACCACCACCCTTAGAAACGATGCGAACATCGTACTTCTTCATGGTGTTAGTGGCATAGAAGGGCTGCAGGACAACGTTCTGCAGAGCGTCGGTGGGGAGGTACTCCTCGAAACCGCGGCGGTTAATCGTAATCTTGCCGGACTTGCCTTCCTCAACGGGGGTGAGCCAGGCATGAGCGATAGCCTCCTTGCGGCGGCCGGTAGCGTTGAACGGAGTTGTAGAGCTCATGATTTAGGAAACTGGGTTAGGCGATTGTAACAACGGTGGGAGTCTGAGCGGCGTGAGGATGCTCAGCGCCGGCATACACCTTCAGACGTACAGCCTGAGCGCGGCCCTGACGGGTGTGGGGAACCATGCCGAGAATGGCGTGCTCCACAATCTGCTCGGGATGAGTCTTGCGCAGCTTAGCGGGGGTGGTTACAACCTGATTGCCAACGTAGCCGGTGTAGCGGGTGTAGATCTTGGCGCGCTCCTTGTTACCGGTGAGCACCACCTTGTCAGCGTTCACAACGATTACATAATCACCGCAATCCACGTGGGGGGTGAAGATGGTCTTGTTCTTACCGCGCAGCAGATTTGCTGCCTCAACAGCGAGCTGACCGAGCACCTTGTCGGCGGCGTCGATCACATACCACTTGCGCTCAATATCCTGGGCTTTGGCAGAGAAGGTTTTCATGATGATTTCTTTTTTTCCTGTTTAGGCTTTCGCCAACGAACCTCTTAGTTCGGGGCGGCTACTCTACACTTTTTATGGCTTTTTGTCAACCGCTTTTTCTGATTTCAGTCATTTTTTTTCAATTTTTTACCCCAAATCTGCAAAAAACGCTTGCAAAGTGTCCGTCTCCGCTATAAACTACCCGCGCACCGCGCAGGTGATTTGCGCCGTGCTTTTTAACCAATACTTATTATAATGGCAAATCCCCCCAGTAATCGCGGTGCCAAGCCGCAGCAGCGTAATAATAACGCCCCCCGCGGCGGCAGCAATGCCCGCGGTGGCGCCCGCCCCGTGAACTCTGCTCCCGTTAAGCAGAAAAAGGTAGTGGAAGAAGATAGCGAGGGTGAAATCGAGATGGAGGGCGTCGTTTCTGCCGTGCTCGCCGGTACGATGTTCCGCGTGAAGGTGGCCAGTGGTCATGAATTCCTGGCTCATATCTCCGGTAAGATGCGTAAGCGCTTTATTCGCCTTGTCGTTGGTGATCGCGTTAAGATTGAGGTCTCTCCTTACGATATGAGCAAAGCTCGAATCACGTTCCGTTTGAACTAATTCCCTGCGCGCGAATTTTATACATATAATACATAGTATTTTTAGGCCGCTGTCTATATGACCGCGGCTTTTTTTATGTGCTGCTAAACGACTTCTTTAATTAAAGTTAAATATTGTGTTGTTCTCCCCCTCTCAATGTGCTGTGTGATGAGGAGGAGCGTTTGTGTAGTGTGTCTGTGAATATGGAGTATTCTTTATGTTTTGTGCTTGGGGCTGGATTGTAGTGCTCGCTTTGAGATTATTTTTTAAAATGATTGGATTTAGAGTATTTTAGGGATTGCCGGTATTGTTTTTTTGGGGGGCGGTAATGCGTAGGATAAGCTCGATTGTTTTTTGAATGAAGTAGTATGGAATATATTGTAAAAACCGGAGAGTTTCGGGAAATTGGAGAAATATGGATTATTTTCAAATTTATTTGCAAATTTATGTCCGTTTTGAGTTTTTTTGCTTGCTAAATATCGTATATGTGATATTCTAACCTCGTGCGAGTCTGGAATCGCTGCCATGCTGTGAGTGTGGTAAATACTCCGGCTGGTGCAAAAGAACTAACGACTCTTTATTTATTATCTACACATGAAGAAGACATTATTCACACAGAGACTCCTTGCAGCTCTCGTGGCTGTTGCAGCCATCGGGTTCGCTGATGGTGGGGAACTCTACCCTGGTACTACCATTAATGATGGTGCTACCGTTCAGGGTGAAAGCCAGTACACTGTAAGCCGCGAGGCTGGTCTCACGACTAATGATGCTACAATTATTGCTTACAATAAGGTAGCTATCACTAATGACGTGAGTGGTTCCGGTAACACAATCGTCGCTCTTGACGGCGGTGCCGCTGATGACGGTGTTACTGTTGGTGGTGCCGTAAGTGGTGATAACAACACCCTTATCGGTCTCATGGATAACATTATCGGTGAGATTAGCGGCGATGGCAATAAGGCATACGCCGGTTATGAGTACGATACTGACGAGTGGTCAACTCCCTCCGATGATCGTGATATGAAGGTTGGTACTGTAAGTGGCAACGGTAACTCTGTCACCTCCATCGGCTACGTTGAGGTGGGTGATGTGACCGGCGAAGGTAATGTCATGACCGGTTCCACTAACTGCTATGTAACGGGTACTGCCGCCGGCAGCTACAACACTTTCTCCGCTGTGGGTGACGTGAGCGTTAACTGCCTTGCCGGTGACGGTAACATGGTTTCCGCTCGTATGGTTGACATCGGTTACATGGACGGTGCTCAGAATGCTGAGCTTGCTTCTACAGGAGGTCCCAAGGGTATCGTTCGCATCGGTTACACGGGTAAGGCTAGCACCGGTACCAACGTGAGCATTTCCGCTAACCAGCTGGAGGTGCACGCCGACGTTACTCTGACTTCCTCCACCGTTTCTGTGAACGAGATGGAGCTCAAGGGTAACACTCTGACCCTTACCGGTGATGAGGTGAACCTTAGCGTTGCTGTTCTTGACTCTGGTAATGTGGTGGTGAAGGACGCAACCGTTGGAAAAATTGACCTTGGCTATTATGGCTTTGGTCCGGGTGCCGATTTGGTGCTTGAGAACGTGACTCTGACAGACAATTCCCTCGTTCAGGCCGCTCTTACTGCTACTCTCGTGGGTGACAATCGTCTGGAGCTCACCACTCTTCCCAAGGGTGTGACCGGTATCGAGACCGGCAATGTTGGCATGACCTGGAATGGTCTGAACGGCGTAAGCCTGGCTGACGACGCTACTCTGACGGTTTACCTCAGCATGGAGCTTCTGAAAGCCATTGGCCTTACCGATGAGAACTCCGAGATTTCTCTGTCTCTGACGCTGGCCGGCCTTAACGGCGCTGATCTTGCCAACCTGAACATCGACCTGCCCTCCGGTTGGGTGGCCGTGGAAGATGGTTCTCAGGGTAGCAATGTGAAGGTCGTTATCTCCGCTGTACCCGAGCCCACCACTGCTACGCTGAGCCTGCTGGCTCTGGCTGCTCTGGCCGCTCGCCGTCGTCGTCGCTAATAAAGCGCGAATCAACACTGTAGATATTATTAAAGCCGCTGTTCCGATGAGGAACGGCGGCTTTGATTTTATCTCTTGTTGGTAAAAAAGAAAGGAACGTATTAATTCCCGCCGATAAGGTAGAGCAGCAGAAAAAGAGCGTGTAATAGCAGCAGGCCTACACTGAATCCTTTAGGGCCCAGCCCGGCGAGAAGCGCGCATGCTGTGTGAAAATCAACAAAACTCCAGCGTCCGGGGCGTATCAGGCTAAGTGTGACGCTTAGAAGCGGGGTAAGTAGTGTGAAGCATGAGGCGCCCAGTACATAGTATTGTAAGCCGGGCAGGGGGAGGTTCTCAGATTGATATATCTGAAGCAGTAGGACTGCGGAATGTACTCCAAACAGGCAGTATATGCCTATGGCTGCCGGGCTGTAGGGCGCAGTGCGTTCTATAAGAGCCCGCCGTTGATCCGGATGTAGTGTGCCGGGGCGATCAAATCCTATGAGTGCGTAGATGATACCTCTGAGGACTTCATTCACAAGTTCATCAAGCATGCCGACTCTCAGTTTCGGGATTTGATGCCCATGAGCATCTGCGCATTATTCGGGAGTTTGCGCATGAAGAAGAGGAGGCGCTCCATGGCTTCCTCCGGCTTGTGGTTGGCCAGAGCGCGGCGGATGAGCTGAATTTTTGAGAGCATCCACTCGGGCAGGATAAGCTCTTCACGGCGTGTGCCGCTCTTGTTGATATCCACTGCCGGATAGACGTACATCTGCGCTATGCGGCGGCTGAGAACAAGCTCCATGTTGCCGGTACCCTTGAATTCTTGGAAGATAAGTTCATCCATGCGGCTGTTGGTCTCAATGAGAGCCGTAGCGAGGATGGTGAGGGAGCCGGCGGTGCGGGTATTGCGCGCTGCAGCAAAGAGGCGGCGCGGCGTTTCGAGGGCGCGGGCATCAATGCCGCCGCTCATGGTGCGGCCGCTACCGCGGTCCACGTTGTTGTAGGCGCGTGCAAGGCGGGTAATGGAATCCATGAGGATGAGCACGTGGCGGCCGTTTTCCACGAGGCGCTTAGCGCGTTCTATGCACATCTCAGCCATTCTGCAATGTTCCTTTACACCGCTGTCATTACTGGAGGCGAAAATCTCGGCTTCCGGCAGTTCACGGCGGAACTCTGTTACCTCTTCCGGGCGCTCGTCTACCAGCAGTACCATGAGGTGTAATTCCTCACCGTAGTTCTTCATGGCGCCTTTGGCGATATCCATGAGCAGGGTGGTCTTGCCGGTGCGGGGCGGGGCAACAATGAGGCCGCGCTGGCCGCGGGCCACGGGGGCAACTAAATCCAGCGTGCGGGTGGTGAAGTGCTTCGCGTCCGTCTCGAAAGCGAGGCGTTGGCTGGGGTTTACGGCCTTGAGATCGTCAAAGTGAGGGGCGTTAGCTGCTTCTTCAGGCGTGAGCCCATTTACGGAGGTAATGGTGGTGAGCTGGTGGCCGCGCTCATAGCGCTGAGCCATGCCCGTTACCTGCACGTAGGGGCGCAGGTGGTACTGGGTGATTAGGTCAGCAGGCACATAAACGGCCTGATTGGATGGTGCCCAGTTATTTTCCGGTACGCGTATGAAGCCGAAGCCTTTAGTGGTGATTTCCAGCAGGCCTGTAAGCTCTTCTGGCTCACCTACGGGCACATAAGCGCGGCCGGTCTTGGGGATGGGTTCAATCTTTTCGCGCTGTGGCCTGTTGTTGTACTGGCGCTGGGGGCGCCGGTTATTGCCACCATTGCCATGGCCATTGCGCATGGGGCGCTCGCCGTTGGCGGGCTGGTGCTCGCGGCGTGCGTTCGGAGAGAACTCGCGGTTGCTGCGGTTGTTGTCCGTGCGGTGAGGTTTGGCAAAGCGTGTTTTGGGGCGATTAGGGGCATCCATGGCACTAATGGGGGAAGCCGGTGGCAAGTCAAAAATTGTTATCGTCCGGAAAAGAAGCAGGCGGGCGGTTATTACTGAACCGCCCGCCATGAAAACAGGGGGCTAGCTGTGGTGTAATGTGACTTACAGCTGCTCAAGGAGTTCCTCGGGAATCTCAAAGTTTGAGAACACGTTCATCGTGTCATCATAATCATCCAGACGCTCGTAGAGTTTCATCACCTTCTGGGCGGTGGCTAGGTCTGTGATATCCGTGGGGTTCTGGGCCACGGAGATAAGCTTCATGCCGGTTACGCTCTTGCCGGCGGCGGTCAGAGCCTCAGACACGGCCTGTACATCCGTCGGGCCGCAGATGAAGGCCCACTCGCCTTCGTTTTCGCCCTCTTCAAACTCGTCTGCCCCGCAGTCCATGGCTAGCTCCATGGCGCTGTCTTCATCCAGAGCAGGATCATTTACGGTTACTTCGCCCTTGCGGTCGAACTGGTAAGCCACGGAACCAGGGGTGCCCATGTTACCGCCGTTCTTGGAGAAGATGGTACGGATTTCGGAGGAGCAGCGGTTCGTGTTGTCGGTGGCAACTTCCACGATGAAAGCTGTACCTGCGGGGCCGTAGCCCTCATAGGTGACTTCTTGGATGGTTTCGCCCTGAAGTTCGCCCGTGCCCTTCTTTACAGCGCGGTCAATGTTGTCCTTGGGCATGGATGCAGCCTTAGCGCCTTCAATGGCGGCGCGCAGACGCGGGTTGGTGTCTATATCACCACCGCCGCTCTTGGCTGCCAGTGTGATTTCGTGGGAGAAACGGGCGAAAATCTTGCCCTTTTTCGCGTCGGCCGCAGCCTTCGTGAACTTAATTTTGGACCATTTATTATGACCGGACATAATCTTGAGGTATGTGGGTGAAAAAACTGTCGCCTGACTTGTGGCGGCGAGAGGGGCTTGCGCAAGGCATGGCCCGCTGAGCAACCTGATTCCGTCCGTGCCTGCTCTCAAATGGCAGGCGGCACCGCGTTAATCAAAGTGTTGCTCTCTGCTTGTTGCAACAATCTGCGGGTTTTTAGAGTCGAGCTGACAGGATTCGAACCTGCGACCTCTTCGTCCCGAACGAAGCGCGCTACCAGCCTGCGCTACAGCTCGATGTCGTGTTGACGGAGGCATTTTACACGAATTAGCACGCTTTGCAAGCCCAAAATGATTTTTTTCTGACTTACTGCCACATTTTGCCTGTGCGGATATGAAAAAATACCCGCCTGAGAGGCGGGTATTTTGAAATCCCGGTAGTAAGACAACCGTGGAGAGAGAGAAGAGGGGAGGGCTTAAGAGCCTGTGCGAGCGCGGTATTTTGCCTGCAGCTCGGCGTCCTGAGTGGAGTTCTTGCGTGCAGACTCGCGGGCCAGACGTGCAGCCTGAGAGGTGTCCGGATCGGGGGATTCGTACATCTCATCCAGAATAGTGATGACCCAGTCATGAGCGTTCAGGCTGCCCAGAGCGCGGATGAGCTTGGCGCGCTGCTCGCTAATCTGCTGATTTTCCTCAGCTTCAGCATCACTGTCAGCCATAAGGGTTTCATTCAGCTTCAGGTAGGCCTTGTCGTATGCTATGGCAATAAGCTCACGCACCTTGTTGAGGTCTCTGGGACGGTTCTGAATGATGAAGGCCTTGAGGATGTTCATGACGGTGTTCAGATGAGCTTCAGCCTTGCGGGTGGCAGCGGCGTCACCGTTGGCCTGTTCTACCTCAGCTTCAGCCTGTTCTTTCATTTCCATCAAATCAGGGATGATGGAATCATCATAGTAACAGGCAAAGAAGAGAGCGCAGTCCTGCCATTTATCCGGGTCCTCAGCCAAAGCCTGATAGTGTGCCAGAGCTTTGGGGGAGCAGGAGCGGCCGAGGGTGGAGCACATGTCATTGCGGAAGCGCTCAGGCAGGGAGTCAAAGAGCTGGTCACCAAGCTGCTGGCGCTTGGCCACATCTTCCTCCATGCGCAGGATGTTATCCAAGCAGACAGTAAGCTGGTTGGCAAGCTGTTCGTCCAAATCTTCAGAGCTGAGCTGCGCGATGATTTCGGGGATATATTCGGGGGTGACGCGCAGGCCGATGCTTTCCCAGATGTAAGCGAGAACAGTGCCCTTTTTGTTCCACTTGGGCATGCCTGCTACGTGGCTGGCAAGTTCGCGGAACTTGTCGTTGATGCCCGCATTGTTGGAAACTGCCATACGCTGCAGGAGCGTGCGGAAGATGTCAGAGTCAATCTTGTTGGCGTTCTTTCTGAGGGTGTCAAAAATGAGCGCATCGATATTCGGGTCCATTTCGGAAGCGATGGCAAGCAGCAAACAGGCCAGCTGGCAGGTGCCCTTGGGATTGGAGCCGTATGCGGGGCGGCCATCCTCATCCTTCACGTTGGGGTTGACAATCATGCGCAGCAGAAGCTTGGCATCGTCGATGGAGCATACAACGTTTACACCCTTGGCGCGTGCATCCTGCAGAGTTTCAATCTGATGCCTGTTGATTTCCACAGCACGCTGAAGAATGGCATTCGTGGCGTCAATGCGGGCTTTCTGGGCTCCACGTTTCTCGTTCTCGCCGGATACATAGAAGTAACAACCAATGCCCATGGCAGCAAAGAGACCGAGAATGGCGAAGAATGTCGGAGTCTTGTGGAAGGGCTTCTTTTCTGCCATGGCCTGAAGCTGCTGGAGGTAGGCGTCACGAGCGGAGAGCTGTTCTTCGCTCATGCCTTCCTCCTCGTATTCCTCCTCGTATTCTTCTGCTGCCTCCACTGGTGCCGGAGCAGGTGCGGGCTTAGCGGCGGGCTTGGCGGCGGGCTTGGCGGCGGCTGGCTTAGCAGCGGCGGGTCTGAGCGCAGCTGGCTTGGCAGCAACGGGTTTAGCCGCAGCGGGGGCCGGTTGTGCTTCTTCTGCCGGTTCCGGGGCTGCTGCTGCCTGTTCGGCGGCTTGCTGTGCTTGGTATTCAGCCATTTGGCGGTTATATTCCTCCATCTGGCGGTTATATTCCTCCATCTGGCGCTCGTACTCAGCCTGAGCGGCAGCTTCTTCAGGAGTCATGCCTGTTTCTTCTGCTGCGGGGGCTTCTTCCACCACGGGGGCTGCTGCAGGGGTTTCCTCTACTACGGGCTCAGGAGTGGGCTCAGGAGCCGGTGCGGGAGCCGGTGTGGGAGCCGGAGCAACTACAGTCTCCGGTACGGGGGCGGTCTCAGGCTCAGGAGCAGGAGCGGGTTTAGGGGTAATGGTCTGGCCACCGGCACCCTTGAGGACGGGGCGCTTGGCGGGAGCAGCGCCGGTGTTGAGCTTAGGCTTGGCGCCTGCGGGAGCAGCCACGGTAAGCTTGGGGCGCGTGGCGGCTGCTGTGTTGACTTTGAGTTTAGGTGCGGCCATATAGATATACGGATGGAGTGAAAAACGAAAAGCTACTGCGTTTATTCTACTATTTTTTTTTCTGAATGCAATAACGGAATGCAATCAGACGTTAATTTTCCTGAGTTTTGGGCGGTGATGTTACCCAAATACGTAGGATGATAAGCCCGATGATGCAGAAAAGAGCGGTGCTGAAGCAGCCTAGGCTGAGTAGAGCTGTTTCATCGAAGCGTGCGCCAAGAGCGCCTTCCGCCTGCCTCATCCACAGGGTGTATAGTGCACTGAGCAGGATAAGAATCCCTCCTGCGCGTCGAATCAGGGCATGACGGCGTGCCGGGCGGATAAGCAGTAGCATGAGCAGGGCGCTGCCCAGGTAGGCTGGGGCTGTTAGCGCGGATGAATCTGCGGGGACTGCTCCGGTATACATGCTGATGGTGGGAGCGAAAGCCGCGCCATACAGTGCGATGCACAGGGCTGCAAAGCTCATCCACAGCTGGGCCGGCGCTACATCATCCCCCTTGCCCGGTAGCAGCAGCAAGAATGCCCAAGGCAGGAGCAGGGTTGTACTAAAGAACCCGATGGCTCCGCCCTGCCACCAGTACTGCCCGCAAACAAGCCCCGCCGCTGCCGAAAGTAAGCAGATGGGGAGCGCTGCTTTTCCTCTCAACCATATGGCCAGCAGGCGGCAGGTAATCATGGCAGCACCGCAGAGCTGCAGCACAAGCAGGTAGGCGCTGTTGTCATACATGGGCTGAAGGGTGTTTACTGAGCCGGGGAATACGCAGCCGAGAGCGGTGATGCAGGTGGCCAAGGTAACCCAACCGCACCACAAGCCGGCATCTGCCAAGCGGCTCAGCATGAGCTTGGGCGTCCATCCGGCACCGCAGAGGGGGAGTAGTGCCCGCCAGAACTCCGCACCTATTCCTAGCGCGGCTGCGGCGGCACCGGCTGCGAAGATGCCCGCGGGCAGCGCATTGTGCAACCTCCACAGCGGTATGCAGCCGAGTACTTCACTGCCGCCCATCAGTGCTGCCGGGTTCTGAACGTGTTGGTTCGCCATGGTAGCCAGTAGTAGGAAGAGGATGAGGGTGACGAGAAAGATGCGTTTCTTTATCATGATTGGGAGGGGATGAGGCTGCGGATGTGGTGAAGGAGGGCGAGAATATCGGTGGGGCTCAGGCGTGAGTTGAAAGCCGGCATGGCGCCGCGTCCTTCATTAAGGATGAGATGCTGTTCCTCCTGCGTGCGTTCGCTGGCCGTCAGATTTCCTACGGAGGGCATGCCGGGGTAGCGGCTCACGTAGCTGCTGCCGCTGCCATCTGCTCCGTGGCAGTGGGCACAATGGGCGGTGAACAGTTCCAATCCGCTGGCGGTGGGGGTGTCAGGAGTATCGCCAAAGGGAATGCTGTCTTTCGGGTGTGGGCGGCGGGTGCTCAATTCTTCCTCCGGGGTGTCAAACACTATCCGGGCCGGCTGCCCGGTGCGGTCGAAGTCTATTCTCCAGAGGGCGGCCGCCGTCAGTATCAGGGCGAGGGAGATGATGATGGCTGGGCTGTATTTCATGAGCGGCGGTAACAGTGCAGAAAGTGAAGGAATACGGCAATGCCTGCACCCAGTAGAGCACTCACGAAAATGGCAGGCCACCAGTAGCTCCAGCCGTGCGGGCGGGAGCCAAGCGCTCCCACTGTATCTGCCCATTGGGTGCAGGCGGCCCACAGAACGCATGCTCCGGCGCCCAGCAGTGCGCCGCCTCCGGCCCAGAGTGCCGGGCGGGTGGAGCAGGGGGCCGCCGCGTAATCCGGTGGATACAGTTTTTCTTCAGGCATGCGGGCGGAAATGCTCAGGAAGAGCGCGAGAAAGAGCCCGGCGCTGCCGGCGAGCATGGCGAAATCCACTCCGGTGGGGGAGTAGCTGCCGACGGTTTCAGCTATGGAGCGGGCGATGATGATGTGCTCTCGTTCCAGCCACATGCCGAACAGAATGCCCACGCTCACTACTGCTGCCAGTGGGCGGCAGCTCCGCAAGCGAGGTGACATCAACAGAAGGCCGGGTAGGAGCACATTCAATGCAAGCAGTAGTGCGTAATCGCTGCCCCAGTGGTTTGGTTCGCGCAGCAGCTCTAGCCCATAGCACAGCCCCATGGCTCCGCTCAGGCCGAGAATGAGCTGCGAGAGCTTGCTGACGACTTCGCTGCTGCAGCGGCGGCACAGCGCAATCAGTTGCACGGCGGCCAGCCCGGAGAGCAGCGCTCCGCATACGAAATACGGTGGGATGATGGGCTCGTGCCAGCGCTGTGTGAGTGCAAAGTCGCAGCCCACTACACTGTGAACGGTGACGACAAGAGGTGTGAGTAGCCCTGCCAGCAGCAGGCAGCAGCGCCCCCACAGCGGGCGAAGGGATTCGGGCCCCTGTTCGCCCCACATGCTCACCAACCAGAAGAGAAGGGATAGCAGCAGGTAGCTGCTGATGGCGGCGGCGTCCCACATGAGGGCGGAGCCAAGGTTTGGCCATACTCCGCTGGCCGTGGGGACGGGTGCCACCTGCCAGAGCATCCATGCTCTTCCTACGTGCACCAGCGGAAAGACGGCAGCAGTGCATACGGCGCACAGTGTTAGTAGCTCCGCGTGCCTTGCAATCTCGCCGCGCCAGCGTTTGCCTGTGATGAGCAGTACTGCTGATATCAAGGTGCCCGCGTGTCCCAAGCCTATCCAGAACACAAAGTTGACGATGTCCCAGCCCCAAGGGACGGCGTTATTTACGCCCAGCACACCTACGC
Source organism: Akkermansia sp. (assembly GCA_045540095.1). GTDB lineage: Bacteria > Verrucomicrobiota > Verrucomicrobiia > Verrucomicrobiales > Akkermansiaceae > Akkermansia. The sequence goes on from JAZQGN010000047.1 coordinate 34,227, forward strand.
CTTCCGTGGCAATGCGCCAAGCGCTCCATCCCAGCCCCCACAGCGCTGTGGCTGCACACAGCAGAATAACCGGAAGTCTCCATCCGGAACGCTTGTTCTGTGCAGCCTCTTCTCTCATTTCTGCTTTATTCTATCAGAAATGCTCTTGTTCCGCAATAGGCAAGTGCGGGTAGTACGTAAATCATGTACTGCACCTTCTCTCTGCTTGACGTCCGGCCTTCGGGGTGGTAGATTGTACGGCGATGACAAGTTTGCGCAACAGATTAAGGTGGCCGGAGGCTGAGTGGGATGTCTCGGGTGCGTTCGCGAAGGACGCCGTGCTACTGCGTTTTCATGATTTTTGCCGTGAGCAGCTGGGCTATGCTCCCTTTGCCGTGGTGCATGGTTCCCCCTTGTTCCGTTGGAATTGTGGGCGAGTGCTCAGCATGCTGATGCGCAGTGAGACGGAGATAAACACAGCCGCAGCCGGTTATGTGAAGCGCGGCATACCGGTGGATTTGACCTTCACTAACCCGCTGCTGCGTGAAGAGGATATGAAGAATATGCTCGGTAACCGTTTGCTGAGCTTCTTTGCTGCTCAGAGCACGCCCAAGGTGCGCCATGCTGTCATTATCGGCTCTGAGGCGTTGTATGCGCACGTGAAAACAAATTATCCTCAGCTTAACACCGTGTCCTCGATTCTTCGTATTACCTGTGATGGCGGTAAGGGGAAGCTGGATTCCTACCTGCGCTTGGCGGAGCGTTATGATAAGGTGATGATTCACCCGGATGATGTCTTCAATTTCGACCTGCTGGAAAAACTGGAGGACAAGGGGCGCTATGAGCTTATCTTGAATGAGTATTGCATGCGTAATTGTCCCATGCGTGCTTTCCATTACACCACCATGGCGGAGCAGGCATTTGATATAGATGGTTACGATACGACCAAGTTCTACAAGGCTCTTTCCCGCAATGGCTGTAGCAGCACTAACGCCATGCTGGCAGATCCTGCCGTTGGTGTGGCTGCTCTCACTACTCCGGAAATAGACCGCTTGTATGAGATGGGCTTCCGCAAGTTTAAGCTGCAAGGTCGTGCTCACCCGAATGCCTTGCCGCTCATTAATGACTTGCTGCGTTTCATGCTGCCGCCCGGTGAGCAGCAAGATACGCTGTGGCTGAGTTTCTGTACCGCATTTTTGGAGAGTTTCACCCCGCTTACCGTTGAGGCATGAATACTGATTTTCTCACACAAGATTACTTGCCCAAAGCCTCCTGGAGTATAGGCGGCGGGCTGTTGCACGGCCATACCATGCTGCAGCTCAGTGAAGGCATCGCTAAGGAGATGCAGGGTATCCGCAGTCTGAATTGTCTGCATGTTACGCCCGCCTGCGCTTGGACCGTGGATTGGTCGGCGCAGCGCTCTATGACTACGCCGACTGCTTACCTGCGCCTGCTAGGGTTGACGGATGCTCAGAAGCTGCCCGTCTGCCTGAATTTTGATAATCCCTTCGTGGCAAAGGCCATGCTGGAGGATGGCTTCGGTCTTTTCCTTGTGGATGAATTGCTGCGCCATAACCCCACCGGCCTGAACTGTGCCGCCGTGGCGGATGACCGCGTGGCTTTCGTGCTGCGCAGGCAGTTCCCCCGGTTGCCGCTTATCGCTCACATGAACCGCTCGGTCGTGGAGGAAGGTGAGCCGGATGCTGATTTTTATAACCGCCTGCTGGAGGTATATGACAGGGTGCAGCTGTACCCCGGTAGTCTGCGCCGGGCTGATGTCGTGCTGGCGCTGAAGGCACCGGAGCGTTGCATGGTGGTGGTGAATGACTTGTGCCGCCGCGGAAGCCGCTCTGCTCATAGCGAGCTGCTGCTTCTGCTGGCTCAGATGCGCATGCGCCCGTATGATTTCAATTTCAAGGTGCGCCGCAGTGAGTTGATGGCGGCTTTGCTGGCGCCCGTTGGTACTCAGGGAAATACCTTATCTCGTGCGGAGCTTGCAGCCCTTTATGCTCAGGGCCTGCGCTCATTCCATTTGCAGGCTGAGCAGTATAGGAACGCGCTCACGCCTGCTTGGGTGCTGATGAATTATCTTCTCACGGTCGAGCCTCAGTACAGCAATAAGACTTCACTGCTCATTTACAAGGTGCTTAGCTATCTGAATGGAGCGCCTCCACCTCTTGCTAGTGGCTTGGAGCCGTTCACGCTCCGCCTGCCGGAATGAGGCGTGAAAGGATGGTGATTTATCTTGCCATGCGGCGCAGACGGGCGTTTTCTGCTGCGAGGCGGGCTGAGATGGCATTGAGCTCATCTACGTTGCTCAGTCCGCTTGCCACGCTGCGGGTGCATTGCTCCTGAAGGGTAGTCATAGCGGCGACGAGTTGCTCCTGTGCGCGGCGGGCTGCGGTGCGGTTTCTGCTAAGGTGCAGGGCGCATTCTCGGCGGAAGGTGGCAGCGGCCACATTCGCTTCCGCCGCTTGTTTTCTGTACGCTGTTCCTTCCCTGGCGCGGGTGGTATACAGCTCTGCCAGTTTGTTGTAGGCTTCTTGTGCGCGAGCTGCCGCCTGCCGGCTCTCCGGGCCTCGCTGCTTCAGTGCCATATGAATCTCCGCCAGCGCAATCTCTGCTATCAGCTTTTCATCCACGCCGGCAAGCCCGTTCCGGTACCTGCCTTCGCAGCATTTTACAAGCTCTGTTAGTTCACTGCGGGCTGTATTCAGGAGGCGAGTGTATTCGGCCGGACTTGTGCTGTACACTGCTTGTGCCAGGGCCCAGGCAGCCTGTGCTTGCGAGGTGTGAAGTGCTGCTGCCGTGGCTGCTCCCGAGCGGTGCCTTGCGGCTATCAGCTCAGCCCTCTCTCGGCTCAGCTCTGCTATGCGTTGATACACGTCTTGGCGCTGCCGGGGCGACTGATTGTCCCTTGCCAGAAGCAGGCGTTGGTGTGCCAGTTGGGCCTGTAGGGCTTCATCTTTGTCAATGGTGCCCATCTGAAGCTGATTTTGGGCTTGTTCTACTACCTGCGCGGCTGCTTCCAGCACTTCCGGCGTTGGGGCAGGGTATGATACATTGCCGGGACTCACCGATGAACCGGGTTCGATGATGAACGCTACCTCATCCGCGGCTTGTGCCACGGTGCTCAGTATCAGCCCGAATGCAAGCAGAAGGGTAATTAGCCACTGTCTCATAACTCCTTTAGACTATCACACGAAATGCCTCTTGCCAAGTGGAAAAGTTATATCTTTTTAATAACATATAGGGCTGTTTCTGAAAAAACAAAAAAGGTTACGTTGTTCACGTAACCTTTTTTTGCTACTCGAGACGGGACTCGAACCCGTACAGGTCGCCCCACTAGATCCTTAGTCTAGCGCGTCTACCAATTCCGCCACCCGAGCATTGGTTTTGCACTTGGTGCGCCGCAAGTATACATGAAAGAAAAGGAGAATGCAAGCCTTTTTTTGTAAAAAATGTGATTTTTTTTCAAAAAAAGTGAAATTATCTGCTTCTGGAGCCGGCGTAAGAGCCGTTTCGGTTATAATATCTGGTGTCGTTGCCGCTTTCTGTGGCGCTGCCGGAGTATGAACCGGAGCGGTCATAATAGCGGGTGGTGTTACCGCTGCGGCTGGCGCTGCCGGAGTAAGAGCCGGAGCGGTCGTAATAGCGGGTGGTGTCACCACTGCGGCTGGAGCTCCCAGCATAGGAACCGGAGCGGTCATAATAGCGGGTGTTGCCATTGCTGTCGTGCTGAGCGCTGCCGATATAGGAACCGGAGCGGTCATAATAGCGGGTGGTGTTACCACTACGTTCGGCGCGGCCTACGTTTGAACCATTGGGGCCATAAAAGCGGTCTGCTTGTGCGGCGGGGATGGCCATAAGGGCTGCCATGAGGATGAGTGCGTATTTCATAATGGGATTGGGGGTGATGTGTTTTTTTCTGTATCAATGTTTTCTTGTGCCGGTGCGGCGGCCGGAGGCGTCGTAATAGACGCTTTCGTTACCGCTGCGGACAGCTCGGCCCTGATAGGAACCATTAGCTGCGTAATAGCGAATTTCGTTTCCGCTGAGAACAGCGCGGCCTTGGTAGGCCCCGTTTGCGCCGTAGTAACGAGTTTCGTTTCCATTGCGCTGGGAGCGTCCCTGATAGGAGCCATTGGCCCCGTAATATTTGGTGTAATTACCGTCCCTTTCTGAATGCCCGATGGCGGCACCATTCTGGCCATAGTAGCGGGTGCGCCCGTTGCGGTCCGTAGATGAACGACCGATGCGAACGGAATTGACGCCGTAGAAGGAATCTGCCATGGTGCTGAGAGCGGTGAGGGTGGACAGGAGAATGATGAGTGCGGACTTCATGAGGGGAGAGTGACTTTTATGCTTCTCTTATACGCTAATTGAGCGGCTTCTGCAAGTGAAAAATCTTGTCAGGGCGCATATTCTCTGCTAAAATGCTCCCAACGAACCGTAATAATGAAACTGACTGATACTGAGCTGGAGTTGCAAGACCGCGAGTGGGTGGAAAGCGTGGTGCAGGAAGACGAGGAGCTGCTGCTAGTGTGCAAGCCGCTGGTGCGGTGGAAGGCTGAGTATGTGGGCCGCCTTATTTTTGCCGCCGTATGGTTGAGTTTCATTGGCTTTGCCAGTGTGACTGCATTGCCGGAGATGCTTGCGGATGTGGAGAACGAACCGCAGATGTTGATTTTTCCATTGTTTCTGCTGCCATTTTGGCTGGTGGGAATAGGCCTTGCGGTGAGCCCGTGGTGGGAGCAGAGCTTAGAGCGCCGCACTGTGTACGTGCTGACTAATACACGCGCTGTGGTGCTGAAACCTTCCACTTGGAGGCGCAAGCGTACGCTGAAGGGGTATGTGCTGGTGAGTGATTTGATAAAAGAGGTGGTGCCCCGCGCGGATGGTAGCGGTGATATTGTGTTTGGATACGAGGAGCGGCGCTCCAAGAATGGTATCTATTATGTGCCGAAGGGGTTTCTGGCCGTTCCGCAGATGGAGCGGGTGCTGGAAGTGCTGCGCTCGCTGCTTCCTCCGGCTCCGGAGCAGGAGGAGATTGTAAGTGAGTCTCCGGACCGCCCCAGCTATGTGGAGCTGGTGGTGGGGCTGATTTTCTTTATTGCCGGCGTCGCTCATGTGCTGTATGGCGCGTACCGGTGGTATTCAGGTGAGCTGTGTTCCGGAGAGATGTTCAAGTATGTGATGGCTGCTTTCGCCGGGGGTGTTGGGCTCTCAGTGGTTATCAAATGGTGGAAAAAGCACAGGCAATCCGTACAGGCATGATTGGGCATTCGGAAGATATTACGCTGAGCGAGAAGGAGCGTGAGTGGCTGGCTCAGCAGCTGGGCGCAGATGAGGTGGTGCGCCTCATGCTGCGACCGCGTACGGAGCTAGAGCCCGGGGCGTTTACCTTTGAGCGTGTGGTGGGCTGCGTGTGGCTGCTCATTTGTCTGGGCGCGACTGTGGGGATGATGGAGAATGATGCCCGTGGTGGGCTTTTGATGCTGCCGTGGTGGTTGATAGGATTTTTCGCGGTCTTTCGTTTACAGCTTACTGAATGGGACCGCCGGAGGACGCTGTATGTGATAAGCGCCCGCCGCGTACTAGTGCGTGAGCCGAAGTGGCTGTTATCTTATCGCACGCGCGCGTACGCGCTGCGCGAGGGCATGATTCAGGAGGTCGGCGTGTTGCCGGATGGATATGGAAACATTGTGTTCGATTATGGCAGGGACGAGTATAATGATGGCGCCCGCGAGGAACGCGTGGCGAAGCAGTTTGGGCTTATTGATATACCCCAAGTCAAATACGTGCAGGCCGTGCTGGAAGAAACTGTGAAAAGGGAAGGGGGGCGCCAATGATGGAAGATGAATGGGGCCTTAGTCCGCAGGACTCTGAACGCCTGCGCACTGTGCTGAAGGAGGATGAGCGTACTGTGCTTGTGGCTAAGCCACGGGCAAAGATGAATCCCTTGGAGGCTTTTGGTAGAGTGTTTCCCGGGCTGGTGCTGGCAGGCCTTTGCGGCTATATGGCGCATGGATTTGGTTCTCAGTGGTGGGTGGCGGTATTGTTTTTTCTGCCCGGCTGGATTTTTGCGCTCATGTTACTGAGTGCGCCATGGCGGCACCGCCGGCGCATGGAGCGCACGCTGTATGTGCTGACGGATAAACGGGCGGTAGTGTTTGAGCCGGTGGGGCTGTGGCGGAATCGCTGTGTGTGCTGGCCTCTGTACCCCGGGCTTATCAAAAAGGTGACGAAGGAAGGTGATTTGGGGAGCATTATTTTTGACTATGAGATTCGCAGGAGTTTTACAAAGCGCCCGAGAGTCTCGCCCCATCCAGTGGGCTTCCTATCGGTGCCGCAGCATGAAGAAGTGCGCCGCCTGGTGGAAGAGCAGGTGGCTGCCGTGCCGGAGGATAAAGCGCCTTTCGCTTTCCGTCCATCTGAGCTGAGCTCTCCTGCACCCCGTCTGGACGCTTGGGGCACACCTCTTTCCAATCAGCCTTGGCAGAAACGAGCAGATAACGCGCCGCCCATGGCTTTTGGGGTTGTTTTTGCTTTGTTTGCATCCATTTTTGTAGTGATTGGGCTAGTAATGCTGAATACCGAGAGGCTGCTGGAGAAAGAGGGGGTGCGTACGGATGCTACCGTGCTGAGTGTGCGGAAGGAGTCAAGCGGTGGGCGCCATTCATCGACGTTGTATTACCCTACGCTGCGTTTTACGGATGCGGATGGGGAATCTCATACGATAGACTATCACATCAACACGGATAATTACGCCATTGGTTCTGATATTTCGATTATTTATTTGCCAGATTCGGAGACTCTGCGTGTCTTGGAAGATGGAATGAGCCCCGGTATGTCGTTTACATTAGGTGGGGGTATTTTTGTGATGATAGGCTGTGGGCTAGTCTATATCACTTATCGAGCAAAATCGAATACGAAATGAGCGCTACAGCCACAGGATTGACAGAACAGGAGACCGCTCAGGTGCGCTCGGTGCTGCACGAGGGTGAGCAGGTGGTGATGCTGGCGTCCCCTCGCATTGGCCTGAGTGGTGCTCAGACCGCTGCGCAGTTGATACCTGGCTTCATGTTGGCCTGCCCGTTGGTGCATGCTGCGGTTGTGCTGGGTGGAGATTGCTGGGTGATCCTGTTATTCGGTCTTCCCTTTTGGCTGGTAGCCATTGTGCTGCTTATTTCTCCGCTGTGGCAGCGGCTGCGTATGGGTAGCACGCGGTATCTGCTTACGAATCGGCGGGCTGTGGTGATGGAGAACTCCCTTTTCCGGCGTCTGCGTACGGTGAGTTTTCCGCTGGGTGAGAATCTTGTGCTGAAGGTGGAGTCTCGCGCTGATGGGTATGGCGATGTTATATTTGCGTGGGAGCGTGGCTGGCAGCCCGGAATTCACGTGTACAAGCCGGTGCGGCCTGTGGGATTCATCATGGTGCCACAGCCTGAGAGAGTGGCGCAAATAATAGCGGAGCAGGTGGCAGCCGTGCCAGAGGGGGAAGATTTGCCCGCGGTTGAGGGCGTGCAGCCTCTACCGCTGGATAGGAAGGGGCGCCCCTGCGCGTATACGGTGGCTCGTGAGATGATGATGTGGATGGGATGTGCCGGTTGTGCTGTTGCCTACCTGCTTCTTTTGATGGGGGTGAGCTATTTGCGTGATGATCGCCAAGTGATGGTGAGCTATACCTATTATCGTCATTCGCCCGGGGTTATAAGGGAGGAAAGAAATGTGCGTGCCGGGATGGGCTTCACGCTGTTCAGCACAATGTTTTTCCTTGTTGGTGCCAGTATGATTGCCGCAGGAGTAATACCGAAAAAATCATCATGAATGAATCATTGTCAGGACTGAGTCGCTCAGAGCGACGAGAGATGCAGCAGGTGTTGCGCGAGGGCGAGGAGCTGCAGATGTTAGTTCGTCCGCGTGTGCGTTTGCTGGATAGAGAGCGGTTAAAGGAAGCCTTGATTCTGGGCTTGATTCTGGGTTTGCTGATGCTGGTCGTTTTGGCCTACCTATCAGTTTATGTGTCAGTTTGGGAGGATTTGCTCAGTTGGCTGTTTTTTGGGCTGACCGCGGTTATCTGGTTCTGGCGTTATCTGAGAGCTCGCAATCGGCACTTCTATCTGCTGACCTCGCAGCGGGCGGTCATTGTGAAGAGCGGCAAACAAGTGTTTTCTTATGATAGAGACCCGGGAATGATTAAGGCCGTAATTGTGCGCGCGGATGGCAGCGGTGATGTGGTGCTGGGGTATAGTTTTGGCTCTGACCAGGGAGGGTGGTACACTGACCCGAGCGGGTTTATGAATGTGCCGGAGGTGATGAGTGTGGTGAAAGCAATGGCCTCTCGGCTGGGCACTTTGCCGGCTGATATTCCGGCACCGGAGGTGGACCCGCCCGATGGTTGTATGCCGTGGATGGGTGGGCTGTTTATTATTCTTGGGCTGTGGGGACTCATTGAGATGGGAGAAGTTCTGCTGGCTGTATTGCCGGCTATTGGTGCGGAGGTGATACTGCGCTGGTGGCGCCGTCACCGAAAAACTCAGCAGCTGAAGCAACAACTTTCGCCTGAGGTTTCTGAACGCTCCGAATAAGAGCTTTTTAGACGTATTTTTCGGAGTCGACCTTTTTTTCGAGAAATTGGAAAGTGAGGGCAGGGAATGATGCTTTTTTCTTGACTCATGAGCTTGTGTCTGTTAAAAGAAGGGTAACATATGGCAAATCCCGAACTTTATATTAAGCCGGCGCTGCCTGACCGCATTTTTCCCTGGGAGAACTACGATCCGCAGACGCGTGAAGAAATCGATGCCTTCTTCAACAGCCCCGAAATCCTCGTGATTAAGGAGCGCATGGTAGACATGGGCCGCCGCCTGTGGAACCGTGAGTATGTGGACGGCAATGGTGGTAACCTTTCCGTGCGCGTGGCTAAAGACCTCGTGCTCTGCTCCCCGACTCTCTGCTCCAAGGGCTTCATGACGGTGGATGACATCTGCATGGTGGATATGAACGCCGGGCAGCTCTGCGGTTACCGCCCCGCTACCAGCGAGGTGAAGACTCACATCGCTATGATGAAAGAGGTGGGTGTGAATGCCTGCATCCATGCACATCCCCCGTGCTGTAATGCTTTCCTCTTCGCCGGTAAGGTGCCGCCAAATGGCATCAACCCGGAGGCTGATATCTTCCTCGGCCACATTCCGCTCGCTCCTTACGGTACTCCCGGCTCTCCTGAGACAGCTGAGGCCGTAGCAAAGGCCTGCCACCAGAGCACGGTGGTATTCATGGAGAATCACGGTGTGATTACCGGCGCTCGTCACATTGAGGAGGCTGAGTGGTTCATGGAAAATGCGGATGCTTACTGCAAGATGGTGCTCTTTGCTGATATGCACGGTGGTGGCCTGAATCAGGTGGATGAAGCCGGTATCGCTGACTTCCTGCAGATTCGCAAGAACATCGGTTATGCTGTGCCCGAAGGGCAGCCCCTGTACAACATGCGTGAGTACAATGGCTATACCATGGGTATCGCCGGTAAAAAGTAAAAAAATAATAAATTAAAGTTTATTAAAACGGCGGCTATGCTTCAGAAATGAGGGATAGCCGCCGGATTGTCCCAAGGCATGACGGCAGAGGAAATAGCTGAGCGTTTTCTAGTGTACATGGAGGTGGAGAAAACTGCTTCCGAGCACACGCTTGCTGCGTACAGGCGCACCTTGCTGCAGTTCCGTGAGTGGATGGGGCCGCGCTTTGTGAACTGGCATGACTGTGTCACAGAAAATTTCCGCGGCTGGCTGTATGAAGCTATGCAGCAGGAGCTGAAGCCGGCCTCCATTCGCCTGCGTTTTGCTGCTTTGCGCTCACTGTATACTTACCTGATGCGGCGCGAGGGATTGCAGGTTAATCCATTAGCCGAAGTAACGCTGCCGAAGGCCCGCCATAGTTTGCCGGTGCATCTGAGCCTGCGGCAGATGGAGGAGCTGCTTTCTTTGCCACTGCGCACACCGGTGGATAAAAAGAGCCCGGATTGGCTTCCGTACCGAGATGCGGCGATTCTTGAGTTGTTTTACTCCTGCGGTATTCGCTTGAGTGAGCTAGTGAGCCTGAATGCGGATGCTCTGCAGGCCGGTGAGGACTGCGTACGCGTGCTTGGTAAAGGTCGCAAGGAGCGCCTTGTGCCAGTAGGTGAGTATGCGCGTCAGGCCATTCTGAATTATCGTATGCGTGCGGGGCTCGACCCGCAGGGTCCTCTTTTCATTAGCCGCCTACGCCGCCGCATGACTGGCCGCAGTGTGCAGCTGATGCTGGATAAATACCTGCGCTGCTCCGACTTGCCCTTTCATATATCACCCCACAAGCTGCGCCACACCTTTGCCACCCACATGCTGGACGCCGGCGCTGATTTGCGCGCCGTGCAGGAATTGCTCGGCCACACCTCGCTTTCCACCACGCAGATTTACACGCACGTCACCAAAACTCGCATGAAGGAGGCGTACTTGCATGCTCATCCTCGCGCGTTCGAGGATGATGAAGATTGATTCCCGCCTTTTTTTCTGCGGGTAAGTAGCCGCAGCAGGGGTAACAGAAGGCAGCAGAGCAGATTGTAAAAAAGGCATATCAGAACCACATAGCCTGCCATACTTTCGGGAGGATACATGGTGTGAATGATGATGAGGGATGAGGCGAAGCCGGTCAGCATCGGCAACCCTCCGCAGAACCACAGGCAACCTGCCGGTGTGCGGGGCTGCAGGAACCAGAGCCACAGAATGCAGCTGGCCAGAGCCGGGTAACTTACCACAACGTGGAACAGGTTTTCCTTAAAGGGTATCGGATATACCCTGCAGAGTTGCATCGTTCCCCACCACAACAGCAGGTGAGTAGGCAGCAGAAGCAGGGAGATGGCTAGCTTGCTTTTCATGGATTATTCACCAAGAGGAAGCGTGAGAAGGAAGGTACTGCCCTTGGAATCACTCTTCTCTAAGCTGAGCTCGCCGCCGATGGAGCGGGCGAGATCACGAGAGAGGGCGAGGCCGAGGCCAACACCGGGTTTGCGCCCGCTCTCAGATTTAGCGGAGCGGGAGAAGGGTCGGAAGAGGTCTTTCTGCAGCTCCTGCGGGATGCCCGGGCCGTTGTCTGCAAAGCGGATTGCTAAGGAACGGTGATTTTGCAGAACGTTGATGCTGATGGCCGGGTGCTCTGCTTCGGCGTATTTCATCGCGTTATCAGCAAGGTTCGTGAGGATTTGCTCCACGGAGAGCAAATCCGTGCGTAGAGTGAGCAGCGTGGTGCGGGGGTCCAGTGTGTAATGGAAGTCCACGCCTCCTTTCTTGAGTCGCTCTTTTATTTTTGCGAAGAGCTCAGGCAGCAGCTTGCTGCAACTGCCACTATCCTGCCTGCCACGTACTTTGCCGCGAGTGAGTTTGGCAAAGGAGAGGACGTTTTCCACTAGGTGGCCTAGGCGGCGGCTTTCGTTGTAAAGTGTTTCATGGTACTCGGCCACCTTTTCTGGCGGTAGCTTACCGCTGCGCAGCATTTCAGTGTACAGGTTGAAGCTGGTGAGCGGCGTGCGCAGTTCATGGGTGACGGCTGAGACGAAGTCGCTGCGGCGGCGTTCGAGGCGGGCGTAGAAGGCGAGCAAACCGAAGAGAATGATGATGGAGAGGATGGAGATGAGCCATGCACTGGCCACGGTGCCGCTGAGGGCCTTTTCTCGCAGGCGGCTGTCCGGCAGGTTCACTTGTTTGCCGGGGACGAGGACGAGGGGCAGGGGAGAGAGGTTACTAATTTCGCCCCGCTGGACGAGGCGGATTTCAGGCTCCACGAGGCCGGGTTCTACCAGTGGGAGAAGGCGGGCAGCAAGTTTGGGAACATCAATAATGAAGCCTTGGGCGGCATTGCCGTGGGTGGTGGGGATGCTGCGCTGATATACGAGCAGCCCTTCATAGAACCAAGAGAAGTACGGTGAGGGCTCGCCGTTCATTCTGAGCGGGCCGGCAGTATCCGGATTTTCTGCATGGTAGACGCTGAATACAGGCAGGTGGACACGAGGGTCGTAGTCAATGGCTTTATCCGGGTCAATGACAGGGGCGGCGGGGTTATCCGCCTTTCTCCGCATGGCATCCACAATCATGGCGTTATCATTCAGCCACTGCTTGATTCCCTCATCACCCACGGGGCATTGGACTCCCTGTGAGGTAATCATGAAAAAGCCGTTATTAAAATCCGCCTTCCCGCCCTCGGGCATGTTGTAATACATGAGGCCTATGGGGGGATTATTACCCAGCTTTTCGCGCTCCGCTGCCAGCAGGCGGCTTACTTCAGCCTGTACGCGGGGTAGGGAAAGCTCCAGCAGGCGGTTAGCTTGCGTCTGGCGGTCGATGTTTAGCAGGCGTTCCTCCAGAGTGGCGGCTTCATGAGCCTGCCATAAGGCTGCGCCTACGACGAGAAGTGAAAAAAGTATCAGGATGACGGTAAGCTTCTTTTTCATGCAGGATCATTCCATTTATATCCGCGAGCGCGGACGTTTTCAAAACATGCGGCGGCTTCCGGGCCGATTTTTTCTCTCAGGCGAGTGAGAGTAACGGGGACAGTGCGAGTTTTGCCCGGGGAGGTGTTGATTCCCCATACGCGCAGGAGGAGTTCTTCTTGTGCGATGATGCGGTTCGGGTGCGCGAGGAAGTAGCGGAAGAGGTCAAACTCTTTTTCGCTGAGGGGGATGGTGCTGCCATCCGTGCGGGTGGCTGTGCGGTTTGACGGGTGGAGTCGTCCCCCAGGGAAGCTGAGAACGGCACCGGCAGCTTTCTGGCGGCCAGGCGTGCGGCGCAGTACTGCAGTGATGCGGGCCAGAAGCTCTGCAATGCTGAAGGGTTTCACTACATAGTCATCCGCGCCGAGTTCTAGGCCTTTCACACGGTCTTGCTCTTCGCCATGCGCGGTCAGAATGATGCTAGGGATGCCGGGGCACTCTTTACCCATGATTTTGAGAAGCTGGAAACCGGTGAGACCAGGCATATTCACATCCAGCAGGGCGAGGTCTACCTCTCGCGTGAGCAGGAGTTCCAGTGCGCGGCGGCCGTCCTCCGCCGCCAGTACACTATAGCCGGCTCCTTCCAGAGTATCAGCCAGTGCCTGCCGGATGGGCGCGTCATCTTCCGCCACTAGTATGCACCTTTCGTTCATCAGAGAAAATCATATCACAAGCCTCTGAGAGTATGCAAGACAAATGCCCGACTGTTACATAATTGTGACGCAATAAAAGCAGAAATATCTCGCTATGTTCTTCGGAACGTGCTAGACTCAACTTGGCCGTAAATATAACATTGACATATGGCAGAGGAGGATAAAGACACGCGCCTGATTGTGATGAATTTTCCTGCAGATGTGGCTGAGGAGCTGAGCGCGCTCAGTACATTTAATGCGGTGAGCAGAACAGAGTTTATCGTGCAGGCCGCCCGGAGTCTGCTGGAGTGTCTGGAGCTGGAATATCCGGATGCGCCAGAGCTATCTTCCAAGGGGCTCAGGGTGCCCACTGGCTGCGGCGTGCAGGCGGGCTATGCCGATGAGGAGGAAACTATACTGCTTGCTGCTGAGGATGAGGAGTGAGCCATACATTCTGCCCACGCCGGGGGCGTGGAATGATGCTGCGGATGTGGCGGCTTGGGTGGAGCGTTGCCTTGTGGCGGTGGGGCTTTTCGGCTGGTGTTTCGGCTGGGACCGCGCCGTGAAGCGGCTGGGCTGTTGCCATTACACGAAGCGGCGTATTACGCTTTCTCGCTATTATGTGGGGGCTTATCTGGCGAAAGACGCAGAGATGGTGCGCCGTACGATTCTGCATGAGCTGGCACATGCTCTGGCTATGGTGCATCACCGGGCAGCGGGGCATGGCCGGGTATGGAAGCATTTTTGCGGGCTTCTGGGGCTTGAGGGGGAGAAAGCTTCCTGCCGATGTGATGATTTTGCTCCGGCAGGGTATCGTCCTCGGCGTACGCGTTATGTGCTTTGTCACCGTGAGACGGGAGAGGTGTTTCACCGCTATGTGAGCCGTCCGCGTCTGAGTGTGGCCCGCTTGGCACGTACTTATATAAGAGGGCGTAAGGATGAGACGCTAGGGAAACTCGTCATTCTCAGTGTAAATGACGAGTAGGAATACCGAGGCCGTATTTGTTAAATAGCCCCGTGGTTTACAGCCCAGAGTTCACCGAGTTTGAGGGAGGCTGCGATGGCTTTCTCTATGTAGTGCAGAGAATTCTCCACGGCTTGCACGAGCTCCTGCCCTTTAGCAAGGTGAGCAGCAACGGCGCTGGAAAGCGTGCAGCCTGTGCCGTGGGTGGAGATGCCTGTGGTGCGCGGGTGCGACCAGCGGTGGGCTGTGCCGTCTTTCAAGATGAGGATATCCGTGCAGGTGTTGCCTTCCAGATGGCCGCCCTTGGCAAGAACGGCGCAATCATATCGCTTGGCTAGTACGCTGCCGGCCTGCTGGAGTTCTTCCGCTGTTCGGATGTCTTCCCCGGTACCAAGCAAGCGCTGCAGTTCATCCAGATTCGGCGTGAGCAGTGTGGTGCGGGGCATGAGGCTCTGCTCATAAACGCTGATAGCCTCTCGGAGAATAAGCGCTTCACCGGCGGTGGCAATCATGACGGGGTCCACCACGATGGGGCCTTCGAAGCTCTGCAGCTCCGCTGTGACGGCACGCACAATTTCTGGGCTGTACAGCATGCCTGTTTTAATGGCGGCCACGGGGAAGTGCTTCAGGCAGATGCGAACCTGATTAGCCACGAACTCCGGTTCCATGGGCACGATGGCGTCTACCTTGCCCGGAACTTCGCTCACCACGCAGGTGACAGCGGTGAGGGGGTAACATCCCAGAGCAAACCCGGCTTTCAGGTCAGCCTGTATGCCTGCTCCTGCGGAGCAGTCTGAGCCGGCTATGCTGAGGTATACTGGGGCGCTCATGCAAGGGCGGTTTCCAGTGCTGAGGCTACGCGCAGCAAATCAACCTCAGCAAAATGCTTGCCGAGTAGCTGCACGCCTACGGGGCGGGTTCCTTCTGCAACGGGGCAGGGGACTGAGATGCCGGGGAGGCCTGCGAGGTTCGCTGGAATGGTGTAGATGTCTGCCAGATAAATCTGCAGCGGCGTCATATCCGAGCCTTCCAGTGCCGGCGCGGGCGTGGGAGCCACAGGGCCGAGAATGAAGTCCACCTTCTCGAAAGCAGCACTGAAGTCCTGAGCCACGAGGGCCCGCACCTTCTGAGCTTTGGCGTAGTAGGCATCATAGAAGCCGCTGGAGAGCACATAGGTGCCCAGAATAATGCGGCGCTTCACTTCCGGGCCGAAGCCTTCGGCGCGGGAGCGGCTGTAGAGGTCATCCAAGCCATTTGTGTTTTCGGCGCGATGACCGTAGCGGATGCCGTCAAAGCGGGAAAGATTGGAGGAAGCTTCTGCACAGGCGATGATATAATATGCAGCCACCACGGCTTCGGCATGAGGAAGAGAAATCTCTACGATTTCAGCGCCCTGCTCAGTGAGTTTCTGTACGGCAAGTTCCAGCGCGGCCGTAACGGCAGGATCATTGCCCTCGGAGAGGTATTCTTTTGGCAGGCCGATGCGGGCACCACGGATGCTCTGGCCGAGCCCGGCTGTGAAGTCACATGTGGGCTCAGTGGAGGATGTGGAGTCTTTCTCATCATGGCCGCAAAGAGCGTTCAGCAGCAGAGCCGAGTCTTCCACATTCTGGGTGAGAGGGCCAATCTGATCCAGAGAGGAGGCGAAAGCTACAAGCCCGTAACGGGAGATGCGGCCATATGTGGGCTTCATGCCGACGATACCGCAGTGAGAGGCAGGCTGACGGATAGAGCCGCCGGTGTCAGACCCCAGCGCGGCGATTGCCATGCCACCGGCTACGGCTGCAGCTGAACCGCTGGAGGAACCGCCGGGAGCATGCCCGGGAGCAGCGGGGTTATCAGTGGCGCCATATGCAGAGTTCTTACCGAAGGAGCCCATAGCGAACTCATCCATATTTGCTCTGCCGAAGGGGATGGCGCCGGCTGCGCGCAGGCGGGTGATGGCCGTGGCATCATAAGGTGCACGGAAATTATCCAGAATCTTAGAGGCACAGCGTGTGGGTGTGCCCGAGATGCAGATGTTATCCTTTACTGCGATGGGGATACCACCAAGGGGCAGGCTCAAATCCGCCTGCTGTGCTGCAGCAAGAGCTGCATCCTTGTCCCATGAAATGTAGGCATTGATGGAGGGATTGCTCTCCTCCATGCTGCGGCTGAGTTCTTCAACCAGCTCGGTGGGTGTGATAGTACCTGAGGTAAGCTGGCTGCGCCAGTGTGAGATGGAACCTTTAAGCATGGCAGGGAAGGGGAGGTTAGTGGGCAGATTCTACAACTTTAGGTACACGGAACTGGCCATCTTCTTCCGCAGGGGCGTTCGCCACGGCTGCGCTGTTGCTCAGGCTGGTGCCCGGGATATCCTCGCGCACTGCATCAAATACCGGAAGCGGATGGTACATGGGCTCCACCTCTGAGGTGTTCCACTGCTCCAGCTGGGCTACATAGCGGAGCACCTGGTTTAAGTCTTCTGAGAAACGTGATGTCTCTTCGGGGGTGAGAGCAAGCTTGGCGAGCCTAGCAATGTATGCAACATCAATGGAAGGTGTGTCCATGGCGGCTGTCCGGGTGGGGATTACTGGTTAAGAACGTAAAGGCAGATATGGTAAAGAGCGATGATGCAAATCACGAGACCAATAAGCATCGCGATATTTTCACCTAATATATTATGAGAACGGCTCGAACCGGAAGCAACGACAACGTGTTTGCGGCGGCGACGTTTTTCCATGACCTCTTCGTTCGGGCCAAGCGTGTTTTCCGGCCGGGCCCACGTGTCCTCATAATAGTCACGCCTGTTACGCAGTTCCTGCTCACGGCTGCGGCGGGCCTGCTGTTCCAATCGGTCAATTTCGTTCTGCCGTCTTAAGCGGTCTCTTGCCATACGTGTAATTGTCAGGGGGTGGAGATGAGAATATACGTGACCCAACTGATGAGAATCAGTAGGAAAAGAGGAAGATGGAAAGCAAGGCCCTTAGCCATTTCTTCCTTAAGATTCTTCCAAGTTAATTTATGCGCCGGTGTCTCGCCCGGGCGCGTGAGTAGTACATCAGTGTGGCGGTATTTGTTACCGTATGCGTACGCTTCACTGAAATCATTTTCAGCACGATCCAGCTTGGGCTGTGCTTCTCTCAGCCTCTCAGAGAGGCCTTCAGCTGACCAGATTTCCGGCTGAAGTGCGGAAAGAATCTGGAGGTGTCTGCGGAAACAGTCACACACGTGCTCCAATTCCTGCTGCTCTTTGTTCATGGACTCTAGCTCGCGTTCAATGCGGCGTACAGAGTTATGAATCCTCGTGCCGATGTCATTTAACTCGGCGTTGAAACGAGCTTTGCGTAAGGTGCTTTGCTCTAGCTCACGGCTTTGGTTTTCGGATTGAAGCCGCTGCTGTTCAAAGATTTCTGCCTGCATGCGCAGTTTTTCTACCTGCTCCCTTACGCGTTCGGGAGAGTGTAAGGAACTATCCGCCGTCCGGGGATCGAGTTCCATTTGGCGGTATGGTGGCTGCGGTCTTGTATCCACTGTAGGCATAGTATACCCTTTGAGATGACTGTAATTCGTAAGGAAAAGTTAAACAATTTTTCGCCTCTTGTCAAGAGAATATCTTGCTGGAGACAGAAAAATACGGGAAAGTTAAAGAAAAATCTTCGGTTGAGTAGACTCGACCGAAGATTTCGGAAGTACGGGCGACGGGAATCGAACCCGTGTCTCATGCTTGGGAAGCACGCGTCCTACCATTGAACGACGCCCGCATCAGAATGCGGCGCGAGTATACGTAATATAGTAAAAAAAGTCAAGTGGAAAATAAAAAAAATGTATTTTTTTTCATTTTAGACTTGCGTTATTCAATAAATGATGTAGAATACAGCGCAGAGAGCAATTGCGGGTATAGCTTAATGGTAAAGCTCCAGCCTTCCAAGCTGATCATGCGGGTTCGATTCCCGCTACCCGCTCTTCCAACAAAAATCTTAACCTATATGAAGACTGTACACTTAGCAATGTTGATGCTGGCGGGAATTGTTGCTGTTCCTGCATCTTACGCTGGTCCCGCAAAGGATAATGCAGTGGCTCTTGCTGCTGCTGATTCTCGAGTTTCTCTCGGGGCTATCTGTTTGGCTGTTTATGAAGCAGTGAAGGCTGAGCCTCAGGAGGCTGTGTCTATTTATGCTGAGGTGATTAATCAGCGTACGACATGGACTCCGAATGAGTGCGCTTCCATTTTTCGTGCTGTGCTGATGGCACGCCCTGATTTGAAGGGTAACTTCTCTTCTTATGTTCGTACCTATAACAGTGGTAAGAACAGTAAGGATGAACCGACGGCTCATCCTGAGATTCCTCAGGAGCTTTTTGATATGCTGAACGCACTTTATCAGGCTTCTCTGGCTGAAGGTGTGGCTGAGGCTACAATTAACGAGCTTATTCGTGGTGTTGATGTAATCACGCACACTCCTGATGTGCTTGTTACCCCCAATGATGCCAGCCCTGGCCGTTAATTTTGGATAATTGTACCAAGAGAATAAATATGAAATCTACTATATATAAAGTACTGCTGCTGACGGGTGCTCTTGCTCCTGCTGCATATGGTTTCTCTCTGTTTGATACGGCTCCGTCTATCGGTGTGCCTGAGTCATATGCTATGCGTTACAATGCATATGTAAATGTTGGCTATGACGATAATGTGAACTCTTCCGCAAGGAATCAGAAGTCTGGTGAGTTTGTCCGTTTTGGCGTTGGTATGTCTTATGCTGACTACGAGTCCGTTACGAAGCTTACCTACAACGCTCAAATCGGTGCTCAGCTTTATAATAAGGATGCTAACGGTGTAGATGATCGCTACTTCTCTGATATTACGCTTGGTGCTAGCCTGACTCACTCCTTTGAACGCGGTAGCGTATACAGCTGCCGTATGAATCTGAGATACTCTCCCGAGCCTGAATATGGTAATCTTTACTCTGCTGCTGATTGCTGGGGTTCCTCTCTCAACTGGAATATCTCCAATGTGTATTCTCAGGCTATCGACGCTCGTTGGTCTTGGAAACTCAATCTGGCTTACGGTGGTTTTGTATACGATGATGATTCCTACAATGACGATCGCCAGTATCTTACGCTTGGTACCGGTCTTTCTTATAAGGCATCTGAGCGTACTACGTACGGTGCCAATGTGAGCTATCGTATTGAAGAGCGTCAGGAGGGTGAGGATTCTGAAAGCTTCTTCTTCAATGGAAGCGTGAATCACTGCCTGAGCCCGATTTCTTCTCTGTCTCTTACTCTTGGTGCTCAGCTGAAGATGGTGGATGGCTGGAGCCGTGTGAGCCCCACTCTCGACTTCTCTTACAGACGCGCTCTTGCTGAGGGTCTTAGCGCAAAGGCTTATGTTGCATATTCCAACGAGAATGTTGATTCCTATGTGGGTGGTGTTAACTACCGCACGGTGGCAACATGGCGCGCCGGTGTAGGCCTCGAGTACGCATATACTCACCGAGTCACCTTTACCGGTGGTGTGAGCCTGTACGATTCTCAGCATGAGGATGCCGATGTGGGTAACTCCAGCTACGGCTCGACATACTGGAGCGTATCCGTTGGTATGCGTTATCGCTTCACTGAGAACCTCACTGGTAACATCAGCTATATCCATTACGATAGTGATGGTAAGTATGGCGCCTATGAGCGAAATCGAGTTTCCGCTGGCGTAAATTACAGCTTCTAATATTTATATATCAGGGGTGGAACTTTTGTTAATACATAAGTTCCACCCTTTTTATCGCTAGAAATAAAATGGCCGAATTAAGTATCGAGGAGAGAAGGACCGAGGCTGTGCTTCATGCACAGGATTATTTGCAGATTCTGAGGACGAGATGGAAAGAGGCCATGCTTGTCTTCTTCTTGGTGTTTCTGAGTTGCGCTCTCATCACAAAATTGATGACGCCTCAGTATACCAGTAATATGCGTTTTGAAATTAAGCTGCCTCGTGATTTGATAAATCTTGCTGTCGGGTCCGATGTGAACCCGATTCAGACTGACGCGTCAGGTTACGATTACATGGCGACTCAGTTCGAGCTTCTCATTTCTGAGCAGAATTTGATTGCTGTAGCCAACAAGCTTGACTTGCCCAATGAATGGCAAGTGAACGAACAAATGGCTGCAGCTATCATCGCTGATATTGTAAAGGTTGAGCCCGTTATGGGTACAAACCTTGTCGATGTCTTTGTGACTCACTCTGATCCTCGTGTTGCCCAGCGCATCTGTGAGGCTGTTGCTCTGTGTTACAAGGAGGTTCGCGAAGAGAAAGAAAATGCTTTGATTAATGAGGTTATCAGCAAGCGTTATGAGGTGCTTCGCTCTCGTCAGGATGAGCTTGAGCGTAAAGCTGACGTTGTGCGCCAGTATATTCGCTCCGGCAGATATTTGCAGGGTATCTGGAATCAGAACGGTACCGGCATGCCGGTGTCAACTGCTGCTGAAGAGCAGGAAATGAACCAGCTTAATAATTCTCGCCTTACTCTTGAGTCCGAGATCGCTCAGATGACCGTTCACGTATCTCAGCTTCAGACTCTTAAGGATGAGGAGCTTCTTAGCTATGTGACTAGAACTGGTTTGCTTTCTGCAGAATCTTACAGTTCTGCCCGTGTTCGTGAACTTCATGAGGCTTTCCGTGAGGAGGAAGAAACTCGCAATCAGAAGATTATCAGCGGCTATGGCGTGGCACACCCGGTGCTGAAGAGTCTTGATGAGCAGCACCGTGCTACACAGGCTCAGCTTTTCGCTGAACTTGTCGGTATGCGTGATGCCATGCAGGATCAGCTTTCTGTGAAGCGTTCTGAGCTCAGTAATTTGGAGACTCGTATTCGTGAGGCTCGCAATCGTCTTCGTGAAAAGACCCTAGAGGACCAGAAGGTTCTTGCAGCCCTTCAGGAGTACAGTGCTGAAAAGGCACGTTACGACAGGCTTGAGAATGATTACATTGTAGATCGCATGCGAATGATGGCTCCTCGTCAGACAATCGAAATCTATAGTAATCCCATTGCTGCTCTTGTTCCCAGTAGTCCTAACTATAAGCTTAATCTTGTTGTTGGTGCCGTTGTTGGTGTAATTCTTGGTCTTGTTGTTGCAGTTGTATTCAATTACTTTGATACTTCTGTGAAGTCACTAGAAGAGGCTGAAAAGCATCTTGGTCTTCCTGTGCTGGGTGTTATTCCTCAGGACGTCGGTTTGCTTTCCTTGCAGGATGGTAATAGTCCTGATGCTGAGGCTTACCGAATCCTTCGTACGAATATTGAGCTTAAGAAGTCTCTCTTCAAGGCTCGTACTCTCGCCGTTGTGTCCGCCAATGCCGGTGAAGGTAAGACTACAACACTTAGCAATCTGGCTTATGTGTTTGCATCTGCCGGCTACAGCACGCTCATGATTGATGCTGACCTTCGCAGACCGCGTCTTGATCGTTACTCTGAAATTGATTCTGAGCTTGGCCTTTCGAATTATCTGACGAGTGATATGGAGCTTAAGGAGGTTGTTGTGAAGACGCCTACTCCCAATCTCTATCTTCTGCCTGCTGGTCCCCAACCGAGTGACCCCTCTGGCGTGCTTAGTTCTCACCGCATGGATCATTTGATTGCGGAAGTAACGAAGCGCTTTGATATTGTGCTGTTTGACTCTCCGCCTGTTCTGGGTGTGAGTGACGCTTCCCTTCTGGTAAGCAAGGCTGATGCTACGCTTGTGGTTCTTCAGCCCCGCAAGATGCCCCTTAAGGCGCTTCTCCGCACAAGATCTATCATTCAGAACGTTGGCGGTCAGATTATGGGCCTTGTTATGAATAATGTTGATATCAGTGCAGATACCCAGTATCAGTACTACACCACTTACTATTCATACTACTCTAACGATACTTCTCGTAAGGAGCCCGTACCTCTCAAGAGCAGTTCTTCCTCTACTCGTTCGGCTAAGACCTCTGCCGATTCTGACAACCAGAGTTCAGGAAACGACTCCGCCGATATCTATTAATCCTAACTTTACGCTGTAAAATGAATAAAAACTTTTGGGTAGTTATTCTCAACTTCGTAGTTGCCCTCATGCTTGCGCTGCCGCTCGGTGCTCAGTCTGAGGATGAAGTGGTAGAGGCTGAGCCTCGTGCCAGAAGAGGAGGTGTTATTCGCTTGGTATTCCGTAATATTCCTGCTGAGGATAAGCCGAATGTTGACGGTGAGTACCAAGTAAGTAATGATGATGGTACGGTGATGCTGCCTTATCTGGCTTCGCGCGTGCGTGTGGTCGGTAAGACTGCTCGTCAGCTGAGTGATATGGTGCGTCAGCTCTACATCGATCAGGAGATTTATTCTCGCCCCATCGTGATGGCCATTGTGGGTAATGATGATGAAACCGCCGCTTTGATGCAGAGACGTATTACTGTGACGGGTTATGTGGCGCAAAAGCGTCCCGTTTCTTATCGTCCTGGTATCACTCTTATTCAGGCTCTCATGGAGTGCGGTGATATTACGCAGTTCGGTTCTCGCCACATTCAGGTAACACGCCGCGGTGTGACCCGTACCTATGATTATTTCAGTGCTCGCGATCGTGCTATTCGCTTGAGGCCTAACGATGAGATTTTCGTTCCTGAGCGTGGTGCGTGGGAGAGCCGCCCCTCTAGGCTTCTGCCGTAGTAAAATGCTTTCAGGCCCCGCAGGAGTTATCCTGTCGGGGCCTTTATGTTTATAATGAAGTTGTAAATAGAGATGGCTGGCAAAGTAGCATTAATCCTGAGCGTTGGTTATGGTGAAGGGCATAATGCCGCGGGGCGTGCCCTTGTGCAGGAATTTACTTCGCGTGGCTGGCGGGGTGAAATGGTGGATTGTTGCCAGCTGGCGCATCCTCGCATTTATGAGATAACACGGAAGTTTTATCAGTTTTGTGTACGAACTGCCCCGTGGCTTTGGTCTATTACGTATGCTCAGACGGCAACTGCTGATTGGGCGGCTAAGGCAACGGCGCCCATACTTCGTGGCGTGACTGAGTGTATAGCTAATTTGGTAAATGAGTTGCGGCCTGATGTTATTCTGTGCACATATCCGCTTTTTGCTCATATGCTGGATTATTTACGTGAAGAGGGGCGAGTTAATGTGCCTTATGCAGTGGTTGTGACCGACTCGTTGGAAATTAGTAGACCATGGATGGTGACTAAAGCTCCCATGATATTCTTACCGGATGAACACTCTCATACGTTAGTTAGTGAGAGATATGCTCTTTCCCCTGAGCGTCTGCATGCGTCTGGTTTTCCTGTAAGGCGTGAGTTTTCGTCGCGTACGGGGCGTTCTGCGCCCACTGCATCCACCCTGAGGCTGGTATATGGTGCTTTTGCTCCATTACATAGGGTTAAGTCAGATTTGCGGGCTATTATTGCGGCATATCCAGAAGCTCATGTGACAGTCATTTGTGGCGAAAGGTATAGAGAATTAAAGCAATTCGCAAGTGAAAAGATTACCGTTTGCAAACGGACTGATAACATGCCTCAATTGTTTTCTCAAAGCCATTTTTACATTGGCAAGTCCGGGGCTGCTACGATGTTTGAAGCCTATTCATCAGGCTTGCCTATGATTGTCAATTATGCGTTACCCGGGCAGGAACAGGGTAATTTGGCTTTGTTGCTTCTGGATGGTGCCGGTGTGACTGCTCGTACCACATTGGACCTTATTGCAAAATTAAAAGTGCTTATGGCCAATGGTGCAGAGGGGTGGTCTAGACTATCCACTGCAATGATGGCAGCTAATCGTGGTAGAGGCGCTACTGCTATAGTGGATACTGTTGAAAGTGTATTATTATATGAATAAAGCAGCAGATTTTAAGCTTCTTATAGATAACTCTAACACCCGAACGAAGCTCATGTTTTCTTGTGGTGGAGAGCTCTTGCCGAATCAGCTTATTATTCCAACCTGTGAATTGAATGCAGCGAAACTTCAGAGTGTGGTTTCCGGGTATGATTTTAGTCAGGTTGTGGTTTGTTCTGTTGTGCCATCTGCCGCTGGTGAAATATCGGAAGCCTTCGGGGAATGTGTTCATTTTATTACTCCGCAGGATGTCTTGGGTATTGATTTTGAGTATGATGGGCTCTCTACGCTTGGTGCGGACAGACTTGCTAATATAGCAGGTTGTATCTTGTATGGACGCGTTCCTTGCGTTGCTGTGGATTTGGGGACGGCCATTACTTTCGATGTATTGGCGGAGCGTGCCGGTCGCCCGGTGTTCGTGGGGGGGAGTATAGCACCTGGCTTATCCACAATGTCTCAGTCACTTTCTCAGCAAACTGCATTGTTGCCGGCTATCTCGTTATCCGGAAAGCCTCGCGCAGTGGCGAAAAACACAGTGGGTGCTATGCAAAGTGGCTGTCTGTTTGGATGCGCAGGGCTAGTCAGGGAGTTGTTGTCTGTTATTTCTGATGAGCTCGGATGTAGGCCTTTTGTTATAGCTACTGGTGGGGATTCTTCATTGATGTTCAATATGAATGTGGGTATTGATGCGGTGGACCCGCTGCTCACTTTTAAGGGACTGAATGAAGTTGCTCGGCGTCTTTTGTGATACTTTTTTTGCCGGAACGCAGTTTTTTATTGCAACCTGACTCGAGTTGCGCTATTATATGGGCACCTTACAAACTAGTCACACTTATGTCCGACAGCATTGAAACACAGGTAAAGGAAATCATCGTCGAGCAGCTCGGCGTTGACCCCGAGAAGGTAACCAGCGACGCTAAGTTCATCGAGGATCTCGGTGCAGATTCTCTCGATACGGTTGAGCTCGTCATGACGTTCGAGGAGAAGTTCTCCGTAGAGGTTCCTGATGAGGATGCCGAGAAACTCAAGTCCGTGGCTGATGTTGTTGCTTACATCAAGGCTAATCAGGCTTGATAGCGGCTTCATAAACCTTTTCGAATATCGGCGGTTCCTCCTTTTACGGGTGGGGCCGCCATTTCTTCCTGCTTTTCTGTATTCATGGAGGATGATTCTGCAGCAGTGTACGCGATGCAGAACACGCAGGTTCTCTACGTGCCTGACAGGCGTATAGACACTTTCGGTGATACGCGGTTTAACTTTCTCCTTCTTTCTGAGCCGATGGATTCGGTGGGTCACTGTCGGATTCGAAGCGGTTGGGTGGAGGCTAATCGCCCTAGAATATTACGCCCTGCAGATTTGATGGGGGTGGAGATGGAAGGATTCGGTACTTCTGCTCAAAATTTCCTAAAGTGGATGGAGGCTCATGGGGCCCCTGTGAAGGCTTTGCTGAAATATGGTTTTCGATTCAGTCGCTCGGAGGTTCATGTGGAGTATCTGCATGAAAATGTAGGAGAGGTGGCTGATAGGGTGGTGAAGGAAGCCCTGCATTCCGGAGATACCTTCAGGGCTGTGATTAGGGGCGTGGATGATGCTTGGGAGATTTCTCTCCTTTGTTTTATGCTGGAAATGATACAACAGTCTCATGACATTAACTTCTTTGATTTTAAACGCCGCGGCCTTATCTAGTCTTTTGCTGTGTGCTGTGGCAAGTGAAGCGAACTATTCGCTTTGGCCGCGCCGACCGGCAGAGTTGGAACAGGCCCGTAATTTGGTGCGGGAGCAAAAACTGGATGAAGCAGTGGAGTTGTTACGCCCCTTTGTGAGTGAATCCGGTATTGCCGGGCGCGAAGCGCGTCAGATTTCCGGTTCCATTAATGTGCGCCGTTATTTGTCTCGGCGGCATCCTGGGGCTACGGTGCACGCGGTGCGTCGCGGTGAAAATCTGGCCCGTATTGCGGCTTCTGTAAAATGTCCGGTGGATGTCATTATGCTGCTGAATGGGCTGGTTGTGCCTTCTGACCTGAAAGCGGGGCAGCAACTTGTGGTTGTTCCTATGAATCTTCGTGTGGAGCTTCGTCCACTTCAGCGTGAAATTACCGTGTGGGATGGTAAAGAGTTTGTTGTAGCATACAATATTTCATCCGTGGAACATCTTTCGCTTAATGAAAATGTCGAAACTACGGTGCAACATAGAGATGGGTATGTTAATGGCGCGCAGGTTTCGCGGCGCTCTACTCAGTTTCTCATCAGTGACCGTGCTTTAGTGTTGGCCAATGGTGTGCATATTGTTTCATCGCAAAGGGGAGGGGAGCCCGCCGTGTTAATGGATGCCAGAGACCTTAACGAATTGACGTTACTTATGGGGGAGGGGGGAAGAGTGTCCATCGTTTGCCGTGAAGACGCATTTTCTCCTGATGTTACTCCTGAGAAATGATAGTTGAGGTATAAAAAATATGATGCTGTCACTTCTGCATGAAAAAAAACTTTTCATGCAGATTTTTTTTTGATAGAATAAGCGCACGCCGGTGTAGAGACCCCGGCTCGTGTATTAATCATATGAAAGTAACACCAGCCATGAGTGATTCCCAAACCAATCAGCAGTCTGTCCGCAGAATAATGAACGGGGCTGAGGCCCTTGTGCAGAGTCTAGTTCGAGAGGGGGTAGATGTGGTATTTGCTTATCCCGGTGGTGCCAGTATGCCTATGCATCAGGCACTTAGTCACGAGCCGTCCATTCGCACTATTCTTCCCCGTCACGAACAAGGTGGCGCTTTTGCCGCGGAAGGTTATGGGCGTGTTACAGGCAAGGTTGGTGTATGCATGTCTACTTCCGGTCCGGGTGCAACGAACATGATTACACCCATAGCTGATGCATTCTTGGATTCTATCCCCATGGTTGCGATTACTGCTCAGGTGGGCAGCAGTCTTATCGGCAGCTCTGCCTTTCAGGAGACTGACGTATTCGGCATGACTGCTCCGATTGTTAAGCACAGTTATATGGTAACTCGTCTGGAGGATATTCCTCGCATCGTGAAGGAGGCTTTCTATATTGCTCGCACGGGCCGCCCGGGACCTGTGGTGATTGATATTCCTAAGAATTTTCAGGAGGGGCAGTTTGAGCCTGATTTCGATGTGCCGATGGATTTGCCCGGCTATCAGCCCGAGCTTCCTCTGCCTGTGGATAAGCTGGATGCCGTGCTTCCTTTGCTGATTGGAGCTAAGCGCCCTGCTATATATGCCGGTGGTGGTGTGGTGATTGCTGAGGCTAGTGATAAGCTTCTTGAGCTTGCAGAGCGTCTGCAGATTCCGGTTGCTACTACGCTGATGGGCATCGGTGCTATGCCTGAAGAGCACCCGCTTTCTGTCCGCTGGCTGGGTATGCACGGTGCTGTGTATGCTAATTACGCAGTGAATGAGGCTGATGTGGTGCTGGCAATTGGTGCTCGCTTTGACGACCGTGTGACCGGTGCTGTTAAGACTTTCTGTGAACGGTCTCGCATTATTCACATTGATTATGATGCGGCTGAGCTTAATAAGAACAAGAAGGTAGAAATGGCTATCCGCGCAGATGCCGGAGCTGCTCTTGCATATCTGAATGAAAAGCTTGCTGCTGCCGGTTATGAGCGCAAGCAGTATGCCGTGGAGAATCGCCCTGAGTGGTTTGGCTTGATTGAGCAGTGGAAAAAGGATTATCCTCTCTGCTATGAGACTCGTGAGCACGAAATCGCTCCCCAGTCCATTATCGAGGAGCTGTACCGCCAGATGGATGGCAAGGACGCAATTATCTGTACAGGTGTAGGTCAGCACCAGATGTTTGCCGCTCAGTTCTATCGTTTCAATAAGCCCCGCCGTCTTTCTACTTCCGGTGGTCTTGGTTCCATGGGCTACGGCCTTCCCGCCGCAATGGGTGCCCACGTGGCATATCCAGAGCTGCCTGTAATCAATATTGATGGTGACGGTTCTTTCCTTATGAACGTTCAGGAGCTTGGCACAATTCGTACTGAGCACATGCCGATTAAGTCTATCATTATTGATAATCAGCACTTGGGTATGGTGGTGCAGTGGGAAGACCTCAAGTACGATTCTCACCGCGCTAACACTTTCCTCGCTGATCCTACTGAAACGTATGACCCCACTCACCATACGCCGGAAGTCCTTTACCCGAATTATCCGCTTCTGTGTCAGGGCTTCGGTATTAAGTGTGAACGCGTGGTAGAGCCCTCTGAGCTGCCTGCGGCTATTAAGCGCATGCTTGACTCCGAAGAGGCGTATGTTCTCGACGTTATGGTGCCGCATGACGTGCATGTATTGCCGATGATTCCTGGCGGCATGTGCTACAAGGACGTGGTTCTGGAGCGTATCGCTGGTGATGGAAAGGGCCGAAAGGCCTCCGAGCTTGGTAAGGAGATACCTTCCGCTCTCTAATGCAAATAACTCTGCATAAGTGATATAAGATGGGGTCTAGCCTTGTGAAAACAATTGTAGTGCTGATACTTATATCAGCACTAGCTTTTGTCGTTGGCTCTTTGTCATCGGATGGTCTTAAGAGTGCAATGGCTCCTGTGGGCTTGTTGGTTCTGGGGGTGTCTCTTATGTGCCTCGGGCGTTATAGCTGGGTATTGGTTTTCATTTTACCCTCGGCCGTATCTGCTCTCGATGTTTCTTTTTTAAAGGAGTGGCCGGTTGCGTATGTTGCATCTAGTTGCCTTTTGGGGTACTGGTTGATAATGTACATCATGGGCTACGTAACGATAACGTGGCACAAGTCAACTGTGATAGATGTT
Source organism: Akkermansia sp. (assembly GCA_045540095.1). Lineage (GTDB taxonomy): Bacteria > Verrucomicrobiota > Verrucomicrobiia > Verrucomicrobiales > Akkermansiaceae > Akkermansia. The sequence continues at coordinate 62,906 of JAZQGN010000047.1, forward strand.
GTGACATTGGTTTTTTCAGTATACTTCGCGTATACGTGGGTAATGCATCCCGTAACAATGAACGCTTTGGTGAATGAGCTTACCGATGTCGGCTATGCCATGGTTGGTGGTAAGGAGTATTTATGGTTCGTGTTTGCCTTGTTCACCTATATATTTATCAGTATCATTCCCATGGATATGGAGCGAATGGGAAAGCTATTGAGAGCTTGTTACTGGATTACTGTTGTATTCTTAATTATCTCAACTGCAAGGGGGCTTTTGACCGGAACTGAAGAACAGATGGGCGAGCCGTCTGGAATTGGAGATTCTCGATTTGGAAACTTTGTGTCATTGGGCTTTGCCTTATTTACCTATGTAGTCTGCAAGTATGATATAGTTCGCATTCTGTGTTCTCCATGGAAAATAATCGTGATTGTGGTATCAACGTTTGGTATTGCAATGAGTGGTTTCCGTAACTATATTCTACAGCTTGCTATATTAGGATTATTTGCTCAGTTTCTTAAAAGAAAGTTAATATTGACCTTAATTCCGTGCGCTGTGTGTTATGGCATTTTGCTGATGCTGAGTAATACTGGGGGAGGTGATTCTTTGCCCTATGGTGTGCGACGCGTTTTGACTGCGGTTCCCGGTTTTGACGTGAATGATCGTCATATTGTTATGGAGGCTAAGGGGTCGCTGAACTGGCGATATCAGATGTGGGACTGGGCTATGGATCCTACCTCTGGCTATATTAAGAATTATACGTGGGGTGATGGCTTTGGCCAGAGTTCTTATTGGCAACGTTTGTATCGCATTAACATTAATCGAGGTAAGGTGAAAGTTGGTGATAACAGGATTTTCGCAAAGCAAGGTGTGTGGCACAGTGGCCCTATTACAGCCATTCACAGAACGGGTTTTGTTGGCTTAACTTTGGTAAGTTTGTGGGCTCTGGTGGCTGTGTTCTATACGGTGAGAGTATGCTTTTTCGTAAGAGATTTCAAGTATAGTGAATACTTTTTGTATTACTTGATGTCTATGCTGCTCATAATCTTCCGATTCTACGCAACTGCTGGTACGTTTATTCACATATTCAGTGGTTATTTCTATCTGGCGCTTGTGAAGTTGGTGTTCAGTCTTGGTATCAAGAGTGGTCATATAAAGCCTCTGTTTAATAAGCAGAACTATGTGCCGCTGATGGTAAAGGCTATTGAGGATGTGCAACATGGTCCTGCCAGCACTTGATGTGTATTTGAAAAAGATTCTATAAACGTAAACACAGAAAAGCCGCAGAGTTCGACCTCTCTGCGGCTTTTCTGTGAATTGTATCGGGGCTGACTTCTCAGCCCGCCACGGTTACAATTAGTGGCGGAGACCAAGGCGAGCCAGCAGGCTCTTGTAGAGCTCGTTGTCCGTGCGCTTGGCATAATCCAGAAGCTTACGGCGACGAGCCACCATCATGAGCAGACCGCGGCGGGAAGCGTGGTCGTGCTTGTTGGAGGCGAGGTGCTGAGTAAGGTGGGCAATGCGCTTGGTGAGCACTGCTACCTGGAAACCGGTGGAACCGGTGTCCTTCTCGTTGATCTTGAAGTCGTTGACGTTGATTTCGCTCATTGTCGTATTAGTCTCTTTAGTGTTGGTTGATTTTTCGTGGCTGCGGCAAATCGACCTTCAGAGGTGGCCGTATGATATCATGTCTGGCAGAGTTTGCAAGCCAAATTTCACACGGGAGGGGATTTTTACTTAAAAAAGCTGCTGTGGCGTACTTTCTATTTGACCATGAGTGCTAATAAGTGATATTATGTTGCAAGAAACTCTACGATATGGAAACCATCATCTCCGCTTATAAGTGGCTTACACGTATTCTTGATGCTGCTTCTCTGCTGCCGGATTTTAGCACGCCGCTGGGTATATTCTGCGCGATAGCATGGATAGCCACGCTGGTATCAGCTGTTGGGTTCGTGTTTTCTTTTGTGGCGGATATGGGCGGTAGTGATTTAGATGCCGGTTCACTGGACGGTGATACGGGTTCCTTTTCAGTACAGGCTGTGATGGGCTTTGTACTTGGTTTCGGTTGGGGCGGCTATTTGGCCGTAGCCGGTGGAGCCGGGGTAGGGCTGGGCATTTTTGTGGGTGTTCTGGTGGGCGTCATCATGTTTTTTATTATCGCCGGCATTATGAAGGTTATCTACAGCCTGAAGTCTGATGGCTCGTTGAAGTACGAGAGTTTGGTCGGCATGACCGGCACGGTTTATGTGACCATTCCGCCCCATGGTGAGCCGGGTGGGCAGGTGCAGGTGAGCCACCCCAGCCAGCTTATTACCATGGCCGCTGTGCAGGATGGTGATACTCCGCTGCCTGCTCAGACCCGTATCGAAGTGGTGGCTGCCACCACCTATCAGCTCACTGTACGTCCGGTGGCTGCTTCTACATCTTCTCAGAAATAACAAACTACTATATTATGGACACCAGCATCATTAATACATTGGCAAAAGCCACATCTGATTCCGGCTCTTTCGGTCAGATTATGGTTGTCATTATTTTCGTACTCTTCATCATGGCCGTGGTGGCATTGCTGCTCACTCGCTATAAGAAGTGCCCGTCGGATAAGATTCTCATCGTATACGGTAACGTGGGCGCAGGCCGCTCGGCCAAGTGCATTCATGGTGGTGCCACCTTCGTGCTGCCCCTTATTCAGAGCCACGCTTTCATGGATTTGAACCCGCTGAATATTGATGTGCCGCTGAAGGGGGCTCTTTCCAGCCAGAATATTCGTGTGGATGTTCCTTCTTCCTTCATTGTGGGTATCAGCACCCAACCTGAAATCATGCAGAATGCCGCAAGCCGCCTGCTTGGCCGCACTCGTCAGGATATTCGTGACCTAGCCTCTGAAATCATCATGGGCCAGATGCGTGTGGTAATCGCCTCTCTTACTATTGAGGAAATCAATGCTGACCGTGAGAAGCTCATTAAGGGTATCACCGGTGGCGTGGACGTAGAACTCCACAAGGTGGGTCTGTACCTTATCAATGCAAACATTACGGATATTCGTGATGCTTCCGGTTACATTGCCGCGTTGGGTCAGGAGGCCGCTGCCCGTGCCATCAATGACGCCATGATTAAGGTGGCTGAAGAAACTCGCCGTGGCGAAATTGGTAAGGCTGAGGCTCTTCGTGACCAGACCGTGCAGGTGGCTATGGCTCAGGCCGCTGCTGTGGAAGGTAATAACGAGGCTCAGATGAAGGTTGCTGATTCTAATGCCCGCTTGAAAGTTCGTCAGGCTGAAGCTCTCCGTATTGCCGTGGTGGCTGAGAAGGAGCAGGCTGCTAAGGCTGAAGAAGCCGGTTATATCGCCAATCGTGAGGCAGAAATGAAGCGTGCAGAACTTGAGCGCGCCACCCAGACCGCGAACGAACTGGTTGCCGCCGAGATTCAGAAGCGCAAGAAGGAAATTGCCGCTGAGGCTGTCGCCGCCGTGCTCGTGAAGGAGCAGGAAGGTAAGGCTCAGGCTCTCGTGATTGCCAACAGGGCAGAAGGTGACGCTGCTCTGGAGCTTGCCAAGGGCGAGGCTGAGGCTCTTCTGCTGAAGAAAAAGGCGGAAGGTGAAGGTCTTGAGCTTGTGGGCCGTGGTCAGGCTGCTGCCATTCAGGCCGCGCTGGAGGCTAAAGCTAATGGTTTCCGTCAGATTATCTCTGCTGCCGGTGATGCCCGCGCCGCATCCGGCCTGCTCGTCACGGAGCAGCTGCCCAAGATTGTGGAGACTCAGGCCAGCGCCGTGCGTGGCCTCACCTTCGACAAGGTTGTTGTCATGGGTGGCGGAAATGATAAGAGCGGCAGCGTTGGTGGCTTTGTGCAGAATCTCGTTACTGGCACTCTGCCGCTGCATGAGCTTGCCGGCAGCCTTGGTGTGGAGCTTCCCTCCTACCTCGGCAAATCTGCTCCGGAGGCTCCGGCTGCCTCTACCTCTGATGAGGCGAAGGCCTGATAAAACATATCAGCATTTTTCTCCCCGCCCTGCTGCGTAGTTGCTGCAGGGCGCTTTTTTTGCCCAGCGATACGCTGCGGCTATGGAGTTCTGCCTTGTCTTTCCGGGCGGATTCGTGCTAGAAAATCCGCCATATGCAAGACTCACCATTTGTGCTCGGATTTACAGCGGGAGAGCTCAGTCCATGGCTTTCCACCCGCTTTGATTTACAGGCGTACCAGCGGGGGGCCGCAAGATTACAAAACTTCCTCGTTCAGCCTTATGGCGGAATTGCGCGCCGCTGTGGCACGGAGTTTGTCGCGCCCTCTTTCACGCCGCAGGCGGATGATACTCGCCTCATCCCTTTTAGCTTTTCGGAGACGGATTCTCTTATGCTGGAGATTTCCCCCGGCAACATGAGGATATACCGTGGCGGTAAGCTCGTGCGGGACGCTGCGGGTGAGGTGTATAGAAAAGCGCTTCCGTGGGATACTTCAGAGGAGGTGATGAGCCTGAACTTTACTCAGGTGAATGATCACATATATGTGACCGGCCCACTCCGTGAACCGTACGTATTGCGACGTTATGCAGATAATAATTGGGCAGTTGACGCCTTCTTTCCGAATCCTTATCCGCGTGAATCCTACATTATGCAGTACCAAGGCCTGCGTGGGCTGCTGAATTCTGGGAGCTATACTGCGGTGCTAACGCTTGATCCTGGGGCGCTGCGTTTCTCTAAGGAAATGGAAAATAAGGAATATGTGCTGGCGGATGTCGAAATTCCATCTCAGACCCTTTTCTTGAAACAAGCTTTCGCCTTTAATTCGCAAGCTCTGCCGGACCTTTCTTCTTCCTCTGTGCTGGCTTCGGCATTCTATTCAGAGCGTGATGAGGCCTCGGACATGTATAATTTTTATACGGTCATTCGTCCCTACCAGCCATCATACTACAAAGGTTCTAATTCTGCCCGTGATTACCCAGATTGCTTTATGCCGGGCGTTATGAGGCTGAATGACAACGGTCAGCCCTATGAAGTATGCGGTGATTGGGAAGTGCGCACTACCGGTGAGTGGAACGGAGTTTGGGAGCTGTGGAGAAGTTATGATACTAAATCATATAACCTGAATTTTAAGCATTGGCATTGGACCTGTATTCGCACCATGGAACAGAACTCTGCTTCAGAGCGTAAGAATTACATCATCTCTGGTTCCGAAGATGTTCCATGCCGCATGGTGCTTGTTTGCCGCTCTGCGGATTCTGCTTCTGTCGGCGCCCACATCTATTTCAATATTCTGGGAGGTTCTCGCGAATACAAATTCAAGATTACGAAGGTTCTGGCGGATAACTCGGCAGAAGTGGCCGTTCAATCCTATTATATGGATACATTGCGGGCTTTCCACACGCGTAGGTGGAGTTTCGGCGCCTATGGCAGGCGCAATGGTTACCCCACCTTCAGCGGGCTGCACCAAGGGCGGTTGTGGTTTGGCGGTTTTGCGGCTCTTCCCACCACGCTTATTGCGAGCGCCGCGAATGATTTCACGAACTTCTCCGTCACATCTGCTGATGATTCCGCTTTGCACCTCACCTTGGCCACGGATAATCAGAGCCGCGTCTGCTGGATATGCCCCACCCGTACTCTGCTAGTAGGTACTTCATCTGGTGAGTGGACCTTATCCGCGCCTGATGGCAGCAGCATAACGCCGACTAACGCCTCTTTTGCGCGCCAATCATCTGTGGGAAGCGAGCCAACGCCGGCCATCGGTGTGGAAAATACGGTGTTTTATGTGCAGCGAGGCGGTAAGCGCCTGAGAGAAATCTCCTATAAGCTGGCCGCGGATGGATTCACATCTACTGATACGAGCCTTCTGGCTGAGCATCTTTTTGCCGCTGGGGTGAAAGAGTGGGTGGTGCAGCGTGGCGGTAGCGTGCGACTTTGGGTGCTGATGAATGATAATACTCTCGCCGTTCTTACCACGAATGCTGAGCAGCAGGTTACTGCTTGGCAGCGTGTCGCTTTTCAGGGACGCGAGCCTTTGCATCTCGCCGCTCTTCCGGCTACTTCAGGCAGTGGGGATGAAATCTGGCTTGTGCTGCGGAACCGCACCAGCGGCATGCACAGTATTGAACGCATAGCATCGGAGGCGCTTTTTATGGACGGCGTCATCACCTGCCACACTTCGGAAGACTCCGTCACCCTTAACTCTGGTGCTCACCTTGCCGGCTTGCATGGCTTTATTTACCCGCAGAATCAGCCGGAATCGGCTCTGCGTATCAGTTTTGGTGCAGATGGTAGCTGCGCACTTCCTGAGGCTTTCAGGGGGCAATCTTGTACCGTGGGAGCGGCTATTCAGTCAGAGTTGGTTACCATGCCGTTGGAAAGCGCTCGCACGTATAACACGGTGCGTCAGGAGGGCAGGGTGCGACTTCGTTTGTTGGAGAGTGAGCCTGCTTTCTGCTATAAGTCTGGTGAAGCAGAGCGCTGGGAGGTGTACGAGCCTGCGCGTAATCTGTTCACATATCCGCACAGTGGTGAAATCCGTGTGTCGCAAATTCCTGAGCCCGGAGTAGGACAGGGCTTTGCTCTGCAGGTAGATGGTGTGCGCGCTTTTAACCTACTTTCACTCACGGTTGAGTTTGATTTCCACGGACGCTGAGAAATAATACAGGCCGCTGCCGGAAGAGCGCCCGGCAGCGGCTGTACTTACCAGTCTTCTCCTGTCTTGTTTCTTACTTCGTTGCCTGCAGCTGTGCAGGCCGTTCTTCTACTCCGTTCTTGAAGCGTTCAAAAACGCCCCGTGGGTCATCGGGGGTCTGGTGTAGTGCTTCAAAGATACGGTCTCTCATCTCGATGGCAGCCTTAAAGGCAGCTTCCTCGCTGCCGTATTGGCGATCGGAGAAGTACTTGGTGAACTGGTTCCATTTGCGGCAGATACTCAGGCGCCATCCCTGAAAGGAGGTCGTCTCGTAGGTGTACCGGGTGATGTTTCGCTGTGTCATGGTTGTGTGTTGATTTATTGTGTATCTGCGGTGGGGTAGTCAGGTTCCCGCCGGTGCCTGTAATATGCCAGATATGTATCACTGCCGCAACCTAACTATGCTAAAAATTAGCTCGCATATAACAATAACATCCCCGCGCTGCCATGCTGTAGCAGCGCGGGGATGTTGTGTATTTGTCTGATAATCAGTTGAAGAGCGAAAGAACGGCATCTGCAGCCTTAGCAGCTGCACCGCCATGGCCTAACTTGTCCATGGATTCTTTCATGCCGGCAAGCACTTCAGCGCGTGTTTCAGGATTGGTGAGTTTCTCCAGCTCGCTGATGCAGTTCTCCACATTGAAGTCCTGCTGGATGAGTTCGCGTGTCACGGGCTTGTCAATGAGGATGTTCACCATGCCAATGTATTTGATGGTCAGAATCATGCGGCCAATCATATACGTGCCCCACGCCACTTTGTACACGAGCGCGAAGGGCAGCTCATGCAGCGCGGCTTCCAGTGTAGCTGTGCCGGAGGTCACCAGCGCGGCCTCGGCGCGGTCCATCAGGCCGTGGTAACTGCCCGGGCAAATGTTGATGACGTCTGCCGCCACTCCGGCCTTCTCCGCCATACTGCGCATGATGCCGGCGAGCTTTTCGGTGCTGGCCGAGGTCTCGAATCTCCACTCCGGGTGCACGGTGCGCAGCTTCTTAACCACATCCAAAAACACTGGGAAGTGGCGCTCAATCTCGCGCATACGGCTGCCGGGGAAGAGGCCGATGAGGCCTTTCTCACGCACATTCGTCTGGCGCTTTTCCAGAATATCATCCACCAGCGGATGCCCCACAAACTCGGTGCGCAGACCGGCCTTTTCAAACAGAGGCTTCTCGAAGGGGAAGGTGCACATCATCAAATCCAGCACTCGGGCGAGCTTAGGTACGCGGCTCTTGTGCCATGCCCACACCATCGGGGCGATGAACCAAGCTATTTTTGTCTTGGGGGAACGCTTATGCACACGCTCGGCCAAGCGCTGGTTGAAGCCGGGGTAATCAATGAGGATGAGGCCCTCGGGCTGCTCCGCTGCGATTCTATCCGCCATATCATTAAGGCGGTTCATGAAAAAGCGAGCGTGTCGCAGCACTTCCACGATGCCGATGACGGCTGCCTGTTCGGCCCAGTCCTCCACGCCCGGTGCCAGCGCATGCATGCGGCTGCCGCCCAAGCCCACAATCTCGATGTCAGGGTTACGGCGTAAAAGTTCCTGAATGAGCAGCGCTCCCTGCTTGTCGCCGCTCTTCTCGCCTGCTATCATAAACAGCTTCATGCCTCGCATATTAGCATATTTCCCCGCTTCTGGCAAGCAGAACACAGCTCACGCTTGCAGAAAAGTGATTTTTCCTCACGCTTTTCCTCCACCATCAGAAAAAAGAACCGGCAGAGACCCTCATATCCGAGGGGGCTCTGCCGGTTGAAACTTGTTTCTTAATTGGGGATGTCTTACTTGGACACGTTGAAGCGGAACTCCACCACGTCGCCGTCCTGCATCACATAGTCCTTGCCTTCGATGCGGAGCTTGGCCTGCTCTTTTGCCTTAGCCATGGAGCCACAGGCCACGAGGTCATCATAAGCCACTACCTGAGCGGCGATGAAGCCACGCTCAAAGTCCGTGTGAATCACACCGGCTGCTGCGGGAGCCTTGTCGCCGGCATGAATCGTCCATGCGCGGGTTTCCTTCACACCGGTAGTGAGATAGGTGCGCAGACCCAGCAGGTGATACACGGCGCGGATGAGATCGCTCACGCCGGAATCCTCCACGCCCAAATCATTCAGGAACATGGTGGCTTCTTCCTTCGGCAGCTCGGAAAGCTCTTCTTCGATTCGGGCGGAAATCACGATAGCCTCGGCATCATGATGCTCAGCCACATACTTACGCACAGCGGACACATACGGGTGGGCGTCCGGATTCTTCACGGCGTCTGCCAGCTCGTCCTCGCTTACGTTGCAGGCGAAAATGCTCTTTTTGTTGGAAAGAAGGAAGAACTCTTTCATCAGCTTGCGCTCGTCATCGCTCACCTCCAGCGTGATGGCGGGCTTGCCGGCGTCCAAGTGCGGCAGAAGCTTCTCGATGAGCTCCACCTCAGCCTTAGCTTCTTTATCACCACCACGGGCCTTCTTCACGCGGCTGTCCTTGCGCTTTTCCATTGCGGCAAGGTCTGCCAGAATCAGCTCGGAGTTAATGATTTCGATGTCGCGTACGGGGTCAACGGAACCCAGCTCATGAATGATGTCATCATTCTCGAAGCAGCGCACCACCTGCACGATGGCGTCCGTCTCGCGGATGTTGGAAAGGAACTTGTTGCCCAGGCCGGCGCCCTCAGCGGCACCCTTCACAAGACCGGCAATATCCACAAACTCAATCGCAGCCGGCACAATCTTCTCCGACTTGCTCATCTCGGCCAGCACCTGCAGACGCTCATCCGGCACCTCCACCACGCCCACATTCGGGTCAATCGTGCAGAAGGGATAGTTCGCGGCCTCCGCCTTGCGGGAGCGGGTTACTGCGTTGAAAAGGGTCGATTTGCCTACATTCGGAAGTCCTACAATACCTGCCTGTAACATAACGCCGGGGAATATAGCTTATTAGCCCATATAAGTCAATCCCAAAATGAAGAGCCGCCCTGATGGCGGCTCTGAAGTAAGGCTGGGAATCAGCTGATGATATTCCCCAGTAGGTCACCTTGGTGGGCAAATGTCTCCACACAGTTCTCGGTATTCTTCACCAAGTCTTCCGCCAGCTGCACGCGTCCCGGCTCAAAGAAGGTCATCACTGTGGAGCCGCCGAAAGCGAAGTAGCCTTGCTCGTCGCCCTTCTGCACAGGCTTGCCAGCCTCGTAGGTCTGGAAGATGGCGCCCACACCCGTGGCTCCCACGGCAAGGTGCAGCACATCACCCATGTGCGGGGTGCGCAGCACGGTAAGCTCGCGCTTATTGGTCCACAGCCAGGAAAGCTTGCGGCGCAGGCAGTATGGGCTCACACTGGCGAGCGGCCCCGGTATGCGCACCGGCGCTTCAGGTGTGCCCTCCGTCACGAAGTGGAAGCGGTGATAGTCCACTGGGCACAGGCGGCTGAGCACCACGGCACCCTGCGCATATTTTTCTGCCAGCTCAGGGCTGCCCAGCAGGGCAGGCAGGTCAAACTTCTGCCCCTTCACGAAAGCTCCGGTCATCTCTGCGGCATTCTGCCAGCCGCTGTGGCGACCATCTGCTGGCAGCGCCACCGTGTTACCCTCACAAATGGGGCGTGCACCGGGCTTCAGCTTGCGGTAAAAGAAATCATTGAAGCACTTGTACTCCTCCAGCGGCAGCGCGACTTCATCCATATTAATGTTATACTCGCGCACGAAATCCGGCAGCGACTTCGCGGAGCCCGGGGAATTCTTCATGGCGCCCAGCAGGCGTGAGAAAAAGGCTCGCTTCACCAGCACATGCAGGCTCACCTGCCCAAGGGTGGTGCCATATACCCAGCGCAGGGATTTCTCACCCAGCACCTTCTCTTGCTCCATCTGTCCTGTATAACGATTGTAATATGTGATGCCCTCGCTGCTCATGCACCCATCATAACACGCGCCACAGAGGGAGTCAAGCCCAACAGAAAGGCCGCCATCTTATTCAGACTGCGGCCTCTGAAAAATACCTTCTGTACGCTGCTTTACAGCTCCACGTTGCGCATATCGCCTGTGTTCTTGAAGGCCAAGTGGAAGGAATAGGCCTTCTCCAAGCTGTGTGGCGTGTGCCCCGTGGGGGTAAGAGCCACATATTGGCGGAGCAGGGGGCGGTACTCTGGGTGTGCGCAGTTCTCGATGATGAGTTCGGCGCGCTCGCGGGGGGATTTACCTCGCAAATCCGCTATACCTTGTTCCGTAATGAGAATCTGCACGTCATGCTCGGTGTGGTCCACATGGCTCACCATGGGCACGATGGCGGAGATGGCGCCGCCCTTCGCCACGGAGGGGCAGCTGAAAATCGTGATGGCTGCGGCACGGGCGAAATCGCCACTGCCGCCGATGCCGTTCATAATCTTGCTGCCGAGAATGTGCGTGCTGTTCACATTGCCGAAGATGTCAGCCTCCAGCGCGGTATTCATGCAGATGAGGCCCAGCTGGCGCACGATGGCGGGGTTATTCGTCATCTCCGTGGGGCGCAGCAGGAGTTTGTCGCGGTAGAAATCAAAGTTCTCGTACACCTCCTCCATAGCCTCATCGCTCACGGAGAGGGAGCAGCCACTGGCAAAGGTCACTCGCCCGCTGCGTACAAGCTCCAGAGCACTCTCCTGAATTACCTCGGTGTACATCTTCACCGGGGGAATTACCTTGGAGCGGCCCAGTGCCTTCAGCACGGCGTTCGCCACGTTACCCACGCCGCTCTGTATCGGCAGGAACTCCGGCGGTATGCGCCCTGCAGCATATTCCTGCTCCAAGAACTTAATCACATTCTCGCCAATCTTATCCGTCACCTCATCATTCGGGCGGTACGGCGCCAAACCGTCCTTCTGGTGAGTCATCACCACGCCCACGATTTTTTCCGGATCCACCTGCACCCACGGCGTCCCAATCTTCTCCTCGGGGGCTACCAAGGGTATCGGCGTGCGGTTGGGTGGGTCCTCCGGTATAAAGATATCATGTATTTCAGCCAAGCAGGGCTTGTGGTAGGTATTCAGCTCCAGGATGATGCGGTCTGCCATCAGGCAGAAATCCGCAGAGGAGCCCTGACTCATGGTGAACACCAGCTTGCCGTCATCCGTCACATCACACACCTCCACGATGGCCGTCTTCACACGCGGTATGATGCCATAGCGCATGTTCTGCGCGAATAGGGATATATGCGGCTCTATGTAGGAAACTTCAGCGCCATTAATCTGTGCGCGCGTGCGCGGACATGACATGTACGGCATGCGCATGCTTACGCATTCCGCCTGTGCCAGCTCGCCGTCCACCACGGGGCTGTTGGACGCGCCGCACATTACCTTCAGCATGAACGGGCGCCCCGCTGCATGCTCCGCCTTCGCCCGCTCCGCTATGGCTTTCGGCACCACTTTCACGGCGCCGGCTTCCGTGAATCCGCTCAGCCCTATACACTCGCCGTCCTCTATCAGCGCAGCGGCTTCTTCTGCTGTTAATATCGGGTAACGCATAATTCTTCGAGCTAACTCTACCCTAATGCTAGAGCTAAGTCAAGCTTGTTTTTGTTTTTTTTCTGTGTTGAATTAAAAAAAGGAAAAAAGACTTGCATAATTCAAAAAATTTGAGAAACTGTCTGCGCGGTTGCATAACTGGTTTTATTCATGCATGTGTGTATTTTAGTTCATTTCTTGTGCCGTTAATAAACGAATTACGCAAACGCTAAGCAGCTTCGCGATGAGTTTGACACTTATTGAATTTTAATTATACTAACGCGTAAAATGGACTTTTCATCCGCAACATTCTGGTTGACGTCAATACCGGCTCTTGTATTGATTTTTATTGCCAATAGTACATTTTCTCGTGAGAGTGCCACGTTTAACAAGTATGCACTCTGTGTCCTCAGCCTGTATTTGCTCTATTTGTCGAGCGCTCAAACGCTTTACATCTTTCTTTTTGTTACTTTTCTGGTGTATATATGCTGCCGCTTTGGCCAGAATTGGAACAAATCAGCAAAAACGATACTGCTTGGCATATTGATTCCATTACAACTATTACCGCTCTTATACTATAAATACTCTAGTTTTGTTTTTTGTGGAATACTGGGACAAGATTGGGATACTTTCCGAGATTTGATTATTCCCATCGGTATATCATTCTACACATTCCAGACGATTGCATTCTGTCTTGATACCCTGCGTCGTGATCAGAAAGTGCCAGCTTTCATTGATTACATGAATTTCTGCAGTTTTTTTCCGCAGATTGTGGCCGGTCCAATTGAAAGAAAAGACAGTCTCCTGCCCCAGATGGAAAATTTAAGATTACGCTGGGATAGCGGGTTCGTTGTACAGGGGCTTCCGTATATCATACTGGGGATTTTCTTCAAGATGGTCATGGCTGACAATTTATCAGCTGGTATGAAGCCTCATTATGAAGGTACTGAAGCTTGGCAAATATGGGCAAACAACCTTAGCTTTGGTTTTCGTATCTATTTTGATTTTGCCGGGTATGGCCTGACTGCGTATGGCATAGCGAAATCTCTCGGTATTAACATAACGATGAATTTCCAAAGTCCATATACCTGCGGAAATATCAGCAATTTTTGGCGAAACTGGCACATTTCCCTAACCCAGTGGTTTCGAGACTATATATATTTTGCGTTAGGTGGTAGCCGCACGAAACTGTGGTGGTTCAATATTATTTTCATGTTTTTCGTATCCGGTATCTGGCATGGTGCTGGATGGAATTTTATCATCTGGGGTATTCTGAGTGGCTTGGCAATGGTAGTTCATCGCCTTTTCAAAAATAGCAATATGTCGATGCCTTCCTTCTTAGCTTGGGGGATAACATTTGTGACGATGACTTTTATTTGGATGTTTTTCTATGAGACAGACATGGCCATTGTCTTTAAAAATCTGCGCTGTATATTAGACCCATCATGTTACAGCATTGATGGTTACGTTCAACTTGCAAAAAGCACAGTTGCAAGTAGTGCGCGTTTACACTCATTCGTACCATTGGCGTTTTTCATCATTATATTGGAATATATCTCAAAAAATAAATATCAGGATCCATACAAAATATTTACAAATCCGTTGTCATGCATGATAATGACTGCGTGCGTATTTGTTCTGTATTCCACTGAAGCCTCACAATTCATATATTTTGCCTTCTAATATGTTGAAAAAATACATAGTTTATATAGTTGTAGGTATTATAGTATCTCTATTCCTGAACCGGCTTTACATGGCAAAGGCTGAACCAGGTAGTCGTTTTTTCTCTCAGTGTTTTGAACAAACGGAGATTTGGGAAAGGATGATACGCCAAAAGAGCAAGAATTGCTTTGTTTTCGCTGGTGGCTCTGAAGTTCGTATGGGGATTGAACCTCAGACAATGTGGGATACACACGGTATACCGGTAATTAATGCTGGCGCTCAGGCTGATAATGGGGTAAGATGTAATGTCCAAGCTGCGCTGAGGTTCTTGCAACCGGGAGATACTCTTGTGCTTAGCATAAATCCCGGCGCCTCAGTATTGAGGAACAACGGAACAACCCACTTAGGTATTAACTTTTGTTATAATCATTATGGGAACAGTATGTTTACGGAGGGTATAATGCCCTTCAATATGTTTAGCTTTAGTAAATTAGTAACAGGAAATGTTAATAATCTGTCCATACATCTCATGCGCATCCTGACACGTCCGGAATGTATATACAGATATAACTCACCGGCTAATGCGCTAATTAACGATCGCGGCAGAGTGGAGGTTTTTCTCACCACTCAGCAAAGTCAGGAACTTTTCCCTCGTGACAGCTACCCCAAGCAGGATTTTTCAGGCAGGGATGTCTTTTTGAGAGATGTCAAAGAATATTGTGATGCGCACGACATCCGATTAATTGTATATATGTCGCGCTGCCATCAGCATGAAACATGGCGACGCTTTTATGCTCAGGGGATGCTTTTTGTCGTTGAACAGGGTATTCCCGTTTTGAGAGACCCATATCTTGGTGCTTGGCCGGACGGAAGCAAATATTCAGATACATCACTACATCTAAGTATTGAGGGCGGTAAGGAGTTTTCTGAGTTTATCGCACGGCAGATTAAAACAGAAAACTATTGGACAAAAGAGGAATTGCAGCGTATTGTCAACGGTACAGAATAAGGATGCCTATAAACCCTTCAGCCACCCGCCGGTGGTCAAAACAATACAGCACTCCGGCATATTCCCGGCCGTTCTAGGGGTGAAAGGCGGGGAAGAATGCGCCGGAATGCTGCGGGTTTAAAGGGGCTGGTGGGGCTCAGAGGATGTATTGTGAAATCAGGCGGCTGAGGCCGAGGATATCACAATTTCCCTTTAGCTCAAAACGCACTTGGCCGATGCCGCCGCTGAAGAAGAGGTCCAGCTCGCAATCCAAGTCAAAGGTACCGGAGGTTTCCACAGAGTAGGCCTGAAGCTTGCTGTAGGGCAGGGAGGTATAATCCACCTTTTTGCCGGTAATGCCCTGCACGTTAATGGCAATTACGCGTTTATTCGTGAACACCACGGAATCTCGAATGGCCTTGAATGCCGCCACGATGCCCTCATTTTCCACCAGCAGGGGAGCCACGCGGGGGTAAAGGGTGGAGGGGTCTACGGGGGAGAGTTTGAACAGGCTGCCGTTTTTGAAATCAATCATAAAAAAGAGCGCAGCGGGGTTGTATCGCCGCACTCTGTATTATATCAATATTTTAGCTTCTAACAAGCGGAAATTAACGCATGAACTGCGTTTTCACCGCTGTGGATTTCAGCTGGGGCAGAATATACTTGTGCAGCTCCACCTCAGCCTGCACCGCACCGAACTCCCGCACGCAGCAGGCTGCCAGCTTGCGGGCCAGCGTCTCCAGCAGCACCGTGGGCTCAGCGGAGGCCAGCGCTGCCAAGCGGCGGGAGAGGGCATCATAATCAATGGTGCGTGTGATGTCCTCCTGCATGGCATCAAAGGCGCAGGGCGGCGTCAGCGTGATATCCGCCGTGAGGCGCTGAGGCATGGCGCGCTCCTCCTCCGGCACGCCGATGCGGCAGCGGAGCTCCAGCCCGTGCAGGCAAATGCGGTCTGCAGCCGGGGCAGGGCATTTAGCCAGCAGCGCCTGCAGGGCGCCGAGATGTGGCACGGTCAGCTCCGGCTCGGCTTCCGCCAGCTGCTCCGCATTGTTGTAGCCGGTGAGGGTGCCGATGCCGGTCACGCCGGCGCAGTGCGCGGCGCGGATGTCATGCTGCATATCGCCCACGAAAGCGGTCTCCTCAGGCTTCAGGCCGTGCTGCTTCATGAGGGTGGGGATATAATGCTCCTTATTATGAATGCCGGAGTGAATGTGCTCAAAGTAATCATACATGCCCAGCTCGCGCGCCTGCTCCTCAAAGGCCTTCGGATCCATGCTCGTGAGGATGAAGCAGCGGATGCCGCGGGCAATGCAGAACTGCACGAACTCGCGGGCATGCGGAATCAGCGTCACGCCCACCGTGGACTCCGCAAAGGCCTTGCGGTAATAGTTCTCCAAATCATCCAGCTTGGCCTCCGGAATCTTCACCGCGTAATAATCAGGGTACGGCAGCTGGAACTCCGCACGGAAGGCCGGCCTATCCAGCGGCGCGCGCCCGTACTGCGCCAGTACATAATTCGTAGCCTCGATGGTCAGTGCCATATCATCGCACAGCGTGCCGGACCAGTCAAAAATCAAATTGCGGAACACAGGGAACTCTCCTTTGTTTAATATGCTTGCTTTATCGTATGCGCCACTTGCCCTTTATCTGGAGGCGCGTCTGTTTCTGGCGCCGGAGCCGCTTCTGCGCAGGCGCTGCTGCTGCTGCCTGCGGATGGAATCACGCAGGGTCCTGTTCACGAAGGGATTATCCTTCCCGAACCGTGCCCAAGGGCCGCCCGGAACAAGGGAGAAATCCACAAAGCGCCAGTGCACCACAGCCATGCCGCCCTGTATGCCCAGGTAATCACGCACGGCAGGTGAAATATCAATGCCTGCGCCGCGGTTGGACGTGTTCTTGGGCCTCGCATTGCCGAACACATACTGCCAGTCATCCGTCACGAAGGGGCCGCAGTCCTCCCACTGGGCAAAGCAATAGCGCCCATTGTAATAAATCTGCACCCACGTGCCGCGGCATACGGACTCGTACCGCCCCTGCTTATCACGCCGGTACCACGGTATCACACGCTCCGCCTCAGGCTTGGGGCCGCCGCGCTGAATATCATTGTACGGCAGCGCCACATAGAAAGGGTTCAGCCGCGGCGTGAAAGCCAGCGGAGCATAGGTGCGCGGGCAGCGGTTCGCCGGGTTCGGGTCATCATAACCGCCGTAGTTATCATCCCACGCGCTGTCCCAGCTGCTGGCCGTATTCGGAGTCGGATTATTCTGCGTGGGCCTCTCGCCTATGTAGAAATATGTGGCCGTGATATCGAAATGCCAAGGGTATGCACCCGCGCGGGGCGGGGCAGGGTTCGTCTTCGGGTCCGGGAAATTCTGGCGGTGGCTCTGGTCCCTCGTCTGGAACACACCGGTGCAGGGGGCCGAGCGGTGCACCGGCGTGTTGTTGCCGGTGCGGGCCGTAGTGCGGCCGGAGGTTGTAGAGGCCGTGGCACCGGTGGTGCGGGGGCGCAGGTTCTGAGTACTTGCGCTAGTTTGCGCTTCACCACGGCGCACCACGCGGCCGCGGGTAGTCGCCGCGCGCTCCACCAGCCGCGGGGACGCGCCTCTGCTGCTGTTGCTTGCCGCCTCAGCGGTGCCGGGTGCCGCCACGCACAGGGCGGCGGCCACTCCACTCAGTATGATTCGGAAAACACTCATCAAAGAATACCTCGTATCATCAGTTGCATTCCATCGGCAGAAAACCATCACCAGTTGTGCAGTACACTCGGGCGAGCCATCGGCAGCTTATCCGGAGCATCCAGCGTGTAGTGCAGCCCGCGGCTCTCCTGGCGGCGGATAGCACAATCCACTATCAGCGAGGCCGTCAGCGCCAAATTCCGCAGGTCAATAATCTCCGGCGTCACGCGGTAACCCCAGTAGTACTCATTAATCTCGCGGTTAATGTTGCGCAGGCGTGTGGCCGCACGCTGCAAGCGGTGGTTCGTGCGGACGATGCTCACATAATCCGTCATCGTGCGGCGCACCTCATCCCAGCAGTGGAACAGAATCGCTAAGTCATCGCGCTCCGCCTTCTCGCCGTGCACCCACTCAGGTATCGGGTACTCCTCCATCTTGTGCGCCAGCGGCAGGCGCGTCAGCATCGTCTCCAGCGCACGCTTGGAAATCACCACACACTCCAGCAGCGAGTTACTCGCCAAGCGGTTCGCGCCGTGCAGGCCCGTGCAGCCGCTCTCACCTGCGGCGAAGAGGCCGCGCAGGCTCGTCTGCCCGTTCGTATTCGTCTGAATACCACCGCACTGGTAGTGCGCGGAAGGTACCACAGGAATCATATCCACCTCAGCATCCACGCCATAGCTCTTGCAAGTCTCGTATATGTACGGGAAACGCTCCTTCATGAAGCCCTTGGGCTTGTGGGTCATATCCAAATACATGCAGGGATGCCCCGTGCGCAGAATCTCACTGTTAATGGCTCGGGCCACGATATCACGCGGAGCCAAGCTCTTGCGCGGGTCATACTTCTGCATGAACTCCTTGCCGTCCGGCCCCTTCAGAATACCGCCTTCGCCACGCACCGCCTCGGAAATGAGGAAGGAAAGCCCCTCGCGGTCGGAGGACTTCGGGTTATAGAACGTCGTCGGGTGGAACTGCACAAACTCCATGTTCGAGATGTTCGCGCCCGCGCGCCAAGCCATCGCCACGCCATCACCCGTGGCCGTGCTCGGATTCGTGGTGTACATGTACACACGCCCCGTGCCGCCCGTGGCCAGCATCACACGGTCACTGCGGAAAATATCCACCTCACCCGTGGCAGGGTTCAGCACATACGCACCCAGCACGCGGTCCTCCGTCACACAGCCCAGCTTAGCCGTCGTGATAAGATCTATCGCAATGCGGTGATCCAGCAGGCGGATATTCGGGTGCTTCTGCACACGCTCCAGAAGCTTCGTGCTGATTTCCAGCCCCGTCGTATCACGGGCGTGCAGAATACGCCGCTTGCCATGGCCGCCCTCGCGGCCCAGGTCAAACTCGCCATTCTTCTCCGTATCAAAATCCACCCCCCAGTTCAGCAGCTCCTCAATGGCAGCCGGCGCCTCCGTCACAATCGTACGCACCGCCTCCTCATCACACAGCCCCGCGCCGGCATCCAGCGTATCCGCCACGTGCTCCTCGAAGGTATCATTCTTATCAATCACGGCCGCAATACCCCCCTGTGCCTTTGCTGAGCTACTCACCAAGGGATCACTCTTGCAAAGCACTATAACACTGCCATGACCAGCAGCACGCAGAGCAAAACTCAGCCCCGCCACGCCGCTGCCTATCACGAGAAAGTCTGATGTTATCATCTTATAGTCTAACGTGTGCACCCCAGTATATCATATTCTTCCCTCCTCGTCACGCAGAATATCATCCCACCCCCGAAAAAAAATCATTTTCCCGCCCGCGCCGCACATGTGTCCCAAAGTTTGGGGGAATATAGCCATTGTGTACTCAAAATCAGCGTGTTTTGCCGAATTCTCCTTGGCCGGGTATCATACAGCCCGTTCATTGGCACAATTTTTCTTTTATCCCAACATCGGCGTAAGCCACTTACTTTTAATTCGTAAATCGTAAATTGTAATTCGTAAATCAACGTGTCCCAAATCTTTGGGACACGTAT
>JAZQGN010000048.1:0-25916 GCA_045540095.1 Akkermansia sp.
CGGACGATAGGTCCCGCGAGAGTAGATAGCTGCCAAGATTAATGAAGAGCGCAGACCGAAAGGTTTGCGCTCTTCTCATTTCAAGCCAAGGGACGGGGTAAAGCCGCGGCATCCGGGGCTTCGAGTCTCGCTTACGCTCGCTTCTACGCCCACGCAGGCCGCGACCCGTCTCTGCGTCTCGCTGTCGCTCGCTTGCTTTCAGGCTTCGTCTGCTGTGCAGTCTACGCCCAGACAGGTCGCCGAGGCCTTGTGGTTTTAAGCCATGGGGCAGGGTGAAAACACGCATTATGCCACCCTCCGGGGTTCGCATATATTTTTCTACTTTTCCCCGGGGTTCCGCTCCTTACGGAGCTCCACGCCCGGGCTACCTTGTGCCGCCCCTGCGGGGCTCTGGGCTAGGCTCGCTGTGCTCGCACGGGCTATGTGTTTCTCTTGCACCCGTGCAATTAGCCGAGCCCTTCGCCCGCTGAGCAGGCTTTGGGAGTAGGGTGGCTTGCTATGATTAATGACGAGCGATAGGGGGCAGGGAGGCATCTAAGCATTCCCGAGGGCGTATGCCCGCCTCATTCATGAGCCCCGGTGAGGGGCGGCATAAGGTAGCCCGGGCGTGAAGCTCCGTAAGAGGCGGAACCCCGGGTACCGGAATAAAAAAACATGAACCCCGTCTAGGGGTGGCATAATGCGTGGCATTAAATTATTGCGTTTTTACTCATTGGCTCTTGCTGGTCGCTTTGTTCCAAGCGTTCTCCGAGACCTTCGTTTTTAGGAGGGTAAGGGGAAATTGCTTGTCATTGGTTATGGACGTGATATACTTATGACAGAAATACGCCATGAACAACATACCCCCAGCCGCCACGGTTATCAATTCCTCCGAACTTCCGCAGGGGTATGAGTTGTCTAATTATGTCATCGAGCGCAAGCTGGGGCATGGTGGCTTTGGCATTACTTACCTTGCGAGGGAGACAGCGACGAATCGTGCTGTGGTCATCAAAGAGAATTTTCCTCGGGAGTGTTCGCAGCGTAACACCATGAATCTGACGGTCGGGCCGTCATCTGCGGAGGACAAAGAGCTTTATGAGTGGGCGCTGACTCGCTTTCTGGATGAGGCGAAGGTGCTCATCCGCCTGAGTCATCCGGGCATCGTGCCGGTGCTGACGGCTTTTAAGGCACTGGGAACGGCGTATTATGTGATGCCGCGGGTCGAGGGAAAGGAGATTCATAAGGCAGCACCTTCACCGCAGACAATCAATGAAGCATGGTTGCGGCCTGTACTGCAGAAGCTGTTGGAGGCGTTGGATTATTTGCATGGTGAGGGGCTGTTGCACCGAGATATTAAGCCCTCGAACATTTTAATGCGTGCGGATACTTCTCCGCTGCTTATCGATTTTGGCACAGCCCGCTCATCTGATGCGTCGCATACCCTTACGCGGATAGGGTCTCCGGGGTTCAGCCCTTCAGAGCAGTTCCTTGCCCGCGGAAAGAATGGCCCGTGGACTGACTTGTATTCGCTGGGTGCCACCTGTTATTATTTGATTACCGGTGAAGTTCCTCAGGATTCCGTGGAGCGTTTGGCTGAGGATGAGCTGCCGCCGTTGGCAGGTCGTAAGGAATTGCAAGGCCGTTTTTCTGAAGAGTTTCTCTCTGCTATTGATAAAGCGCTGCGCATTTCTCACAAGGACCGCTGGCAGAATGCCCGCGAGTGGATGAATCATCTTTCTGCAGCTGAACGCCGTAGAAAAGAAGAGGCCAAGCAGCAGGCTGCAAGAAAAGCAAGCGAAGCGCATGCGCAGAGCGCGAGAGCATTGGCTGAGCAGAGAGCTCGCGAAGAAGCCGAAGAAAAGGTTCGCAGAATGATGGAGGAGCGAAGCGAGAGAGAGCGGGCTGGGAAGAAGAATAAAGTGGGGGATAGTCACTTAGTAGTGGCTATGTTTAATCTCATAGTATTCTTCTGTTCCATTTTCGCTGGAGCCGCTATCGGACTCTACTTAACCGGACATGAGTCTGGTGCGGGACTAGGGGCGCTCCTAGGTGTATTTTCCGGGCTATTCCTGTTGTATATATTTGAGAAATCCAAAATAACATAGTGTAGGCGCTATTAGATTCTGTTTCACCTTTACTTTGTAACAGCCGAAAAAGGACGCCTAAGCAAACAGTAAGATTCAGATTCACTTGACAAGTGGGGGCGGAGGGAGTAAATTCGTAGCCGTATGGCGAAGGATGAAAAGCTTTTGGAGCTTGAGCAGCGGCCGATATGGCCCTTGCTGGTGAGTTATTCGCTGCCTGCGATTGTGGGAATGGCGGCGATGTCCATTTATAACATAGTGGGAGCCATTTATGTGGGGCAGTGGTGTGATGCGTACGCGGTGACGGCGATGGCTCTGGTATTCCCGGTGATGAACCTGATGGTGGCCGTGGGTACGCTGGTGGGGCTGGGTTGTGCGGCGAGTGCCAGTATTGCTCTGGGGCAGGGTAAGTACCGGCGAGCAGAGCGCATTCTGGGGCATTGCTTGTTGTTAAGCTTTCTGAGCAGTGTGGTGGTGGGTTGGCTGCCGCTGCCGTGGTTGGATGATATCATGCGCGCGTTCGGCGCGGATGAAAATACGCTGAAGCCCTCTGTGGACTACTTGATGGTGCTGATGCTGTGGTTCCCGTTCAACTCTGTATTTTTGGGCCTGAACCACCTGATGCGCGCAAGCGGTTACCCGAAGAAGGCCATGATAAGCCTGCTGATATCCATGGTGGTGAATGTGGCGGTGGCTCCGCTGTTCATTTACAGCTTTGGCTGGGGAATTGCCGGTGCTGGTCTGGCCACGGCTGTGGCGCAGACAGTGGGTTTGGTGTGGGTACTGTCACATTTTTGCCGTCGCTCGAGTGTGCTGCGTTTCTGCAAGGGTATATATGCACTGAACTGGCCTCTGACGCGGCGTATCTGCACAATCGGCCTGCCGCCCTGCCTACTGAATATTGTGGGCTGCGTGGTGGTGCTGGTGTTCAATAAGCTTTTCCTGCATTATGATGGACAGATGGGTGTGGGTGCCTATGGTGTGGTGAACCGCGTGATTTTCTTCTTTGTGATGATTGTGGCCGGCATTACGCAGGGCATGCAGCCCATAGCCGGGTATAATCTAGGATTGGGACGTTTCTGCCGTGTGCGGCGCGTTCTGATCTATGCCATGCTGTTTGCGAGTGCGGTGACGCTGTTTGGTACGCTGTGTGTGCAGATATTCCCGCGAGAGATTGTGAGCCTTTTCGTGAAGGAGAAGGACGCTAATGCCTCACAGATTATTGATATTGCGGCATACGGTATCACAGTCATCAGCCTTGTGTTTCCCTTTGTGGGCTCGCAGATGGTAATCAGTAATTTCTTCCAGTCCATCGGCAAGCCGGTCATGAGTATTTTCCTTACTCTTACTCGCCAGCTCATTTTCCTGCTGCCTTGTTTGGCTATCATGCCATTGTATATGGGTGAGCCCGGTATATGGTATTCGCAGGTGGTGAGTGATGCCCTGTCTGTGATGCTCGGCTTTACGGTGATTCATCTCTTCATGAAGCGTTACTTCAAGAAGGACGTGTGCCTGCCTACGGAACTGAACTGAGATTTTGAAACATGAAGAAGATATTGATTGTTGCCACGCGTAATGCACATAAGGTGCAGGAGATAGCAGCCATGCTGCCGGAGGAGTTTGAGGTGCACAGCCTTGCGGATTTTCCGGAGGCGCCGGAGGTGGAGGAGACCGGGGCTACCTTTGCGGAGAATGCCGCGCTGAAGGCCTGCGGTATATCAGCTCTGCTGCCGGGGATGGTTCTGGCGGATGATTCCGGCCTGTGCGTGGATGCTCTGGGCGGCGCGCCCGGTGTGATGTCTGCCCGCTATGCCGGTGAGCACGGGAATGATGCCGCTAATAATCAGCGCTTGTTGCAGGAGCTTGGCGCTCATCCGGCACCGTATACGGCACGTTTCATGTGCTGCATGTGTGTGGCTGAGGGGGGGCGTGTACTGGCGGAGTATACCGGCAAGGTGGAGGGCACTATTACCCTTTCTCCGGCAGGTGAGCATGGTTTCGGCTATGATCCTCTTTTTGTTCCAGCCGGGTATGATTGCACCATGGCTCAGCTGTCAGCCGACCAAAAGAATGCTATCTCTCACCGTGCGGATGCTCTGCAGCAGTTTCTCAAAGGCATGACCGGGGAGGCGTAATTATTTTTTATTTGACTCATCCACTCAGGGCCGCACCCGTACCGGTGCGGCTCTGTATTTTATCGTATTACGCACGCGGAGGCGATAATTTTCTTGCTATGTGCTACTTGTATGGTAGTATTTGAGCATGGATACGGCATGGAATGGCCGAGAGAATGATTTTTTTTCTTCATTCCGCCTGTGAGGCGAATGAAGCTCAGACAGTAACGCAGTAACTAAGGTATGAAAAAGATTTTATTGGCAGCAGCAGTTTGGCCGGGGCTGACCTTGGCGGACGCAGTGTACCATTCACGGAATGGCCGTGAAGCGGTGATTAAGTTTGATGAACCCGTGGTGCCGCTGAGTGTGGTGCAAAATGGAGTGAATGCCGAGCTCTCCGCTGAGGATAGAGGACTGAACCTCTTTGATATATCCGGTGATGCTCAGTTTATACCGGACGCCCGCTGGGTGGATCAGGACCGCCTTCTTATCACTTACAAGAAAGGATTTAATGGCAGCACACGCTACCGCTTGGCTTTCCGCCCCGGCTCCGGGAAATACCTCAGTGGCCGCGAGATGCCCCAGCAGGCATTTGAGTTTAGCTATCAGGGGCAGGAGCTTTCCCAGATGCGCACGAATGTCGGCTTGCCGAACGCTGCTGCCTGCGTGTATGTGAATAACCCGATTACGCGCGCTCAGCTTGATTTTTCTGCCCAGAGTGAGGTGACTTACGCCTTCCGTGAGGTGCTGCGGAGAGGCCCTGAGCAGAGCTATGGCCGCACCCTGCGCGGCGTGCCGACACCGGCTCAGGTGAAGCATATAAACCCTTATCAGGTGCTTAGCCTCGCGTTCCCCGGGCGCGATTTGAAGGATATCAGCTCCGAAGAACTTGCTGCGATGACGCCTGAAACCCCCATTGCCGGCTATGTGCTGGTGCAAGCTGAGGGTGAGCTTTCCGGAGAAGGGGATTGGGAGCTTGTAATTACTCCCGGCAGCGGCGGGGATTTGAAACCCTCCACCGGCTACGTGGAGCGCCCCGTGGTGCCGGCCATGCAGGTAACGGCCATGGTACAGGAGGTGAAGGATGCTGCCCCCGGGGTGGCCATAGAAGTGGGTCTGAATGCTCCCGTGCTCACAGCGCAGATGCCTGAGATTTTCCGCGGGCTGGAGCTGAAGGTGGGGGAGGCCACAGCTGTGAACAGTGAGGATGGCCGCAGCAAGACTGTTACCCTTCCGGATGGCAAGACGCTCACCTTTACCTACGCGGATGTTGAGCCTTCTACCGTTTCTCCTGTTGTCCCCCATAACGGCGGAAGTGACTCCCTAGTGCGTACGGTGGACTTTCAGCCGCCGTATGGCGAGACCTTCCGCATTCTGGTCAGCGGGGATGCCTCCTTGCCGCAGGTGGTGGAGCTGACGATGAAAGTCGGCACGCAGGTGATGCTGGGCGCCGCGAGCCGTGAGGACCAGTGCTGCCGCTTGTCGCTCACTCCTGCCTGCCCGTCGTTGGATTGCGGCGGCACGCCGGAGACGCCTTTGCTGCTGCCACTGAATGGCGATCGGCGGATGAAGCTCACGCTGTTCAACCAGAGTGCGGTTCGCGTGAGCGCTGCTCGCCTCAGTGCCGAGCAGTTCTTGAAATATGCACGTATGCTGAATGAGACAAGGCTTGGCATGGAAGCTCAGCGTGTGCTGGCAGAGTACAGCCTGAAGCTGCTGGAGACTCGCCGCCGCTTGGGGGCGGATAATGTGAGTGAGCAGGCAATTCGTTCCGAGGAGCGTGCTCTCCGCCGCCAAATTGCTCCTGATTTCGCGGGCCTGCGTTCTCACATGAATGATGTGGTTTTCAGCGCAGAGCAGGAGCTTAGCTTTACTGCTGCGGGTATGAATGGCCTTAGCTCTGCCGAGGCATTTGTGGATTTGAACGCACTCATGGGCGGCGAGGCAAAGCCCGGCTGCTATATCATTTCCGTGCGTCGTACTGTTACTCCCGCTGTGAAAGCGCAGCTGGAACGCGTGGGCGCAAACTCTGCTCTTTTTGATGTGGAGCAGTGGTACATCGTACAGCTTACGGACCTCCAGCTGACAGCCGGAGCCGAGGCGATTGTGCTCACCCGCCTGAGCGATGGCTCCCCCGTGCTGCAGGGCAGCATGCTGGAAGCCGGGCGGGAGCCTGTGGCCTTGCAGAATGCGGTGGCTTCCGTGCCTGTCAGAACTGGCGGCCGCCCGAATAACACACGCTGGCTCGTCCTGCAGAGCGGTGAGGATTATGGCACTTTCCTTTGGAGAGATAACCATCCGCGTTTGGATACGGATAGCCGCATCGAGGTCGTGCGTGACCGCGGTACATACCGCCCGGGCGAAACGGTGCACCTGCGTGGTATTCTGCGCCGCGTCAGCGCTCAGGGTGAGGCCTCCCTTGGCAATGTACGCCGCGTGTCCGTTTCCGTGAATCGGCCGAATGGCACTCGCATGCTGGACCGCCGCGTGGCCGTGAATGCGTTTGGAGCGTTCGAGATGGATTTTGTCCTTCCTGCGGGAGAGGAAGACGTGACGGGTGATTACCGGGTGCTGGTGGAGAGTGGTGATTACCGCGCCTATCTCTTTGTGCCGTGTCAGGTATTCCGCCGAGATTCCTTTGATGTGAAGATGGAGGTGAGCATGGAGCGTGTTCGCCCCCGCGAGTACACTGTGAAGGTGAGCGCTACGGATATGAATGGCATGCCGCTGAGCCGTGCGAATGTGCACTTGGATATCGTGCTGCAGCTGGCCGGGGACGCTTCACGCGGGCCGGAACAGGTTAAGTTTGACGCCCAGTCCTATGAGCTTACACTGGGTGAGGATGGCACCGCCACCTATACCGGCAAGCTGCCTGAGCTCACGGCGGGTGAAATTCATAATGTAGTGCGCGTGAGCGGTGAAGTGATGAATGACCGCCACGAGGTGCGCCGCCTGAATGAGGAGATGAAGCCCTATTACCCGGCGGATTTCCTTGCTGAGCTCAGAGAGCATGATGTGCTTGTGCTGAACAGCACTACATCCCCCACACCTCGCGTGCTGGACCGTGAGCAGGCGGTGCACCTGCGCCTCATCTCCTACCTGCCGCGCCAGAGCAAGCTGCCGAATGGCATCATCATCCGTGATTCTGTGCGCCTTCCGCTCTGGGAGGGTGATATCACCGTGCCGGCAGGTGCTGTGAACGGCGTGCCCACAGGCATGTTTGAGCGCTGGAAAACCTTTGCGGAGAGCCTGACGCTGTCTGAGCGGCATACGAATCCGCCCATGATTGTGGAGCTCACGGCTGTGGATGCAGCCGGAAATCCGCTTTCCATGCAGCTGAATACCTACGCTCCGCGTGTAGATGAGGACTGGATGCCCGGTTACCGCCGAGTGAACCGCTCTGCTACCGCCACCTTGGAAGATGACAAGCTGCGCGTGCAGGCCGCCTTCATGCGTGCCGGGCAGGCCGTGGTGGTCATTCGCTCGGTGCGTGGCACCCGCGTGTTGCCGGTGACTGAGGTGAAGGAAGGCATGAATGAGCTGGTGCTGCCGCTGGAGGGCGGTGAGTTCGGCAGCGTTCAGGCCGTGCTCATGCAGATGCTGCAGAAGGATGGCCTTTACACAAGGCTGGATTCCCGCGCTGCCTCCGCTAATGTGCCGAACCGCCAAGCAGCCCTCACGGTGGATATCACCACACCTCAGCAGAATCTGCGTCCCGGCGAGAAAGTCACTCTTTCCGGTACGGTGAAGGGGCCGGATGGCCAGCCAGCGAATGCACAGGTGACCCTCTTCGCCGTGGATGCCGGCATGCTCTCTGTGGATAACCACACCGTGCCGAATCTCCTGCTGCGTTTCTCTCATGTGTGGGTATCCCCGTTTGCTCCCCGCACTCACAGCCTTATTTATGAGCCGAACGCTCGCCTGTCCATGAACCTCCTGCCGGGTATCTGGGGCATGTACCGGAATGCTTTCATAACGGGAAGAGCTCGTCCTATGATAATGCGTAACAGCCGCTCCAGTCGCGCACTGGCTATGGGCGCCGCTGCTCCTGCTCCTATGGCGTACGGCGCACAGGAATCCGCTGAACCAATGACGATGGACGGTGCACCCGCCCCGGTGAATGGCAGAAAGGCAGCGGAGAGTGATGCTTGGGCGGCGGAAGATGAGGCCGTGGCTGAGGATTGTGCTGCTGAATGTACTGCAGCCGGTGGAGCTGTTGCTGCCCCGAGGCTGCGCACAAACTTCATCCCGGTGGCCGTGTGGGCACCTGAGCTGGCTACGGATGGGGAAGGACGCTTCTCCGTGGAGCTGACTCTGCCGGATACCTTCACCACCTATAAGGTGTATGCACTGGCTCTGGGTGCGGATGGCAAGACCTTCGGCAATGGTGAGGCGGAGTTCACTGTGAATCAGCCCGTCATGCTGACTCCCGGCACGCCCCTCTTCATGAGCCTTGGTGACCACCTGCGCCTGCCCCTCACCATTTCCAACTCTACGGATGCCGAGGGAACATGGACTGTTTCTCTGGAAGGGGCCGAGGCCTCTCAGCAGGTTACGATTCAGGCTAAGAGCACGGCCACGCTGTACTTTGATTACAAAGCTACGGAAGAGGGCATGCGCACGCTGCGCTGGCAGGCTGTTTCTGCCACGGGTGGTGATGCTGTGGAAGGCAGCTTCAATGTGCGATTCCCGGCACCGTTGCTGAAGGAAGCGCACCATCTCGTGCTGGCCGCTGGTCAGGAGCCGCTGCGCGTGGCCGGTCTGCTGGCTCCCGAGCTGGCCGGTTCCGGCCGTGGCAGCATGGAGATTCTCCTTTCCTCCAATCCGCTGCTGCACCTGTACGGCTGTATGGAGCTGGTGCAGAACACCACTTACCCCTGCACGCACTATGGCGCTACGTCCATGATGGTGTGGATGCTTTATGACCGCTTGGCCCCCTTCAGTCCCATCATGGCCCAGACGGAGCCTGCTCAGGCCCGCCGCTATGTGTCAGAAGGTATTACTCACCTGTTGAAGATGCAGCAGGAGGATGGTGGCATCTCGTACTGGTACGGCGCGCGCATCAGCAGCCCCTGGGCCTCCGCATATGCCGGCCTCGTGCTTACCCTTGCTCAGGAGAATGGCTTTAACGTGCCTGAGCAGGCGATGGAGGCTCTGAAGTCATACCTGCGTGCTCAGTTGGAGCTTTCCCGCCGTCCGCAGCCAACAGTGACGTTCTCTCCGTTTGATTTGTATGCCATCGGTCGCACTATTGGTGATGCGGATTTGGCGAACGGGGCCCTTGCCACCGCTCTGCGCTCAGCGGAGCAGGAGAGTGAGGAGGCCGCCATCTTCGGCAGCCGCCGTTGGTGGTGCACCGGTTATGCCGTGGCATCCCTGCGCTTCCTTGGCAAGATGAGCGCCGAGCCGGAGAACCTGCATGAGCCCTTCCTCGCTTGGATGCGAGCTGTGGGCCATGATTATCGCCATGCCACCACTTGGGATGGCGGCTGGATGCTCATTGCCCTGCATGAGTACCTGCGCCGCACGCCGGACAGCAGCGCGGACGCCTCCATCACTCTGGAGGATGGCCGCCAGCTGACTCTCGGTAACGGCCTTACCACTCTCACACCCGCTCCCGCCGCTACCCTTGGCGAGACCGCTACCGTGCTCAGCACCACTGCCGGCACCGCTTACATCACCGTGCGTGCCCGCGCCCTGCCGGAGAAGACCGAATACCCCGGTGTAACGGAGAACGGCCTGCAGGTGACCCGCATTTACGAGAAGCGCGGTGAGGACGGCGTATGGCGTGAAGCTACGGAGTTCAACGTGGGTGATGTAGTGCGCGTGACGCTCACCTGCGCCAAGACGGACCGCGAGCTGGAGTACTTCATTCTGGAGGACTATCTGCCCGCTTGCATGGAGGCCATTAATCCGGAGATTCCCTCACAGGCTGCCGGGCTGGAGCGCCGTGTATGGAGTCATTGGTTTGACCAGAAGGAATACCTAGCGGACCGCGTGCGCGGCTTCTGCACTCGCTGGGGTGGCCGTGACCTGCTGAACATGAGCTACTACGCCCGCGTGAAGCGCTCCGGCGTGTCCACGGCACCGCCTGCTCAGGGGCAGCTCATGTACGAGCCGCAAACCTATGGCCTCTCGCCGAATGCAGTTATCACTTCACACTGATTAACGGAACAAAACATCGGGATGGACGAGCCGCAGACTCGTCCATCTCAGCATACAATCCCCATTTTCGGACGTGTCCATCTTTCAGCTAGTTACGGATTATCAGCCTTCCGGAGATCAGGAGCAGGCTATCGCTAAGCTCCTCAAATCCTTGGACGCCGGCAATAAGCACCAGTGCCTTCTGGGCGTGACGGGCAGCGGTAAGACCTTCACGATGGCAAATATCATCGCCGCGCAGGATAGACCGGTGCTGGTGCTTTCGCATAATAAAACCCTCGCCGCTCAGCTGTATTCGGAGCTGAAGAGCTTTTTCCCGCATAACGCGGTAGAATACTTCGTCTCCTACTTCGATTATTACCAGCCTGAGGCCTACATCGCCAGCACGGATACCTACATCGAGAAAGACAGCGCGATTAACGAGGAAATTGACCGTCTCTGTCTGAATGCCATGCGCTCTCTGCTGCTGCGGCGGGATGTCATCGTGGTGGCGAGTGTGAGCTGCATCTACGGCTTGGGTTCGCCAGAGGATTACCGGGAGCTGACGCTTTCCATCCGCGTGGGGCAGGAGCTGGACCGTGATGCCATGCTGGCCTGTCTCACGGAGCTGCTCTTTGAGCGGAGTGATTATGACTTTCGCCGCGGCACTTTCCGCGTGCGCGGCGATGTGGTGGAGATATACCCGGCGCAGAGTGATGGCGAGGCCATCCGCGTGGAGTTCTTCGGGGAGGAGATAGACGCGATATCGCTGATAGACGCCACAACGGGGCGCACGCGAGACAAGATGAGCAGCTACCTCTTTTTCCCTGTGAAGCAGTACGTTTCCTCGCCGGAAAAACGCCATCCCGCCATCCTTTCCATCCGCAAGGAGCTGGAGGAGCGCATGGCTTGGTTTGAGAAGCAGAACAAGCTCATCGAGGCCCAGCGCCTGAAGATGCGCACGGATTATGATTTGGAGCTTATTAATGAGATTGGCTTCTGCAAGGGAATCGAGAACTACTCCCGCCACCTAGCCGGCCGTGCGCCGGGCTCCACGCCGTCCACCCTGCAGGATTACTTCCCGGCGGACCACCTCACCATCATTGATGAATCGCACGCCACCGTGCCGCAGATTGGCGGCATGTATGAGGGCGACCGCTCCCGCAAGCAGGTGCTTATCGACCACGGCTTCCGCCTCCCATCTGCGCTGGATAACCGCCCGCTGCGCTTTGATGAATTCATGGCGCGGCAGGCTCAGCTGGTGTATGTGAGCGCCACGCCCGGCCCCTTTGAGTACGTGAACTGCGTGCCGGGTAATCCCTCCTACATCCCTGTGCTGAAGGCGAAACGCGGTAATACTCACGCCCGCAGTGAGAAGGCTAGTCAGGCTATTACGAAAGCGCCGGATGACTTCCGCGGCGTCTTCTTCCACCGCTTGGAGGAGCTCCGCGTGCCGCCGCATCCCTCGTCCGCTCCCGTGGAGAAGTTTAACCCGCGCGGCCTTGGCCAGCCTCTCATCGTGGAGCAGCTCATACGCCCTACCGGCTTGCTGGAGCCGAAAATTACCCTCCTGCCGCTGGAAGGGCAGATAGATAAGACCATCGAGCTCTGCCATGCCCGTGTGAGTGTGCGTGAGCGTGTGCTGGTGACGACTCTCACCAAGCGCACCGCTGAGGATCTCACGGATTACCTGCGCAATATCGGCCTGCGAGTGGAGTACATTCATGCGGATGTGGACGCCATCGAGCGTGTGGAAATTCTGCGCAAGCTGCGCAGTGGCACCGTGGATATTCTGGTGGGTATTAACCTCCTGCGAGAGGGCTTGGACTTACCGGAGGTTTCGCTCGTTTGCATCTTGGATGCGGATAAGGAAGGCTTCCTGCGCAATGAGACGAGCTTGGTACAGACAGCCGGCCGCGCTGCTCGCCACGTGCATGGCGAGTGTGTGCTTTTCTGTGATGTTATTACAGATTCCATTCGCCGCCTCGTGGAGGAGAGTGACCGCCGCCGCGCCATCCAGCAGGCGTACAATGAGGCGCATGGCATCACACCGCACACCGTAGCCCGCGCGGACCAGAGCACCCTGCGCCTGTACACCCCGGATGATGAGGATGATTTTGATGAGCCTACCCTGATGTCCGCTGATGATGAGGCCGGGAATGTGGAGGAGAACATCCGCCGCTTGGAGAAGGAGATGAAGGAAGCCGCCGCTCGGCTGGATTTCGAGGTGGCAGCCGTGCTGCGTGATAAGATTAACCTGCTGAAGAAAAAGTAAACGGCACAAAAAAGCCGCGGAAGGAAATCCGCGGCCGGAGAATCAGAGGGGTTTCTTTTCCTTTCCTGCTTCCTTACCTTCCAAGTAACGGACAAAGCGGGAAACACCTGCGCCATAGCGCGAGGCCAAGCGGTAATCCGGCTCAGATTCGTACAGGCGGCCGCAGCTACGATTCCACATGATGAAGCGGTATATCAGCCAAGTCATAAAGCCTGAAACAACAAGGGCTATGACATAGGGCGTGGCTCCTCCGGCCATTACCCAAGCCTTCACCTCATCTTTCCATGTAATTTCCTTTATCTTGATTTCCTCTTCAGCCGGCAGGATAACGCGGGTGACCCTGTGGGCACTGTCCGTATCCAGCGGTGTGAAATTGGCAGAGAGCGGGGTGATGATGCCGTGCAGGCAGTGAATGGAGGCCATGAGGCCTTCCACGCCGCTACCACTGATGGAAATACAGCGCCGCAAGGCTTCCTGCCATTCACGAATCTGGTCATCAGTGGGTGTGATTTCTCTGTACCCGATATCTATAACAGGAGGCTCACCAAGGCAGTACTGGAGCAGCACGGTGTACTGGCCGGGCTCTGCGATATTGCGCACCAGATTGGCGGCTGATACCTCGCAGGGGATTTCCTGACCAGCCTTGAAAATGGAGACATAGATGTGGAATTTTGAGTTGGCATTCAGCTCGCGGAGCAGGTGGCTGATATCTGTTCGTTCCACATCTGTGAGAAGCTGCTGAGCATCACGCAGAGCTGTGCCGTGTGGGCTGAGGTAAAGCCGGCAGTAGCGGCCGGGTACGGTGGTATCACTCTCTTCATTGCCGGTTTCAGCTCGGTTTCTTCCGCCGCGTGATGAGGTGGAGGAGCTCGTGTTACCGGAGGAGCTACGCTGTTTGCCGCCGGGCATGAGCTGGTTCAGGCCATTTGGCAGATTGCCGGACATCAGTTCCGCATAATCCGTGGAGGACCAGCGAGGCTCCACATTGTACCCTGCCGGTACACCCGGGACTACGGGAGGTGCCGGTTCCGGTGCGGGCTGTGGGGGCGGTGTCTCTGCCGGGGCCTCTGCTGTAGCTTCCGCTGAGGGGGCAGGGACCTCCTGAGCCTGAGCATGCGTGGCACAGAGGGCTGCACCGAGCGTGGCGAAAAGTGCAAGAGATTTCAACTTGCGCCGGGTATTCTGGCGTAGGGTTTTGTTCACCTTGCGAGTGGCGAGAGCGAGCTGGCCGGCGGCTTTCTCCATGACGAGTTTGAGGGCGTTCATGAAAGCGCGCTCACGGAACTGAAGGCGTGCGCTGATGATGGTGGAAGTGATTTTATCCGGGTTGATGTAGGGATCCAGCATGTAACCCCACGTGAAGCAAGCTATTTCCAGCTGTACATCCAGCACGAGAATAAGCATCCAGTCCTGGCGGGTGGGGGGAGGTGTGGGCAGGCAAATATCGCGTAACCAGTCACAGAAGTTTTGCCATGTGCTGCTCATCCATGAGGGCGTTTCTTCCACCGGGCGTGCCTCACCGGGGCGGCGTTCACGCAGTTCAGCGTCCTCGATGGCGCGCATCTGCTCACGCTTACCGAATGAGGGGTGATGTATACGGGCGTGGTTCAGTACCCAGTGAGCATGCGGGCGGAATTCCTGAGGCTGACCATGGTCCGTTATATACACACAGAGGGCCACGGGAGAAATGTGGCGCTCTAACCCGGCCAGATAGCGCAGAAGCTCCATGCGCTCTTGGTGAGTGAGTGCACCTGCTTCATCCACCACGCGGGTGAACTCCACATCATTCATGCCGAAAATGGAATCCGCTCGGGCCATGCCATAACCGCACGCCGGGCACTGTTCTTCAGCACCCGTGTGGATAGTGGCATTGCAGCGTGGACAAATCGGCACGCCCCAGTTATATCTTTTTTTAGTGTGAGTGTGAAGACAAATCAATGTCATTTTAATGTACAGTTGACACTGGGGCAGAAATGTGATAAACACGAGGAAATGAAAACAATTTTCCAATCAATATTTGTGAGCGTGGTGGCTGCTTTGGGCGTAAGTGCGTACCCTGCGCCATCTCATCTGGAGGGGGCCGTGGTGGTGCTGGATTATACGCAGGCTGAGTTCTGCACCGAGATTATGGATGAGAGCTTCAGCGGTTGGGTGAGCTATGAACAGGCCCGGCGGAATGTACGTGGAGCAGGTGAGGCTTTTTCCACCGGTGCCGTGCAGATAAAGGCATCCCGCCGCTTGCTGCCTATTACTTCCCCCGGGCAGGGAGGTGTATACACTTACACCTGCAAGGGTGGTGATACCGGTGAGATAGATGTGAATATGTGGCAGTCTCAGCAAGTAGACGTGGCACGTGGTATCACGCTTACCTTTACTTCCCCCACCACTGCGGTGGCTACGGAAGGCATTTACCACGGTAATTATGCCGGGCGCGTGCGCAATATTCGCGTGACGATTCAGGGCGGGGCTTCCGGCAGTGCAGCTGCGGCTACTCCTTCCACGCAGAATGCCGAGTTGGAGCGGATGGTGAATGAGCTGAAATCCCGTCGATGCCGGAATGCTACGGAGCGACTTTACAAGGAGCGTTTGCTCACTCTGCTGCCTCTCATTGCCCGCACGGGGAACGTGAATATTACTACCGCTGAAACGCGCGGCAACACGGCTCTGCATTATGCCTGTGGCCTGAGCCATGTGGAGCTGGTGCGCTGGCTGGTAAATCATGGAGCGAATGTGAACGCCCGTACGCAGCGCGGTGCCACTCCGGCTGATTGTGTGAGCGGGGCAAATGCCGCGGCAATTAACGCTATTCTGCGCGGTGCGCGCTAAATACATTAGATAATCCCTCAACCTCTTAATAGAAGATTCTATCAATACAGCCATGAAAACAAGTATTACTCTTCTCGCTCTCTTAGCCGCATGCAGCACAGCGTTTGCGGCTCATCCGGCACCCGTTTCCATGGCGGGAAAATTGGTGGTGGTGAACTTTTACTCCGCACAGGAATCCAGCTCTGAGATTGGTGAGCGACCGACTACGTGGAAAGAATGCAGAGTCACTCCCATGATGATGCAGTTCCCCGCGGGCGGGGACAACGAATACAGCTACCAGCCGCAAGCGCAAACGCCGGAATTCCCTTGGCCTCCCGTAAAGGTCACATACATTCCGGAGGATTCCTGCATCCAAATCACCGGCAATGACATGCATGTGCAGGTAACCCTTACTTTCAATTCCCCCCAAAAAGGTACGGCGAGCATTGATTGGCACGATGAGGGCGGCTCCTGGTATATTCGTGGGGCAGAGTTTAGCGTCAGCAAAAATACCTCAAGGGCAGGGCTTCTTACCATGCCGACAGAGGAAGAAGCTGATGGTGCTGTGCAAAGTGTAGATGACGGCTTGGGTGACCTAGTACGCGAGCTTGAAGCACGCACATACTCCACCGCCGTGGAGCGCCTGTACCAAAGGCGTTTGCTCACCATTCTGCCTCAAATTATGGAGGGTGCCCCTATTGATACCATCATTTCTAATGCCAACGGCACTACGGCCTTGCATAACGCCTGCGGTCTCAGCCATGTGGAGCTGGTGCGCTGGCTGGTGGAGCATGGGGCGAATGTGCACGCCCGCACCGCTAGAGGTGCTACTGTAGCTGACTGTGTGGGAGGGCCGAATGCCGCTGCGATTAATGCTATTCTGCGCGCTGCGCGCTGATTGGTGCGCATTGTATGTATCTCATAATCAGAGCCGGTGCAACCTATGCTGCACCGGCTTTTTTATTTGTTTTTTCTCTTAAAATGTGGCAGTAAGGGGAAATATTCTTTACAAGCGAGCGCCCAAATGTTAGTCTTAGAAGGTAGAGGATATTGCTCCTGATAATGTGACATGTGACACCGTGACGGGATGTTCTAGGTACGCAAGGTCCCGGAAGGAGGGTAACTCTAACAGGTTTCTGCGAATAAGATGAGAATGTGCTACACAACAGCTTTGATGATGGCCCCGGCGTTAATTGCTGTGGTGCATGCCGCTTCAGTGAGTGATTTGGAGCAGGCGGTAGTGCGTGGCGACCAGCTGATTCGCATTGAGAAAATGATACGTGGCGGAATCAGCCCTGACAGTGAGGTGGAGCTGGTGTCCGGGCGCCGCGCCCCTCTGCTCTGTGCTATGGCGGATGATGAGTTGCACGGCTACGGCGAGCGCGAGGCGGTGGATTTACCCTATGGCCCGGCTGAGGCTGTACAGATGCTGCTGAAGATGGGGGCCACGCCGAATGTGCGAGATGCTCAGGGCCGCACGGCTCTGCACTATACCTCCCATGCGCTGGCTCAGCATTACTTGCTGGAGGCTGGCGCAGACCCGAGCTTGGCGGATAATAATGGACAGCTGCCTGAGGTGCCCGAGGCTGAGGGTATCGCTACGGAAGGTGCTCCGGTAGATGATGCCCCCCCCTGTAACGATATCGATAGTCAAGAGGTCGAGTGTATGACTCCTGAGCAGATGCGTGAGCTGGGGGTGGACTATGCTGAAGGTCGCAATGGCCGCGTTGTTGACACCGCTCGCGCTATTGAGTTGTATGAGCAGGCCGCTGCTGCCGGGGATTCCACGGCAGCCCGCTGGATGGGCTGGCGCTACCGCCAAGGCAGGGGAGTGAGCCGTGACCGTGCTCGCTCGAACTACTATTTTTCGCAGGCCGCGGCTGCCGGAGATCGCGCGGCTTATGAGGCTATGGATAATCTTGCCCCGGAGAACGTGGCCGGTATGTCTCTTTCCTTCCGCTGCTCCTCCGAGCAGGTGGTGCAGGCTGTTGGCACCCGCGTGGAGGAAATGTACCAATTTCTTACTCCCGGGAGTGAGGATACCTACACTGTGGAATGGGGGCGTTCCAACAACGGTGCAACATCCGAAAATGAAGACGGCACCTGCCGCGAGTTTTCCTGGAGCTACACCCGCACGAGCAAGAACACGGCTCGTGTCACTTATTCCTTTTCCTTCTCTCACGGAAGCTATCCTGATATGTGGTACGAACGCAGTTTCGACCTCACCTTTAGCTCTCCCACCGGAGGAACGGCTACCTGTACTGTGACAGGTAAGCCAACAACTATCTGGGCAGAAAAAATCATTTATACCGGTTCTTTCTCCCTGAACTAATCCCGCTGCTTGCAGCAATTACTAATACCAAACTCGAAACAAAAACATGTCTGTAGAAGTAACGACCGAAAGCTGGGGCAGCCGCCTTGGCAACTCCTTTAAGGGAGTCATCGTCGGTGGTGTTCTGTTCCTGGCCGGCATTCCCCTGCTGTTCTGGAACGAAGGCCGTGCCGTGAAGACAGCCCAAGCTCTGGAAGAGGGCGAGGCTGCCTGTGTGGAAGTGAAGGATATCACCACCATTAACCCTGCTAATGAGGGCAAGTTGGTGCACATGACCGGTATGGCCTCCACTCAGGAAACGCTGATGGACCCCCTGTTCAATTGCGTGAGTCTGAATGCCATTCGCCTCACCCGTAAGGTAGAATACTACCAGTGGGTAGAGAGCTCCTCCACGCGTGAAGAAAAGAATGTGGGTGGTTCCGTGACGAAGACCACCACCTATTCTTACTCCACTCAGTGGTCCAGCACCCCTGTGGATAGCTCCAAGTTCCATGATCCTGCCTATCGCGGCCTTAACACGGTGGCATATCCTGTGACAACCGGTACCGGCCTGAATGGTGCTAATGCTACGGTGGATGCCACAATGGTGAACTTTGGCGCCTTCATGCTTTCTCCGTCCCAGATCTCCAGCATCAGTGGTAACCAGCCTGTACCTCTTGCTGATGTGCAGTGGCCTGCAGACCTGACTGGCCGCATCACCGTGCAGGATACTGCCGGTGTTGTCTACATTGGCCATCCCGTAGGTTATGTGGCACCTGCCGCTCCCGGCCAGCCTGTACAGCCCGGCATGCAGCCCGGTATGCAGCCTGCCATGCAGCAGTACGCTCCTCAGCTGCCCATCTCTACTGTGGTGAATATCCCCGATGAGCCCGGCAAGCAGCTTAACCTGATTCAGAATGGCAATTTCATGTATGTGCAGGCCTCCCTCGGCACCCTGTATCCTGCCGTGCTGCAGCCGAATGGCACGTACACGGTTTCCAAGCCGAACGGCGCCACCACGGTGGCTACTCCTGTTCCCATGTCCACTCCCATTGCCACCATGTCCCAGCCCGTACAGGGTACCGCTCAGGTGGGCAATATGGGTATGATGAATGTGGTATGCGCCGGCGACAAGGCATACATCTGCATGCCTGATGGTTCCCTGCAGCACATCACGCTGCTGAATGGCCGCTATGCTATCCAGTACAACGGCTGGCAGACCGTGCAGATTACTCTGCCCACTCCCGGCCAGCCCGGCATGGCTCCTGCCGGTGCCGCTACGGCTACAGTTACCGGCACGGCTAATCCCGCTGCTCCTGTGGTGGGTGATGTACGCATCACTTGGACTTATGTTCCTGCTAGCGCCACTGTTTCCCTTGTGTCTAAGCAGACCGGTAACACCTTCACTCCCTACACTGCCGAGAACGGCTATGAGGTGGACCTCCTGCAGACAGGCACCGTGGATAAGGCCGGCATGTTCGCCGATGCTCATGCTTCCAACAACATGATGACTTGGATTCTGCGCTTCGTGGGCTGGCTGATGATGTTCATCGGTCTCAAGATGATTTTCAAGCCGCTCTCCGTGCTGGGTGATGTGCTGCCCATCCTGGGCAATATCCTGGAATTCGGTACCGGCATCATTGCCTTCTTCATCTCCGCCATCACGGCTCTGGTAGTTATCGCTATTGCCTGGCTGTTCTATCGCCCGGTTATCGGCATCATCCTGCTGGCTCTTGCCATCGTTCTTCTTGTGATGCTTATCAAGAAGAAGAAAGCTGCCGCCGCAGCCAAGTAAGCCAACAGCTGAAATCAATTATAAGCGGGGTGCTTCGGCGCCCCGCATCATTTCTGAATCCTTACTCACACACACAGGCATATGCTGGTATATGTCAATGATACGCCGGTGACTATTTTCAGTGGAGCCGTGGCAATGGATGCCGTACGCCGCTACTGTACTGATACGCACACCCCTCTTCCGACCGGCGAGCTGTATGATGCCTGGGGAAATGTGATAGCGGCGGATAGCCCTATGAGTGAGCAGCGCCGCATCTATACCGCACTTCCTTCCTAATCTTTTTTTTCTATGAAACTTCCTTTTCTTTCCCTTCTGGCTGCTCTGAGCAGCGCCTTTGCAGCACAGGTGTCTGTGCTTGGCCTTAATGACATGCACGCGAACATTGACGCCCTGCCGCGCTTGTCCACCTTTCTGCGTGCAGAGCGTGAAGCTCGCCCCGGTGTGCTGCTGATGTCCGCCGGTGATAACCGTACAGGTAGTCCGTATGTGGATAACGTGCCGGAATCCGGTATGCCGATGATTGAGCTCATGAACAAGCTCGGCTTTGATATTTCCACTCTCGGTAACCATGAGTTTGACGCCGGTGCTGACCAGCTGCGGGATTGCGTGAACGCTGCGAACTTCCCCTTTGTGTGTGCGAATGTGAGCACAGCTTCCGGCCCTGAGCTGAATATCCCCCCTTATTATATCTTTGAGCGTGATGGTGTGCGCATCGGTGTGCTGGGCTTGGTGCAGACCGGCCACAACGGCCTTCCGGATGCCCACCCGGAACAGCTGAAGAACTTCAGATTCCGTAGCCCGTTTGCAGCGGTGCGTGATTATACCTTCCTGCGTGAGCAGTGTGATGTGCTCATCCTGCTCACGCACATGGGTTTTGAGGATGATATCCTCTTAGCCAAGTGCTTCCCTCAGGCTGATGCCATCATCGGTGGCCACACCCATACACGAGTGGAGGGCGGCCATATAGAGAATGGCGTGCTTATCACACAGGCTGAGAATAAGGTGAAGTACATTACCCGCCTTACTTTTGAGGTGGAGGAGGGCCGCGTGGTTAGCAAGCAGGCAGAGCTCATCCCCCTCGGGGAGCTTCCTGCTGATGAGGAGATGCTGGCTGCCGTGGACGCTGTGAAGAACATGCCCTATATGCAGCGTCAGCTTACTACTGTAAGTAAGGATATCACCCGCCGTGAGAGCCTTGGCTGCATGATGGCGGATGCCCTCCGCGCCTGCGCCGGCACGGATGTGGCCGTCGTGAACATGGGTAACGTGCGCTTGGAAGAGTTCCCCGCCGGCCCCTTCACTGTGGCAGATTGCTACCGCTTGGACCCCTTCTGCAATCAGACCGTTATCATGAAGGTGACAGGCCGCGAGCTCATTTCCTTCTTGAACATTATTCCCGCCGGTGATCACCATGGCGCTCCCTGTGTTTCCGGTATGCGTTATCATGCGGTGAAACCCGCTGCGGAGTCTCAGCCCATGCGTATTACTTCCGCCACTCTGGAGGATGGAACTCCCATCCAGCCGGATGCTACCTACACCATGGCCACGAACTCATACCTCATGTCCGTTGTCACTCCGCTGCCGGCAGACCCCGGCCGTGCTATTGATTTGGACGGCGCTCGCAGCATGATTCAGCACTTGGACGGTAAGCCCGGAATCGATTACTCGAACGTCTCCCGCGTGGAGCTGACTATCGAGTAAGTAACTGAGTGAAGAGCTGATATTAAGATGTTCGATTATATAAAGGAAATACTGTGCGCACTGGGGCTTATTGCCTTCGGTGTGGTGTTGAACAACTACGCTGAAGATATCGGAGCGTGGTTCGGCAACCTTGTGCAAAATATTTTTAATAGTATTATTGAACAATTATGAAACTTAAACAGTCTTACCTTTAATTCCTCTTAAAACCATGAAAATATCACACATCTCTGCAGCGGTGCTTGCTTTCGCCTCTCTGATAGTGGCCTCCTGTGAAATATATCCGAATGGCTATAGCTCATTTACGTACTCCACGAATGGCTATAATTCATCCGTATCTTGGACCGCTGCTAGCTATGATGCCAACGGCTTCCCCATTTACGGTTATTACTATGGCCGTCCCGTGTATGGTTACACGTCCAGCGGTGCTGCCATTTTCTCCATTACGGCGATTAGGTCCAACTGCTATGTGCCTGATTGGGGTCCTGCTCCTTGGTACCATGGTCATCACCATTATCCGCATCATGTGCACCGCCATGCCAGCCCTCCCCACCACGCTCACGGTCACAAGCCGCACCAGCGTCCTCACGGTGGCATGAACGCGCCCATTCACCGGAATCCCTCCTCTGTGCTGGGCCCGGCTCGCCCCTCTCATCATGGCAAGCCCGGTCATGATTCCCATGGCCACCCGAATCACAATGCTCATCGTCCGGATTCCCGTCCGAGCCACAATGCCTCCCGCCCGGACC
The DNA here is from genome assembly GCA_045540095.1 of Akkermansia sp. GTDB lineage: Bacteria > Verrucomicrobiota > Verrucomicrobiia > Verrucomicrobiales > Akkermansiaceae > Akkermansia. The sequence goes on from JAZQGN010000048.1 coordinate 21,952, forward strand.
ATCGCCCGAGCCACAATACCTCCCGTCCGGAGTCTCGCCCGAGCCGCCCCTCTACGGTGACTCGTCCGAGCGCTACGCGTCCGGAATCTCGCCCGAGCCGTCCTTCCTCGGTAACCCGCCCGAGCGCTACGCGTCCGGAGTCTCGTCCGAGTCGTCCTTCCACGGTGACCCGCCCGAGCGCTACGCGTCCGGATTCTCGCCCGAGCCGCCCCTCCACGGTGACCCGCCCGAGCGCTACGCGTCCGGAATCCCGCCCGAGTCGCCCCTCCACGGTGACCCGCCCGAGCGCTACGCGTCCGGAGTCTCGCCCGAGCCGCCCCTCTGGTGTCACTCGCCCGAGCGCCTCTAGTTCCGGTTCTTCCCGCCCGAGCGGTGCGTCTCGCCCGTCGACAGGTAGACATCGCTAAAGCGGAACTGCTTCGTTTTCTGAATGAAAAAATCGGTTGTCTGATGAAGACAACCGATTTTTTTTAATACGAATGGATGAACAAGTTTACTCTTCATCAGCATATTCCTTCAGCCAAGCGGAGAATTCTTCACGCGGGGCGAGGGCATTGAGGAGGAAAAGGTCGAAGTGGTGCTTTTGTGTGGCGGGGGTGATGCTGAGGAGGCCTGCGCGGCAGATGGCGACGCCCTGAGCCTGCATGTGCAGGAGATGGGGCTCGCAAGGAATGGAGGCTGAGGTGCAGGTGGCTTTCACCTCGCAGTCCCGCAGTTCGAACTCGCTGCGGGTCCAGAAGGTGCTTACCCATGTATCATCCGGCAGGAGGTGGATGTGCAGGCCATAGCCTTGGCCATCATTCCAAGCAAGGAAGTTTTTTTCAGGCTCATAGGTACAGAGCTCATCCACGGCCGCGAGCTCGCGGAAGTTAGCCAGCAGCTCATCGCGCGTGAGAGCGAAGGGGGCGGTGTTTGTTTGCAGTCTGCGGGCGGTCTGGTGGCCACCTTGCTTCATTTTACGGATGATGATGACTGCAGCGCAGAGGAGGACGAGGCAGAGGGCGGGGATGATGTAGATCATGGGTTCAGTTGTCGTTGGTATGGTAATCTTTCAGCCAAGCTGTGAATTCAGGCTCGGGGGCGAGGACGCTGTGGAGGAATTCGTCGAAGTGGATTTGCTGGTCAGCGGGGGTGATGGTGAGCTGGCCTGCATGGGCGATGGCGATGCCTTGAGCGCGCATGCCGAGCATTTTCTTGTGGCAGGGCACATTGGCAGCGCGGCAGGCGGCGGTGATTTCCTTATCTCGCATTTCAAAATCTGCAGGACTCCAGAAGATGGAGGTCCAGCCGCCCTCTGGGAGGAGGAAAACTTGGATGACGTAGCCTTGGCGGGTATTCCATGCGAGGAAGTTGAAGGCGGGCTTGTGAACGGCTAGGTCATCTTTCTTGGCCAGTTCGGCGAAGTGGGTGATGATTTCCTCGTTTGAGAGGGTGTAGGGAGCGGTGGCGCGCTTGTGGCGGCGTGCGGGAAGGTTGGCGCGTTTTCTGCTGCGGGAGCGGCTGCGACCTTCAGCAAGGAGCCATTTTCCGAGTTCCCAGATGCCGTGCCCACTGAACAGCACAGCAGCGGCGAGTGCCGGCTCCGAGTTCATTCCTAAGCCGGCTAGAGAGATGGCGACTGTGAGTGAGATGACCAGTAACCCCACACTGATGATGTGGCGCATGCGCCCTAAGTATTCGAACACGAACACATAGGCGATGAAACCTAGGAAAATGATGATGCTCACGTAATCAGCACTCATGGCCGGTGGGGCTTATTGCTCCGTTTTGCGGTAGTTTGTATGCCGGCGCAGGTAGGCTTTCGCCTCGCCCAGCAGGAAGAAGGAACCGCAGATGAGCGTGTGCGGTGTGAAATGCTTCAGCACTTCAGCTAGGGTGGTCGGTGTGCTTACGGGCGCCGATGAGATAGTACGAATCTTCTCGGCCATCTTAGCCGCGGGAAGAATGCGCGGGCTTTGCACCGGGGGAAGCACCCACTCGCTCACGATGGGGGAGAGCAGTTCCAGCACTTCATCCAGCGCTTTATCAGCCGAGCCGGCGTAGATGCAGCGCGCCTTCTGCTCTCCGTATGTCTGCTGCCAAGTGCTCACCAGCACGCGGATAGCGGGCGGATTATGAGCGCCGTCCATGATGACTTGCGGGGCAATCTCTTCAAATCTTCCCGGCCACTGTACCTCTGCCAGTCCGCGGGCGATTTCTTCCTCACTGGCGAGGAAGTGCGGCAGGGCTCGGAGTGCCGCAAGGGCGAGCGCGGAGTTCTGCCGCTGGTGAGCTCCGTGTAGGCCGAGGGGCAGGGTGCATTCCTCAGTGATGATGCGGTAGTGCGTGTCCATACGCTCGGCCGCTGCATGGATGGCACGCACGGCTTCCGGCGACTGCGGGGAGCTGAGGGCGGGGCGGTGCCAAGCAATGATGGCGGCTTTCTCAGCGGCAATTTCCTCCAGCGTGCTGCCGAGGTACTGAGTGTGATCCATGCCGATGGGGGTGAGCACGGCCACATCCTTGGGCACGGCATTCGTGGCATCTAAGCGGCCACCCATGCCGGTCTCCAGAATGATGATGTCCACTTCACGCTCGGCGAAGTACATCATGGCGATGGCCAGCACGAGCTCGAAGAAAGTGGGCTTTACTTCCCACTCGCTGATGATATCCCGCACGCGGCAGATGAGGCGTGCGGCGTCGTCTTCCGGTATCATTTGCCCGTTCACGCGGATGCGCTCACCAAACTCCACAAGGTGGGGGGAGGTGAAGAGGCCTGTGCTGTAGCCGGCGGCACGAGCCACGCTTTCCGCGAAGGCGCAGGTGGAGCCCTTGCCGTTCGTGCCGGCCACATGGATGACCCTAGCACGTGGATAGAGCACACCGCAGGCCTGCAGCAGGCGAGTGATGCCTTCCAAGTCCAGCTTGATGCCGAACATCTGGGTGGAGTACAGCCAGTCTAACGCGGCGTTGTACGGTTCTGATACTGTCATGGGGGTGGGGAGGGGGTGGGCTATGCCCAGTTCGGCTCGCGTACACTCACTGGGAGCGCAGGCGAGCCGAATGTGGCAGATGTGAATCCGAGCGTGATTTTATCAGAAGGGGATGTCGTCATCCGCTTCATCAGGCATGGGGGGAGCGGACTGCTGATAGCCGCCGTTGCCGTAGTTGTTGTTGGGACGCTGCTGGTAGCCGCCGCCATTGTTGTAACCTCCGCCGTTGGTGCCGTAGTTATTGTTGGGGCGCTGCTGCTGGTAGCCGCCATTCTGCTGCTGGTAGCCACCGTTGTTGCCGTAGTTACCGCCGCCCTGCGGGGCGCCGTCACGGCCGCCGAGCAGCTGGAGATTCTCGGCAATGATGCGGATGCGGCTGCGGCGCTGGCCGGTCTGCTTGTCCTCCCATGTATCCATCTGCAGGCGGCCCTCGATGAAGACCGGGCGGCCCTTGCTCAGGTACTGTGCGGCCACTTCACCTGTGCGGCCCCAGCATGTTACGTCCAGGAAAGTTGTTTCTTCGCGGCGTTCGCCTTCGTTCGGGCCGCTGGATACGCGGTTCACAGCCAGTCGCAGTTCAGTGAGGGAGTTGCCGCGGGGGGTCTGGCGTACCTCCGGATCTGCCGTGAGGTTGCCGATAAGCATGACTTTGTTCAGATTAGCCATATGCGTATGTGTTTTGGAGTATAACGTTCAGTGCGAGGAATCCCACTCACTCTCGCGGGAAAGTGGCGGGAAATTTGATTCATGTGTATTCTACCTGTGCCCGCCCCCCCTTGACAAGCAAAAAAGCTGACTGTGCGTCAGTATTGCAAGTTGTAAAATCAAATGCGACACCGAAAGCCCCTCCCCAAAAGTCTCCATAGGAGCCCAAACTGCCCTAGCAGGATGGGGGGATAGGGGGAAGGACGACAATGAGTCCTTCCCCCTTGTGGAAGCGATGAAATAAAAAAAGGGTGCTTTTCGGTGTTGTAGGTGGCATAATGCCAGTGA